>PGYA01000078.1 GCA_002839435.1 Candidatus Riflebacteria bacterium HGW-Riflebacteria-2 | reverse complement strand
GTCTACGCCGACGGCAGCTACGTCGGCTCACTCGTAGTGCCTGACGACGAATCACTGCAACGCCCCACCGACTGGAAACCAACAAAAATATCGTTCTGACGCCAACACTAACAAGCACTGTTACGCCATGTCTGAGCAGACGGAAAAAAGACATGACAAGTTAGTTTGCTGCCCTGCAGGCTAGCAAAGTCATATTCTGACAAAAATGTCGAAAGGGACAACCCTTTTATGCAAATTGTTATGCTTCTTGCAATGCTGATTATGGCGGTATTTCTTTTTGGGCTTCCTTTTTTCTACTTTATCTGCGTCAGAGACCGATATATCCCGCTCGTCTGCGTAAAGTGTCGAACCAGAGTTGTATTGCAAGCGGACGTTGTCAAACCAGTCTGCCGGGGTTGCGGCATCGAGTTAGCAGAAAACAAAGATCTCACACGCGAGTATCACAAACTGCCACTGATAATAATATACGCTGGCTACGCACTTATTTATGGGCTGATTATTTATCTTGCCAGCTTCCTGTTTGAAATAACCTACAATGTTCATTATGCAGCCGCCATGCTCTTCACTATTGTCACGACCTGGAGCGCGTTCTGCGGCGCGGCGCTTATAATTGCAAAAACCTGCTCAGGTGGCGACAAAACCAGCCAGGGGAGCATTACCGGCATAGCAGGTGATTTAATAAGTTCAGCAGTCAGCCTGTTTCTTTATGGCTTCATTCTTCTCATGCTGGCTGGCCTGATGATTGCACTCACCGACAAATGCTTCCCGAATCCCCGGGAATTCAAATTTATAAGCTTCCCTGACCCGATAATTATGCCACTGGAAGATTCTGGCAAAAAAACGCCTGAAACACCACAGGCTGAATCTTATGAGTAAGCCTTGTATTTACTGGCTAAGCGCCGAACACGCTGGCGAATCTTTGAGATGTTCATTTTCTTTGGCGTAGTCAAAGGCTGTCTTACCAGATTTGGTTGTTAATTTCGCGTCCGCTCCTGCCTTAAGAAGAGCCATTATCACTTCTGGATTCCTGTTATGCCAGGCTGCCTCAATCAGTGCCGTATAACCAAATTTATCGGTAGCATTCACTTCTGCGCCAGCGCTGGCAAGCGCTGAAACTATATCTGAACAGGAATTCATCTGTGCTGCCGCAATGATAGGCGTGTGACCATCTTTATTTGTGGCATTAACATCGGCGCCGGCCTTAACCAGAGCTGATATCACTTCCGGGTTCGGGCTGATTCGTGCGGCCCGCATCAAAGCTGTCATGCCCTTATCGTCGCAAGAATTCACTTCTGCACCGGCATTAACCAGCGCAGTTATCATTTCTGGATTGTTGTTATACTGTGCCGACCCCATCAAGGCAGTCATGCCCTCCTGGTCTTTAGCATTCACATCTACTCCGGCCTTCACAAGCGCGGTCACGACTTCCGGGTTGCGATTGTATTTCGCAGCCTCAAACAGAGGCGTTGCGCCATTTTTATCTCTTTCGGTCACTTCGGCTCCTGCCTTAATCAATGCTGTGATTACTGCCGGATTGGTATTCCAGGCAGCAGCCTTGCACAAGGGCGTAACGCCCAATGTGTCTCTCATATTTACGTCTGCTCCAGCACTGGCAAGTTCTGCAATGATTTCTGGCTTTTTGTTAAATTCGGCGGCAAAGAACAAAGCAGTCGAGCCAGCTTCTATTTTAAAATTTACCTCTGCCCCAGCTTTAACAAGCACCCTGATGACCTCTGGATTCGGGTTGTTAGCGGCTGCTATTATCAAAACTGTCGCACCACCGTCTGTTTTTGCGTTCACATCTGCACCTGCTTTAACCAGTTCTGCAATGACCTCTGCCCGTGGATTGTTGGCAACTGCCCAGATCAAAACTGTATTGTCACTTGTGTCTCTGGCATTTACATCGGCTCCTGCCCGGATGAGCGCAGCAATGACCTCCGGGTCCGGGTTGTGAGCAACTGCCCACATCAGTGCCGTTGCGTTCTTTTCGTCGTGGGAATTAACATCAAGACCGGCTTTTATTGCAGCTTCTGTCGCCGCCAGAGTCATGCTCGAAAATGCTTTGGGCTCTTGTGCATATGCAAGCCCCGAACACATACAAAACAAAAAAAGTAGATATTTTGCAACATACTTCATTTGATTTTCTCCTTGAGATTATTTGATACAGATATACATCAAACAGTCGTAAAATACTTACAGATTTTTTCGGTTGACGACAGCGTCTTCCAGCCTGGCAAATCCATCATTATCAAAGCAACCGGCAAATAGCAAAGAACAATAATTCTATCTTTACCAGCATTCCAGGTTTTCAACAAGTCATGGTTCTTTAATTGGCATGGTTGCCGGTTCAACATTTTCAGGTGTTTTTTCATACTGCTTGCGCTTGATTATTCTGACCTGTGGATTGTTTTGATAGAACTCTTGAAGGCGCTCATACCAACATTCGTTGCTCCTTTGATCCAGAATGAACTCAAAAGTGCCAACAGCACGAGAAACCCTGATAAAATCGCTTAGAAATGCAAATATTGCGTTCGCAGAAGCCTCATTTGCTATCAGAGCGGCATTTTGTGCATCGATTAGATCAAGAATACTTATCAATCCTTGAGAGTAGGCATTCTGCACCATTTGCAAGACTTTGGCAGCATATTCAGAACGAGTTTTTGACAGTTTTATGCTGGAAAATGAAGCGCGGACATCCTCAAGGGAGGTTCTGGTGTTGAGCTCCAGCTTTTGCATCAACTGAAGTTTGTCGGCTGCAAGCTTGTTGGCACTAGCCTCAGCCTCTTTTATAGCGGCTTTGCGATCTCCACCTTCATAAAGTGGAATTGACACGTTCAAGCCAATGCTCCAGTCATTTTTATCGGGGTAACGAAAAACACTGTTAAAGGGCGCTGGCATAGCAGGTTTTGTGTCTCCAACACCAGTTTCTCTGATTGTTCGGCTGAAATTTCCCTGCAACGCTATAGTTGGCTGACTGTAGCGTCGCCGCGCTGAGTTGTATAAACGGTCAGAAGCTTCGACCGCTCGGTTCAGCTGTTGAATTTCAGGAGCAAAAAAGAAGGTTTCGTTGACCAGAAAATCCCTGAATGAGCGATAGCCATTGGCATTATCTACGTATGGCGCAATGCGCTGATAATCAAGAAAGAAAACTTCTGAAAAAATGTCCTGATCAACCGTGCTGAACTCCTCTTCCTGCGAGGCACTCAAAATCTGGTTCAATGCCAGCTCCGCTTTTTTACGTCTGGCCGTAGCGTCAATAATTGCCTGGCGGGAACTTGCCATCTGAATCTCCCAGCGGTAAACCTCAGCTGGAGCTGATGAACCAATCTGCTCCCGTAGCCTGGCAATTTCAAGATTAGTTCTGGTTACTTCGAGGTTGTCATGCTGTATCGTTTGCAAAGTCTTTGCCTTGAGCACATTCAAATAGGCGATAGCAGCGTCTCTTATAATATCGAGAAGCAGCGCCCGCTCTTCTTCCTTGCGTGCTGCCTGAAAAAGCTTCTGTATATCTATGTTTGCACGGGCCGGTTCATTATAGATAACATACTGCAGGTCGCTGCCAATAATTGTTGAATACTGGGCAGGTGTCAAAATGGACTCGGCACGATCATTGTCGAGAACAGACTGTCGCCCGAAAGCACTCAACTTCGGTCGGAGCTGCGCTCGTGCGCGTTCTATTTTCTGTTCGCCCGAATTCAACTCCTGTCGCTTGGCGATAAGCTGCAGATTACGCTGCAAAGCTGTGTGAATAACCTCCGTCAGTGAAATCTTCTTTTCGCGAACTTCGGGTTCTTCATTGATCAGAACGGCATCAGTCATCTGCTCCCAGGTCGGGAAAATGCCGATTTCACGCGCAGTCTGCATGTTTATGGTGAGCCGTTCGCTTTGAGGAAATCCCGTCTGAAAGCTGGCTGGATTTTCTCCGGCCAGCAGGCGCTGAAGATTGATGGCTATGCGGCGGGCCAGTTTCTGGGTATCGAACTCTGTGGTAATACTTACAAAGACACCTCTTTCGACCGGTTGTTGTCCAAGCATGTTCATACTTGGTATTTTTTTGCTGTTGATGTGTGCTATGAGCTGATCACGTTGCTCGGCAGCAATGTCTATCAGTGGAGCAAGATAGATCGCTTCAGCCGCATCCAGCTGCTGAAAAGCCTTTTCGATGCTGTTTTTGTCAGCTTCGACTATTGTCAGTTCGACATCTCTTTCTGCTGCGATACTGGTGAGACTTTCGGTTAACCGGGGAATTCCTTCAAGCATAAAAGAACTGATTACCAGATGCAGGTTTTTAAACGCGCTGATTTCCTGAAAGCGGTCTATATGCCGGCCAATATCAATTGCCATGTCAATATAGCAGAAGTTCTCAACGCCACTGGTTCCATCATGCAATGGCAACCCCAGCATTTTTGCGTTTATTATATGAACTGCAAAAGCTGGTTTAGCATATTTTTCGCGCTGTGCCAGCAGATGAGATGCTACCGGGCCAAGACAAAGAATTACATCGACATCGGGATCACGGAAAAGACCTTCAATAGCATCCACCGTAGTTTTGTGGTCAAAACTGGCGATTTTATGGTGTTCTGGTGAAAACACAATCTCATCAGTTTCGCTGATGAGATTTTTAATCTCTTTTCGGGTTCTGACCAGAAGATCGGCCATGCGTTCGCTTTGTACATCTGTGATAACGCCAACGTTGAGGGTTTCGGCGCGAATGGCAGAAACTGTGAACAGCGTAAAGATCAGCAAAATCAGGCATGAGTCGATGCGTTTGCTGCTTATTTTCATGATAGCCTCCATCGTTTTTTCATTTCCATCTGTGGTTCAGCGAAAATTTATGGGCAAGAATGCAAATATGATCAATTACCCACACATTTTAAAACAAACATTTGATTTAAACAATCATTTTAATTATAATGGGAAATAATTATAGAGGTGAACATAATGGCGGACAAAAAAATCTCGACGCGTGACCTGCTGATCGAAACAGCCGGCGAACTTTTTGCAGAACACGGATTTGCTGGCACTAGCATTAAGATGATTGCAGAAAAGTCCAACCAGAACATTGCTGCCGTAAACTATCATTTTGGCGGCAAACAAAATCTGTTTTTAGAAACCCTCAGATTTGTGCTTGGTGTAATCATGACGCCGATACCAGCTAAAAAAAGTGACAAAACGAAACCAGCCAAGCTTGCCCGCGAGTTTTCAGCCTATGTTTCTGAGCGCACCAGATTTCTTCTCAGTTCGACAACTCCGAAGTGGTATGGCAGGCTGATTGTTCGTGCCATATTTGATGTGCCTTCTGAAGTGCATAAAATTGGGATCGAGCTCTTTTCACCAGACTTTGATTATCTGACCGATCTGGCTTTGCATTACGACGCAGCGATTGAACCAGCAGAAGCACGACGCTGGGCCTACTCTGTTGTCGGGCAGATCTTCTTTTATGTGTTCGGGCGCAACGTGATACTTCTGGCCAATAACCTTTCTTCCTATTCAGAAGATTTCATCGATGCGGTTGCTAAACAGATTGGTGAAATTGCTTTGCAGTGGCTAAAAATCGACCATGGAAGGAAAAAGTAATGAAAGTTACTGTAAACGTTATGCTTGCGCTGTTTGTTCTACTCTCGATATTGTTGCCTTTATCGATTGCGGCTAAGGAAATTGCTGTTGCAGTAAAACCAGTTACAACAAAGGTTTTTGCCGAGTGTTTGCAGATTCAGGGCAGCGCTGAAGCGGTTAATACCGCCAAGGTTTCTGCCCGCATACCTGGTCCGATTGAAGCTGTTTTTGTTGAAGAAGGTGACCAGGTTGAAGCCGGTGTGACCTGCCTGTTTCAGATTGATTCTGTCAAGTTGCAGAAAAATGTCGAGATTCGCAAACAGGAACTGGCTATAGCCAGATATTCGTTGAAGGAAAAAGAGGCACAGCGAAAACAGGCAGTAGCTGATCTTGAAAAAGCTCGACTGGATTTTGATCGTTTCAGGCTGCTCTGGGAAGAAAATTCTACCAGCAAAGACAACTACGAAAAAATTCAACTCAAACATAGAATGAGCGAATTGACAGTTGAACATGTACAGGCCATCATAGACCTGGCCGGAGAACAGCTTAAACAGGCGGAACTGGCGGTACGTATCGCTGAGAAGGATTTCGCAGATTCAAAAGTATATGCGCCGATTAGTGGTCGGGTTATTGCCAGAATGCAGGAACCTGGCGAAATGGCGGCGCCCGGCATACCGATTTTGTTGATAAAAGACCTGAAAGAAGTCGAGGTTAAGGCATATTTGCCGGCTGAGTATTATCATCGAGTTATTCCTGGCTCAACTACTGTGGAAATAAGCACTCGCGCGTCCAGGCCGACTGAGACGGTAATCACTTATAAGAGTCCGGTAATCGATCCGGCCTTGCGCACTTTTCAGATCAAGTGCTCCAGCCTGGCACATGAATCTCAGATGATCCCTGGTGAACTTGTTGAACTAAATGTTCTTCTTTTGCGCCGGGAAGGCCTGGCTGTGCCCGATAACGCGATTCTTCAACGCGAGCAGAGTCGAATTGTATTTATTGTCGAAAATGGCAAAGCGCGCATGGTCAAGGTTACATGTGGGCTCGAAAATGATGGCATGACTGAAGTCTTTTCGGATCAACTCAAGCCTGAAATGCAGTTGATATCGCAGGGACAATACCTGCTTAACGATGGGCAGCCGGTAAAAATATCAGCTGGAGGCCGATAAGATGGGATTTTTACAATTCCCGGTCAGGCGGGCGGTTGCTGTTTTCTGTTTGATGCTGGCCATCACGGGCCTGGGCATCAACTCATATCGCAAACTTGCGCTCGAAGAGCTTCCCAAAACCGACATGCCCTATATTACCGTGGTAACAGTTTACCCGGGCGCTTCTCCAGGTGAAATAGAAACAGACGTAGCCAGACAGGTCGAAGATGCCGTTGGCTCCCTAGATGGGCTTAAAAGCATACGCTCGGCCTGTATGGAAAATGTCTGCCAGACGCTTCTCGAGTTTAATGTTGGCATCGATGTTGACCTCGCCGCTAATGACGTTCGAGAAAAACTCGATCTCATCGTCAATGACTTTCCTGAAGGGGTTGAAAAGCCGCGCGTGCTCAAGTTCGATATCAACGCGCAGCCGATAGCTAATTTTGCCATTACTGGCAGCCTGCCGCTGGATGCGTTGTTCGACTACGCAGACAATGAATGTCGTGACCAGCTCGCCACGATAAAAGGAGTTGCTGATATCAGCTTAACTGGCGGTTCTCAACGCGAAGTTCAGGTGCTGCTCGATCGCAATCGCCTGGCGGCAAAGGGATTGACCAGCATGGATGTCGTAAATATGCTGCGTCGCGAGATAAGAATGATTCCGGTTGGGCGCATCAGACAGCAGGGAATCGAGTATGCCATTAAATTTGACGCTGAAGTAAGCGAAATTTCTGAGTTAGAGAAGCTGGAAATAGCGAACAGCAAAGGGCAACGCTGTTATCTTCGCGACATTGGCAGTGTTCTGATGGGCAGCGAAGAATTGCGGCAGAGTGCTTCCGTCGATGGTCGGCCTGCAATTGCCGTGCGCATCATCAAAAAGGCTGATGCCAACGCGGTAGATGTCGTCGATAGAGTCAGACAGAAAATAGAGCAGCTAAAAAAAGAGTTGCCCGGCGGAATAGAACTGATCTGGGTTTCAGATACAGGTAACTATATTCAGGCATCGGTCGACAGTGCAGTCAGCAATATCTGGCAGGGCATTGTGCTCACTGCCGTCCTCATGTTTTTCTTTCTATATAACCTCAAATCGACACTGATTGTTGCGATTACCATGCCAATAACCGTTATTGCCAGCATTTTCATGATTTCACTACTTGGTTACTCGCTGAATACGGTTACGCTGCTGGCGCTTGGTCTCTCTATCGGCATTCTGGTAACAAATTCGATCGTTGTGCTCGAAAGTATCACGGTTGAACTCAAAACTGCAGACGATAGTAAAACTGCCGCGATTAAAGGCACGGAAAATATCTTTGCCGCAGTCATTGCGAGTGCAGGCACAAACATTGTTGTGCTTTTTCCGATCAGTATGATGAGTGGGCAGATCGGGCAGTTCTTTATTCCGTTTGCCATTACCATGGTTGGAATCACAGCCATATCCTTGTTTGTTTCGTTCACTCTTACTCCAGCCATATCAGGGCAAATTCTCAAACGTGAAGAGAGTAAAAGCGGATTTCTGGCAAGAATTGAAGCCGGCTGGAACCGCGGCTTTGCTCGTTTTACCTCTCTGACAACCAGTTTTATCGAAAACTTGTTGCACAATCGCTTCTATTCATATGTTTGTGTCGGTATTTCCGGACTGTTGCTGATACATGCATTGTGGCTGGTGCCGAGGCTCGGTTTCAGTTTTCTGCCGATTTCTGATCGCGGCGAAATCATTGTAAAATTGGAGCTTCCAACTTCGTTTTCACTCGAAAGAACCATCGCAGACGTAAAAGAAATTGAAAAGCGCCTGGCAGATCTGCCGCATCTCAAGCACAGTCTGATTACTGCCGGGAAAATCGACGGCAACATTGGACAGACTTCAGAAGGTGTTTATCTGGCGCAAATTCTCTGCGTTTTCAACGATAAAACCGAGCGCAATACCAGTATTTTTGAATTGCGCGATATGATCTCTGCGCGTTTATCGCAGATTCCTGATACATTGGTGACAATTTCTTTACCCGATCAGGTCGGCGCCGGAGCTGAAATTAAATTAGTAATCTGCGGTAACGATTTCGCCGTTCTCGATGACGTAACCAACAGGTTAGTTGAGCAAACCAGCAAAGCCGGCTGGATTCGTGACGTTGATTCATCTGTGCGCCCGGGGAAAAATGAATTGCGCATAATGCCACGCCGAGCGGTTTTGAGCGACGTCAAGGTTCCTGCTTCTTATCTAGGCATGGCATTGCGCACTAATATCGAGGGCAGCTACGCCGCCTCATACAAGAAGGCAGGCCGCACTTATGACATCAGAGTAAAGATGCTCGAGCAGCAGGGCGTTGCTCAGATAGCCGGGCTGCAGTTCCCTGGGTTGCCTGGCTACCCGGTGATATTAGAAAACTTTGTCGATATCAACCGGCAGCAGTCGCCAATTCTAATAAGTCGTCACAATAAAATGCGATCGACCATGTTTTATGCGAATTCTTCGCCGGACATGCCTCTGGGCAGTGCTGCCGATCGATTACTGCAGTTGCTCGAAGATAGTCTGCCTGCCGGTTATTCTGCAGAGTTCATCGGAAAGATTCAGGTAATGCGTGAAGGGGTTGCAGATTTTATCGAAGTTGGAATAATTGCATTTATTTTGACTTATCTGCTTCTGGCTGGCATTTTGAATTCATTTTCGCAGCCCCTGATAATATTGCTGACGATTCCGTTAGGCTTGATTGGCTGTGTGTGGGCTCTTTCGTTGAGTGGCGAGCCGATATCAATGATGATTCTGCTTGGCGGAGTAATGCTGATCGGCATTGTCGTTAACAACGCCATTTTGATTATGGATAAGGTTGCCTTTTTCAGGGCGCAGGGAAAACTGCCATCGCAGGCAATGAAAGCTGCAATCACGCACGAATTGCGTGCTATCACCATGATTACTCTTGCTGCGGTGTTTGGTATGCTGCCGATCGCACTTGACTCAGGCCTTGGGAGCGAATTGCGTCGAGGAATCGGGCTCGCGGCAGTTGGCGGTATTCTTGTCTCGGCAATTTTTACCATGTTGTTGCTGCCGGTTTTCTATTGTCTGGCAAATCCTGACAGCTGAATCAGCTTATATTTACTTTTATGCCAGTTATAACCAGCGCTCTGGTATAATGAGAACTGGCAGACGGAATCTTTCCGAATGCGATGCCATTAAGGCGAAAGAAATTTAATGTATGACAGGAGCTTATATGGGAGACAAAGGCGGCAAGAAAGACAAGGACAAGTCAAAAAAACAGACCACCAAGAAGCATGACGACAAAGTCAAACATGCTGAAGAGAAACAGCCAAAGCGCAAACCATAACGACACAACGGTAATCCGGCGCCGACAGTAAAAGATACTTTGGCCGGGCCGTTCGAGAAAACTGGTTGCAACTGCATTGTTAGAAAGACTCTAGCTCGCAGTTCGCACCAGTTTTTTGTCTTTTCAAGTCCAGACCTGCTGGATGATGATTGCGGGCATGCGATAATGCTTGCGATTCAAGGTGAAGGGTGCCATTTTCGGAACAACCGGCGGCAGCAACTATTACAGCCTGATCGACGGGCGCTGTTTTGACAGTTGCAGTAAAAGCTGTCACAATAATGCAGAGAGAGATCGGGGAGAGAAACCATGCGACCTGCCAGATCAGGGCTCTGGTGCGACCTTTTGCTGCTGCTTGCCAGCATCGGCACAGTTGTCACCGCCGCTATTTCCGACGAGGGAAAGCGGGCGATCGAGCAGTTGCGACAACTTCACCAGAGCGCCGAGGCTGAGCCCGCCCGGCCAAAATTGCGCGATCTCGCCGAGCAGCTGCGCAAAAAAAACGAAAACACCAAAAATCCCGTCACACCACAGGCTGCCCCAACGCCGACTGTTGCGCCGGTTAAAGCCAGCGAACCGACACGGCCTTTAGCAGAACTGGAGTTTCCGGTTGTCGCAGCAGAAAACCAGACAGTTGCAGCGCCGGCCGTCACAGAAACTCCCACCTACGGAACCTGCGGCGACGGCGATCTGCCAGCCGAAAAATACGACCATCTCCCCCACCCTGCCGCCCCGACAATAAGACCACAGACAGCAGCCACAACCCGGCAAAAACCGCCAACCGAGTCAGACAACGCAGGTTTCTCAGGATTTATCGTGGCCGTTCTCGCGGTTATAACACTCTTTACCTTCGGTTCCGCTTTTGCCGGTTCCGGTGTCCGCGGCTCACCACCTGGGGCCTTGCAGGCCGTCGGCACCCTCATGCTTCTCGGCGCAATTGTAGTCGGCGGCGTAACTGTGATCAAATTCTGGCCAATCCTGCTGCTGCTCTTCTTCGGCTACGTCTTCAGCCAACCCAGCCGATCCACCAACGACAGCGGTTGCTGCGGCTGTGGCTGCGGCCTCATACTGTTACTGCTCATCCTTGGGATTATATGATAAATGCGCGACTATTGGCTGACAATGCTGATAAAACGGGCAAATGGGAACAGTTTACCCGGGTCTATTTTTACTTCTGGATATTTCCTGTTATTTGAAACCAGATAGTAGCTGCCATCTGAAGTTTTTTTGATTTTTTTCAAAGCATAGGCAGTATCGCCAAATTCGTTGTTGTATTTAACTGCGACGATTTTTCCGGCAGTACTGCCGCCTCTGTCAGGAGTAATTTTTTCCAGAATGACCAGCGAGCCATCCTGAATTGGGTTTTTGCCACCATCCATTGAGTTGCCGCTGATTTTAACGACAAAATGACGATCTGCTGACAAGTTCCCGCTTTGTCTCACAGAGATACTTTCAGATGCTGTTTCAGAAGAATTCATTTGATCAAGAGCTCCAGCAGCCATCTTCAGATCAGAAAAGAATGGCAGAACGATCTGATCAGCTTTTTCAGCCTCAAGATTACCCACTTCTGCAATTATTTGTGCGTTCCCCGCATTTCTTTGCTTATTCAGCGAAGTTTTACGATGAAAATATAGGGCCAAAGCATATTCAACCCTTTCAATGATCAATACTCGAAACTCCGGCCTGAGCCAGTAATTTACGACTTCAGGTTTCAATATGAACGATAGATTACTTCGATCAAATATAAAATAATCCTCCGGCAGATTTGAAAGATGTTTAAGTGGCATGTCCCGCAGCAACCGTGCAAAACGACTAACAGCCACACTAAACGGATTTTCTTCACCCTCAAGCAAAGAACAGTCATGCATTTGCGCCGGATGAGTCAGATAATAATTTTTAAATCCCTCTGCAAGCCAGCTTACCGGCCAATTTGTACGTTTCTGAGAGTCCGCCAGCAATACCTTCAATACAACCATTTTATAAGACTTGCTTGGACTCAACTCTTTTTCGAGATGCTGCAGGAACTTTTCGCCAGGGCTGTTCAGCAAAGTCTTTTCATAATCCGAAAGGTCTTCAGCTCTTTCCTTAACTCGCAGCCAGTTATTGAAAACCTTTACAAAATCTTTCGGATGAGCCGCTTCCGGATTGGCCAGAAAATCAAGCAATGTCGGAGAACTGCCAAGTTTTTCTTTCATGCGCTTATATGCATCGAGAAGGAACTCATCGCGGCGCCGTGGGGAAAATGTCCTCTTTATATCTTCTTCCCAGATGCGTTGCACGCGCAAATCGGCGTCAACACTGCAGCCGACCGGCAACCTGAAATGTGGTGGAACGCGCAACGGCCTGTCGGTTGAAACAGAATACTCGCCAGTCATGATCATTGGAATGACATAAGAATTTCTGTAGTTGCCGACAAAATCAAGGACAACCAGATATTCTTTGTCTCTTGTGAGACGAAGCCCACGACCCAACTGCTGAAGTATGACCGTTGGCGATTCTGTCGGTCTCAATAATAAAACGTGACTCACAGCTGGTATGTCTACGCCTTCACCGAGAATATCGACGGAACAAATCACTTTAAGAGAATCGTTCTCTGACTGCAGGCGGTCAATAACAGCTACTCGCTCGATTTCTGAAGAATCACCAGTCAAACAGGCTGCATCTATACCACTGCGATTGAATGCTTCGGTCATATATTGCGCATGGCCTATGTTTGAACAGAATGCCAGAGCTTTGATTTTACCTGAAGATGGTAAATATGCCAGGAGATTGCCAACGATTATCTCAGTTCTCGTATCGCTACTAAGAGCCTTTTCAAGTTGCTGCTCATCATAGCCAACACCTGTCCAGCGAATCTTGCCGTAATCGGTCGGATCGTATATCGCAAAATACTGAAAAGGAGCCAGCCACCTCTGATCTATCGCATTAAAGAGTCTAGCCTCATAAGCAATATCATAATCACAAAGCCGCAAAACATCACGGCCATCCATTCGCTCCGGAGTTGCAGTCAGACCCAGGAAAAATTCACATTCAAAATGTTCGAGGATTTTTTTGTAGGTGGATGCTTCGCTGTGATGAAATTCATCGAACACAATGTATTCAAAGCGGTCTTTTGCAAACATTCCCAGCGTAGCAGAGCGCGAAAGCGTCTGAACCATCGCAAAAACGCTTTGTTCAGAACTGGCAATACGCTTTTTAGCACTGGCTGAAATATTGCCTGTAAAAAGTTCGCCAAATTCCGGCTGTTCAAGCACTTCTCGAAATGTCTCGCGAGCGCTGGTCAAAATATTTTCACGATGTACAAGAAATAGAACGTTCTTCAGCCCACTTTGAGCAAAGTCAAAAGCTGCCAGGTGCGTTTTGCCCAGCCCTGTGGCTGCTATTACAGCAGTCCTTTGAACTCCGTTGCTGCGCCTTTCAGCCAGTTGCTCCAATGCTTCCAGCTGGCTTTGACGAGGTTTTGGACAACGCATTGTTGTGCGCTCAACAGCTAATTCCTTGAGCAACCTCGAACGTATCTGACGAGACTTCTCGTAACGATTGCGGTAATATTCCAGAAATTCCCCGGAGATTTCAATAGCATCTTGATGCCAGTATTTAAGATAGTTTTCATGAGCAACCTGAAAAATTGTGCGGTCGTCTTCGCGATTGAATGGCAAATTCACTTCCGAGTTCGAGAAAAAATTCCATTCTTCATTATCACGCAGGCCGCCACCAGTCATGTTTGAAGATCCAATAATCAACGAGTTTCGGTCATCGGCCTTTTTGAACAAAAAGCACTTCAGGTGAAAGGCTGGCGGAACTTGGCTGAAACGATCTACCCGATCGTCTATTGCCGGATAGAACACTTTCAATTGCAGCCCTGAATGCAAGTTCTGAATGTGAAGCAGATCTTCAGGATTATTGAAATCGTTCATGGTAGAAGTAAGCAACTGTAAAGAACCGCCTCGTGCAAGAAACTCTTCAAGCGGTCGCTTTAAAAGGTTAATCATGCCTCTGGTTAAAAATGCAGAAGCAATCTGGCATTCCGTGCTCTCGGCCAGTTCCTGTTTTATGACTTCCAGCAATGCTGGCGAGCTTGACGTCGATACAACGAAGGGGTTCAACAGACAACCTGTTTCTGATTCGTGCTCCGGAATTTGCTCGTCTTTTGAATAAACAGCATGCAAATAAAGCCGATCCGCAAAGGCGCCACGACTTTCAGCCCGCTTTTGCCTGGTTTCCTCAATCTGCGCCAACGGAACATTGTAGCAACCGGCAAGGGCCTGTATGACCTCAAACACATCTGCCGCTTCTTTGGCAAATTCAGGACTGTCTTTGGCTTTGAACAGCTCATAAGCCTCTTCAAGAAGCTTCAAACGAAGAAAATACTCAAGCTCTCCAGATTCAAGCCGGCGAGTTACAGCCTGCTTGCCCTCTTTCGCTATGATCGAGGGTATTTTGTCACGAACCAGCTTGCGGTAAAAGATTGGTGCCATGGCAGCAGTTTAAACCAGATTCCTGCTTCATTCAACATGAGCTTTCGTCTATATGCAACAGTCTTTTCGTATCTTTTACCTGAGGCAGTTAACGGGCTAGAATGCTTATCTATATAAATGCTCATTCAGCAGTTGCAAGGCCTGAAGACGGGATTGCTTTTTTGTAAGCTTGTGAGCGAAGCGAATCGCTGGAGAAAAAGCAACCCGGCTGAAGGCTGCGGCCTTTGAATAAAACCGGAACAATGAAATTGTGTATAGAAATAATATTTGCTGCTGTGACAAGAATCATTTTCAGGGGTTGCATTTTTTGGGGTGTTCAGCAGAATGGTGCTGAAATTGTTACAGAAGGGGGGGGGCAGCAAAATGCTTGTCAGTATAAATGATTTTTGCTTTTTTTTGAGCTGATCAATGCGGAGGAATAGATGTGAGCTTTGTTCGCGTGACGGCGCCTATATTCTCAGGTCTGAAACCTGTTAATCAGGTTTTTTACAACAGCTGCTACTGATAGAAAAGCCGTTAATGGAATGAACACAAAGACCTGGATGCCCAGCATATATGCTTCAACTCTATGGAATCCGGCAAAAGGCCGCGTCGGAAAGTCTGGCAACAACAGTGTGCATGGAATAGAGAGAATCAGCGCCGAGAGCAATGCGACACCAGCTCCAAAAGCGATTTTATATGGGTAAGTTGTTAGCATGAGAACGCTGATCAGCCAGAACCAGAAAATTAGGATGACTGCCAGAAATGGCAACAGCATGGTCAGACTGCTTAGCGTAAAAGGATTGGCGAGAGCCTCTGAAACCCCATGCAGGAGCCCGGTAGAGAGCATGGCTAGCAGGTCTGCTATCGCCATGGCCAATGAAACCAGTAATACGGTTCTATGACTGTAACTTTGAAACTGGTATCGCATCTTAATGCTCACCTGTTTGCCTTAAAGATTTGTCGTGCTTTCCTTATTTCCTGCCTTAGCAACCAGATTCTTCACGCTCGCCAACGAGCCGACAATATACTAATATCATTATATCTGAACCACCAGCAAAACATAACCGGACTGGCCGAGAAAGTTTTGCGCACGAACGATTTTCCGAAGCCCTGACCCCGGCACATCAGAGAAGCTTGCGCAGCCTTAGTCTTACAGGCCGTTTAAGGAAGTATCGAGATTAGGAATCTTGAAACACGACTCTGTCAACCCTTGGTCGATAAATTGGGAGTATCGACCGGAGCGTTATGCGGTTCGCCGCTTGAGTCGTAGCTGACAGAAGCATTCGATCTGAAGTTGCTGGTCAAGCGGACTTTGGCTTCTTCGCGATAGCTGGCGATTTTGTCGAATACGCCGCCGGAACGCTTTTTTTCGGGGTCGATGCCATTTTTAACGAAGTCTTCAAGACCG
>PGYA01000132.1 GCA_002839435.1 Candidatus Riflebacteria bacterium HGW-Riflebacteria-2 | reverse complement strand
GCGCATAGGTCAGCGCATAGATGGGGCGGAGATCGGCGGTCAGAAATACGTTGAGAGGCCAGCCGCCGCTGCCGCTCTGCGCATGCAGAAAATTCATCAGAAATTGATCAATGTCCGGCCTTTGTTCCCGATCAACCTTGATGCAGATATAATGACTGTTAAGATAGTTGGCTGTATCGCTGTCCGAGAAAGCCTCGGCAGCCATGACGTGACACCAATGACAGGTTGCGTAGCCTACGGAAACAAAAAGCGGTTTTCCCTCGGCAACTGCGCCGGCAATTATTTCCGGGCTCCATTCCTGCCACCATACGGGATTGGCAATATGCTGGAGAAGATAAGGGGATAATGATTTATCAAGATTGTTGCGCTTAAGGTCAGGCATGCATGTCCCTCAGGCCTTATTGCACGAGCTCCCCGGTCATCCTGATTCCGTTGATCTCAGCGGAACATAGATTTGCTGGTCAGACGCTGAATTTCCTTCTCATCCGTCCAGATGATTTCCCCGGTCTGGATGCTAACCAGCTGCAATGTGATGTTATAGTAAATAATATCTTTTCTTTCTGTTTTTTTGCGGATGCTGGAAATGGTGCCTCGAAGGATCAGCTTGGCGCCGACTAATTTCCCTACCTGGGCGACAGTTTTATTGTCAAACAATCCCGACTGCTGCAATTTCATCTGATTCAAGATGTCTTCGACGGCCTGATCGTCAATGAAACTGGCGATACCTCCGTTGATCAGTCTGGTGCGGATTTTCTCCATAATGGTCCTTGTATTGACGTGTTCGTCCGTCTCATTCTTCATATCGCGGGCCAACATCCAACGCGGCCTTTCACTGGCGTATTGCGGGCTGGAGATAAAAGCAGCCTGCCTGACAGAACCAGCCATGTAATCACTGACATCTTTTAAGTCTTTGGCCGACCAGTCTGAGCCGGTTACCGTTTCTTCATCTTTTATCTCATATTTGATTGTAGGCGCACAACCGGCAGCAAAGCTGATGAGAATAATTAATATAAATAAGCTGAATCCTGTTTTCATTGTTCCCTCCGCAGGTTAATTCTACTTAGCAAACGAAAAATAGGCAATCCCTATTTTATCCTTTTCCAGTTTAACTGTTTTTTCCTGCACGCCGCTGCCATAATCGATCTTAATCCTATGCTCGCCGGGATCAAGACCGTTGATCCGCAAATAATTAATCTTTCCGGGCAGTGTCGACCAGCTGCGCAAATCAGCCTGCTCGACTGCAATCCAGACCGCGCTGCCGATATTCACGAGCGATTTTAATAAAAATCCGGCCAGGGGATTATCTTTGGCTACCCGGTCGGCGGCTGCATGGGCGGAGACTTGAGTTGCCGCCTTGGCCGTCATGCGGGAAACCATTTTGGTGATTATTGCCGCTTTATCTTTTTCATACTGAGCAAGAACCGTATTTTCCAGATCGTAGAGAAGCCCTGCAGCTCCCGCAGGATTTCCGTCCAGGCTTACGGCAACTTGCGATACTGCGGAAACCGTCGGCGCATAAGAAGCGTAGGCAAAACCTAACTGGATGGTGGTATCTTTCGATACTACCGGCAGCGGTCCCCATTTCACCTGATATTTATGCGGCGCCAGTCCGGTATCAATCAGGATCGCCAGATCAGTTGACTGCCGCTTCTGCTCCAGTCTCGCCGATTCGGCGTCCCATTTCATTTTGCGGTATTCGATTCTCGCGTCGTCCGGTTTGTTCTCCATTTCATACAGAATGGCGGCAAGCAGCCGGGCAAAGGGATTCTCCAGATAACTGCGCTCTTCTTTTACTTCGATATACTGGTTGATTTTGTTTATTGTCCTGTTGCGTTCAACTATAGCTCCCGCGAAATCGCCCTTGCCTAGATAAGCCAAAACCAGATAGGGGCTGATCATTATTTTCTCGTGCATTTCCGCTTCATATTCCTGTGCCGTATCATCCGTTAGAATCGAGCCGAATCCTTCCGTCAAAGA
>PGYA01000131.1 GCA_002839435.1 Candidatus Riflebacteria bacterium HGW-Riflebacteria-2 | reverse complement strand
TTCGACGTCTTGTTATGAGTTGTTAACTCTATATGTTACTAATTTTGTATGTAAAATTTATGATCTTTATCGAGAAAAACAATATAGAATGTTTCATTTTCAATATATCCTGCAACTCTTCGGCGTCCGCTAAGCCTTAATCTGCCCCACTTTACAGATGGATTTATATGTCTCGGGGGATAAAAATCTGAATTATTTGGGAAATCACCATAAATAACAAGACTTCCATTTTGAATCAATTCTTGCCTGGTCAAATTTGAAAATTCATGCAACTTCGACATAAAATCAGCAAGAATCCCTTCTTGCTGCCATTGTTCGAAAGTTTGACTTTGTGCGCGATCAAAGTTTTCAAAACTAAAAATTATTAGTCTTCTTGGTTCGCCGCTGAATTGAGATCGAAAAGAATGCTTCCTTGAGGTTTTACTCATTGAATAAATCCTCAGCAAAAGAACGATTGATTTTCAAATATGATATTGCGCCAAATTTACCAAAGAGGTAATTTTTTTCAAAAGATGATGTGTTTCTAACATTAAGAGCTTTGAAGTCTGATAATGAGTACAAATTAGAAATTCCAAATTGATTTTTTTCAGCAAACCAAATTTGATCACGGCGAAAAAAATCCTTATCCAATAAATTAACATCATGTGAAGAAAAAATCAGCTGAGCATTATTTATATTGAGTTGATGAAAAAATTGAATTAAAAATTTTACTATCAAAGTATGAAGTCTAGTGTCAAGTTCATCAACAATAAGTATTTTCCCATACTTTAATGTGTCATACCAGGGTCCTAAAAGATAAACTAACCGTTTTGTGCCTTCGGACTCTTGAGTATTAAAATCAAACGGAATACAATCGCTTACTACATTATTGCTTCTAAATTTTTTGTGCCACAGATTAATCTGCAAATGCTTTTTATTTATTGACAAATCGTACAAGGCACTTATTATCGTTTGTACAGCTTTATTTTTTATTTTATCTTTATTTTTTATTAATTCAATATCTTTTGTATCAAGTTCCGCAATCGAAATATTGGCAATCTCAAGAGATTGTAATATTCGACTAATCCAAGAATTAAATTTTTTATCATTTTGTAATCTTGAAATTGTAAAACTACTAAATCCAATATCGTTTGTACCGCTAATAATATTTATATTTTTAAACCACTCAATAACTTTTGTCGAAATATCACCATTAAATTGTGCAACTACACTTAGAAAGAGTACATTATCTTTAGTTTTCGACTTCAAATCAATTCCTTCAATAAATGAAGTTTTATTTATATCAATTTTGCTGTTTTCTCTTTTGTAGAGATAAATTTCCTTTTTGTTCGGTTTATAGTATAAATATTCTTTAACAACTGAGTTTGAAAATAGTTCAAACCCAAATTTATAATCAATTTTTTCAAAAATAAATGAAACTTCAAATTTCGAAGGCTGACTGACAGAATCATCATTTAAAAGAAAAAATAATGGTTCAATAGTTGATTCTTCGGAGAGGGCATTTTTGAAAGAATTTAATACAAAATACTTCATAAAAGCAATACTGTTTATAAAATTGCTTTTCCCGCTTGCATTATTGCCATAAATCACAGAAGATCTAAGAATTTTTTTGTTATTTATATTTAATAAATTATCTTCTTCATGTTCTTTAAACGAACGTACTCCTAGCATAGAAAATTCGTTTGAATCTTTAAAAGACATAAAATTTTCAAATTTGTAATTGACTAACATTTTCTCAACCTCATTCAAAAGATAAATCAATCTAACACCTAACACGAAATAATGCAAGAAAATTTCATTTTTCCGTTTTTTATTCGGATGTTTCACAACTCATAACGCAGAGTTAACCCGCCCGACCGCCGCCGAATGGCGGATGGCGTAGGGTGTGCTTCGAACACCGCACCAGCTCAGTCAATTTGCCAACCAATTCATTTTACCGCCAGCAAGGGGCAAACGCCAAGCAAAAACGCAGACCCTATGCCATAGGTCGGGTCGGGTTCAACGTCTTGTTATATTTAAATCTTATTTAAAA
>PGYA01000077.1 GCA_002839435.1 Candidatus Riflebacteria bacterium HGW-Riflebacteria-2 | reverse complement strand
ATTGCTATCGCCTGGCGAGAGTTGTAGCGTTGAGTCCCGGCCGAGAGCCCGATATAAGCGGAGTCTCTTCGATTTATTGACACAGACTCATTAACTTGTATATGTGAACCCTCATTGAGGGCGCAGGCCGGGATCTCATAAGCGAAAACTTTGAGCCAGGCACCTTTGACCCAAATCCATAGCTATTCGCCATTGCTATCGCCTGGCGAGAGTTGTAGCGTTGAGTCCCGGCCGAGAGCCCGATATAAGCGGAGTCTCTTCGATCTATTGATACAGACTCATTAACTTGTGTATGTGAACCCTCATTGATGGCGCAGGCCGGGGCCTGCTGAAACCTGCAATTCTATCTGTGTAATCGGTGGATGCTTTTTCTTCTTAGAACGCGATGGTAGCGCCGAAGATGAAGTTATCGCTCTGCTTGGCTGCAATGGGTGACGGCAGGTTTTCGTAGTCGCCATCAGCAACGTAGGCAGCGTTCAGGTATAACGAATTCTGGTAATTGAACCTGAATCCGAGACTGAACTTGTCGCCGTTGAAGTCGTAGACGAAACGCAGGTGGTCGTTGACCGGCACGGCGCCGCCAATCATGAAGAAAAACATGTCGGCATAGCCCTCGCCCTTGTCATAGGCGTAGTTATAGCCGCCGTAGCGCGAACGCCGCAGGTTTTCCCAGCCGTTGTAGTAGAACTTGTAGTCGTCTTCGCCAAAATTGACGCCGACACCGACCCAGGCAACCGGAACTCCGGCCGCGACCCAGACCGACTGGTAACCTTCGTTACCGGTGAAACTGCCGCCGAGCGTAACATTGCCCGGCATCTGATACTTGAAGTTAAAATACAGCGGCTCGGGAATGTCGAACCTGTCCTGATTGGCGAAAGGCTTGTCAAACGAAACCTCGATTCCGTCCTCGACACCCCAGGCCATACTGACATTCGTATCGAAATAATCGTCGTCGGTGTATTTGGTTCCATTGATGTTGTACAGCTGAAAGGTCTGCACGTGCACCCCGATTGCCATCTTGCCGGGTTCTAATACGCCGGGTGAGGGAATCAGTGTCGCGCCTGTTCCGCCGGCCATCGCGAGCCCCTGCCGTGGCGTCAGCCTTTCAGTCAGCAGTGGACGCAACTCTCCCGGAACACGGGTCTGTGGAGGCAGCAGGTAGTGCTCTCCATCGCGCTGCGATTGTGCCGAGCCAAGCGGAACAAACTGCCCGGGCTGGCTGTTATTAACATAGTATGCGTCAGCTTCGGAGCTCCCATACGGGCTTGAATATGCAGGCACCTGTATTTCCTGAACCTTCGGAGCCGGTTTGACCTCCTGCCGGCGCGGGTTCGACATGAATGCCTGAAATCTGCCGAGGTCGAGAGCAAAACCGCTGCTGGCAACTGACAGCAATATTGCGGTGGCGGTACAGATTAAGGGTTTGCGACTTTTCATGCTGCCTGTATCGGCACAGCTTTAACTTCTTTTAACAACAAAAATAATGATTGTTCTGATAGACCGTTCAAAGCGGCGGGGTGACAAAGAATGACATTTTTATGGCTTTGTGCCGCTCATCTGGTCTGGCGGTCGCCGGTTGCGCTTCGATTTCTACCAGCAGCAGATCAAACAGAGTTTCACCGCTGGCGCTCACAGACTTTACCGGGCAAAAGGCCGCTCTCTGTATTCTATGCTCGCCGAGATATTTCTTTTCAGTTTCCTGGCGCAGCAAAGAGTCACCTTCCTGGCAGTATTTTACTGTGCTGCCGTCAGAAAGAGTTAAAATCAGAGTGCAACTTGCGTAATCAGGTGCGGCGGCAGCGCCATCGAAATAAGCTGCGGCCTTTGCCTGGATAAGGTCATTGTTGGGATCTCTTACTTCAAACAGCTTTGCCTTGAGCATATCCTGCTGAAGCGAGTTGTAAATGTCATTGAGTGTTTCCGTCGAATCAAGCATCGAAGTGCCTTTGACGCTCTGCCGCCGAAAGCCGGAGAGAAAGGAAAAAGCGATGACCACGACAACTGCAAAAATTACTATGGCAATCATCAACTCGACAACTGTAAAACCGGCTTTTTTTGTCATTTTAAGGTCTCACACCAAGAAATGCATAGCTTTCCAACGCGGCTTCCTGCCCGTCTGGCTCGTTCCAGACTACTTTGATGGTCACCTTGTACCAGTCATGGCTGAGCTCGCCGGAACTGCTGTCAAAGACCCGCTCGACGAGAAACTGCCGATTGACGAAGTTCTCGGGTAGCGGTGAAACCAGCAGCCCGACAGTTTGCGCGCCTGGAAACCGAATGTTTCTGGGGTTAATAATGTTTTTATCGCTGAGCTTGTCGTTGCAGCTTTCGAGCAGCTGCTTCAGATCGGAAGCGGGCGCTATCAACCCTTCAAATCCTGGTGTAATGCCGAGATTGTTCAGCTGCTGGTAGAGTTCGCTGATAAGAAACTGCGCCTGATAATGGTTGATGCCCCGGTAAATTTGGCTCGATGAGCTTTGCAGGGCGGTAAAAATCGGGAGAATGGCCAGCGCCGCCACACATAGAGCGACAGCCACTTCTGCCAGAGTCAGGCCGGTTCTTCGCATCGCTCACTTCGCTCCCTTGAATTTAATTCCCACTTCGCCGTCGGTCAGTAACCTGAAGCCATATCTCTGATCCGCTTTGACCTGATAGTTCGGATTAAAAACCGGGTTATATCGTATAATTCCACCATCTCTCTTATAGGCCTCAAACAAGCCTTCGACCGTCGCGACAGCTACCCCGCCATTTACGTAAATGCCGTTGCCGGAGGCCTTGCCCAGGCTGCCGGCCGCTGTTTTTGACAAGGCCGCCAGGTAAGCATGCACCGGGTAAGCGGTAGTGCTGTTATATGAGGTGCTGAGCAGAATTTTGCCGTCAAGACAGATCAGCGAAAAAGCGTGCTCCGGCTGTCCGAGGCTGTTCATCTCGGATGTGCTCGGATAGATCGCTTTGATGCTGACATCGGCATTTTCAAAGACAAAAATGCCACCGCAACTGGTAACAACAGGTTGCAGAAACTCGAATTTTTCGAGCTGCGATCCGTCACCGACAATAATCTGATAAATTCCCGGTGAGTGAAATTCCAGCTTGCCATCCTTTTCGATAAGAATTTTGCGGTTTTTCAGAATTTCCTGATACTTTTCTTGAATCGCGCTGCCGGAAACGCCTGCCAGCTCCGGCGACTTTTTCCCCGGAAGTCTTATGATATGCGTAACTCTGCTCAACAGTGCATTGCGAAAGTCTGCGTCATCGTAGTTGCAGTTTTTCAGAGAAGCTTTAAAATAGACTTCCTGCGATGTATCGCCCAGATTGGGATTGGTGGCGCTATATAACCAGATCGGCAGGGAATCGGCCGACTGAAAGTAAGCATAACTGTTGGGCTGTGCTTCTGGTGGCGCCCAGATCGAATTGCCGGGCAGGGCCGCGCGGTCATGCACTTTGCGCATGTTGTCAGCAGCATCGCTTTCCAGCTTGAAAAAATCCAGCTTCTGATACTTGTCGCGCACCACTTCAAACAAAAAGTTCACCGGAATATAAGGGCAGGGCTGCGCCGGATAGTTGGCATAACTCCACATCAGAGCTTTGATTCCGGCCTGGTCGCTTTCGTTGATTATATCGCCCATGGTTAAAAGCGTGCCATTGCTGATGCCCAGGCTCGCGTTAAACTGCGACAGGGCTGTTTGTGAAACAAAATAGGCCAGATCGTTGTTGCCTTTGTTCATGTCGCCTGAATATGCCCGGGTCATAACCGCAAAATTACCAGTTCTGATATATTTGCCGGTCAGGTAATTGTTCAGGTAAAACCTTGTATCGAATGACTGCCCTGGCTTCGAAACAACAACGGTTGACAGGTAGGCGGACAATACCGGCCCGACGACCAGAGTGGGTGAGGGAAAATGCTGCGTGCCATAGGGTAACAACCAGCTGCTGAGACAGCTTTGCGGGCTGAGTTGGCTGGCATTGCCACTGCTGAAGTCGAGCTCACCCCAGGGGCCATACGAATCAGCACCCCAGAACAAGCCGAATGTTTTTAAAACCGGCTTTAATCCTCGTCTGGTGGCTACATTCTGCAGCAGGTAGCTGGCGGCATCATTGCCGGTCGGGGTAGCACGGGAAAGATAGGTGCCGGCGCCGATGCCTTTCTCGAGTGCGGCCGGATATTGTTTGAAAGGGTCTTTCGAGCCGGCGACGATGTCGGGATGATAGCCGGCCGGAATATTCAATAACGTGGTATCTTTGGCAAAATGTGGATCGTTGCCGAGATAAACCCAGCCGCTTTTTTTAAGCACCGCAGTAGAATCGTCGAGTTTGAGAGATTCAGTATCGGGGGCGTTGACCAGTATGAGTCTGCGATAATCGTTGTTGAGGTACCTGCCGTTGATGTCTGATTTAACCACATTGAAATATGGATTAGAGCCTCTCCAGGTCGAGTTTCGCTGCGAACTTGCCTGAACGAAAAAATTGAATCTGCTGTATGGGCCGGGAACGTAACTGAATAACTTAAAATCTCTTGAAATGGTGGCCTGTCGGCTGATCATTCCACCGATCGAGACAGTGCAGGCAATCGTTATCTTGCCCTGTTTTTCATGATAATCGCGACCCAGATGCGGGCCTGGCAGCTGCTTATCGGGGCCGAGAAAGGCGGTTTGCGAAATTGCAATTTCAATGCGTTCGCACTCGACCTCGTGAACGAGATCAAGGTGGTCAACACAGATGTTTTGAAAAAGTGTGGTTACTTTTCCACAAAAGCCGCTGTTCTTCTTTAACACCACGACATCATTGTTTGCGCTGCTATTTAACAGCCTGGTAATTGCCTCGTCCGCAAAAAAAACGCTGCGCAACTTATTCTCATCATGAATCGCTTTCACAACGAAATTTACGCCAGTCTGCGCAATATTATCGGCAATCCTCACCAGCTCTGCGTGATGACCTTTGATCGACTGATGTCTGGCGTATTTATGATATGAAAAAACTACAATAAACAAGACCATCAGCGTCACAAAAACAATAAAAAGAGCTATTCCACTTTTTGGTCTCTTTAACATATAATAATATTATAACTAAAGGTGTCGCTTCGCAATAGAGCTTAGAGGTACATTATGAGAAAGATATTTCTTGTTCTGGTTTTTTTGTGCTCGGCAGCATGTTTGTCAGCGGCTGAACCAGACCTGACATTACTCGGCGCCGATAGCCCGCTTCCCGTCGAACAGCAGCAGGGATATGCCGGGCATTCCACTCAGTACAAGCTGACGCCCGACGGCAAAATCTCGATCGTCATCGAACAACCTGAATCAGAAGAGCAATTGCCGCCACAACCGGCAGATGCACCGCAGGTAACCGAGCCGGAGCCCGCCGGTCCGACTCCGCCAGTCGATCCCGTCATCGCCTGGGAGTTTCATTACGGCACTCCCTCAGGTAAACAGACAATTACCAGATCAAAGGAAGAGTTCGGCGAGGCTTATAGAGATTCCGACGCATTTACCGTGCCGTCGGACTGGACCTATTGGAGCTCAAACCCGGTAAGGGAAAGTGGTGCAAGAGAGTAGCACTTTCAGATTATATAACCGAGAATGTGTCAGGAGATAGAAGTCATGTTTAAAAAGATGTTGGTCTGCGCCCTGGTATTCGGTGCCATGTTGCTCTCCGTGTCGCTGTTGGCAGCGGTAGATCCTGGTTATGGTGGCAATTTTATTTCGGTGAACCAGATCCCGACAGGATCTGAGGTTTGTCCGTTCTGCGGTGCCGGTGCCGAAGAAGGCAGTGAAAACAGCGGGCAGTCATTGTCTGACGGCAAAAAGGCCGGGCTGGTGCTGTTTTTTGAAGCTCGCCAGGAAATAATGGAATGGTATCGCGAGGAGTTGGCCAAAATCGAGGCCGGCGACTCGACCGACGAGAAACCCGCTGCCAAAAAGAAGGGGCTTACCAAAAGATTACTTACCAGTTTTGTCGAAAAGAAATTATTTAAAGCCTTCTCGGTTGAGCAGGATCTTGCAACCGAAGAAAAAATCAAAAAACTTAAGGCAGAGCGGCAAAAGCGCATTGCTGACGCTCGCCGGCAGTATCTTGAACAACCTCTGACCAATCTGCTTGAAGGTGATGGCGTCGAGTTTGAGGGCAAGGCTTCAGAGGGCCTGATTGTCGCGATAAAGCGTCTCATGCTGATAAAAGAACTGCTCAAAACCGGGAAACTGCCTTATCGGTGTGCCTGCGGACTGGCCTTGACCCAGGAACAGATCGACAACATCAAAGACCCCGACAGTATTGAGATTCCTGAAGATATTGACATGGAAACCAAGCCTCTGGTTGGTGGTGTCAGCTCAGGCGACAGCCAACAGCTCGACAACATTTACGAGCAGAACCAGATCAATCAAACCGGTTCTCAGATCGAAGAATCGACAGGGAACAGCGGCGGCAGCTCAGTATTTGGCGAGACCGCTGACAACAGCACTGAGACCGGAGCAGGAACTACCGGCGACACCACACCGGTATCATCTGATACTGCGCCGCCAGCTGAAATCGCAGAATTTACGGAAAGTGTCGGGGCAAAGTGCTTTTTTATCTCACAAAAGCAGGGCTGGCGGTGTAACTCACATCATCGCGGCTGTGGCTGGACGTCGCTGGCAATGGTTCTCAAAACTCTTGGTGCCAATGTCGATCCCGATGTGCTGTTTGCCCAGACCGAAGCAGTCAATTCTACCGTTGCGCAGAGCGGGATTGGCTACCAGGAAGTCCAGCGCCTGGCAAGGAAATACCTGCCCTCGGCGACTTTTGCCACCAACGGCAGCATCAACGATCTGATGGAAATGATCAATCTGGGCCGTCCGGCGATAGTGACAACAACTGAATATGGCGGTCATTTCATGGTCGTCGTCGGCTACGGCAACAAAGACGGTAAGCCGCATATCATTGCGCACGATCCTGAGAGCACCGCTTACCGGGCCTATACCCTGGAAAACTTCAAGAAGATCTGGGACAAAATCTACATGAACTTTTCTGATACATCAGCAGACCCGAACGGCCCGGCACTGCCGCAAGACACGCAAACTGTCGTTGCCGATTCCGGTTCGCAAAACACCGCCGGCAATAATTCGGGCGGTAATGATACCGATACTACTACAGACTCTTCTCAGCCCCCCAGCACCAACAATCAGCCATCAGTTGGCGAAGATTCGGTCGTCCTTGAGCTGCCGAAGCTGAATCAGATCAAAAACGCCCCGCCGCTTGCCAGTAATGTTGCCTATATGAGTTGCGGGCCGACTTCTGCTCTGATGATACTGCAGTATTTCGGTATCAATCCAGGCATTGAAGCCGTCGCCAAAAAGGCCAAATGTGATTCCGGCGGGAGCTATTTCAGTGATAACATCAGCGCAGCTACCAGTTATGGCCTCAAATCTGAAAATGTTTCTATCGGTTATGGAGCCTTTCAGAAAGCTCTCGAAGCCAACAAGCCCATTCTTGTGAGAACGCTTGACTGGAAGGGGCATTTTGTCGTGGTGACCGGAATCAAGAACGGCAAGGTTATTGTCAACGACCCTTATCCGCAAAATTATGGCGTTCACGACTACAACAATCTCGACAGCAATCTCTACCGCGAATATGACGCCGACGAATTCTTCAGCTCTGGCTTTGTCACCAATGCCTGCGCGATCTATAACTAAGACGGGGTTTTAACCATGAAAAATATTCTCGCTTATCTGGTTTTGTTCTCATTCTTTTCGATTGTCACTGCAACTCAGCTGCGGGCCGAGGTGAAAACCCTGGCAGAACTGAACACAACCTTCAAGTCGATGGCACATCATGCCGGGCATCTCTATGTGCTTACCAAAGAAGACAGCATAATAAAAATCTCAGTATCTGACGCGAAACAGACGGTCATAAAATTTACCAACCCGACCAGTTCCCATTTCACCGACCTTTCGGTTCTCAATGGAAAAATCTATCTGTGCCAGTTCGCCGGCCCCGATATCTTCATTCTCGACGAAAGCAAGGCCGATAAGGGGCTCACTCAGATCAGCTGCAAAAATGTCGGCAGAATTACCGGAATTTCTGCCAGCAGCGACGGGCTAATCGTCAAAGATGATGAAAACAATATTCTGCAGGCAAACAGCAAGGGCGAGACGCGAAATATCGGCAAAAACATTCAATTCATCAGTGATGGCCAGCCGCTTATTTCGGCGGGAAAAAGCGCGCCTGGTAAGTGGCAGATATCGCTTGGCGCCGCTAAGTATTATTACGCATTCACCCCGGAAGACCCTGTTGTGCAGCTGATTCCGGTAGGCACCAACCCGCAGAAGGGCGTGGTCTTTCTTGAAACAGCTGGCGATGGTACTTTCAATTCAAAGTTCTATCTCACCTGTATGAAAAAAGAAAAATTCGAGCGTGTGCTTGAACTTACGCCAGCACAGCTTTTTGGCGCAAGTATCGCTGCCATGGGCAACTCCGGCGAGGTTTACCGGGCCCGTAAAAGTTCAGACAGCGACACCGTCGTCATCGAACAAATCTATTAACCTTTTCGCAAAAAAAGCCCGGACAGTTCCTGCCCGGGCTTTTTTTGCGCAAACATTTTGCTTGAATCATCTGCAGCCCTCTGTCACATTAAAAAGACCATCACAAGGGCGCAGGCGTGCTTCTCATGCGCGAAAACTTCGAGCCAGGCTGCGTTGGACGCAGAGCCATAGCTAGCCAATAATTCTCTCGCCTGGTGAGAGTTGTAGCGAATGAGATGACGCCGAGAGCCCGGCATAAGCGGTATACCACGTATCGAATTTTTGAACTCATGTTTGATAGAGCACCAGCAGAGATTTCTGCGGATTTCTAAAATGCAGAGTCTGCGAAAATCAGAGAAATCTGTGGATTCTGTCTTTTCTTGACATTGTCTGAGGGCAAACCTATAATGTCTTGCTGATAAACTGTTTATTCTTGAAGAAAAGGTGTACATGAACCCGATCGAAATCGAAAACGTTCTCTTCCAGGACGGCAGCGTTTCGCTTTCCAAGGCGTCGATGCTGTGCAGTATGATCGACAACGATTTTGACGATGACCTCGTCAAAATGCTGGCAGGTCACGGTGTGCGCGCTGTCATCACCCGCGCTGGCGGTAGTGGTGATAACCTCAAGAGCAAGATCTTGCGCAATACCTTTGGCGCCGCCGAAAACAGCGGCCTCATTGCGGTCAACATGAAGAATCGCCACGTCATCATGCATCTCGTCGATGGCATCCTTTCTTCGTTCGACAGCCCGCTCATGGACGTTGCCGGCGGTGGTCTCAAAATTGGACTGGTGGTGCGCGACAGCGATATCGCCATGGGAATCTTCGGCAACCTCGGTCTTCCCGGCCTCGATGTCGACTACGAAGTCTCGGCCAGCCGCATTCTCTACCACTGCCTGGAGGACTAGGAAATGATCGGGATTGTCGTTATTACGCATGGGTCGCTCTCAGAACAGCTGTTGGCAACGGCCTCGCTGATCATGGGCTCGCCAGAAAACGTGCATGCCGTCACTTTCACCTCGCGCGATTCGCTCGATGATCTGCGCAGAAACGCGGGCAAGGCGATTGAACCCTATCTCAACGATGGCTGTCTCGTGCTCACCGATATCATGGGCGGCAGCGCCACCAACATCTGTGTTGAATTCATGAAGAACGAAAAGGTCGAAGTTATCACCGGCGCCAACCTGCCGATGCTGCTCGATGCCATCGGCCGCCGCGAAGTTGCCGAAATAAAAGAACTTGCCCGCAAAGTCCAGGAAAGCGGCTGCAAAAGCATTATCAATCTCAAAGAATTTTTCGAAAAAAGAGCAGCAAAAAAAGCATGACGAAACCCGCCGCATTTTTACGCATCGACGACCGCCTGATTCACGGCCAGGTCATTGTTGGCTGGCTTCCTGAAGTCAAGCCCGACCGCCTGCTGGTGATCAACGACAAGATCAGCGAAGACATCATGCGCCAGGAGCTAATGGCGCTGAGCATTCCGCCCGAAATCGAGCTCAAATTCTATTCGACCGGCGAAATCGCCGCCGAAGAAGTTTCCGAACAATCTTTCATTCTCGTGGCTTCACCGCGCGACGCCTGGGAATGCCTGCAGAAAGGCATCACGCCGCTCCGCTTCAACGTTGGCGGCATGCATTCCCGCGACGACAAGCAGGAGATTTTCGAAGCGCTGCACGTTGACAGCGAAGACCGCCGTTATTTCAACATGATCCTGGACATGGGCATTGCCCCGGTGTTCCAGCCGACACCTCAGAACGAACCACTGCCGTTAGGTGATATACTGTAAAGCGAGGATATAACATGGCTTCCATTCTTTTTTCCAAGGTAGTTAAGACTTATGAAGGCGCCAAAGAGGCGACTGTCAAAGGAATCGACCTCGAGATCAACGATCGTGAGTTCGTCGTGCTGGTCGGCCCGTCCGGTTGCGGCAAGAGCACGAGCCTGCGCATGGTCGCCGGCCTCGAAGACATCACTGAAGGCGAAATAAGTATCGGTGACGTCGTGGTCAATAATTTGCCGCCAAAAGATCGTGATATAGCCATGGTCTTTCAGAACTACGCGCTCTACCCGCACATGAACGTGCGCGACAATCTTTCGTTCGGTCTCAAGCTGCGCAAGTCCCCGGTCGAAGAAATCAACCGCCGCGTCGAAGACGCCGCCAATATTCTCGGTCTGCGCGAATACCTCGATCGCCTGCCCAAGCAGCTTTCCGGTGGCCAGCGTCAGCGTGTCGCCCTCGGCCGCGCTATTGTGCGTGAACCCAAGGTCTTTTTGATGGACGAGCCGCTTTCCAACCTCGACGCCAAGCTGCGCGTGCAGATGCGCGCTGAGATCAAAAAGCTGCATCAGCGTCTTAGAACCACCTTCGTCTACGTCACCCACGACCAGGTCGAAGCCATGACGATGGCCGACCGCATCGTGCTGCTGCACGAAGGCATCATTCAGCAATACGACGTGCCCGGCGTCATCTACGACCGCCCCGCCAACGTCTTCGTCGCCACTTTCATCGGTTCGCCGCCGATGAACATTCTCAAGGTAAAACGCACCGACAAAGGTCTCGACCTGCCATTCAAAGATGACAAGGGCAACACTCACTCCTGGCAGATCAAGCTCGACGAGCATTTCGCCAGCGACTTCGAAGACAACATGTTCCTCGGGATCCGCCCCGAACATATTACCCTCGAGAACCCCGAAAATCTGCCGACCCTGCAGCTGCCGTGCCGCGTCGATCTCATCGAGCCAATGGGCGCTGAAACCTACCTCTACCTCGTTGGCAACGGACACAGCATCAACGCCCGCGTCGAACCGTCGGTCAAGGTCGAAGTCGGGCAGCAGGTTACAGCACATATTCCGGTTAAGTGCTTCCACCTCTTCAAACAGTCCGACACCATAAGAATCAAACGCAAGAACGACTGACAACCGCGCGGCATGCCGCCCCTCCCCATTTGTGCTTTTATGCAGACTAACCAGAACAAGGGAAGAAGACTGGTTCAATGTCACATCGGAGTTCAAGAAATAATTGTCATTGCGAGGAGGGCAGGAGCCCGACGAAGCAATCTCATGAACAGAGGGATTGCTTCGTCGCTTTGCTCCTCGCAATGACGGTTTAACCATGCCCTTCAAAGGTGCCAAAAGATTAGCGTTGCCGCTCGCCATAAGCGGGCTGCTGCTGACTGTCTGCCTGATAGTCGGCTGCTGCAGCAGTGGCGGCCAGGCTGGCAGTGGCAGCGGCGGTCGCATTCACCTCGAATTCTGGAACACCATGGAGGGGGCGGAAGCCCGCATAATGCCAGATCTGCTGCGCGATTTCATGACCGCCAACCCCGATATCGAAGTGAACGAAGTCAAGGTCGATTTTTACAAGGCCCGCGATAAGTTCATTCAGGGAGTAAATTCCGGCGCCGGCCCCGACGTCATGCGCGCCGACCGCTTCTGGTTGCAGGAATTCGTGGCGAAGCAGCTGGTGCGAGAGCTGGGCGAGGCCCAGATCAAGGAAGAGCTCGCTGACATGGTGCCAATCGCGCGCGGTGTCATCACCCATAACGAAAAATACTGGGCGATTCCAATTTCAGTCGATTGTCTCGGGCTTTTCTACAACAAGAAACACCTCGCCGAAAAGGGCGTCAGTGTCCCGAAAAATTTCGATGAATTTGCCGCCGCCGCTGAAAAGCTCACCGACGCCAACCTCGGGCGCTACGGCTTTTTCATCTATCCGAACGGCTGGTATTTCGAGCCCTTTCTTTTCGGCTTCGGCGGCCAGTATTTTGCGCCTGACGGCAGTCTGGCGATAAATTCCGACGAAACCCGCAAGGCCATGCAGTTTTTGCAGCATCTCAAAGATGGCCTCAAGGCAGTGCCACCGGTCAGCCTGCGCGCTAATGCCTATCAGACCATGATGCACAGCTTTGGCGGTGGCCAGGTCAGTATGATGTTTTCCGGGCCCTGGGCGATCAGAAGCGTGTTGTCGGGCGCTGCCTTCAAAGATGACACCGATAACCTGGGTATTGCCGAGCTGCCAGAGGGGCCGCATGGTTCCTATTCGCCGACCGGCTGCCAGACGCTGGTAATCAACAAGAACAGCCGTTCATCAGAAGCGGCGCTGCGGTTCGTCAAATACATGTACAGTATCGAAGTGCAGAAGCAGCTGTCGATGGTGAATTTTGGCCTGCCGGCCCGCCGTGCCGTTTTTGCCCTGCCCGAACTCAAGCGCGATCCTTACCTGCAGACCTTTATCAGGCAGCTGCAGATGAGCCGCAAGATCATCAGCAGCCCGCGCCGCGGCGAGATTTATGCGCCGCTCGGCGACAAGCTCAAGGCTGTGCTGAACGGTGATATCACGCCGGAATACGCGCTCAACGATTTTGTAACCGAATGGAACAACCGCCGCTGAACTGGAGATCCTGATGCCGGAACATCTTACCGCCTCCCTGCTGATAGCGCTTATCGGCGGCATTGTCGATCTCGATTCGACGGCGACCTGGCAGTTCATGATTTCGCAGCCGATTGTGGCAGCGCCGCTGACCGGGCTGTTTCTCGGCAACCTGTTTGGTGAGGCGGCGGCTGGTCTCAAGCTTGGTCTGATGGTCGGCACCATTCTTCAGCTGATCTGGATCGAACAGCTGCCGCTTGGCATGAACGTGCCGCCCGACGCGGCGCTGGCCTCGGTGCTTTCGGTCGCTCTCGGCTTCATCGCCGGGCACAGCTACGAAAGCTACTCAGAACGCGAAGTCTGTTACACCATCGCGTTGCTGCTCGCCGTTGCACTTGGTCTGCTCGGGCGCAGCCTCGATATGTTCGTGCGCCGCCTCAACACCGGTATCGACGCCTGGGTCAGTCAGAAGGTCGAAAACAACCAGCTCTGGGCAATAGCCTTCGGGCACACCATGGGCGGCGTGTTCACCTTCACCAAGGCTTTCATCTTCTGCTTTCTTGTGGTCTGGCTCGGCGTTGAGCCGCTGCGCTACTTCACCAGTACCCTCAGCTTCAAGCACGCCAGCGGCTTTATCGTAGTGCAGGGCCTGCTGCCGGCCGTCGGCTTTTCGGTGCTGGCCAGCATGTGTATCAAAGACCGCAAAGAAATGCGCTGGTTCATTGGCGCCATAATCGCTTTTACACTGCTGCCTGCCAAAATCTGGCTGGGACTCGGCGCCGCGCTGCTCGTGCTCTATCGCTATGGCTGGAGGAGCGCAGCAAAATGAGAACCCTGCCACGCTTCATGCTCGCCAAGATCGCCTTCCGCAGCTTTTTCCTGCAGTCATCCTGGAATTACCGCGGCATGATGAACATGGGCTTTCTTTACGCGATCAGCCCGGCCCTCGATCGCCTGCATGCGCCCGGGCCGGCACGCGAAGCCGCTTATCTGCGGCATCTCGAGTATTTCAATACCAATCCCTATTTTTCTTCGATCGTTATGGGCGTGACGCTGGCGCTCGAAGAACGGCTCTGCAAAGGCGAAATAACCGAAGACATCATTCACGACACCAAAGAAGGCCTGATGACCGCCTGTGCCGCCATCGGCGACGGCCTTTTCTGGGACAGCTGGCGCCCGTTCGTGGCGGCAGCGGCGCTGGCTTTCGCCTTCAGCAACTACCTGCTGACGCCGCTGATCTTTCTGGCGCTCTACAACCTGCCGCACCTGTATTTCAGGTTCTTTGGCATTTTCTGGGGGTATCGCGAAGGCACGCACATCATCAGGTCACTGCGTCAGTTCCAGTTTCCGCAGATTCGGCAGAGTCTGCGCTATGGCACCCTGGTACTGCTGGCCTACCTGGTTCCGAACCACGTCAACCTGCATACGCCCTTCCTGCTCACCAATCTGCCTATCGAATATTTCTATTTTGGCGAAAAAGTCGTTCAGGGAATCGGCGCGCTGGTGCTGGTCTCGCTTGGCACCGTTGCCTATCGGGCCCGCATCGATGTGCTGCTGATTTCTTTTTTGTTGATGATTTGCGCCCTGGTGCTATACCACTGGGGTATTCTGATCTGAGGAACTAGCATGAAGCGTAAAGAAGTTGAGATTCGCAATAAGCTTGGGCTGCACGCGCGCCCGGCTTCACTGGTGGTCAAGCTGGCCGGCAAGTTTGAGTCGGAAATTCAGCTGATCAAGGAAGACACCGAGATCAATGCCAAGAGCATTCTCGGTGTAATGATGCTCGCCGCTGGCCCGGGCCAGCGTGTTACCATCACTGCCGAGGGCAGCGACGAGCTCGAAGCCGTCGATGCTCTGGCGTCGCTTATTGAAAGCGGCTTCGGCGAGGAAATGGCGTGACATGACGGAAACGGCGGAAAAACAGTCGGTCATTCTCAAGGGCATCGTCGGCTCGCCCGGCGCCTGTCTGGCACGCGCTTACCTGTTTCGCAAGCGCATCGAGGTCAAACGTGTCGAAATCAGCGACGACCAGATCGAAGCTGAACTCGAGCGTTACGACGCAGCTGTGAAAATGACTGCGGCTGATATACAGGCTTTCAGGCGGAAGGCCGAAGAGCGGCACGGCGAAAAATACGCTGCCATTTTCGACTCGCATCTGCTGATGCTCGAAGACCCGCAGTTCGGCCCCAAACTCGTTGCCCGCCTGAAAAAGGAAAAGGTCAACGTCGAAAGCATTGTGCGCGATACGGTCGATCAATTGCACAAGGCATTCTCGGCGATTGAAGACCCTTACCTGCGCGAGCGCGCCATCGATATCAAGGATGTCGGCGGCCGTCTGCTGCGGCATCTTATGGGTCTGCAGGGCCCGGCCGCCGAAATCGGCGATGAGCCTTACGTGCTGGTCGCCCAGGAAGTCACCCCGAGTGAAATGCTCGATTTCGCCAAGGGCGGGCTGCGCGGTATCTGTCTCGACACCGGCGGCGCCACTTCGCATGTCGCGATACTCGCCGGCGCGCTTGGAATACCATCGGTTTTCGGGCTCAGCAATTTTTCGCTGGTCGCTCGCACCGGTGATCTGATCATGCTCGATACCCGCCGGGAATGCCGGTTGGTGCATAACCCCGATGCCGAAGAAGTCGCGCGCTTCAACGCCAGCGTCGAAAAGACCGGCCCCGAAAGAATTTTGTCCGATACCACCGCCGATGGCTGGCGCCTGCATATTGCCGCCAACATTGTGCGCAGCGAAGAGCTGCCGCAGCTCGAGCCTCTCAATATCAAGCGTATCGGGCTGTTTCGCAGCGAATTCATCTTTATGGAAAGCCTCGATCTGCCGTCAGAAAAGTTTCAGACCGAGGTTTACACCAAGGTAGTCGAAGCTGCCCCCGAAATGGCAGTTCTGCGCACGATCGATATCGGCTCTGACAAGCCTCTGCGCTATGTTCCACTCGCGCACGAAGAAAACCCAGCCATGGGCTTTCGCTCGGTGCGCTTTGCCCTGGCGCGCCCCGACATCTTCGAACCGCAGCTGCGCGCCATGATCCGGGCCGCCCAGCATGGCAACTGCCGCATAATTTTCCCGATGGTTTCGGTGCCGGCTGAACTGGCCGCGCTTGACGAGCTTTATCGCCGTATCGTCGATGAAGTTAAGCCCGCGAAAGTGCCAGAATGGGGCATCATGCTCGAAGTGCCGTCAGCCATTTTCATGCTGGCCGACATCGCGCGCTACACGCGCTATATCAGCCTCGGCACCAACGACCTGCTGCAGTTCTTCTTTGCTGTCGACCGCACCAACGAAAAACTCGCCGGCCTCGCCGACATGCTCAGCCTGCCATTTCTGCGCCTGATCGGGCATTGTGTCGCCGAAGCGCAAAAATACGGCATCAGAGTCGGCGTCTGCGGCGAAATGGCGTCTGACCCGCTCGGCTTTATCGCGCTGCTCGGACTCGGCGTCGATGAATTCAGCATGCGCCCGGCCGCTCTGCAAAACATCATGGGGCTCGTTCCCCAGCTCAACCGCGTTCAGGTGCGCGGCATCGTGCAGTCAATGCTGATGAACCCGCCCGACGACAACGACTGCCGCGCCTTCCTGCAGGCCAACTTCCCTCTCTAGTCGTGCTCGTGCTCGTAATCGTAATCGTAATCGATTCTCTCTCTTGTTCCTCTCACAAAGCCACAGAGCCGCTAAGAGTTCACCGTCATCCTGCGCGCAGTCGCAGGATCTCATGGTAAAAAGGCATCAACGGATAGCGCCGATTCTGCCGATTTTTATGGCTTTCCCTGACCTGCTATCGGTGTAATCGGTGAAATCTGCGGATTGTCTTTCTTTCTTTCTTCTCTTTCTTACTTTTTGCGGAAGTTGTTGGCTGCGGTGAAGAAGCCTGAGAAGAGAGGGTGGGGGCGGATCGGGCGTGACTTGAACTCGGGGTGGAACTGGCAGCCGATGAAGAACGGGTGATCCTTGATTTCGACCATTTCG
>PGYA01000009.1:102135-184356 GCA_002839435.1 Candidatus Riflebacteria bacterium HGW-Riflebacteria-2 | reverse complement strand
CCTCGCTTGCCTGCTGGATGGCAGGCATGCTCGTCACAAGCTTACGCGAATGAGAAACCTGCCTACGCCCTTGTGATGGTCTTTTAACATGCCTACTTATATTCAACGCAATTCTGCAATTGAAATGTGACAGAGGACTAGATACCTTCTTAATAGTTCTGACAAAGAGATTGCTTCGTCACTACGCTCCTCGTAATGACCCATCACTACTCATTCTTAGAGCGGATCATGATCAGAAGCATCTTGAAGGCGCTGCCGGGCAGAACCGCATGCGGCACATTCGCCGGCATGATCAGACCTTCGCCTGTGCGAACAGTGTGTTTGTTGCTTCCTACCTGGAATTCGCCCTCTCCATCGATCACCTGCACCGTTGCGTCGAACGGTGATTTGTGTTCGCTGATACCCTGCCCCTTCGCGATGGCGAAGAGCGTCAGACTACCGGCCGGCTTGTCGGTAAGCGTCTTGCTTACAATTGAACCCTCTGCAAAAGACACCGAATCAGCAAAGTTTATAACTTCTTCTGTTTTCCATACTTGAGTCATTTTAGCAAAGCCTCCTTAAATTGTCAGTAGATTCTGTTAGTTCTGATTATTTCGCCTTCGAGGCTCATCACGACCTCGTCAACTACCATGTTTTGTGGCTTACCAAGTTCAAGTGCCGCATTAACCATTGCAGTCAGGCCACCGCAGCAGGGAACTTCCATGCGAAGTATGATAACGCGCGGGATATTGTTCGACGTGAAGATTGCTGCGAGCTTTTCGACATAGCCTTCGGTGCGATCGAGCTTGGGGCAGGCAATAGCGACTGAGCGACCTCTGATGTAGCGCCACTGGACATCCGGGCTGGTAGCCGGCGAACAGGTTGATAGAATGACGAGTTCTCGATCTTTGAAGAATGGCGCCTGTGGCTGGAGAAGATGCAGCTGTACTGGCCACTGCGATATCTCGGATTTCATGACAACCGGCATGGCACCTTCGGCAACAGCTGCTTTCTGCGGCTGCGAGGGCTTCATCATTCGCATCTGGGTGCCAGGGCAACCGCCCTGGCGCGGTGCTGCCGCCGCCATTTTAGCTTCGTGCTGTTTGTGAGCTTCCCGCATAGCTTCGGCTCCTTCAGCACCACGAGTCTTTGCGACGTATTCGAGAGTGCGGTCGAAGTCGAATTCTTCGGCTTCTTTTTCGACTATCTTGAGGGCGCCGGTTGGACAGGTGCCAATACAATCACCAAAGCCATCACAATAGGTTTCCTTGACCAGCTTTGCCTTGCCATTAACCAGCTGTAAAGCACCTTCGGCGCAACCGGTTATGCAGTTGCCGCAACCGTTGCAGAGTTCTTCGTTTATAGTAATAATTTTTCGTGTGGCCATAGGATTTTGCTCCTTTGTTTTTTTCGTTTCTTACATTATTATTATGGTCGAAACGCGACCTTTAAGCTTTGACTTAAGTCAATTAAGCGATTCTTTTTAAAATATTTTTTTTCGAGGCCCGGATGAATCGACATATTCTTGAAAGCATTGGTAAAAGCGAGCTTCTGCGCGAAATGAAACCAGCTTTTCTGGAGGCACTTGCGGAAATAGCGGTCGAACGCACCCTGACCGGCGACGAGACCCTGTTCATGCAGCATCAGGAAGCCACTGGCTTCTATCTGATCTGTAGCGGCGCAGTAAAGGTTTACCGTATTGGCAGCGATGGCCGCGAACAGGTCATTCACCAGTTCGGGCCAGGCGAAATTGTCGGCGAAGTTCCAGTCTTTCAGGGAACCGCCTATCCAGCCTGTGCCTCTGCGGTAAAGAAGGCGCGACTCATCTATTTTGCCCGTGACCGCTTCGTCGAGCTTGGCCGCCGGCAGCCTGAAGTCTTTTTGAACATGCTCGCAATACTCTCGCGCCGGCTACGCCAGTTTGTCGAGCTTATCGACGACCTCTCACTCAAAGATGTCACCGCCCGACTCGCCAAATATCTGGTCAGAAACTGCGATGCAGCCAGCAGCTGCGTGGTCGAACTCGACTTGAGCAAAAGCGCACTGGCATCACGCATCGGCACTATTCCGGCGACGCTCAGCCGCACTTTCAAAAAGCTACAGGATAGCGGCGCCATAAGGGTTAGCGCCAATCGCATCGAGATTCTCGACTGCGGAATGCTGGCCGGCATCGCCAGCGGCGAAAAATTGCAGGAAATCTGAGGCAGGCTTGACTTTAAAGCGGCGGTAGAGCAAAATCGGGTTGGGTTTTTGTTGTTTATCTGAGCCGGAGCCGATTATGAAACAGATGCTGCTGATGATGCGAACCTTCCCCGCTTCGGTGCGAAGACTGTTTGCCGCGCAGGCTATGTTTGGTATCGGGATGGGCGTTTTTTCGGTTCTGCTCAATCTCTATCTGCGCTCTATCGGCTTTTCAGAAGAAATGATCGGGCGCCTGCTCGCGTTTCAGTCACTGTGCGCAGCTATTGCGTCAATACCGATGGGAATGCTGGCTGACCGAACGACACGGCGCACGACCTATCTGCTGGGGCTGGTTCTGCTCGGCTCAGGTCTTTCTACGCTTGCCAGCTCGCGCGAGCTCAACTATCTGATTGCGGCAGTTCTGCTGGCGGGAACCGGCAATGGCGCCATGATGGTTTCGGTGCAGCCATATCTTCAGGAAAACAGCCGGCGCCGACAACGCCCCTATATTTTCAGCGTCAGCTTCACTCTGATGTGGGTCACCAGTATTCTGGCGGGCTTCATCGCCGGCTGGCTGCCCAGACTGTTTGCCTGGATCAACCCTGCCTTGGCTGATGTCGAAGCTGACCGGCTGCAATACTCTCTTTGGATAGGAGTTTTCTTTACATTTATCGCGCTGATCCCGGCCCAGGGGATGTCTGGCAGAGCAAAGAGCGAAAAGCCTTTAACAGCTGAATCGCTCGAAAACTCCGAAAAGGCCTGCGCCAGCAATCCGTGGAAGCTGATCGCCCGCTTCAGTCTGTGCAATGCGCTGATCGGCTTTGGTGCCGGTATGATCGTTCCCTATTTCAATCTATATTTTCGCGACTGGGTAGGCGCTTCAATACCGCAGATCGGTATGGTTTTCGCGATGGGGCAGTTTGGCACGGCACTTGGCTCGATAAGTTCGCCCTTTCTGGCCAAACGTATTGGCCTGATCAAAGGTGTCGCGGTATCGCAACTGTGCTCGCTGCCGTTCATGCTGCTGATGGCATGGCAACACGAGCTCTGGCTCTGTTCGCTTTGTTTCATTTTCAGAGGCGCCTTCATGAACATGTGTACGCCGATGCGCCAGGAAACAACCATGGAAATAGTTCCACAGCGCCATCGCGCCCGAGCTTCAGCAGCAGAGAGCATGTCCTGGAATCTGGCCTGGGCTACGGCCATGTTCTTTTCGGGCGGTATAATCAGAGATTACGGCTACGATACTTCATTATATATAGCCTTTGCCTGCTATTTTGTTTCGGCGGCACTTTATTATCACTTTTTCCATCCATGGGAGAAGCTGAAAAAGCGGTTGCAGGTTGCCGTCAGCAAGCCGATTATCACCAGCTGATCAATTTTCTGCCAGTCTGAGACGTTTGAGTATTATGCCTTCTTTGTTATCTGGTGCGGCTTCGGCGTAGATGATCGAGCCATCGGGTGAAAGACGGCAGAAACGCTGCATTTCGAGTCCTGCCGGGCCAGTCAGAAGAGTCGATGCGACCACTTAATTCAGAATCAAGTTCGCCGCTGCTGGTGATGACCACGAAGTTGTAGCGGCCAAGGTTATCGACACCGAGAAAATCTACTGACATAACGCGACGCGGTGCGGACGGCGATGGAGCAACCCAGAGCAGTCGGCCGTCTTCTTTGTGCACACGGCCCGTCAGCAGCGGATCGTGCTCGCTGCGAGGTGCCGGCATGACGATGGCCTTACCCTTTTCATCGGCCTCGAGAACCGAATAATCAGGCAAGCGGCTCAGCGGCTGTTCATGTTTGAGCTTGAAAACATATCCTTCGGCATCGCGAACCCGCCATCCTTCATTGTCGCGGCTGACGTTGAGCAGGCGCAGCGAAGCCGCTTCCTGGTCAGAAGCGCGAACGATACTGAATTCGGTCGGCTTATGCAGATCGAGCACAAACAGCACTGGAAAAGCAAAGCCGCACAACGCAACCGAATTACCATTTACCGAAAGATCACAGAGGCGGTCGGTCGGCTTAGATTCAATGATACGCGGCAGCTCAATGGTATTCTGGCTGCCATCAGCCTTTACGCAGACAAGCTGGTGCTTGTCTGTAAGCAGATAAACCGACCCGTCTGGCGCGCCCGCCAAAGACATGAACCGGCCCGGAACGAACACGCCGGCATCCTTCCCTGCGACAGGAGCTGCAGACAGGCTGGCAGCGCAAAGCGGAACAACAAGCAGTATTGCCAGAAGTATAAATATACTCTTCATTTTTTGATTATCTCCGAACTTATTGCAGTGTCATGGCCGCGTGGTAGCAGCCGCCGCCGTTCCACCAGGCTGAGAAGGCGTCGTATGATTTAACCTGCGGCACCGACCATTTGGCCGGGTCGTTGTAGTAGATGTTGCCGTTGTCGTCGATTCCGGTGATGACGACGTAATGGTTGTAGACATTGGCTATGACCGGCTTACCGGCACGGATCTGTTCTTTCACCCATGACAAACCTACGCTGTAGCTCCATTTTGCATTCGGGAACCCGTAGGCGCGTGCTCCGGCCAGCATACCGGCGTGCGAGGTTCCGGCTGAGCCGGTGGTGCTGCATTTATACCAAAGATCTGCGGCCAGTGCTCCGGCGTTGCCTTTGCCATGGTAGGCCAGTGCCATACCCAGCGAAGTAGGACCGCAGGCTGACCATGGAACCGGGCAGTTGACGGCGCCCTGGCACTGCTGCGGCACGTTGAGAACAGTCTTGCCGCCAGCGCCGGTTGTCGGCGGCGCAGTTGGCGTGGTCGGTGCCGGAGTGCTCGAAGAGCCGGTGCTTATGTAGCTGGCATGGCAATAGGCCGTCTGACCATTGTAGCTGACCCGATACCAGTCGCCTTCGCGCCCAAGTATGGTAACGCGGCTGCCGTTGCCGAGACTGCCAATGATGGTGCCCCATGGGCCGGTGCGGACGTTGAGAGCAGGGTCAGCGTTTACAACTCCGGTAGAAGTCGAGGGAGTTGACGGAGCCGGCGTCGAGCTGCTGGATCCGGTTACAACATAGTCTGAATGAACGTAGGCGGAGCTGCCGCCATAGCTGACCTTGTACCAATCGCCTTCGCGCCCGATGATGCTGATTTTTGCGCCGTTGTTGAAGCTGCCGATAATGGCGCCCCATGGCGCGGTTCTGATGTTGAGGCCGGGATATGCGTTTACCGTGCCTGAGGTAGTCTGCGAAGAGCTTACAGAACCACCATCTACGACATAATCAGAGTGAACGTAAGCAGTTTTGCCGCCAAAGCTTATCTGATACCAGTCACCGCTTGAGCCAAGAATTTCGACCTTGTTGCCATTATAAAGCGAGCCGATGATTTCGCCCCAGGGGCCAGTGCGCACATTGAGCGATGGCGAGACGACGACGGTGCCGGTGCGACCACCCTTGCCTGAACCAGATTCAGAAACGGCCGCGCTCTGCGCTGCAGAGGTATCGCCCTCATCTTTAATATTTACCGGCTGACCGCCGAACACGTCATCGGCAGACTGTGCCAGAAGGCTGTTGCCATAGGGCAACGAGCAGACAAGCAGCAACAAAACACATAAAATGACTCTGAGCGGTTTCATCGACTCTCTCCTTCTTTGCGGCCACTAAAGCCCGCGCATGTGCAGCAGATAATCTTAAATGACATACCAACATTACTGTAAACTCAGACAAAAGTTTACCTGATTCTTGCATGCAGTGAGAAATTGCCTTAAGACATCATGAGCTATCCGGTTAGTACATACTTTTTGGTGAATAATGTTTTACCTTGCTCTATTGTAACCCTATGCGCATGTATTTATCGGCAAAGTATGCCTTGCTTTGGTCGGGAACCATAATTTAATGCAATCGACCTGTTGCAGGCGCTTATGATGGAAATTCGTCGGCGATGCTTTCGGGGTCGGCTCCAGCGATCACAGCAAGAAAAGCTTTACCGTAGCGGTCGCGCTTATTGTCGCCAACACCCTTTATCTCGCGTAATGCCGCGGCATCGGCCGGTTTTAGAACAGACATCGATACCAGAACAGAATCGGCAAAAATCATATATGGCGGCAATGAAAGTTTGCGGGCCAGCAACAGACGCAAGCGACGCAGGTTGGCGAAAAGGGTTTCTTCTGGCCCGGTCGGCAGTTCTGCAGCGGCTTTGCGACTTTTCTTCTTCGCCGATCTGATGACCGGGTGGCCGAGACGCACGGTTTCGGTGCCTTTGCAGACATCAAGACCAGACTGTGTTACTCGCAACAAAGGGTATTCACCATCGGTTACCGCAAGATGGCCCTGCACAATAAGTTGGTCGATCCAGGCGCGAACGGCTTTTTCAGGCGTACCCTTCAGCAGACCGAAAACCTTAAGGCTGTCGTGGCTGTTGGCCATTATGCGTTCATCACTGCTGCCAAGAAGAAGTTTTGTAACATAGACTGCGCCGAATCGTCCTTCAGTGCGATATACCGCGCTGATAATCTTTTGTGCGGTCAATCTGGCCTCTTCTGTTGGCAATGCTTCGGTTTCGCCGAGGCAGACGTCACAGGCGCCACAGTCGATAGCGCGCGCGCCGGGTTGTGTTTCGACCGGGTAAGGCTTGCCGAAATGCTCTGAAAGCAATCTATGCCGGCAGACCGGTGATATGGCGTAACGCCCTATTTCGCTGAGCTGACGCTCGATAACGCGCCGCCTTTGTGGCGAAATACCTTCTTCGCGAAAAGACAGCATCTTATGGGTAACCAGATCGCCGACCGAAAAGAACAGTATACAGTCGGCCGGTTCGCCGTCGCGGCCGGCGCGGCCCGATTCCTGCTGATAATGTTCGATCGAACGCGGCGTGTTAGCATGAATTACATAGCGCACGTTCGAGCGGTCAATGCCCATGCCGAAGGCGATTGTCGCAACTATTACGTCGAGGCGCTCGTGAACGAAATCGTCCTGTGCCTTTGCTCGCTGCAGAGCGCTGAGGCCGGCATGATAAGGCGCGCAGGAAACGCCGGCGCGCGCCAGTGTCTTAACGAGGCGATCAACTTCTTTACGCGTCTGAGCGTAGACGATGCCGCCCTCACCACGATGCTGTCTGATAGCTTCGAGAACCTGATGGCCCTGGTCATACCTCGGAAACGACCGATAAATAAGATTCGGCCGGTCAGGGTGCCCGATAAGCTCTACCGGCTTGCGCAAGCCAAGTTGCGCGATGATATCCTTTTGAACCTGCGGGGTTGCAGTGGCCGTGAGCGCGACGCGTGGCACGCCGTCGAAACCGGCGAAAAGCGGACCAAGCTGGCGATATTCAGGCCTGAACTCATGTCCCCAGTGCGATACACAATGCGCTTCGTCAACGGCGAACAGACCAAGATGCGGTCTGATGATATCGAGAAGGCCGCCGGCGACCAGGCGTTCCGGGCTGACGTAGAGCAAATGCAGAGCGCCGCGGTTGAGTTCGGCAAAAACCCGGCGACGTTCGACCTCGCCGGCCTGCGAATGCAAGGCACCGGCTTTCAGGCCGATTTCATTGGCAGCCGCCACCTGGTCGTCCATCAGCGCGATAAGAGGCGAAACCACCAGCACCAGGCCAATCCCGCAGGCTGCCGGCAGCTGGTAACAAAGGCTCTTGCCACCACCGGTCGGCATCACGACAAGAGCGTCATGCCCGGCAAGCACAGCTTCGACCGCCTGCTGCTGCAAAGGTCGAAAGCTTCGGTAACCCCAGTATTTTTCGAGCGCCTGCTGTGGACTCAGTTTGTTCATCATTTTCCCATTTATGCTTTGCGACAGCGCTTTTGTTTCGGTCGCATCGCAAACCTGTCATCTCGTTAACAGATTAAGCACAAAACCAGATAAAGGCAAGCCTGCAAAGAGCCAAATCATAAAACTCGCTCTGCAAAAGCATTCGTAAATCTGTGTTATCTGGGTAATCTGCGGATGCGATCTTTTTGTCCGAGAGCTGCTGACTGAAGGAAGCGGTTTGACAGGCCAGATGGCTTCTGATAGTCTGGCAGGCAGATAAAGAGTTACAGCAGATGAACCTGCGACAGAAAGGATAGTTGACTTGGCACTGACTACCGAACTTATGATACAGGCCGCTTACGCCCTTGGCATAGGCGTTCTGGTAGGACTCGAACGCAGCGTTTTCAACGAGCCGGAATCGCCACCGACTGCGACGCCTGCAATTCAAGACGATCCCAGCAATGGCAACACCAATGAAATCAGCGGAGTCAGAACCTACGCGATTTTTTCTCTGGTAGGCTTCACAGCAGCGATGGCCAACGAAAGTCTGCCTTTTTCCGGCCCGGTAATTCTGGCAGGTCTCATCGGCCTGGTTCTGCTGTTGTACCGGCACACGCTGGTGCGCAATCCAGGCATGACCACCGAAGCCGCAGCCATAGGAACCGCCATTCTCGGCACACTTTGCCGTTCCCACCCGGAAGCGGCTGCCATGCTGGCGGTAATTCTCACCGGCATTCTCAGCTCAAAGCACATAACCCGCGAGACGACAAAAAAGATGCGACGTATCGAAGTCACCGATACGCTCAAATTTCTCGTGCTGATCCTTATAGTCCTGCCATTGATGCCGAACAGAACGCTCGACCCCTACAATGCGGTGAATCCGGCCAAAGTCGGACTGCTTGTCGTATTGATCTCGGGCATCAGCTTTGTCGGCTATTTTCTCACAAGATTTCTCGGTGCGCAAAAAGGGCTAGGCCTTACTGGACTGCTGGGCGGCCTGACCTCGTCAACCGCTGTAACCGCTGCCATGGCCGAAGAGTCGGCAAAATCACCGCGGCTCAAGGCCATCTGTGCATTTTCCACGGTAGTTGCCAACGCCACTTCATTTCTGCGCGTGCTTGTAATGGTGGTGATCCTCGATCAGACTCTGGCTCGCCAGCTTGCCTGGTCGATCGGCGGCATGGCTCTGGTGGCGATAATCGCTTCGGCATGGCTATGGACACTGGCATCGCGCGACAAGGTCACCGAAGTCACCGAGCGCGAGGGTCAGGTCAAGCTGAGCAACCCCTTTTCGCTCGGCCCTGCCCTCAAGTTTGCCGCCTTCTTCGTCGCCATTCTGCTGATTTCGCGTATTGCCCGCGATCAGCTGGGTAACGCCGGCATGTATCTGGCGGCCGCACTGTCTGGTCTGGCCGATGTCGATGCCATAACCATGTCAGTTGCCGAACAGACAAGGGCCGGCAGTCTGGCTGGCAGCCCCGGCGTACTGGCAATAACCATCGCCGTTGTTTCCAATGCGGTTGTCAAAGCAGGCATCTCAATGATGACAGGCAGCCGCGATTTCGGGAAACTGGTCGCGATTTCACTCGGTCTGGCGGTAATCGTCGGCCTGATGCTTGCTTGGCTGGTTCCGGCCTGAACGCAGGGTATCAGTCGTTCAAGGCGCCAGAACACCCCATTCACCAACCGCACGTTTTGCAACTTCTACGGCAATCTGGCGTTCATATTCTATGATCTGCACGCCTTCAGGAACAACAGACCGACCAGAAGCAGCCAACAGCACTATTTTCAGCGCCGGGCGCTGATTTCTGACCTCGGCAATCACCTGATCGGCATTCACCTGATTTGAATCATCGATGATCAGAAGTCTGGCGTTTGCAATGCGAGCAAGAACAAGTATTTCGGTTTTCTCAGGTTCTCCGAAAATTACTGAAACTCCCTGCCCGGCCAGACTCAAAAAGTTTTTGTAAACCGGCTCGATAATAACACTGACAATGTTTTGTTGTTTGAGTTCTTGCGCAAGATAAACGCCAATGCTGCCGCCACCGCTGATGACAATGTGGTTGTCGGGGTCAGTGTCGGTAAGATTGAAAGTTTCTATTTCGGCTTCAGGAAAAAATCGCCGCAACCAGCCGTAAATCGGGCTGGCAAGAGCAGCTATCAGAGGCCCGATCAACATCGAAACAATAACCACATTCAGCATTACCTGATATTCGTAATCGCTTATAGCCGATAGCGCCAGCGCATTACGGGCAAGAACAAAGGCAATCTCCGAGATAGGGACCATACCAAGCATAAGTGCCAGCGGCACGATGCGGCGGTAACCGAATCCATGTGCGACAAGTGCCAGAATAAGCCCTTTGCCGCCGGCAAACAAAGCAACCAGCAAAATGGTGATCGCGAGGTTTTCTATTATAAACGTGGGTGAACAAAGCATGCCGATTGACGCGAAAAACAGCAGCCCAAACAGGTCGCGCAAAGGCACCATCTCTGACATGGCCTTTTTTCCGAAGGCAGATTCACTCAGCACCAGACCGGCAAGAAATGCGCCGTAAGCTGTCGGCAAGCCGAAAAGCGAAGACAGAAAACCAACGCCGAGGCCGATAGAAATGGTTGCGAGCATGAAAAGTTCCTGTGAACGCAATAATGCGATCAGCTGCAACAGCCATGGAATCAGGCGCTCAGCGAACACCCAGATCAAAGCCAGAAAAAGGGTTGAGCTGGCCAGGGGCAGCAGCATCGCTGAGATGCTGAGGTTGCCACGACTGAGGCTTACCAGCAGTATGAGAATTGGGATCAGCAGAAGATCCTGGGCAATCGAAACTCCCATCATGACGCGGCCGGAAAGCGTGCCCTTGAGATTGCGCGATTTAAGCGTTCGCAGTATCAGCGCCGAACTCGATGACACGACTGAACCGCCGAACCATAAAGCGGCGAGCAGGTTCCAGTTGAGATACCATGCCGTCGCTGTGCCGTATGCAAAAGTAATCGCCACCTGAATCGCCGTGCCAATCACCGCAATTCGCCAGATTGGCCGCAATTCACGCAATGAGAATTCCATGCCCAGCGAGAAAAGCAGCAGTGAAGCGCCAATATCAGCCAGATGCTCGATGTTTGAGACCTGCGAAACCGTGATAAAACCGGTGTGCGGGCTGGCAAGAATGCCAACAAAAATATAGCCGATCACCAGAGGCTGCTTGACGGCGCGGGCCAGCAGGCCGCCAAACAGCCCGCCAAGAACGATCAAAATCAGGTCAGAAGCTATACCGGACACAGATCAATCCTCTGTCACATAAGAGCACAAGATTTCAATCCAGGAAATGCTGCTAAAGCCGGGCTTTCGGCAGAATTGCGCAGTTCTTACGGCTTTAGCCGTTAAAATGCGTATGGCTTGCCCTTGTTATTGAATTACTTAAGGTAGGCCAGAATCAGGTCGCGGGTGGCTTTGAGGCCTTTGAGGTGGGTGCGCTCGTTGCCGTGTGAAGCCGAGACGCCGGGACCGATGAGGCCGACCCTGATGTCGTAACCGGCGCGCAATGCGGCTGAGCCGTCTGAGCCATAATAAGGAAAAACATCAAGTTTGTAGGGAAGTTTGTTCTTGCGCGCAAGCTCGGCCAGGCGCAGGCGCAGCTGATAATCATAAGGACCGCTTGAATCTTTGACACATATCGAAACCGACTGTTCGTTGCCGGTCACGCCGTCGCCGACAACTCCCATATCGACGACCAGCAGTTCTTTCACCGAATCAGGAATTCCGGCACAGGCGCCATGCCCGACTTCTTCGTAGTTCGAAAAGAAAAACATCACCGGAATTTTTTTGAGGGCAGCAGCACCAAGTGTCAGAAATGCATCGATCATCGCCGCGCAGCCGGCTTTATCATCGAGAAAATGGCTTTTGATGAACCCGGTATCGGTGTATTCAAAGCCTGCATCGAAAGCGATGAAATCACCGACCTGTATACCCAGTTTCTCGGTATCTATGGCTTTGCTGACTTCGGCATCGAGTCTGACATGCATGGTTTCGTCGGTCCGCGGCGCTTCAGAAGCTTTGTTGTTAACGTGTGCCGCCGGGTTGTTGAGAATCAGAGTGCCTGATACAACCTTGCCACCGGCAGTGAAAACCCGTATGCTGCGCCCTTCGAAAGCTTGCAGAATCGGGCCGCCGAGCTTGGTGAAACTCAGATTGCCATCAGGACGGATCTTTTTGACCATGAGGCCAAGTGTGTCGATATGCCCGGCAACAGCCATTTCAGGACAGGCATGATTACCGACCAGCAAAGCGCCCTTATTGGTATATCTGCTGCTGATTCCGGCTTTCTTAGCGGTTTTCGCGACACAGGCAAGAACCTCGGCGGTAAAACCGGTCGGCGAATAGATTTCAGACAATTCGCGCAATATGCTGACAATTCGTTCTTCTTTGATCTTTGCTTTGTTGGCCATTTTATCCTGCTTTCTTTTTTAATCCTGCAATTTCAATAACAGATTAAGCATAAAATCGCATATTGGCAAGCCATCTTAAATAGTGGTATCTTTCAACTAATTTATATGGACAAATCAGAACAATTCACTGATAAAAGACGTGAGCAACGCATTGCCTATTCGTGCATTTCGCTGCCTTTTCTCGGCATTCGCTTGCCCGATCATATTCAATTTCAGTTTCTTCTGGTTGACGCCAGCGCCAACGGCGTTCAGATTGCCATACCTGACTGGGTGATTGAGTGGGATCGCTTTGTCGATGGTGAGGAGTTGCGTTTATGCCTGCCGGTGACCAGCGGAGAAAACACTCTTGAAACCTGTCGGGTAAGGTGGCAAAAGGCTGATCAGGCAACCAACGAACAGTTTGTCGGTCTGGTTCAGATCAAGAAGTCTTTTAATGAACCTCTTTTCAAAATTGATAAGTTTGGCATGCTGGAGCTGAGTAATCCTGAACTAGATACCAGTTCGCTGGTTTTAAGGCTGCTAAAAGATTCGGCAGTATTGAAGCGCGGGGTTCTCATATATCTTGAACATTTTCTGCCCTATTTCTCACGCATCGCCGGCGATTTTGCACATTATGACGAGATTCGCAGTTTCATGCTCGAAGATACTCTCGAACTGGTTAAAAACAAAATCAAACAGCTCGAGGAACTGCATGGTCGTTTTGTCGAGGGTTTTGCCGACAACAGCCTGGCGACAACCGATGTCGATATGAACAGTCTGCGCGATCTCTACCGGTCTGAAGTATCTAACGCGTTGTTCAAAATGACTTTTCCCGATCAACTGCTGTTGAACTACATCGAAGAGATCAAAAATCTCGAGTTGCGTCTTTTCACAAATTACAACGCGCTGGTAACACTTTATTCAATGTCTCTTGAAGAGTCACTCAGCTGAGTTTTACGTCTGGCAATGATCTCTTGCAGCCAGGTTGAAGCTTCGACGAGATTGGCCTTTTCACGTATTTTATAAAATTTGTCTGCCTCTTCGGGTCTGATTCGCCAGTCGCGTTCTTTATTTACCTGAAACCATAAAAGACCAGAGATATGCCTGCTGTAAGCCATCTGCAGCAGTTGTTCAATCCATTCGGTGCGTTTGTCACCAGATTGAATCGCCGCTGTTTCTGCGACAAGCAAGGGCGCATCAGTGGCCAGGGCCCTCAGTTCTTCAAGCGACGAGGCAAATATATCCCATGGTGTCTGCCAATCGCTATTTACAGTATTATTGCCATCTGACTGCGTTTCCCCCCAGTTGTAGCCATCGATACCGAGCAGATCGACATATTCGCGGCCGGGAAACCATACGCGCATGCTGTTCCATTCAGCCTGCTGCGGAGGATTGAGCGAAGTCAGCGGCTGATGATTGGGGCAAAACATCCAGGCAATGTTTTCGCCGGCGATGGCATGAATTTTCTGCCTGACATGGCGGAACATCTGACGGTAAAGTTCAGGGCTTTGCCCGTAGTCTTCCGCAGTCGAGCCCCAGTGATAGCGAATAATGTTCATTTCATGTGCGAATCTGAGAATCAGCGGTTTGCCGAATTGCCTGAGTACAGTCGCGTAGGCAGTCAGATATTGATCCCATCTGCCTTCAATAATTTCCTGTGCCGGAATGACAACTTCACGGTCACCATCAATGATCATCGGTTCAAGTGTAACAACCGGAACAGCCCCGTATGCTCCGATGCTTTCGAGGCTTGCCAGAGTAGCGCCGGCATCGAACAGATCTGGCATAGCCGGCCATTGTTGAAAAAAGCCGATAAAATCAGGCTTTTTCGCCCAGCCGGAGAATTCATTCTGAAGTCTGGCTGAATCGATCGGGAAGCCCTCAAGGTGAGCGCCAAAATAGGGAACGGTTTCGGGAGGTCGCATCATACGAAAAGCCAGCCAGGCAGAGAGCAGTAGAATTACAAGCGCCGGCAAAAGAATTCTCATGCCTTTTCCCATCAGGTTTTATGTTCCGGTCGGTTGAAATATAAAACAGACAGCATCATCAGGCCATGATAGCCCGACCAGAAAGAATTGGCAATAATGGCAGCGACCTGAGGATCAGCCAGGTAAAAGATTCTGTACATGCCATAAGCAAAGGCAGCCAGAGAAAGGACGCCCATTCCCAGTTGCGGCCAGAGATCGAGCAATGGCAGCGACTGGCTGCCGCTCTTAGGCGTAGTCTGAAAACTACCGCGAAAGCCAAGAATAGCCAGCAGTGACGCTTTCATATATACCGGAAAAGATATGGTCAATAGCATCTGGCCGCGAATTGCGTCTTTTAATCGATAGTTGCGATGTAGCATCGAGAAGAAAAAGGCGGTTATAGATAGGATTATATAGGGTGTAAAAAAAAGAAAGTAAAATCCCGGCCAGGCGAAATAACTCGGAACTTCAAGGAAAAGATAGAGGATCGGGCAGATAAACATGATAAACAGCGCCCAACCCACGAAATAGTGCGTGCCTGAGAGGCCGTATTCCCACCATTTGTAAATCGACATCTGACCGGGATTGCGAAAAAATTCTCCGACGATAGTGCGAAACAAACCTACTGTGCCAAGAGCCCAGCGAAATTGCTGCTTGAAATAGGCACCGAGATCTTCGGGGCCCATGCCGAAAGCGCAGACGAAGTTGCGATAAGCAGAACTCCAGCCTTTTTTGTGAAAGCGCAACGAGGTGGCGAAATCTTCGGTTACCGATGTGTGATCGAGCTTGCCGACATCCATCAGAGCTTCTCTTCTGAAAATGACATTGGTGCCACAGCAGAACATGGCGTTTGAAAGGCTTTTACCTTCGCAGATGTATTCGTAAAAGACGGCCTGCTGAAGGCCTGATGCATGCGCTACGCGATTGCTCTCAAAGTTGGTGTAATACTGCGGCGTCTGAATGAAAGCCAGTTTCGGGTTGGCTTCCATCATGGCGGTCAGAGGCTCGACAAAGCCCGGCAAAGGGTTCATATCGGCATCAAAGACGATCAGGTATTTCTCTTTTCTGGTTCTGGGGCGTGGCGAATTATGGGTATATTCGTAACCTTCGGGAGGGTTGTCGTCGATAAAATCGAGAAAGTCATTGAGCAGCCCGGCTTTGGCACCATGCCAGCGGCGGCGGAAAAGGTTGATTTCGAGGCCGCGACAAAGGTCGTCGATTTCCTTGCGGTATGCCGCCATTTTTTCAGGGTCCTGACCGGCGAGATCGTATCTGGTATCGTCAAGAAAAAACAGGTGTTTATTTGGATATGTCAGGTTGTAAAAACAGGTCAGTGTCTGGCGCACAACGTCTACTGGTTCTTTGTATGAGCAGACAACAATTGCGACGGGTGGCGGCGGGCCTTCGAGAGACTCACGCTTAACTCTTCTCTCAGCGCTCTTTTTGCTGAGAAGTATGTGCAATATATTTATAAAATAACCAAAGCCATGAATGAGAATGAAGGTTTCAGCCATCAGAAGAAAGAATGACAGGGTTTTCTCGAATAGGTTGTAATCTGAGAAAAAAAACATGACGGTTCGCGCGATAAGATAAGCGAACACTGCCAGCAGGGTCAGGCCGAACAGGCAGAATATAAAAACTGTAAGTTTTGGTAGTTTTTTGAAGAATCTCAGCATTATAACCTGTAGCCAATGTAAAAATTTAATCGATGCGATTTCCAGTCGTCTGAATCATGCCAGTAGCCGCCAAGTTCGGCCTCCCAGCGGTTATTCCAGTCAAGGTGCCATTGCCAGTCAAGTCGGCGGCCCGGGTTGTCGATGCTGTCGTTGCCAAGCGACACTATCGCCGAAAAGTAATGCTTGTCAGCTCTGCCGATGCGGATTTTTGACATGTCGCGATAATACTGCAGTGCCAGATTATGCCCGCGATAATTCTGTGGCGTCCAGTATGGGTGTCTAATATCGATTAAATTGCCATTTAAAAAGGCATAACGACTGGTGTGTTCGGTGTGGCGACGTTCGCCGGAAAGAATCAGGCGAAAGATTTCGGGAAACTCGGTCAGATCGTATTGAGCGTTCAATGAGAATACTCGCAGACGATTGGCATCAGAATACCTGCCATCTTCGAGCTTTGCGCCAAGAACGAACTTGCGGCTGAACGGATATTTCACAGCGATAAAGCTGTTGTCGAGCATGATGCCATCTCTGAGGGCAACGTCATTGGAATAGGCTTCCGAGCGCGAGAAACCGAGCGTAAGCTCAAGCCGATCGTTAAATGAATGCGTCAGGTCAATAAAGCCTGAACTGCGCGAACGCGGCGACAACTGCTGCGGCATTCGGTTCGCGACGAAGCGATTGTCTCTAAGACCGGCGTTCAGTCGGGTGCTGGCAGACAAAACGCCGGCCAGAGATAATTCTGACTCAAATGATCTGAATCTGCCCTGCCAGATGCCAGGGCGGTAGTATCGGGTGCTGCCGGCGATTGTGGCGCGCCAGCGGGAATTCAGATAAGCCAGCGCTTCAAGGCGACTGCCATGCATGCGCATTGTTGCGAGGGTTCCGCGACCCTTTTCCTGCTGGCTGTGGTATCTGAAGCGCAAAAGCGGCCTTTCGTCATCGTCGAGTTTTTTGAGTGCGTCGCGAATCAGGTTGTGATCGGGGGCATAACGCAAAATCCTATTATAGGTATTTCTTTCATTATCCAGCATGCCAAGTGAACAGAAAATCTGCGACCGGTCAAAAAGAACCTCGAGGTTGGCCGGTTCGGTTTCGATCAGGCGATTGAAGGTGTTCAAAGCCCGCCGTGGCTTGCGCTGCTGATTTAAAAGCTTGCCCTGTGACTCAAGATAGAAATGGCGCTGTAAGAGCCATGAAGAATGCAGTGCGCGCAGAACTTCATCGATCTCGCAGGCAATGCCGGGTTCGAGTTGCGTGCGAGCATTGGCAAACCAGTGCGCGAATTCTTCAAAGCGTTGGTAAGCTGGCTTTTGTGATGTTCGGATCAGCTTTTCAAGCTCATCTGACAGGTTTTTTGACTCAGCATTATGAGGAGCAAGCGCGGCATGAAGCCTGTTATAAACCGGGTTCTCAAGAAATTTCTGATACAACTCCAGCGCCAGTTTGATTTCGTTGGCCCAGAAGGCGGTTCTCCCCGCTTCGCGGTAATAAACCGGATTTTCCGGGTCATGACAGGTCATTGCTTCATAGTTACACAGGGAGCAGCAGAAATTTTGGCTCCAGCCGAGAATTCTTGCGCGCATCAACCACGCCGCGTAGTGTCGGGGGTATATGCAGAGCAGTCGATTGAGATGACAGAGCGCGCGATCAAATTGTTTCTGATTGGCAAGTTCCTGCACCAGTTCAAAAACAGCCGGAAAATTTTCTGGCTCTTTATCGACTCGCAATTCAAGCTCTGCAATCCGCTCATGCCGAGATTCTCGATAATCAAGGCTCAGGTTCTGATAAAAAGCTTCTACTTCTCTGAGTATCTGCTTCGCGTCACTGCTTTCTGAATGCTGCAGCACCTGCAGAGACAGTTCTCTGGCTTCGTCATACTTCTTTTCCAGCAACTTTATGCGAGCAAGTGTCAGTTTTGCCTGTTGATTAGCCGGTTCGTCGGCAAGAACTGCCAACAGCATGCCTTCAGCTTCTTCGTAGCGCTCCATGCTGGCGAAAGTCCAGGCAAGTTCTATTTTTACGCCGGTCTTGCCTGCGGCATCAGGAAGCAGTCTTTGCATAATTTCTGCCGCCTGTGGAAAGTTTCTGATCTGTGCCAGGCGGTTGGCCCACCTGAGTTCGATTTCAGCTGTAACAGACGCCAGCTCAATTCCACGCTCATAGAAATTTCGGGTCTGGTGCCATTGACCGGTTTTTATATGAGAGTCAGCAATTTCAAAGAGAAGCGCAGAGTTCTCGGGAAGCTTTGTCAGGCTTTCCTGCAAAAGACTCAGCGCCTGTTCTAATTTGCCGTTTCGTCGCAGCACCCGGCTCAATTCGATAATCACATCGAGTTCTTCAGGAAATCTCGCATTAAAAGCCCGAAGCTCGGTTTCTGCTTCGGTATCGTCTGCCATGTAGCTGTGGCATAATGCGCGGTTTTTAAATATCTTGTTGATCGAGCTATTGATGTCTTTAAGCAGGTCAGGTGTTTTCGCATCATCGCCCAGTTTTTGTTCTGCTTTCGCAAATGCTGCCAAAGCTTGAGAAAAGCTGGCAAGCGCAATCAGGACTTCACCCCGGGTAAGAAACAGTTCGGCGCTGTCGAAGCCCTGTTCAATCGCCTGGTCTAACTCGGGAAGCGCCAGGGACGGATTGCCAGACCAGAAAGATGCCTGCCCTTTCAAGAGCAAGACATCACCAGGCTTATAATTCTGGCTTTGCAGATGTCTGAGATGTCCGATTCCTTCATTATAGAAGCGGTTCCAGATAAGACTTCGGGCGAGCCAGAGGCGATATTCTGCATTTTGCGGGTCGGCGGCAAATGACTTTTTAAAGTATTCAAGAGCTTCTTCGGCACGACTCTCCTGCAGCTCGATCATGGCGAGATGATGATAATCCTCGCTGGCGGTATTTCCCGCGCTGATTTCGTTGCAAATGCAGAGATTCGCGAGAATTACAAAAATCGTCAGGTAAATCTGAAAGCTTTTTTTCATCGCCCGGCAAGCTTTTCAATTGCTTCATCTGCGCTTGGAAATATTTCAAACGCCTTATCCATACGGGTAATTTCAAAAACCCTGGCGACAGTTTTCTTAACGCTGGCCAGAGCGACAAATCCACCTAGTTTTTTTGCAGTTACCAGTGTTGACAGAAAGGCTTCCAAACCGGCGCTGTCAATGAATTCGAGGTTTTCGAGGTTAAAAACAATTCTGGCCTGTCCATTTTTAAGAAGGCTGCTAACCTGTTGTTTGAATTCAGCAACATGCTGCAGGTCAAGAGTGCCGCTGATACTTATGATTTCAAGGCCGTTTTCGGCTTTTTTTTCAATTTTCATGGGTTACCTGGTAATTTTTAAATAGTCGCGACCTTTGATAAAAAGGCTTTTTTCAACAATTTCGCGATATGTCGCAGCAATCTGCTGATCTTGCGAAATACGCCAGTCGACTATTGTCGAGGTTTCAGTTTCAAACTTTTCGATATTGAACCAGAAAATCGCAGCCAGCTTCGGAAAAGATTCTGTATTATATACCTGCTGTAGCCATGCGGTTTTAACAGCTATTTCGTTCGCTCCCCCACCCTTGGTATCAGCCGACTCGAAAAAAGCCGAGGTTTCGGAGATCATCATCGGTTTGTTGCGTTTTACCGCAAACTCAGTGTGAAAATTGCTGATCGGATTGCCGACACCATTTGCCTCCAGCCATTTTCCTGTGTAGGGAACTTCGTTATAACCTCTCTCGAGACGGTTTGACCAGTGATAAAAACTGAAGCCTACCCAGTCAACCACATCGTCGCCCGGATAAAAAGGCAGATAAGGGTCGTCTGTCTCATCGATCTTGCCGTCATTGTTGCTATCGAGAGCGGTAAAATCGGCAGAACCTGCCGCAGCAGAATATTGCCCGCCCTCCCATGGGTAGCCCCATCCCTGGTTAGGGGTCCAGGTCATGGCGACATTCTCGGCTGATTTTTTGATGATCTGCGCAGCGTTACGAAAACTTTTAATGTACTGAGCCGGTTTTTGTCCCCAGGCATACCAGCTGCCGTTCATTTCGTGGCCCCAGCGAAGAAATATCGGTACATTTTCAGTCTTCAGAATGGCGGCAAGAGAGGCCACATCGTCATCTGAGTATGCGGAAAAACCGCTGCTGAGCTCAATGGTGACCATTGCCATGGCACCGTTTTCGCGGCATGATGCAAGAAACCCCAGTAGACGGCCTCTGTCTGACTGCCCATCGGTTACACACTCGGGAAACTTGAAAAAATCACAAAATGCCGCATGCCTTATACCGGTTCTCGCATTGAAGTCGGCAATGGTCTGACTGCCTTCAGCAATAATGGCACCGACATAGACACCATCAGCAGCAGTTGGCAACGCAGAGCTTTCCGCAGTCGCTGCGAAGTCGGTTCTGCTGCCAAGAATGCCACCGCCCGAAGAACAGCCGGTTTGCACAAACAAACCAACCGCCAGGCAGAGTCCTAAAGCAACGAGTCGTTTTCTATTGTTTTTCATAAACCCGTGAAGGATGCAAGATTAAACTCATGTCTATACAAGGAACAGATTTTACCATCCTAGTCATATTTGAACAATATTTAATCGCCGAATTCTCAGTATTGGTCAGCAATAATTGGCCAGGCCGACAAAAGCTTAGCAAAAATGCAGATAATGACAACTGTTGCCTCAATGGCAGCAGTTCAAGGCTCAGACAAGGGCCCGAAGGAACCGCCCTGGATGCCTCCTTCGACATCGAATTCTATTATTTTTGCCGCTGAGGCATTATAAGGAAAGGGCATAGAAGTAGCAGGTTCGACAGGCAAAGGTGCGCCATTGAGTCGCTCGAGCTCGCTCAAAGAAGCTGGAGATGAACCATGCTCGATCTGCCACGATCTTAACAGAAGAGAAAGTATGGCAAGGTTGAGCAGCTGTTTTGCTTTTAAATCAAGTTGAATCAAGTCCGTAAGCTTTATCAAAGACTGTTCATAATAAACATACCCTCTGATAAAATACGCATCAGGATAAAACAGATGAGGTAACAGCAGATTCATATTTAACCAGTAATAATCTCTGTATTCCTGCCATCTTGCATCGAACAGCCCTGCCTCAGGCAAAGACTTTATGATCGGCATTCTAACAATATCAACTTTTTCAGCACGCAGCTTATTGATAAACCTTCTGCTGCCTGGACTGGCAAGTGATTCCGTAAGACGACAGGGGTAAAGACTACGCCAGTTTTCCTGAATGATTTCGTTATTTACGCCCTCTCTTGTCAAACAATCCGCGAGGCTGGGTGTGTCTGAGGCCAGACACTGCAGTTTCTTCACCCAGTCGCGGATTTTTTGCGGCGGCATCTCAAGATCATCGACGATCTCAAGAATGCCGTATCCGGCAATGATTCTTATGCTGTCGGCAACTGATCTGGTAAAGCTTTCTGCGACTGGATTCCCTTTCTCCAACTGCGAAGCTACGACATAAATTCCGCACATGATGCCGAGAGCTGATTCATGATCACCTTCGCGCATAGCTTTGTGAGCCAGAGTGTAAGCTAACTTGCTGAAATTTCTGGCCAGATAGCAGACTTCCGTTGTATTACTGGTTCTCAAAACCTGAGGTTGAATTGTTTCTATCGGTACTTGCCCTGACTCAATAATTGCCAGTGATTCTTCAACAAATCTTTGCCGGAACGCCTTTTCGAAATCTGTCAGGCCGGCATCAGCAAGAATTTTGTAAACCGTATCCTGCTGCTCCTTTGGCAACAAACGCAAATCTGTCTGGATGGAACTAATAGTATACCGGTAGTCAATAACATCGAACTTTTCATTAAAGTTACGAAAATCGAAAGTCGCAAGGTCGAGTTCAGTAACTTTGCCATTTTGTTCAACCTGAAACGTCATGGATCCAATGATTGCCGGGTTTTTCCAGAGATGATGGAATTCAGCAGGTAAACCTGGATCAATGATGAAAAAATGATTCCACTGCCTTATCATAAGCCATATATGCCCAACGTGAAGCATAACCAGCAGAATCATTACTGTCAAAAAAGCATAAAAGAAAAGAGATTTTCTTGTGTAATGTCGCTCTGAATCAGTCATAAAAAAAACATTCAGCAAAACTCATTTTTCTGATTGCGTTTCATCGATCAGAGTTTCGGCGGCATCGCGCACATGCAGGGGGCTGAGCATGGCAGCGCCAATCTTGCCTTTCATGGCGGCGGCCTTTATTTTTGTGCGCTTTTTGCTGTCGCCAGCCAGAGAAGCGGCTTCAGAAGCGAGGCGGTTAAACTCGAGAACACTGGCGTCGAAACGCCGGTAGAACATGTCGATCTGGGTGCTGGCGTGGCAGTTGCGGCAACTCTGCTGCATGGCGAGGCGCTTGTCGCCCCAGTCTTCGCGATGTTCGCTGTGAATGGTCGCAAGATGCCATGACAGGCGTTCGCCTGGATTATGGGTTGCCGAGGCGATTCCGGTTGATGGTGCGAGATGACAAACGAAGCAGTCAGGGCGTTTGAGATCTTCGTTGACCGGCTTGAAATCAGACTTATTGAGATCAACGGCGGCGGCGGTAATATGCCAGTCGTTGCCATGGCGCGAAGCTTTCCAGGCTTCGTAAGCCGGGCCGACGTCGCCATGATGGCATTTGCCGCAAGTTTCGGGGCTACGGGCGCGCGCCATCGAGTCGTCGTGATGGCCGTGGCAGGCCGCGCAGTTGCCGCGGCTGCCATCAGTATTGATGCGGCCGATGCCATGATTGGGCCAGGTATTGTCGAGCGCCTTGCCGCGCTGCATACGCAGATCGTTGCCGTGACAGATGGCGCAGCTCTGTTCGAACAGCGCCGGTGACTGCGTGCGCAGCGGCACATTGCGAATCGTCTCAAAAGCCTCGGCATGGCGCGACTGCGCAAATGATTCATACTGGGCCGGGTGGCATTCAGCGCAAGTGCGCGGTGACACCGGCAGCTGCACGGAAAAGCTGAAGTGCCCGTTTTTTGCGGCCGTGTCTTTGGGATCAGCCTTGTGACATTCGTAGCACCCCACCCCGTTCTTCGCATGCGAGCTGGTTTCCCAGGTTTCGACGAGTTTGATCTGCCGGGGCGCATGACAGGTAAGACAGCGCGCGGTTTCATCAGAGGTCTGCGCGGTGGTAGTCGTGATCGACTGCGCCGGCAGAACCAGCGCCAACGCCAGCAGCAGACACAGGCTGACTATACTTCTAAGCAGATATATCGAATTTATTCTCATAATTTCAGGCAAAGTCGAAAGGGTCAGTCAGTATTCTATCAGAGGGCAGTCCTTTGGCAACAAGTACTTTTGTAACCGCCTGCATCATCGGGCCCGGGCCGCAGACAAAGGCTGTCGCTATGGCAGCCGGCTCAATTTCATGTTTTTCGAGCAGCTCATGAATCATGCCGCGACTGCCCACCCAGCCTTCTTCGAGCATCGGGTTGGAAAGCGCCGGCAGATAGCTGAAAGCGGCATGCTGGCGCGCCAGCTCACGAAAATATTCTTCGCCATAAAGATTTTTGCGACTGCGCGCGCCGTGAAACAGCCATACCGGCTGCGGAAAGCCGATTTCGCTCAGCTTTTCGAGCATCGAGCGCAGAGGCGCCAGACCGACTCCGCCGGCAACCAGAATTATCGGGCGCTTAATATGGTCTTCATGCAGAAACATGTCGCCAAACGGGCCGCTGACCTCTATTGTATCACCAGGCTGAAGCTGATGCAGATAACTGCTGACAATGCCGCCAGAAACCCTCTGAATATCGAGCGAAAAAGTTTTTTTCGCGCTGGCCGGCGATGAAATTGAATAAGCACGCATAACCTTTTCCCAGGGCATCTGATAGTAAACCTGAACATATTGCCCCGGGATGAAAGCCAGCTCATCATCGCATTCGATAGTGAACTGCAACGTTTTGATATCTTCGGCAACCAGACGCTCAGCGGTCAGACGGGCGCAAAAAAGCTTTGCCGCCAACAAGCCATCAGGAACTTCGACCGCGATATTCTGACGCACCTTTACCTGACAGGCGAGACGCGCGAGTGCCTGAAGCCGTTCTGGGGGCAACAGAATTGTTTCCAGGGGAGTAACCGAACTGCCACCGCTGTTAACCTTTACTTCGCAGCGACCACAGGTTCCTTTGCCGCCGCAGGCAGCCGGAAGAAAAACACCGGACTCGGCGAGTGCCGACAACAAAAACTGGCCGCAGGCTACTTTGCGGGCTTCCTGCCGATTGATCAGTATTTCGGCATCTCCAGTCTGCCGCAGCAGGCGGCCGGAAACCGCGACCAATGCACATAATATCAGAACAAATGCATTGATCAGCAGTATGACAAGAAGCGCCTGCATCAGAGGCCTCCGCTCATCAGCTCGCCGAGCCCGGAAAAAGCCAGAGCTATGACAGCGGCCACCAGCATGGTGATGCCGGTTTTGCCAAGGTGCTGCGGTATGTGCGCAAGGTCAAGACGACGCCGCAGTGAAGCAATAATGCAGATCACCAGGCACCAGCCCGCGCCGCTGCCAGCTGCGAAAACCAGAGTCTGCACGAGCGAATATTCGCGAAGAACCGCAAACAGGGACACGCCAAGAATGGCGCAGTTAACTGTTATCAGCGGTAAAAATATACCGAACATTTCGTACATGCTTGGAAAAAATCTGTCGAGAAACAGTTCAAGCATCTGCACAGTCGCCGCGATGATCGATACAAAAAACAACAACTGCAGATACTCGAGTGCGAGGGGTTGCAGCAGCAGATGGTAGACCGCCCAGTTGGCGGCAGTTGTGATAAGCATGACAGCACTTACCGCAACACCCATGTTGAAAGAAGCTTTCAGATCTGAAGAAATCGATATAAGGGGACAGATACCGAGAAAATAATAAAGAGCGATGTTTTCGCTGATAGCGGCGCTGAACAGCAGGCCAAGCAGTGGGTAGTGCAAAGCTTCCATCAGCTTTGCCTCCGGCTCATAGCCCTAAGCCAGTTTACGACCACCAGCAGCGCGGCAAATACTATAAAAGCGCCAGGCGGAGAATTGAAGACACGGCATGGTATATAGAAGTCAGGAGCCACACGCAGCCCCCAGAGCGTAGCGTTGCCGAGAAGTTCCCGAATCGAAGCAATAGAAAGCAGAACGGCAGCATAGCCGAAAGCAACTCCAAGTGCGTCGAAAAATGCTTCCAGCGGCCGATGCGAAGCGGCAAAAGCTTCGAGGCGACCCATTACCACACAGTTGGTAACGATAAGCCCGACATAGGGGCCGAGAGCACGTGCCACTTCAGGGAACAGCGCGCGAAGCGACTGTTCTACCGCTATCACCACGGTCACAATTATAAGCATGTATGAAAGCAGACGAAAGCGGAAAGGAATGCGGTAGCGCACAAAGGCTACAGCTACCGAACTGGCAACAGTTGTGACACCCACCATTACTGCCATGAAAAAGGCGTTTTCGACCTTGAGCGTTACTGCCAGCGTTGAACATAACCCCAAAGCCAGGATAAAGACGGGATTATTGGGAATCAGGCCTTCCCAGAGGATGCGCAGATACTTCATGGGCGCACCTCACTGCCACCAGCAACTTCGACCGGGATTACTGCAAGGTGTCGCAACGCCCGGTTAAGCAGGGTTTCGACGGCACGCGAAGTTATGGTTGCTCCGGAAACAGCGTCAAACTGGTTGCCATGGATTCTTATCGCCTTCATTTCAACACCGTTCGCGGCTTCCAGCTCATCGAACTGCCCGTAGAAGTCTTCTTCACCTATGCGGTCGCCAAGCCCGGCCGTTTCATTCTGCTCGAGCACGCGCAGGCCGACGATACGTCGATGAGTGCTGTCGTAGGCGAACAGCAGTGTAATCTCAGCCCACATACCGGCGCCGCGCGCCTGACACAGCCAGAGGCCTGTTTTATTACTGCTCTGCCAGAACTGAAAACGCCCACGACTGCGCAAAACAAAATGGCGATCGAATACTTTTACCGCTTCAGCCGAATCCTGCGGCAGATCGATGCCGCAGATTTCACCGGCGGCTCTTATTGCCGTCAGACTCTGATCGGCGCGACTGCCGATTCCGGCGCGGGTCAGCAGCAGCAATACTGCGCACAAAGTTGCAAGAATCAGCATAAACCTGATTTCGACCATAAATGCCGGTGAGCGGGCGTTCATCTGGCACCGCCTTTCTGCGGTAGCAGCAGATCGCAGAGCAACGGTGAAAGAACCTGCATAAGAAGAAAAGCATAAACAGCGCCCAGAGGGTTTACCGACCTGATGGTAAAAAGCAGCAAAAGGGCTGAGAACAGCAGTCCCGATATGATCTGTTCAGACATGCGTGTCGGCAAAGTGTGGTAGTCAACGACGGCGATCAGCATAAGCGCAGGCGCCAGACCAAGCAGCAAAGGATGCAGCGGCGAAAAACTCACAAGACCAGCATTCCCGGCAATAGCTGCAAAACCCGGCACAGCCAGCAGCAACGTAATGAACCAGGCGCGGCCACGGCCAAAAAAAAGTGCCATAACGCCAGCCAGAAACAGAAGCGGCAGAGAAAAAACGCTGCCCGGCATGGCCGGAAGATCGGCTGAGAAAGAAGCAACAAGCAGCTTCTCAAGCGGAACCGCCGCGTAGTAGAACCAGAGTGGCCGGGTCGGTGGCACACCGGCGCTCCAGGCGCGATAGCCGGCGCCGGCAGAGAGCAGAGGCTTTGAAGCGCTCAGACTCGCGGTAGAACTGTAGCCAACCAGCATCAGAACTACCGCAACCGCGACGGGGTTGAAACAATGCCGGCGGAACCCGCCAAAACTGCTAATACTGATAATATAGGCGAGAACCAGAAGCGGTGGTATGATCCACAGAGGAAGAGCCAGCGGGCAAAATACAGGAAAAAGAATAAACAACGACCAGCAAAACGGGATCTCACCCGCCTTAATATCACTATTAGCCGGTTGCTGCAGCAGAGCGACAAACCAGCAGGCGACGCCGGTTGCAACGCTCAGGCCGGCAGCAGCAGCGAACTTCTGCCCAAATCTTCCCCAGACGGCAAAATAGAGGGGCAGCATAACCAGCAGCAGAAGCCAGTCAGCCCCGCCAAAATTGCTCAGCCTGCCGCCCTGTTTGCTCATCTAACCCGCCAGCATTTAAATTTCAGCCATTCTAACACATCTCGGCTGCAACGCACCTGACTGTGCAAAAATTATACATTTTCTCGAAAAGGCTAAACTTTTTAGAGGGGGCGGCCGATATAGATAAGGGGTAATATTTTTTTTAGACATACGGATGTGCCCAATTTACTCAAGGAGGAGTAACAAATGGCTATTGCTGCGTCTGTGCTTTCACAACGATTCATGCGAGCCAACCGCTTTTCGCAGGCTATCGACGCGTTTTTCCAGCGCGAGAGCAAAGCGAAACCCAAATCTGGCATCGAAAAAGATCTGCTCGAACTCTCGCCGATGAACGAGATGCGCCAGACCATCACCCAGTTCAGGCAACAAACTTCGGTTCAGGCAGAACTGAACGTCAAGCTCAGTTTCACGACCAGTCAAGTTGAGGAAGGGGGCGACGGCGACGTCAAACTCGAGCGCGACCTCGATCTGATGCTGCGAATGATCAGCAAAGACGACAAGGAATACAAAGAGCTCAAAGCACGCTACGTCAAGCTGCTCAAAATGGCGAAAGCCGATGTGTCGGAAGACGGTAGTGAAGCGCGCGTCAATGCGCAGTCGCCGGAAGTAGAATCGGCCCCTGTCAGTCAGGTAATGCCTGATAATGGGAAGCCAATGACGCTGGCGCAGATGATCGCAGTGCAGGAACGCCGCACCAGCATGCAGCTCGACCTCAAGTTCAAGCAGACCACCACTGAAGAAGGCCGCATTGGCATAAGCCTGGAAGACCTCGGAATCATAAAGGTCGATCCGCTTGTTCTCGATTTGTCTGGCGAAGGCATCAACCTTAGCGAAGCCGGCAAAGGTGCAATGTTTGATATTACTGCCGATGGAAAACTCGACAGCACAGCCTGGGTTCGCGGCAACACCGCGATGCTGGTCTATGACCGCAACGGCAACGGGGTTATCGATAACGGCAGCGAGCTTTTCGGCGACCAGAACGGTGCTGAGCATGGCTTTGCCGAACTGGCCAAGTATGACAGTAACGGTGACAGCAAAATCAACTTTCTTGACCCGGTATTCAAGGCGCTCAAGCTCTATCGCGACCTCAACGGTGATGGCCGGATCGAGAAAAAAGAATTGCAGACATTGCCCGAGCTTGGCATAAAGTCGCTAAGCCTTGACTTCATGCGCACAAACGCTGACATAAACGGCAACTCGCTGATACTAAACGGCAGTTTCGAACGCGAAGATGGCTCAATCGGGCAGCTCGCCGACGTACTGCTCGGCTACCGCAAGATTTGAGGTTAGCTCAAAATAACGACCAGAGCGACGATGAAAGCTACTATAGCAGCGAAGAAGATGAGTGAGGCGACTGTCGCCAGGCCGAATTCGCTGATGACGTCGCCCCAGCTCCAGCTGCGGTATTCAAAAACCGGATGTTCGCCGGCTAAGGCAACTTCGACGGTTTTCTGTTGTTCGCCTGGGAAATAATCACAATCGACCAGTTTAGCGAGTTTTTCGGCGAGGCGGTTACTCTCGAATACTGATTTTGGGCTGGGCTCGGAGATTTCGAGCAGACGGCCGGATTTAAGCAACATGACGACCTGGTATTCCCACCAGGTCTGCACGCGCGCACGGTTGTGAATGCCTTTAACCGTGAAAGCGCCAACTTCGTCGAAACGACAGACTGGCGCTTTTCGCTGGTGGCGTCCCAGGCTGATGCTGTGGACAACCTGCGCATTTTCAGCATCGAATTCATAGCTGGTGTTGAGGCTCAAACCGGCCCATGCCACAGTCAGCATTACTGACACAGTTCCGGACAGCATGATTATGGCATTAAGGCCGCCACCAATAACCAGCCAGACGACTGCTATTATGGCGGTCAAAAATGCCGTAAAAGACAGCGGAAAGAAAAAGCAGGCAAATTTTGGTCGATACTGGCTGATTACCGGCATACTGCCGGCTTACTCGGCGGCGGCGAGTTTCTGCCAGTGTCCAAGAGCTTCGTCGCCCATGACCTGTACCTGCTTGTAGCCATCGAGAGTCAGAACACGACCGCTGCTGGTCAGAATAAACATCTGAGGAATTTCGGTAACGTTGAACTTTTCCTTCATGGCGAGACGTGCGCTGCTATCGTAAGGTATCGCCGCCCAGTTCATGCCGTATTCTTTCATGTAAGCATGCATATCAGCACTGTTGTTGTCGAACCCGACCAGAATCACTTCAAAAGCTTCCCTGTTTTTTTCATGAAATGGCACGAGTATGCGCGAAAACGCGGCACAACCACGGCACCAGCTCGCCGAAAAATACAGACCTATGATCTTGCCTTCGATTTCTGCCATTGGGAATTCCTGCTGATCGGCATCGAGAAGCCCATCAGGAAATGCTTCGTCCAGGAAAGATGTTTCGGCAGCGAGCACCGCGCTGTTCGCCGTCAAAGACTGGCCAGATATCAGTATAAAAATCGCCATTACGAGATAGACAAAACTCTTTTTAATTGTCATTATTTGCGTCCTTTTTCAGTATTCAATAAAGGTATTAACTGCGATATTCGGACTCTCGGCCGAATAGCCATATGATATCATAAATATATCAAATTGTTAACCATTAGATTCGTCGTTTTCGTCATCGTAGTCGTCGTAGTCGTCATCGCCTTCTTCATCTTCTTCGGATTCCATCAATTCGGGCGGGATTTCGCAAAGGGCAAGTTCCGGGCTGGTTGCGATAAGCTTGATCGCCTCTGCTTCGTCATCAGCATATACAACTACTTTGGGAAAACTGCGGTCGAGAATGTTGCCGCCGCCAAATATGCCGCCAAGCGATCCGGGTGCGTCAGTCGCCGGCCTGAATTGAAAGCAGATTTCGTGTTTGTTAAGAATTTCCTGCACTTTGACCAGCAAAGCGATATCTTCTGACTCAAGCAGTATAACACCTTCTTCATCAGGAATCTCGGTGTAATAAGCCAGTTCGTTGATAAGGTTTTCCTCGACGTCAGGAACCAGAACTGTTTCTGCAATATTTTCAGGTGGTTTTTCGAGAAAAACATAGGTATCATCGTGCAGAACGGCTCTGATCAGCGGCATGCCACAGCCTGGGCAGCGCTTAACATCTGGTTCAGACTCGATTTCGCAGGCCACACAAAGCTTTATTTCGCCATGCACATGCTCGGTAATATTATCAAGATCGGCAACCAGATTGACCTGGCAATTGCTGCATTCGGTAAAACCCTCACGATATTCGCCTTTACACACCGGACAGAACATAATAAATTCCTTCCTGATAGCATTTACCCGTCTATTCTAACCTGCCGCGAAAAATAATGCCAGATGCCACACAAAATATCTGTGCCCGAGGAATGCCCCCAGGCCAGCAGGCGCAACAACTCAGAATTATCGATCTGCCGTTGCGCCAGATCACCTGCAAATTGCTCGAACTGCCTTGAAAAATGACCGTTACCAGCAAAGAGATACTGCTGCAATGCCTGGCGGGTTGTGCGTGCGGCCGCGATTTCAAGGAAGCGCTCAAAACCAACAAATCTGTTGTAACTATAAAAGCGGTCGATAAACAGCATGCCGGCGAGAAAATCATCGAATGAAGGCGTCAGCCCTTCGCCCACCCCCAAAAAAGCAGAAAAGAGACAAAGGTCTGTTGTTCCAGCATTCAATAGTTTTACGGCTTCGGCCAGTGGAGCATCTGGCCGCTCGAGATTCTCTATCGTCTGCGTAACAACTGACTGCCGGCCAAAAAGACTGAGGCTGCGCCGTATCCGCGCCAGGTTTGCCGCAAGCATTTTAGAATCAACAGCGGCACAAGAAGCAACCTGGCAAATTTCTGGCCCAGCTGGCAATCTATGCCTGCCAATACAGAGACAGTCGGGTTGCAGCGAAACCGGCCAGCCTGGCTGAACGTCATTGATCAGGCCTTCGGGCAAAAGAATCGACAAAGGATTCAAAGCCGCCTCAATGGCGGTAAAATGCAGGAGAAGGTCGGGCGTCGCTGCGTCAAAAGAAGTTTGAAACCGTTGCGAAACCTTGGTGGAAACGGGAAATGTAAGATATTGCCCGATCTCTGCCCGACAGCGAAAATTCATTTCAGTCACGGAGCCAGTATTCGAGGAAATCAACTACAGCCATCACCTGTGAGCCACAGGCGGTTTCGTCTGACAGTACCAGCCCTGAAAACCCAGCTTGCGCGCAATCGTAAAGTTGAACAATCTCTGCCCGCGACGGGAAAGCGCTTGACACCATTGAACCAAGCACTTCACCGGCGATCAGGGCGGGTTTACGCAAGCCTGACAATTCAGCGACAAACTGCTGTTGCAGGCGCCCGAGCTCTTTCAGGCCGGCTTCGGCTCCAAGGTCGCCGCGGCAGAACCAGAGTTCATCGAATTTTTCGTCGATATATGCAAGATTCTGCATAGCTCGGCGCTGTTCAATCTTGGCGATCAGCTGACTGGTGCCGACAAGCGCTCGAAAAATCTCGCTTTCACAGCCATCAGCAACAAATGAAACAGCATAGGCAACATTATCAAACGAACGGCTGCACTCAATGGCCTGGCGATCGCCTTCGGTGGCCCGCGCCAGTTCAAATACGCGATCAGACGAATTCAGCCCTTTTCCAGAACTCAATGGGCCATTCTGAATGACTTCAGCCCGCAAAACATCGGCACTTGTGCCGACTACCCGCAAAATTACCCGGCGATCGTTCAAAATCAACAGATCACCGGCAGATGTTTGCGTAAAAACGCTGGCAGCCGGCACCGGGATACGCTCGCAGCTATCAGAAACCTCGCCTCTGAAAAGTTCGACCCTGGCAGGCAGTGACGCAACGGCAGGATATTGGCCGATTCGGACTTTGGCACCCTGCAGGTCGAGAATTATCGAAAAGTTTCTACCGCTCTCCAGGCGCAGATTCTGCAGACGCTCGAGCCAGGCGGTCAGCTTTTCGTCACTGAGATGGGCTACGTTGAGGCGAAAACCTGTAGCAATTGCTGCCATTCTAAGCAGCAGGTCGTTGTTTTCGCAGGCCGGTCCACAGGTAAGAACCAGATTATGCACGTTGATCAGAGCTCTGTAAAAGCAGCATGGTAAAGTCGTCCTTATAACTGGTGCCGGCAGCAAAAGCGCGCGCTGCATCGAAAACCGCATCGGCAGCAACAGCCGCCGACTGGTCAAGATTTGCGGCTAGTGAACGCATCAGACGCTCCTCTCCATAAAAAGAGCCATCTGGTGCAACGCATTCGGTAAGACCATCGGTATAGAGCAACAGTCTGCCACCGTCGGAAATGTCTGCGCGCATCTCATTGCGCGGCTCTTTAATACCCAGGCCCAACATCGCGTCATGCCCGGCAATCATTTCGGGGTCTGCGCCCGGCCTTGCCAGCATAGGGTAAGGATGTCCGGCATTGCAGAATGAAAACATCTGCTTCCTCAGATCGAGAACACCGTAGAGTATGGTAAAAAAGCTGCCAAATCGGGTAAACGGAAACTCTTCTTCGAGCGCATCCATGACCTTTGGCGGGCTGAACATGTCGATAGCGGAAGATGGCTTGAGAAACTGCGCGACCGAAATGGTTATCATGGCGGCGCGCGGACCATGACCGGCTACGTCAAGCACATAGCATCCCCAACGATTTTCATCAAGGGCAGTCAGGCCAATAATATCGCCACCGACAGCGTCACAGGGCTGAAACTTCCAGGCTGCCTGCATACGGTCAGATTCTGGCAATATGCTGGGCAACAGGGTCTGCTGAATCGCAGCTGCTGCAGCAACATCTTCGCTCAGCTGACTATGAAGTTTTCTGATGCGTTTTTCGGCCGAGGCATAACGCATTACCAGCTTTTTCAGCAATTCACTGTCATATCGCATATCCAGCAGCTCGGCCCATATATCGAGCATCTGCTGACGCAGCTGCCTGTCCTGGTTCAGCAACATCCGGTCAGGGCTGATGAGTTCATGCGGAAAAGACTTTGATATCTGCATCTCTGTCGCTCACTTCTCTTCTGGAGAAAGGCCGTCTATTCCGATGTCGTTAGTCTGCATAAGTTTTTCCAGCAGAAGCAAAGCGCTGCGACGATCAAGGATACTGCCATGCTGCGACGCTACTGCTTCAAATGGCAAATTTTTAAGCTTTGCCAAAGCATAGTGCAGGGCTTTTGTAGACGGAATCAGCATTTTATGGAATGCAATATACCCATCAATTCGGCATTGAATACCATTTTCAGCACATATATCGCAAGGTTGTCCGCCGGCGCATCCTTCTGGGAATGTCATAAACAGCTGCCAGCTTTTATCGTAAGTGCCAAACAGATCTCCAGAAAAAAGAATTTTAGTTTTGTGATCAAAAATGATAAAACTGCCACAGCTGTGGCAATAGGGCGTCGTTATGAACTCGAGCGTACGGCCACTTTTGAAAACAAACCGGTAATCCATCTCAGCTATACTTGTGAACGTTGCCATTGCGCCGTAATGACGGATAAAGGTCTGGCTGAAATCGCTTGTAATGAGCTTGAGATCTTGCTTATTTATCATCTCTTCAAAGTTGGGAATGCTTCCACACAGGTCAGGATCATAGTGGCCATAGACCAGAGCGCTTATCATACCTGGATTCAAGCCTGTCTCAAGAATTTTCATCATGACTACCGGAAAATCAGGCCGACTGCCGCCGTCAATGACAACAGCTTCGTCACCATCGATAATCAGATATGGGTTACAATGCAGACCACTTGCCTCATCCTGAAAGCCTACCCACCAGGCCCCAGAACCAAGATGAACGGCCTGTTCGCAATCAACCTGGTAATTTTTGAGAAAGAACTCTTTCATAACAGCCTCCTAAGCACCGGCAAACCACGATTTGATGCGGGTGAATACGCCGCCCTTTTCCTGCGTCTGCGGAGCCTTGCCTAGAATCTGTTTGCAGAGTTCCTGTAGATCTTTCGAACCGGGGCAGGAAGGATCGATCTGCCAAACCGGAGCGCCTTTCAGCAGCGCCTCAGAAAATGCCGCATCCGCCCGCGCAATGGTGAGCCAGCGGCAAGGCATGATACTTTTTAGGTTATCGAGATATTCAACCTGAGACGCCGCATACTCATTTACCACACCAAGAAATTTTTCTTTCGGGTAATCAAGTCGTGATATAGCCATGAGCAGTCGCTTTAGACGCGTCAAAGATGCAATATCGGCCTTGGTGACGAACAGCATGAGGTCTGACAGATCCCAGAGCAGTATCGAAAGGTCATCAATATGACTGGGAACATCGAGAATGAGGTAATCGCAGTTACGCGCACACTCAAGCACAACCTGGTTAAGGTTCGATCGCGAAACAAACTCTGCTTCCTGCGGCTGCGAAGGAGATGCCAGCAAGAATACGCCACTCGAACTTTGAAAATATCTTTTGATTGAATCGAATACAATGCGTTCTTCGAGTTGAACAAGCCTTGCCAGATGCGGTTGCGCCATCAGGCCAAGATGAACGTTGGCATCGCCGAGTTGCATATCGCAGTCGATCAGAATGACCTTTTTGCCAGCAGCAGCAAGATATCTGGCCAGATGTGTCGCAACAGTGGTTCGCCCGTTGCCGTCTTTGGGGGAAACCAGAGAGATGATATGCGCAAGCTCCTGCGACTGCGGCATCGCAATGGCTTCTCGAATACTGCGACTGATGCCAAGCAGAAGCTTGGTGCCTGTTGTCATCGATTCGAGCATGATCTTCTGCAGACCATCTTTGTTAAGTTCAAGAACAACCGTGGGTTCCATCGCCACAGCAGTATCTTCATACAACGATTCTTCACGGAGCAGCGCCACTTCTCCGCAGAATCCTCCTGGCTTTACCGCGCCAAGGATAACATCGTCACGTCCATCCTTGGCTTTGCGCGCAACCAGCTTTATAGCGCCGCTTTCGACAAAAAACATGCCGGAGCTCGTGTTTGCTTCCTTGTAAAGAACTTCGTTGCGGTCGAGTTCCTTGCGCTGCACCTGCTTCATAATCATCTCTCTATCGGCCTGAGAGAGGTCTTTTATTGCCAGCATAACTAGCCTCCGCCTTAGAGTTTCAGTGCTGCCGGCAGATCGTCGGCAAATGTCATGAGTTTGTTCAAACCCAGCAACTGCATAATTTTCATGACCGATTCGTTGCAACCGGCAATCACCAGTTTGTTACCGCTTTTCTGCAGACTCATGTGGTGTTTTACAATTGTAGTGATAGCAGAACTGCATATCATTTCAACACCGGCCAGGTCGATGATTACAGTTTTGGCGCCAGCCTCTTCCGCCTGCTGAACCGCGCTGTCAAAATCCTGTACCGCATCAAAAAAGATGCTCTCGGTCACCGTTACAACCTTTGCGTTCTCATGGTTCTCAAGCTTGAATGACATGGTCTACCTCCCCGGAAATTGTCTTTAGCTGTAGAGTTCTTGGTATAATGGCGAATTCTAACACAATTGCGCGAAATTGCGCAGAAAATTATCGCGTGATCTGTCGGGACAGAAGTTATTTCGGTTCTGGCTGCCATTTGTTCCAATGCAGGCGCTCTGGTTTCCATTTGTCTTTGGGCTTGTCAACCCCGGTCGGATGCCCAACTGGAATAACGCAAAGCGGCACTATGTGCTCAGGCAGACTCAGCGCCGAAGCGACAGTCTGCATTCTATCGTCGTAAGGATAACAGGCGGTCCAAACGCCGCCCAGACCCATGCTTTCGAGCGCCAACAGGACATTCTGAGTTGCCGCTGAGCAGTCGAGCATCCACATATCTTCACTGTTTCCTGCCCTGGCAATTTCGAGGTCACCGCAGACAACAATCGCAGCGGCAGCGCTGGCAAGCATTTTGGCATAAGGAAGCTTATCGGCAAGGTCTTGCATGGCAGTTTTATCGCGAATCACGACGAACTGCCAGGGCTGGCGATTGCGGGCCGTCGGGGCTGCCATTCCGGCCTTCACCAGAGTAATCAACTGCTCTTCACTGACTTCGTCGGCAGTGAAATTGCGAACACTTTTGCGGGCATGAATGTTTTTCAGAATCGGGTTGTCAAGTTCAACGGCATCTTTCGCAGAGCTGACAACTGGCGTTACAGAGGCCGGCTTTTCGCCAGTACCCGCCGGCACTGGCTGCGACTGCGCCATGCGCGAAGCTGAAAGCACCTGAATAATTATCACGATAACCAGTAATAAATTGATCACTTCAGTAAACCTCATTTTTCTATCCTCCTTTGGATCTGTGAAATTATCTTTGAAGACTCCTGGAAAGCGCAGATTTTCAAGGATGACACCACTCGGACAAAAGCAGTTACACCATGGTCTGCGCATAAACAATGACAAAACCAGAAACAGCGCTGCCATAACCAGAACCGGAATGGCAGCCGAGTTCAACAGAAATGCCGAAAAGGGCTCAACCAGACTGAGATTGAATTTGTGTCCGGCAAGGAGCAGAAACACAACTATAATCAATATCGCTGGTCGCAGCCGTTTTGACGCCGCGACAAATTTTTCGCCGCCGTCTATCTTGCGGCGGAAAAGCTTGCCGGCCAGTTCCTGCGCCGCACCAAAAGGGCAATACCATGAACAATACCAGGCGCGGCTGCTAAGCAACGGTAGAGCAAGAGAAAGAATCAAGACAACAACCATGAAAAATTGCGCCTGAAGAGGAATTCCGTTTAAAGCCCAGTTCATGACAAGTTCGAGCGAAACAAAGCGGCCAAGCATAAAACCCGGAACAATTACTGCAGCCAGCAATATCAGAGTTCGATACTTTGCCAGGCCAGAGCGATTATAGCAGGCCAGAAGTGAGACCAGAACGAACAGCCAGCCCAGCAGCAACCTGATAATTTCTGCATAATCAATGTTTTTGCGTTCAAGTTCAACGGCAGCGTGCCCAGAAAGTCGTAGTTTGATGCTGTCGATAGTGGCGCGGGTCGTGAGCGTCGCGCGTGAAACCGCATCGACCGGCAACGCTACTGCTTCGCTTGCGGTCAAACCATTCCAGCTGGCAAAAAAGCCCTGTGATTCCAGGCGAGCGATAAAATCAGGGGTTTCCTGGTGCGCCTGTAATAGAACACCAGCAATTTTTTCTTCGCGGTCAAACACTACTACAAGAGGCAACCAGGAGCCATAGCCAATTATGTGACGCGCCTGTGGCTGTACATGAACTAGACGTCCAAGCAGGCGGCCATCGCGGTTAAAAACTTCTGCCTCGTCTGCGCTTACCGGCTTAAGTGAAGCGGAGCCCGGCAGATACACCCTTGCCTCATCAAGGCTGAAAGCTGACTTTGCCGACGCCTCATTCGAACCAGTCGTCATATCGCAGCCAAGAAAGCGCCGCTTATGCCCGGCAACGGCAATTAAAACCGCCAGAACAAAAACTACGACATAAACTTTGGCAAAAACTCGCATAGCAATTTTATACCCTATCTGACAATAAATTTCCAGCATACCGAGCGGTAAAGTAGCCTAAGTTCTTTACATAAATAAAAGCTTTACCCGAGATTTATTCTGCATCGATCAATCTGTGCTGAGGACGAAAAAATGCCCGTTGGCGTTTTGCCAACGGGCATTTTCTTTAGATTCTGATAGGTGGTCAGTTGTTGTTTGATTGATCAGCAACCGGTGATTTAGGTGGCCGGCCCCGGCGAGGTTTAGTCGAATTATCGGCAGCAGCCGATTTAGACGGACGACCGCGTTTTTTCGGTTTGTCTGCTACTGTTTTGGCTGCTTTCGGCGGGCGACCACGGCGCGGCTTGTTGAGGCCTTCTGCGGCGACAGCCTTGGCGACTTTCGGCGGACGGCCGCGCTTTTTCGGTTTGCCTGCTACTGTTTTAGCTGCTTTCGGCGGGCGACCACGACGCGGTTTGTTGAGAACTTCTGCGGCGGCGGCCTTGGTGGCTTTTGGCGGGCGGCCGCGCTTTTTCGGTGTATTGTCGGCAGGTTTTGCCGCTTTAGGCGGGCGACCACGGCGTGGTTTGTTGAGAACTTCGGCTGTGGAAGTCTTGGCGGCTTTTGGCGGGCGACCGCGTTTTTTCGGTGTATTGTCGGCCGGTTTTGCCGCTTTAGGCGGGCGGCCGCGGCGCGGTTTTGACGACTCAACAGCGACACTGGCAGACTTGGGTGGACGACCGCGACGAGGTTTTACCAGTTCAGCTGCCACGCTGGCAGCTTTTGCCGGGCGACCGCGCTTTTTGGGAGTTTTGTCAGCAGATTTTGCAGATTTGGGTGGTCTGCCACGACGTGGTTTGGCAACTACTTCAGCATCGGCGGTCATTTCTGTGCGAGCGGCCTTGCTCTGGCGAATAACCTTGCCGGGGGCCTTTTTGTTGCGCATTGCGCGCCAGACATCTTCCTGGCGAATCGGCATGTGGGTAAGCACGGCGCCAACCGCCTGTTCGATGGCATTGCCGAGAGCGCCACATACTGCGATCATCGAATGCTCGCCAACGCCACGGGCGCCGAACGGGCCATCGATCTGCGGCGTTTCAATTGCAATACAGTCGATTTCTTCAGGAATATCAAGGCTGGTGGGGATCTTGTTATCGGTGAACGATGGATTGAGCAGTTGCCCCTTATCGTTGTAAATGTAGCCTTCGCACATTGCTGTACCAAGCCCCTGCAGCATGCCGCCGATAGCCTGACCGCGCACTGAAGCTTCATTGATGACACAACCAACATCGTAGGCTGACGCAACCTTGATTATTGTATATTCGCCAGTTTTCGGATCGACTTCGACCACCAGCCCGTGAGCGCCGTATGTCCAGTCGAGGGCCGGGTTCCCCTGGCCAGTTTCCTTGTTGAGGTTGGTTAAACCCTGAGCGATGTAGCGACCAACGCCTACGATCGGCCCACAGATAGCATTGCCATCGGGGTAAGCATAGCCAACTGCCATCTGTTTGTAGGTAACAAAACTCTTGGGATGATGCCTGACAAATACGCCGTCTTCATTGTGGTCGAGATCGCACTTCTGGGCACGCAAAACCTGTGCGGCAACATCGTAACACTTTTCGAGCAGATCTTTTGCGGCGAGAATAGCAGCATTACCCGAAAGCAGCAGTCCTTTTGAGGCAACGGTCTGCCAGTCATAGGGGTCGCGGTCGGTATCGTTTTCGATAGGCAGGCGGATACGCTCGATCGGCCAACGCAGAACGTCAGCAATTATCTGGGCAAGTGAAGTATAGGTACCCATACCATAATCGGTAAGCGCGTGACTGCCGGTAACAGAGCCATCTTCATTAAGCTTGAGAATCATGACGGTTCCGGTGAATGGCGGCATGGCCGGAGCCTTGTGCAACGCAACGACAGACTTGCCGATCTTACGGCCGGTTTTCTTTTCACGGGCGGCTTCGGCAGCAGTCAGTTTGCCATACTTTATCGAATCGGCAACTTCATTCATGCATTTGGTAACATTGCCGGTGTTTTTCATGATCTCTTCACCCGTCATAGTTCGTGAACCGGCCTTAAGAGCATTGATACGTCTGAATTCGAGTGGATCCATGCCAATCTGTGAAGCAACGTAATTCATGTGGCGCTCTACGCCCCAGCTGAATTCAACATGGCCAAAACCGCGATAAGCAGTGCCAAACGGCTTGTTAGTATAAACCGTATAAGCATCGACCCAGGCATTTTCGATTTCGTAAGGGCCGGAAGCAGAAAAGCCGGAAGCGCGGGTGACGTTAACCGCATAATCAGCGTAAGCGCCGGCATCCCAATACATAGTCATCTTCTGGGCGACTATCTTGCCATTCTTTTTGACACCGGTTTTTATATGGTAGGTCAGGCCAGAGCGGCAGGGTAGCAGACTGAATTCTTCCTCACGTGTTGCCTGAATTTTCACCGGACGGCCACCGGCTGCCCTTGACAGACAGCAGCAAAGAGGCTCAAGATGAATACCGGCCTTGCCGCCAAATCCGCCGCCAATATATGGCGTAATGACCCTGATGTTGCAGTGGGGGATGCCAAAGGAAAGGGCAAACAGATTTCGCACAGTAAAGGGCGACTGCGCCGAAGTGTGAATAGTTACATGATCTCCGATATCCCATTTCCCTATGGCTATATGGGTTTCCATCGGCACATGCTGCACGTTGGGATTGGTATATTCACGCTCGATTATGTAATCAGCCTTTTTGAAACCCTTGGGGACATTACCTTTGCGCAATCTTGTATGATTGGCGATGTTGGTGCCCGGAATCGGTGTAAAAACGGCCTGAACGTAGTCGTAAGTGCCAAGATCAGGATGAACGAGGGGTGCATCTTTATCGAATACTTTCTTGGGCTCAAGAAAAGGTGTCATGACCTCATATTCGACTTCTATCAGATCAACTGCCTGCTGGGCTATGGCAGGAGTCTCTGCTGCAACGGCGGCAACCGCCTCACCAAAATGCCTGATCGTGTCGCGGGCAAGAATATATTTATCAACAAGGTAGAGTCCGACCCGATAATCGAGATCATTACCGGTAAGCACAGAATGAACGCCGGGAAGTTTGGCGGCTTCGGTTGTGTCTATTTTTTTTATTCTGGCCTTGGCATGCGGGCTGCGTAATACTTTGCCATGCAACATGCCGGCAAATTCTAGATCACCGGCATAGAGGGCCTGGCCGGTCAACTTTTCGACCGAATCAATTTTAGGAACGTCTTTGCCAACATACCTGCGATCTCTTTTGGGTGTATTTTCAAGCACGTCTGAGGCCCTCCTTCTTTTTGAGCTGTCCTGAAGCGTCCTGTATAGCCTCAATAATCTGCTGGTATCCGGTGCAGCGGCAGAAATTACCTTCAATCGCTTCTTTTATCTGCTCAAGGCTCGGCTTTGCCGTTTTTTCCAGTAGAGCGCGCGCCGACAGGATCATACCGGGAGTGCAGAAACCGCATTGAACCGCATGATTCTTATGAAAAGATTGCTGCAGGCCAGAGAGCTTGCCGTCTTTTGCCTCGCCTTCGATGGTCTGCAAATCACAGCCATCAGCTTCAACTGCGAGGATCAGGCATGAATTAACAGTTTTGCCATTCATGATTACCGTGCAGGCACCGCATTCACCAGCGCCACAGCCTTCCTTGGTGCCGGTAAGACCGAGATCTTCGCGCAGAAAATGTAACAGATTCTTGGTTTCCGAGGCATCCCGCTGATATTTTTTTCCATTAACCGTCAATTTAATTTGCATGTGTCTTTCCCCTTTACTTAGAAGAGTTCTCGATAGATTTTTTCGACAAATTGCCGGGTCATGAACAGCCGGTAATCTTTCGAAGCACGAACGTCATCTATCGGAGACACAACCTTTTCAACCGCCTTAACAGCGGCACGAAGCGAAGCGCGCGCAGGCAAATCTTCAGTTACCACCGGAGTTGGGCCGCATGAGCCGATGCCAACCCGCAGGACCTTGCTGGTTCTCGCCATGGCGACGCTTACCAGAGCGATATCATGGCCTTTTATTCGCTTGAGCTTCTGCATGCCGAACCTGGCTCCTGCCATCTCGACCGGCACTATTATGCGTTGCAGAATTTCATGCTTTTTGATCTGGGTTTTCTTGGGCCCGGTGAAAAAATCTTTAAGAAGTATAATTCGGGTTCCATCTTCTGAGCCTAGTTCCACGCTGGCATTAAGAGCAAGCAGCGAGCAACCCATATCAGCGCAGGGCGAAGCAGTGCAGAGGTTGCCACCTATGGTCGCGCGATTGCGGAGTTGCGGTGAGCCAATGTTGTGAGCAGCATCAACCAGCAGGGGAAAATGCTTTTTTGCATTTTTATCATTGATCAAATCTACACAAACTGTTGCCGCACCAATAGAAAGACCTTCTTTTTCATCAAACGTGATGCCCTGAAAATCTCCAATTTTTTTTATATCTATAAGATATTCGGGGGCGGCCCATTGATTATGCAATTCGACAAGAATATCAGTGCCGCCAGCCAGAATTCTTGCTTTGCCAGAATATTTTTTGAGCAGGGCATACAGCTCATTTTTGGACTTCGGAGCCAGATAATTAAATTCCTGAAGCATCCATTCCTCCTGATAAAACGCTATTAAAAATCAGCTATTCAGTGTAAAAGCAACCAACTATTTTATGCAAGCATTTTAATAAATAATTATCGTAAAATATTATAAAACCCAATGAGAGCTGATCATAATTATGGGTATCCGTTTCTTTCATACTACGAAAAGTGTTGTTAAAATCGGGCTCTCGGCGGAATCTCATTCGCTACAACTCTCCCCAGGCGAAGGCTGATTTTGTAAAGCCATGTCTTTGCGTCAAAGCTGCCTGGCTCGAAGTTTCCGCGCATGAGAAACCTGCCTGAACCCTTACTCTATTTTTGCCCTATGCGCCTGTATTTGTCGGCAAGATACCCTTTTATCGAATGAACCATAATGATTTCAGTTAATGGCTCGACAGTAAAAAATAATATTTAAATTCTTGCGACCGCCAGAAAGATTGCGTGCAGTGAAATTATCAGCACAAGAAAAGCTGCTCTGGCAGACTGTGTAAACAAAAAAGGCAGACGGTAGCCGATCTGCCCGGAATGGCAGGCTGCGATGCAATCACCGCATAAAGTGCAGGTTGAGCCGGGCCGGCGAAGTTTTATGTCTGACGGGCTAAGCGCATTATATCGACAGCTTGTGCGACACAAATTACATTCCGTGCAACTGTCCCCAATTTTAATTCTAAATAAAGAAAGCCGACCAAGCCAATTCCCGATTAATCCCATCGGGCAATAGCAGGTACAATGTATCATTACGCCATTTCGGCGTGAAAGAGCAGCCATTATCGCGACGCCAAACAGCCCAAATAACGCCCCTGCCGATAAAGCCACAAACCATCCAACTTTCAGATAACGTAAAATCAATGCCATTACGATTACGAACAGCAATAAAATGATCCTTATTGTTGGAGCATAGGCGGGCAGCTGAATTGGTTCGCTGCGACTTCTGCTGAACCAGTCATCCCATACGCCTACATAACAGAGGTAACTGCACCAGGCTGGCCCGACCAGCAACGCAGTAACTGTGAACAGAATCGGCATAAAAAAATCGCTGCCCCGATAAAGAGGCCCGGCAATAATAAACGCCGGCACCGGAAGATGCAGTTTGCCGGTCATCAGCAGCTTTTCAAAACCAGCAAGACCGAGAAAAAATTGCGCAAAAAATACCAGTGAAAATAATCGCCAGATACGCGGCCGCCAGTTAACGGCATCAGCCGGAACGGCGAACCTGCCCGCCAGAAATGCCGAATATAGTGCCATCAGCAGCACCTGCAACCAGCCCATGCCTGGCCAATACCGCTCAAAAAGAAGCATTGGCAACGGCAAAAATTGCTGTATACAAGCGAGCAAGCCAGCCGTCAGCACGAAAGCTAAAAAAGCTGGCGTTGTTAAAAGTTTAATCAGATGACTTTTCCGGGGTTGAGTATATTGTTGGGGTCAAATGCCAGCTTAATCTGGCGCATCAGATGCAGCTGAACATCACCCGCGATTTCTTCGAGATAAAGCCGCTTGGCGAAGCCTATGCCATGTTCGCCGGAAACCTGCCCGCCCAGTTCACCTGCCTTGCGATACAGTCGTTCAAAGCTTTTTTGCAGTCGTTCACGGTAAACTTCGCGGCTAAGATCGTCGCGCAACAGGTATACATGCAGGTTCCCATCGCCGGCATGGCCGAAACTGCGAATGCGAATCGACTCTTCAGCCTCGATCTGCCTGGTGAACTTAACGAACTCGGCAACCCGGTTGCGCGGCACCACAACATCGCATTCGTCCATCTCGCTGGTCGATGCCTTGATCGCCTCAAGAAAAGCCCCACGCGCCGACCAGATCATCTCCTGGCGCTCCTGGGTGTCTGAAATCAAAATATCGAGGGCGCCCTGGTCGAGACAGATATGTGCAACCTTCTCGTAGTCCTTCTCGATGTCTTCACGCGTATTGCCATCGAAGGTCAGCAGCAGATAGGCATCAGCCGATGAGTCGGGAAACTTCTTACCGAGAAAATCCTCGGAATTCTCGATAACCGCGCGCTCCATATATTCAATCGCCGTCGGCACTGCTTTCGACTGAATGATCAGCGGGACCGTTTCGATGGCCCGATCGAGGCTGGGAAAAGGCACAAGCAGACTGATCGCCTTCGCCGGTTTTGGCAGTAGACGCAAAATCGCTCTGGTAACGAAACCAAGCGTTCCCTCTGAACCTACGATAAGATCCTTGAGACTATAACCTGAGCTGTTCTTAACAATCTTGCCGCCGAACCAGGTAATTTCGCCGCCTGGCAGAACCACTTCGACAGCCCTGATGTAATCACGGGTCACCCCATATTTTACCGCACGCATGCCGCCGGCATTGGTGCTGATATTACCGCCAATCGATGCGCTCTTTTCACCGGGGTCGGGCGGATAAAAAAGATCGAACTGTTCTACATAGGCCGCAATTTCCATTAGCAGGACGCCTGGCTCGACCGTGAGCGTGAGATTATTCTGGTCGAGTTCGAGAATTTTATTCATGCGGGCAGTACTGATCATGATGCCGCCATGCAGGGCAACAGCACCTCCAACCAGTCCGGTTCCCTGTCCACGCGGCGTTACGGCAATTCGCTTTTCATTGGCATATTTGAGAATGGCCGAAATCTCAGGTGCATTTCCGGGGCTGACCAGCAGTTCCGGTGACCGGTGCAGGTCGCCAAGCTCATCATGGCTGAAATCCTCATGAATGGAAGCGCCAACCACCATATTTTCTTTTCCACAGACCGAGGCGATGTAATCGATGTCTTCCTGGGTAAGCTGTTTGTAACTCATTGCGACGAAGCACCTCTTCTGATTTTTCCGAGCAGGGCCGGCACTATCTGGTAGATATCGCCAATTACCGCCGAATGAGCTATGTTAAAAATAGCGGCAATCGGGTCATTGTTGATGGCTATAATATTCTCGGCGCCCTGCATACCGGCGGCAAACTGCACAGAACCTGACACGCCACAGGTAATGATCAATTTCGGCTTAACCGTGCGACCACTCAACCCTATCTGCAGACGCGGGTCAAACCAGCCTTGCTCGATCAGCGGCCGGGTACCGGCGGTCATGGCATCGAGAGCATCGGCCAGCTCGTAAATCATCTGCAGATCAGCCTCTTTTTTGATGCCCTTGCCAGCGACAACTATGGTTTCGGCATCTTCAATCGAGCGCACTTTTTCTTTAGGCCTTATTTCCAATATTTCTATCGCTGATTTGAGCCTTTCTGGTGCGATATCGCAGAACTCAGCCGTTCCGGTCGGCTGGCGGCGGGCAGGCGCGTTGAAAATCTTGTAGCGCACCGTAGCGAACTGCGGACGGTGGTTTGGCGTCTGGATATGTGCCATAATGTTGCCACCGTATGCCGGTCTGATCTGGTCAATATCAGTGTTTTCATTGATATCTAGAATAGTGCAGTCAGCTGTGAGGCCAGTGCGGAAACGGGCGGCCACGCGGGGAGCGAGCGAACGACCAAGCGAGGTGCCCCCAACAAGAATACCGGAGGGCCTGACGCGGTTGATAAAATCTTCAAAAACCGCAGTATAAGGCTCGATTTTAAAATGTTTCAGTTCGGGGCGGTCATAAACATAGACTTTATCGACGCCGTATTCGAGGATTTCAGCAGTAAGCGACTTTACCTGTTCGCCGATCAACAGACAGAAAACGGGCTGACCGGTCTTGTCTGCCAGTTCGCGCGCCTTGCCGACAAGTTCGAAACTTACCGGGTGAATTGCACTGTTAAAATGCTCGACATAAACCGCAATTCCCCGCCAGTCACTTTTGTTAACCGTCGCTTTTGGCTGATGCTCTGCCAACACGAAAATGTCGGGACGGCGCTTGAGACAGATGCGGCACATGCGGCAACCAGCGTTGATATCTATGCCATCGCCACATTTCTCGATTGCGTTGAACGGACACAGCGCCAGTAATTCATCAATATTCTGACCTGAAAATGGAAGAATCTTTATACTGCTCATAAAAATTTCAGCTCGTTAAGTCTTGAATAAAGCTTTTCAGACAATACTTCGGGAGAGTCGTTCCAGGTTTCTCTCTGCGAAGAGTTCTGCGGCGGGAATACTCTGATAACCTGAGTTGGCGAGCCTTTAAGACCATAGCGCAGAGGTTCGCTGTCGGGAAGGTCGGCCAACGTGAGACGCCGGATCGGCCGCTCTCTGGTAGCCATCTTAAGTTTAAAAGAGGGAAGGCGCGGCTGAAAAACGCCCTTCTCAACAGTTATCAGACAGGGATAGCTGATTCGCACAACTTCGACAGTCTCAGGCATATCCATTTCGACGGTTATGCCAGTTTCGTCAGAATCAACTATGCGGCGAACCCAGGCGACATGTGGAATATCAAGAAACTCGGCAATTTCAGGACCAACCTGGGCGGTATCACCATCGGTCGTCTGCTGCCCGCAGATAATCATATCCGGCATACCGAGGGAAAGAATTCCCTGCGAAAGCGCATAGGATGTGGCCAACACATCAGCACCGGCAAAATTGCGATCGCTCAGCAACACTCCCTCGTCAACGCCGAGCATATAGCTCTCGCGAATAGCTGCCTCACTTTGTTGCGGTCCCATACTGATCGCGCAAACAGTTGCCGCATGCGCTTCCTTGAGCTTAACGGCAGTTTCTATAGCATAGAGATCGAACGGATTGATCTTGCTGTCGATGCCGCCACGCTTGAGCGTCATGGTTTCAGGGTCAATATCGACCTTGGTAGTATCAGGAACCTGTTTTATGCAAACATATATTTTCATGGCGATATTTTACACCAGACTTTATGCAAAACACCACAGGGTAAAAGCAAAAGACGGGGGTTTTGTTAAAAATTCTGCAGCCGGCTGATTAAAATTCATCGGTTTTTTGCAAATGCACAAAATTTATGAGCAAAAAACTAGATAGGGCACCTGACAACAAGCCAGGTAAGAGCGTCCCTGGTCGAACCCGCCAGACTGGCACGGTTTTTGCGTTTATGCTGTTGCTGCTTGCTGACACGAAGTATGAGGAACAGAGTATGACCAGGTATCACAACAGCCAGGCGGGTCGGCAACCCCGCTCAGAAGATGCCAAAATCAAATTTAATGGAGTTTGAGGCAACTATGAAACGCAAATACTCAAAAGTTCTTTCTATGATTCTTCTCTGTTCCTTCGTTTTTTCATGTTTTACCCAGGTTTATGCCGGTGAAGGCAGCTGCGGCGTTATAAACCGCGTTTATACCGATCTTAATACCGCTTACAACATAGTTAACAGTGGCAGTTTTTACACTGAAATGCAGAATGCCCGCCCGTTCCTCAGCCATGCTGAGAGACTTCTGAAAAGAAACGCCTGTTCCAGATTCAACGTTCGCAAGATTACCCGCGTAATCGACAAGGCAAAAAGCGAAATCCTCTGGAACAACAGAAATGAAGCACTGGGCCACATCGGCTGCGCCATGCGCATGGTCGAAGGCATGGGCAACAGTAGCAGTCAGAGCAATCAGAGTTACAACAACGGTCATCGCACCGGCTCTGCTGTCGGCGCTATCATTGCGGCTCCTGTAGCCATCGGTCTCGGCGCCTTGCTTGCCGGGTTCTTCAGCGGCAACTGGGGCTATATCCGCACCCGCGTGTCACCACCACGTCTTCCTACTTCTGTGGTTCCGGTAAGATAAAAGATGATATACTCAAACAGCGCCATGAAAACTAATCATGGCGCTGTTTTTCTTTAGATGAAACTTCTGTTACTATTTCTTTTCGGCTCCCGTAAGTAAACCATCAGGAGGAAATAGATGAAACGCATAAATACAATAAGGTCGCTGGCCATTGCGGTTCTGGTCTTCTGCCTGCTCGCCTGCCATCCTGCTGTCGCACAGGTCAACTACACCCTCGAGGGCGTAATTTCGCTCTGGGAAGACCAGGGGAAATTGACTACCGTTGACGGTAGAGTTTTCCGGATTACTGGCATCTCCAGCAGGGATCTGGCAAAATTCGAGAATCAAAATGTTGTTATTGAAGGCTCGATAAGACAGGCAGACATACTGAATACACTGAAAGTAAAAAAGATTCAGAAGAAGCCGATCGATGCGGCACAGGTGGTGCTGCCACCATTAAAACAGAGACAGCGCCCGGCTAAGATGGTTTCATATTCGAACGGTGTCATGACAATAGACAACATTCGCTGGGGGCAGAAGCCAGGGCAAAGCAACCTTGCCGACCCCGGTCTGGCAGAACATCTCTTCAGAACAATCCGGCTCAAACCTGAACTTGTCGATAACGTCTATTTTTGCCTTAAGCCTTTCAAACCCAAATTTATTGCCGCACATGCGCTTATGATCTTCACCTTCAAACCAGATGCTATTATAACAACAAAGAACGAGCAGACGCAGGGCTTGATACTGACAATCGAAGCCTGGCAAAGGGTTAACCAGAAGTTTTCGCTCACCGATGGCCTCAAGAACATGTTTGGATCTTCATGGATACTAACTTCATACGAAGATTACATGGAAGAGATCAAGGTGCGCAAAGAAGAAATCATTCTCTACCCCGCCATTCTGACGCATGACCAGAAGAAAAAACTGGTCGAAGAATGTGTAAAATATGCTTCAGTTAATCGCGAAGGCGAGTATTACAATACGGTAACCAACAACTGCACCAACAATCTTGTAGTAATGCTCAACCGGGTTCTCGAAGCAAAACGCAAAGTAAACATGTGGTGGCTGCCTAATATGGTTTACAATCTCAAAGCCACCGTTCCGGTAGCCGTGCCCAAGATGCTTATCAAAAAGGGAATTCTGAAGAACGAGATGAAGAAGTTCGACTACAAAACTTCGCATCTCTCCATTCAAGAACAAGGACTCTAAACCGCCAGAAAACGCCACCCCTGCCTGGCATAATCTGAAACTTCTATCTTTACAGCTGCCACGAATTGTGGCAGCTGTTGCTTTTCTAAAGCTTGTTCTAAAAAAGCTCAACAGGCAACCCAGTCACCCGCCGCGACAAAATTGGCGCACACAAACACATGTCAAATTGTTATTATCCGCTTTTAACCAAGGTTTCGCCAACAGCCGCAAGCTGGCACTTTAATTGCTGTAATAATTTTAGACATAAGACAGCCTCAGCTGTCTGCAATGTGGCGATATCGTACTCGTCCTGGTCGCACACGACTTCTGCTCACGCGACGCCGGCAACCCGGCCGCCTGGGCTTGAGTTCGCAGTCGATCGGTCAGACCTATGATGTCGGCTCCTTCTTGACTTGCCCGATCAACCAGTATCAGGCAGCAGTATGTTGCCATAAAAAAAGGAGTCCATCATGTACAAAATTCAATTCATCGGTGTTGGCAGCGCCTTCACCACCCGCGACTACTATCAGTCAAATGCTCTGGTCATTTCCGGTTCAGGGAAAAAGCTGCTGATCGACTGCGGCAGCCATGCTCAGTTCGCGCTTGAAGAGCTTGGCATAAACAATTCCAACATTGGCCGCGAGATCGATGGCGTCTACATTTCGCACCTGCATGCAGACCATATAGGTTCGCTGGAGTGGCTGGCCCTGGTGACCTACTTCAACCCCGGGTTCAAGCGCCCCATGCTGTTCGGCATTCAATCGTTGATGTCTGACCTGTGGAACAAAAGTCTGCGCGGCGGCCTGGAAACCCTCGAGGGCAAGATCGCCAATCTTACCGACTTCTTCGAATGCCATCCAGTTCGCATCAACAACTCATTCGTCTGGGAAAACATCCGCTTCACGCCGGTTCAGACCGTGCATGTCGTCAGCGGCATGCAGATTCAGCACAGCTATGGACTTATCATTCAGGAAATCGGCAGCGATCACAAGGTCTTTCTGACCACCGACACGCAGTTTGCGCCCTACCAGATGCGGAAATTCTACGAACAGTGCGACCTGATTCTGCACGACTGCGAAACTTCGCCTTTCAAATCTGGAGTTCACGCTCACTACGAAGATCTCAGCACACTTCCAGATCACATCAAAGCTAAAATGTGGCTCTACCACTACCAGCCAAACCCACAACAAGACAGCGTTGCCGACGGCTTTCTCGGATTTCTCGTCAAAGCCCAGACCCTGAGCATTGAAAGCAAATGCCTTGCAGAAGCTCCGCAGCAGCAAAAGACCGCAGAATAGTAGCTCGACATCCAAAGCCCTGGCAGGGGAGAGAGCCAAGCTCCCCTGCCCTTTTATTTTTTCTGATCTTGGTTTATCATCTCCCTGCTACGAGTTTTGATAATGACTGAACACAACAGCAAGGAGATACATGACTAACGCGAAACACGGAACTAATCTGCTCAATAATCCCCTTTTAAATAAGGGAACCGCGTTTTCGCATACTGAAAGAGAAAAATTTGGCCTGATTGGGCTATTGCCACCGCGCGTCGAAACCATAGAAGAGCAGGCGTTCAGAGCCTATATTCAGTATGGTGCCAGCTCGGGCGATCTCGAAAAAAATCTCTTTCTAAACCGTTTATTTTCGACAAATGTCACCCTGTTCTACTACCTAGTCAGCTCTCATCTTGAAGAAATGCTGCCGATTGTCTACACGCCCACCATTGGCGATGCCGTAAAACAGTTCAGCCGAAATTTTGTGCAACCGCATGGCCTGGTCATTTCACTTACCGACCGCGGCCGCATCGAAGAAATCATGGCGACAATCGATCCTGAGCAGCTCGATATCGCCGTGGTAACAGATGGTGAAGGCATCCTTGGCATAGGCGACTGGGGAATCGGCGGCCTGAACATTGCCATTGGCAAACTCATGGTGTATACGCTGTGCGGTGGCGTAAATCCGCATCGCACGCTGCCGGTTCAACTCGACGTCGGCACCAACAATCAGGAACTGCTGACTGACCCGCTCTATCTTGGCCTGCGCCAACCACGCGCCAGCGGCCAGGAATACCTCGACTTCATCGATGAATTTGTCACCGCTTTCAAAAAGCGCTTGCCGCGATCATTTCTACACTGGGAAGACTTCGGCAGAGACAACGCCCGTTGCGTGCTCGACCGCTACCGCGAATCACACCAGTCTTTCAACGACGATATCCAGGGAACTGGCTCGGTAGCCCTTGCGGCAGTACTTGCCGGCATGGCACGTTCCGGGCTGCCCGCAGACCAGCACAGATTTTGCATCTTCGGAGCCGGCACCGCTGGTTGCGGCATTGCTGACCAGATCTGTCTCGCTCTGGCGAAATCACAAAATTGTGATCCGACAGAGATGCGCCAGCGCTTTTACCTGATCGACCGCGAAGGCCTGTTAATCGAAAATTCGCACAACATAATGCCGTTTCAACAGCCATATGCAGTTGCGACAGACAGGTTGTCCGGCTGGATCAACAGAAGTCCTGACCGCATAAGTCTGATCGATGTCGTAAAGAACGCACGTCCAACAGTGCTTATCGGCTGCTCTGCACAAGCCGGAGCCTTTACCGATGACGTCCTCGCTGAAATGTCGAGAAACTGCCACTATCCGATCATCATGCCTTTGTCAAACCCCACCATTAAGGCTGAAGCCACACCTGAGCGAATATTGGCCGCAACAGAAGGCCGGGCATTGATTGCAACCGGCAGTCCTTTTTCTCCAGCAAGCTGGCAGAGCAAAAAGATCAAGGTCGCACAGTGCAACAACGCTCTGGTTTTCCCGGGAATCGGTCTTGGCATGCTGATTTCTCAGGCAACGCAACTGTCTGATTCAATGCTGCTTGCCGGCAGCGCAGCCCTTTCGCGCTTTACGCAAAAGACTGGCGATTGCTGCGCACTACTGCCAGACTTTTCCAACATACTCCAAATCAGTAAAGCTGTAGCCATAGCTGTTGCCGAAGAAGCTGCGAATTCTGGCAATGCTGAATTAAAGACGGCCGACCAGATTGAGGCCGCATATAAAAAACATCTCTGGGCACCAGCTTACCGGCAACCGGTTCAAGCGTCTTGACAATGGGACTTTCAAATACTCTGCATTTTTTTGTTATTTTGTTTTTAACCTGGACGTATTAGTTGTAGAATTCATTCATCGTCTGTAGGAGAAAATTTATGAAAACGTGCCGAAAGTTATCCTTGGTTGTGATGCTGTGTGCGTCTTTTTTAATGACAGGCTGTGATGCACAACAGATATTGAATGTGATTGAGCAGGTAGCCAACGGCGTTCAGCAGGCTATGCCAGCTGTCCGTGATGCCGTAAACACATTTCAGAATGCGTTTAACAATAACAATACCAATGACAATCAGAATACCGCAAACAACAACACTGCCGAAACAAATGCGACAAACCAGGCCAATGTAAACGTTACCAATCCAGACCAGGAAGATATTGCAGGCCAGAACACCACTAATACTAACAATAATACTAACACCAATAACAACCAGACAAACACCACAACGACCACTGGCACCAACACCAATGCAGGCCAGGCAGAAGCGGCTCTCGCTAATTATAGCGGCGGAAAACTTGCTCCCAGCGAATTTGCCAGACTATTCGGGCCGGTTGCACGTGAAGCCAGCAAAAAGAGTGGCGTACCGGCCTCGATCATCATGGCTCAGGCGGCACTTGAAACCGGCTGGGGTGCATCGTCACTCGGCAATGCCAAGAACCTTTTTGGAATAAAGGGAACTGGCCCGGCAGGCTCTGTAACCATGCCAACCAAAGAATACATAAATGGCCGCATGGTAACGGTACAGGCCAAATTCCGCAAATACAACTCATGGCAGGAATCAATCGAAGACCACAGCAGGCTGCTTACCAGTTCCAGCCGCTATGCGCAGTGCATGGCCAACCGCAACAATCCTGATCAGTTCGCCCGCGAGCTGCTGAAAGCTGGCTATGCAACCGATCCGCAATATGCCAACAAACTCATCAGTATTATGAAGTCAAATAACTTTTACCAGTATAACAACTGATCTATTTCGAGGAGAATCATTATGAAAAAAGTCTTTTACGCAATCTTTGCCATTTTATTGATGCCTCTCAGCGTCTTTGCCGGCCTGGCAGTGCCCGGAGAAGCCAACCCGGTTCTCGCAACTGAAAAATTCGAGCTCGATGGTCAGCAGTTGACCGTAGAAAAGCGCATCGACAACATGAATCTTACCCTGCGCGTCATCGACGCCGAAGGAAAACAGATATTCACCTCGGAAACCCTGGGTAGTGAAGAAAAGCTTTTCGTCATTGACCGTGAAGCAGCCAGTCTTAAAGTGCGGGATCTAAACGGTGACAAGCGACCAGAGCTTATCGCAGCCGCCTTTTACGGCCCAAACGCCAGCGGGCTTTACATTTTCACCTATGACACTGCCGCCAGAACATTCAAGCCGATGCAGTTCGTCCACACGGCCGCTGACCTTACCCGCGACTTTCTGGTATCTGACCTGCGCCAGGAGAATGGCGAAGACCTGATGTTTCTTGCCGACGACGTCGTTCGTGCGCTCGGCATGATATATTCGACTGAACCAGATGTAGAAGCTGTTGCAGGCTTCTATTTCTACAAGCTTGCCGATGGCGCATTCAAATTCATTGAAAGCAAGCCCGTTCCCGTTGACGAATAGACTATTATCCGCTAATGAAAAAGCCCTGCAGCAATGCAGGGCTTTTTCATTTTTGCAGCCGGTCGTAGCTTGTGTTATGATTATTGTATATTTGATTTAGAGGTGCAACTGATGCGATATCTGCTGATAATCATGGTGCTGGCGACTGCCATAGCCAGTGCCGCTGAAATACCAATGCTGCCTTTCGAACCGTTCGATACCGGACGTGAATACCGAAGCGAAGATGTGACAACAGATCGTACCGGGCAGTTTCCCGACGACCCGTTTTTTGCAAAGCAGTGGCATCTCGAAAATCTCGGACAGGCCGACGACAAAGGGAACATCGGCGAAACCGGCTGTGATATCGCGATGCGCCAGGCCTGGAATCACTGGAATCCGAAACAGGAAGTCATTCTCGCGATTCTCGACTCAGGACTCGACCTCAATCACGAAGATATCGATCCCGGCGTTCTCTGGGTAAATCCTGGTGAAAGCGGCATAGATAGCAACGGTAACGCTAAGCAAAGCAATGGAATCGATGACGACGAAAACGGCTATGTCGATGACGTTCATGGCTACAACTTTGTCAGAGACAACGGCATAATTCAGGATGACCAGTATCACGGCACGCATTGCGGCGCCATAATCTGCGCAAAGATGAATAATGGTGTCGGCATTGCAGCGATGAACCCGCGCCTCAAAATCATGATAGTAAAGATATTCGGTCTGGGTCAGACTCTTTATGCCAAAGATATTGCGCGCGCTGTGAAATATGCAGTTGATAATGGCGCCAGAGTTCTCTCAAACAGCTATGGAACACCTTCATACACAAAGGAAATGCACGCGGCAGTCACCTATACTCACGAAAAAGGCGCGCTTTTTGTCTGCGCATCTGGAAATTCACGCAAAGACCTCGACAACCCTGAAGAAAAAGATTATCCGTCATGTTACGGCCTGCCAAACCAGCTGGTGGTAAGCGCTACCGACAATGCCGACTGGTCACAGTTTGCCAACTACGGTTCGATGGTCGAAATCGCCGCGCCCGGCGCCAACATTTTTTCGCTGATGCCAAAAAATGGCTATCGTTCTTTTTCTGGCACCTCACAAGCCTGCCCGATGGTCGCTGCGGCAGCAACCATGGTCTGGTCCCAGAATCCAGAATTCACCTGGCAGCAAGTAAAGCAGGTTCTGATCGACGGTGGCGACGAGGTCGCCGGCCTCGGGCGCTATGTAAAAAAAGGCCGCCGACTCAATCTTGCCAACTCACTGCAGCACAAGACCGGGCGCAGGCTTCCTGCACACGACTTCAGCCAATGGGTCACAGAAGAGCGTGTAATTGAATCACTGCATCCTTACAAGAACGACCAGGAAATCTGCTTCGCCGTAGAAGTCCCGCAGGCACGCCGGTTCCGGCTGTTTTTCGAACGCATCGAGATTGACCATCATGGTGACGCTCTGGCTATTAACAGCCCCAACAGCGCACGCACCATCGAAAAAATCAACAGCAATTTTTCCGAATGTTTCAGCGAAGTGATCGAAGGTACAAAGGCAGAGCTGGTTCTGACTGCCGACAAATATATGAACGCTTACGGCTTCAAGGTCAGCAAGATCCAGTATCTGCCGAATTAGCTCGCAGATTATTTAATTATTGCCATTCCACCGAGATCGTTCTATTATTTTCTGTACTGTTCGCGACGCGCGACCAGCCGCACCGGCGCAGCCAACAGCGCCAATTCGCAGAAAAAAGGAGCAAGGTCTGGAATGGTAATAAGCCACCTCATAAAGAAACAGACGTATTTCGATTCGGTCACGCTCATGCTTATCGGGTCGCAGGTTAAGAAGCTTCCGGGCATCGACAGCACCGTCGTCGGCATGTGTACCGATTACAACATTGACAGCCTCAAGCGCCTTGACATGTATCAGAGCGTTTTCGACGGCCTTACGCCGAACGACCTGATCATTTGTATCAGAGCAGCAGATCAGAAGACTGCCGAAGCCGGCATCGCCGAAGTTGAAAAGCGCCTCGCTTCACGCAAACAGCCATCTGGTTCGGCTGAACTGCCACCGACGAGTCAGGAAGAAGCCGCGCGCCGTCTGCCCGAAGCCAATATGGTGCTGATATCGGTGCCCGGCGAGTATGCCGCCCGTGAAGCCGAACAAGCACTCAATAACGGCCGCCACGTGATGCTGTTTTCAGATAACGTCAGCATCGAAGAGGAACTCAAACTCAAAACCCTCGGCGGCAGCAAAGAACTGCTGGTCATGGGCCCAGACTGTGGCACCGCCATCATTAACGGCACCCCCCTCGCCTTCGCTAATGCGGTAAGAAAAGGCGACATCGGTGTAGTAGCCGCTTCCGGTACCGGCCTGCAGGAGGTCACCAGCACCATCCATCGCCTTGGCTGCGGTATTACACAGGCAATCGGCGTCGGTGGTCGCGACCTTTCCGAAAAAATCGGGGGAAAGATGACACTGCTGGCAACCCGTGCCCTGGCTGAAGATCCGTCTACCAAAGTCATTGTATTGCTTTCAAAGCCACCGGCAGAATCAGTTCTTAAAACGCTATATGCTGAACTCAAAGGTATCAGCAAAAAAATCGTGATCTACTTTATCGGCGCTGACCCGAAAGCCATCGAAGCCCAGGGTTTCATCGCCGCTCACAACCTCGAAGACGCTGCAATCAAGGCCTGCGACCTCAGCACCGGCAAACAGCACAATTCTGAGATGAGCGAAGAACAGATAAAAGAAGCGGCAGCCAGCTGCAAAATGGCAGGAAAGCACCTGCGCGGACTCTATTCCGGCGGCACCCTGTGCGATGAAGCACAGCGTCTGCTACAGCCGGTCATTGGCGAGATCAGCTCAAACACCCCGGTCAAGGGCTGCAAAGAAATGGCTGATGTTTATAAAAGCACTGGCCACTGCATCATTGACCTCGGCGACGACAATTTTACCCGCGGCAAGGCGCACCCGATGATCGACCCGACCTACCGTTCCGAACGCATGATTCAGGAAATCGCCGACCCCGAAGCCGGCCTGATTCTTTTCGACGTCGTGCTCGGCTACGGCTCGCACCTCGACATGGCCGGCGAAATGGTAGCCGCCATTGAAGCTGGCCAAAAGAAGTCAGGGCGAAAGCTACTGCTGGCTGCCTGCATCTGCGGTACCCATCAGGACCCGCAGAATTACGCGCAGCAGCAGAAGATCCTGGAAGACGCCGGGATCAAGGTGTTTCCAACCAATGTGGCAATGGTTAAATTTGCCCAGCACTGCCTGGAAAGGAACAAGTAAGCATGTTAAAAGATTTTTTCGGGAAAAAAGTCAAAGTGATAAATCTTGGCATAGCAAGTTTTGCCGACGACCTGCGTCAGCAGGGCGTCGAAACCATTCATACCGACTGGCGACCGCCGGCAGGTGGCAACAAAAAGATTCAGGCCCTGCTCGACAAGGTCGCCAACTGGCAGAATAAGGTGCAAAATAAGAAAGGAGCCAGATAATGCTGATAGACATTCAACAGGCCAACGCCAGCGCGATAGCAGCGATTCAGGCTTCTCAGCCAGTTCTCAAAGGCATTGACACCGCCATAGACGTGGTTCCGGGCATGGAAAAAAATCTGATTCTGCATGCCGGGCCGCCGATAACCTGGGAAAAGATGTCAGGCCCGCTACGCGGTGCCGTCATGGGCGCCCTGATTTATGAAGGCCTGGCAAAAACTCCTGAAGAAGCCGAAAAGCTTGCCGCCAGCGACAAAATTGAATATGCCCCCTGGCACGAGCATGATGGCGTTGGCCCGATGGCCGGCGTTGGCACCGCGAGCATGCCAGTCTGGATTCTCGAAGACCAGAAGAGCGGTCGCAAAACTTTCTGCACTCTTAACGAAGGTCTCGGCAAAGTATTGCGCTATGGCGCCTACTCAGAGGAAGTCATCACCCGCCTGAAATGGATGGAAACGGTGCTGGCACCCGTTCTCAAAGCAGCTATTCCGCTGGCACCCGAAATCAATCTCAAGAACATGATTGCCCAGGCATTGCAGATGGGTGACGAAGTACATAACCGCAACAAAGCGGCGACCTCTCTGTTGATCAGAGAACTCGCACCGGCAATCGTCAAAACAAGCTTCGCCGAGACTGATAAGGCACGCGTGCTCGAATTCATGCATTCAAACGATCATTTTTTCCTCAACCTCAGCATGCCGGCGGCAAAAATGATGCTGCAGGCGGCTGAATGGATCGAAGGATCTACTATAGTCACAACCATGTGCCGCAACGGCACAGATTTTGGCATACGAATCGCCGGCCTCAAAGACCGCTGGTTCACGGCTCCAGCACAGATAGTCAAAGGGCTTCTCTTCCCCGGCTTTACCGAAGAGGACTGTAACCCTGACATCGGCGACAGCGCGATCACTGAAACCTGCGGACTGGGCGGCTTTTCTATGGCGGCGGCACCGGCAATCGTCAAGTTTGTCGGCGGCACCGTCAACGATGCGATGAACTTCACGCGCAAAATGTATGAAATAACCGATGGTGAATCGCAGGCCTTTCAGATTCCGAATATGGAATTCAGAGGCTCACCGCTCGGCATCAACCTGTTGAAGGTCTGCGAAAAAAATCTGCTTCCGCAGATTAACACAGGTATTGCCCACAAGAAAGCCGGAGTCGGGCAGGTCGGCGCCGGACTGGTAAACCCGCCAATGAAGTGCTTTGAGGATGCCCTTGAAGCTTATGTTGAAAAATACTGCAAGGATGAGTAATATTTTAATAGACAATAAAACAAGGAGACAATAAATGACCAAAGTAAAAATGTACGATCTCACCCAGAGACTCAGCATTCACACCCCGCCGTGGCCGAGCTACATGCCGCTGCAGGTGCAATATTTCAAACGTCTCGCCGGTGCCCACATGGGTCAGGGCGCCAATGGCCAGATCATCAAGACCAGCAATCACGTAGGAACCCACATCGATGGCGAAATTCACTTCTGCGCCAATGGCCGCACAATCGGTGATGTGCCGCTCGAAGAATGGTGCGGCGACGGCGTAGTAGTTGATATCAGCGATGAAGTCAGCGACTTCTCGTTGTATTCACCTGACATGCTGATGAAAAAAGCCGATATCCGCAAAGGCGACATTCTCATCATCAATACCGGCTATCACAAATACAGCTGGGATCAGCCAGAAGCCGACGAAGTCCGCTATATGGTCAAACATCCAGGCCCGGATGCCGACTTCCACAAGTGGGCACAGGAAATGAAGTTCAAATGGATCGGCGTCGACTGCGGTTCGGCCGACCACCCGATGAACACCATTCTGCGCGACTGGCACCCGAAACTCTTCACCAAAGCCGAGGCCAAGCTCAAAGAAACCCATGGCAAAGGCTGGGATGAATACTTTCCGCCCGACGAATACTATCAGGTCATGCACCTCAAGATGTTCCCGCTTGGCATAGTTCACGCCGAAAACATCGGTGGTGATATCGACAAGCTCAACAACAAGCGCACCTGGATCGGCCTGTTCCCGTGGCGTGCGATTGAACTTGAATCGTGCATCAGCCGCATAGTTGCCTTCGAATTCGAAAAGTAAGCGAATAAACCAGGCCGGCATTACGCACTGCGTAATGCCGGCTTTTCATCTACAGATGGTTATTTCAAACCGTTTTTGAGTTTGATTTTTACAAACACTTTCTCGAGATCGCTTTTTGTAAAAGGCTTCTCCAGGAACGCGCCCACCCCAAGCCTTTCGAGCTCGCGCTTTTTGTCATCAAAAAGCATGCCTGTACAAAGAATGACGGGTATCTCAGGGTTGAGCCAGCGTATCTCTCGCACCAGCTCGGTGCCGCTCATTTCAGGCATGGTAAGATCTACAATAGCCACTGCCAGCGACTCGTTCATCGACTTGAACAGCTCAAGGCCCCTGGCACCGTTTTCGGCAAGGACAGTCTTATAGCCCAACTCCCGTAGCAGCTCAGAAAGAATATCGCGTACGCTTTCTTCATCGTCTACGATAAGGGCAGTTCCAGCGTTGAACCTGGCGGGCGACGGCCCGTCCGCGACTTCAACTGTAGCCGGCTCAGCAACTTCCGTCGCATCATATGGCAAAAACAAGGAAAATTTTGTCCCCTCGCCATTATTGCTCTCCACCAGGGCTGAACCGCGGTGACTTTTCAGCATTCCCAGGACAGAGGATAAACCGAGACCACGACCAGAATATTTGGTAGTGAAGAAGGGATCAAAAATACGTAAAAGATGAGAAGAATCAATTCCACAGCCGTTGTCGAGAACCTGGATACAAATGTAGCCGCCAGCATTCACCGGGGGGCCAAAATATCCTGGCTCATGACCGGTGAAGCTCCTGTCACCGGATCTCACAACGATCTCAATAACCCCGGGGCCAGCTTCAGGAATAGCTTCTACCGCGTTCTGCACAATTGAGAACAAAGCCTGTTTGAGCATCGGCGGATCAACGTTGAGCTGATGGCTTTCCTGCGAGAAATCGTATCTGAAGGCTATCTTGTCGGATGCAACAGATGCAAACTGTGACTGCATCTCTTTGATCAGCTGAGGTATGGAAGTGGTCTGGAACATACTGGGCAGTTTGCCGGTATAAGACATCAGCTGATGTATTATCTCGCCAGCCCGGCGTGCTGCATCGATTATGCGGCGAGCCTTCTCGCGGCCACCTGGATTTGCCTGGAGATCGCGCATCATCAGATCGGCATAACCCATAATGCCGGTAAGCAGATTGTTGAAGTCATTGGCGAGACCATTCGCCATCATACCAAGATTGTCGAGTTTCTGAATCTGGAGCAGCTGCTTTTCATAACGCTGACGCGCGACTTCGGCCTCACGTCGCGCCGATATATCACGCACAGTGACCAGAAAACATTCGAGTCCTTCAAGTTTGACCGGATTTATGGTCACTTCAGTCGGGAAAACTCCTCCGTCTTTGCGGATTCCAAAAGCTTCCAGACAAATGCTGCGGTCGTTACCGCGCTTGGCCTTCAGCTCTGCCTCGAGATCCTTGAGCATATTTGCGAGATCGCCGGGAACAAGGTCACGTGCCGACTTACTCAACAATTCAGCGCGCGTGTAGCCATAGCTTCTTTCACAGGCAGAATTGCAGTCAAAAATACGGCCATCGACAGTCTCAATAAAAATGGCATCAGAAGAAGCCTCAAACAAAGCCCAATAACGCTTTTTGGTTTCGTCAAGGCTGTCTATTGTCTGGTAAAGGCTGGTAACATCTGTAATAATGCATAAAACCGCTTTTTTATTATCGTAACGAATGTATTGCAGTGACACCAGCGCCCTGAGAAGAGTATGATCCTTTTTGCACACGCTGACTTCGCGCTCTACCTTACCGTGCTCGAGCAGTTCACTTTCAAGATTTACCAGAAAGTGCCCGGGATCAGCGAGATTGAAAATACTCGAAAAATCAAACTCCTCCCTTAACATCTCGCTGGCTTCATAGCCAATAATACTGTTGGCATGCGAATTTGTGTAAAGAATTCGGCCATCGGCGATTACGCAGACAACACCTGGCAAATTCTCGGCCAGGGTTCGGAATTTTTCTTCAGACTGGGCCAGCTGCAATTCGAAAGACTTTCGCTCTGATATATCTCTGAGGATGACAAGGCGGCAACCGCTCACGGCATGCGACCGGCTGATTTCGGCCACACAGACCTGCACCCACCGGCAACTGCCTGACGTATCTTTCAGCTCAAAATCGGCCTCGCGCAAGTTTGCCCCGGCAGCAAGCAAGAGTTCGTCAACATCACCGACAAGATATTCTGACAGTCGATGACCAATTATTTCAGCCGGCGCGCTACCGAGCAGAGCAGCCGCCCAGTCTGTACAAAGCTCTATGCAGCCATTACGATCGACAACGACGTAACTTACCAGCAGAGAATCGAGCAGGGTTTCACAATGCGAAACGACCGCCTTGCTGCGATCGCGGTTCCATTGACTGAAAGCAATGATGCCACCACTGGCATTACCACTTTCATCGGCAATCGGGCGGCCAATGACGCGGTAGAGCATGAAACCGCCTTCACCACGGGCCAGACGGATCTCGGCACAGGAAGAATTACCTTCGAGCACCTTGTTGATAACATCACGAAAAACAGCTTCGTCATCGACATGAAGAACCGACATAAACCAATCAAACATTTGCTCCTGGGCTGCCGGACAGCCGACAAGTTCAGGATTGTTGCAGAAAAACTCTGGCAAAAATTCAGTTTCACTGCGATCGAAACAGCAGACAAGATCGGCCAGAAAACAACCGGCACGCACAAACTCCGCCCTGAGTTTTTCTTTGACAGAGCGGTCTTGTGCGGCCTTACCTGTCATATCATTCATTGATTTTTCCCCGTCACTCTATATTTATTGTATCAAATAAATATCTTCTCTGGGACTTCTCAGACGATGTTGTACATGTATATATTTATTTAGCCAACACTCCTTGACACCAGGCACTATGATTCTTACAATCTAAAGTACGGTTTTAATCGCGTTGCGGGAGGGTTTTATGTTTAGAAATCTTCAGATAAAGACCTTATGTGGTCTGCTGCTGTTCTTGATACTTTTTGCCAGTCAAAATGTACAGGCGGGTGTATTTTCTGATATCAAGCTGTGGGTATCTGAACAGGCCAATATCAGGCAGCATTCGAAAGCCATCACCGCTGAAGTCAAAACCCTGTACCGCGAGCGCAAGTCGATTCAGCGTTTCGCAGAAGGCGCCTGCAGCCTGGTAAAAGTATACCAGTCTATCAGAAACAAAAACCTCAAAAGCAATTTTCCGCAACTGCTCGAAATTGCCAGGTCTATCAGCCAGGTGGTCAGCGAATTCAAAAATCTCGCTCCCAAGGCCGAAGCCATGTATAAAAAAGCCAAGCCAAGCATGACCTATTTCTCTGAGCTGGCCGACCAGACTCAGACGATCCAGACCGCGAAAAAGAAAATCATTGTTAAAACCTTTTCAGAGAACCGATTGATGAGCCTGGCCGGCGCCAACGGCTGGAACCGCGTTTTTGACACAGTAAAAGAGAATCCGATCAATCTTTTTAAGTGGGGCAGACTCAGCGATGAATACAAACTTGGCAAAATTGAAGGGCAGTATCCGCTAAAATGTGCCCAGATCGCATTTGAAGCTTCTGGCTTTTATTTTGCCGCAAAAGAATCGATGCAGGATCTGCTCGGTATACAGAACGAGATCAAAGGCATCATCGGCGGGGATCTGAATGCAATTCTGAATATGGGCAATACGGTTAACAAGATACAGAATTCCGGCAATTCAATTGAATCCATAGGTGAACTCGCCGAAGAGGGCACCAATAAACTCAGTATGCGCATGACCGAACTGGTCAAACTCCAGGAAGACTATGTCGCAGCCAATAAAATCTACAACCAGAAATACAATAAAAATGAAAATTCAGGAGCATCGGCTCCGGGTGCTGTCACCGCCTCTCCCGCTCGAACGACACCCTCTTCGTCGTCTTCAACCTCTTCTTCTTCATCTTCCAGCGGCGCCTACGCGCCTAACAGCAGAGCACCCAGACCAGTCACAACAACCAGCAATGTGCCAGCTGTCAGTCTGCAACAGGCAATGGCAAACTATCAGAAGTCATACGAAGCATACATAAAGATTGCTCAGGCCGGTACAGCCAGCCAGACAGAAGTTAACGCGGCCATAGAAAAACTTGCCATAGCCCGAAAGCAGGTCGAACAGGCAAAGGCCAGCGAACGATAAAACTCTGCTGCCAACCATCAGAATATCTGCAACAAAAGCCCGTTGTATAAACGGGCTTTTTACTTTTTGTAATGGTTGAAACTATTCGCGCTCTGAATTAGACTACCAATATGCAAAAAGCAACAGGGCAGCAAACTCCCAATGTTTTATCGCGCTGGTATAATCCGGCCCGAAGCCTTGTCTTTTTCTGTCTTCTCGTGCTTCTGCCTGCACTGACAATTGGTCTGATATTGAACATGGTGCAAAACAACCTGGCCCATGACGCCGAACAGCAGGACCTTGACGAAATGGCCGAAATGACAGCGCACATGGCACGTCTTGCCAACCATGAGACCTACTACCAGGAAACCCTGAGACGAGTTTGTGACTCATTCCGCTGGGCCTCATCGACGCAAGATATTGCCAGGCCTGCCGCCAAAAATATTCTTGAATTGTTCCTTTTTGATTCCAACGGAGTTCGCCTGTCCTGGCCAGATCAAGAAAGCGAAAAGCGCAAGATGTCTGAAGATTACATGCAGATTCTGTTGCGCCTGCGCAAAGAACCACATAGCTCTCTGACCCGTCGCGAACAGAATATTGCGGCAACTTTTTCGGGCAATCAAGCGACGGTGCACAGTTTGGCGCGAAGCCCCGACACACTGGTGAGCTTTCAAGGCCTCGGTATGCGAAGATATGGTGCATGGTTCGAATTTCGCCTGCCCGGCAACATGGGCGAAGGACATCTGTTAGCCTGGATGTTTACTGATGAAATCTTAAGATATCAGCTGGCAGAAAATGCCATCCAAAAAATCGGCCAGTTCGCCGGCAAGAACTATGTTTTTGCCTGGATCGATCTCAACAATCCTGATTTTAACAGCGCTACCGACAAACGCACAATCCGCAAAGAAGCGAAGAATCTCCTGGCCACCGAGGGACTGAAATCGGGCTTTCGCATCAAAGACGAACTTGTCGCAATCAGCGATACCCCCGAAGGCATAAGACTTATAGGTTCGCGCCATGTTAGTCCGCCACCTCCGTTCCTGAATTTTTACTTTGATCTTCTGAGAATAACAATTCCAGTTTTTCTGCTGTTCATGATCTGGAAAACAGTATTCCTCGTTCGTCTCGACCTTTCTGCCGGGCTTCAGTTTTCGCTCATCTTTGGTTTTACCGCCCTCGCAGGCATACTTATACTCTTCACCGGCACGCTGGCTTACCAGTATGAGAAGCAGAATTCTCTAGTCGGCGACTACAAGCAGCGAGCGGTTGAGATCCTGGAAAAAGTCGACAGGAACTTCACTTCCTCATATGGCGATCTTATACGTCAGTATCGACACCTCAACCAACTGCTCAAAAACCCGCAGCAGCCTACGGAAAAGATTCTCGAACCGCTTGCAATTGCTCAGGCCGATGATAACATCGCGTTTGCCAGTTACTCCGACGCTGCCGGAAATTTTCTGTTCAAGGCGCCTGACTCCTTCTCTTCCGGTAACGCCAATACAATCGAAAGCAAATACGCAAATCTTATCAGCGGAGTATCTTCGCAACTGATCAAAACCTTCAATTCTTCACGTAGCACGGCCTACAAATATACTGAAGACCCGCTTGGCATGACTTCAATCACCGCAAAGCCGGTTGAGGGGCTGCTTGCCAACCGCTCAGCGCTGCAAAATATCACATTCGACGGCGACGAAACTCTGACATTTCTTGAACTCACCGTCGATGAAAACGACACAGCTTCCGGCTGTCTGTTTATAGTACATGAGCCGCGCAAAATGCAGCTCAGCTATCTGGCTGTGTCGGCAAGCAAACTATCTGCCTCAACCGGCTTCACCCTTGCCGCGTTCCCCAAAAGGCATGCCGACCGCAACGCCTACTACCCAAGATATTCGCTGACAACTGAACTACCGCTGTGGAAACTCCAGGATCTGATCAACCAGACACAGGTCAGTTCATTCAAACAAGGAAGAATAGAAGATGTTGAAGTGCTGGTAGCGGCTATTCCCGGGCACAACCTGCGGAACTACAACCTCTTTCTGATTATGCCATTTGAGCCGATCCGCAACGAAGCCGGCAGACTCTCGGGCATTTTTGTTCTGGGCTCACTTCTGGCACTTATTTTCATAACATTTCTCGGCCTGATACTTACCGACACTTTGATTCAGCCGATTTCAATGCTGGCAGCCAATGCGACCGCCCTTCAGAGAAGGGAACCGCTGAAATCCGAAGAAATGGCATTCTCTGAATCCAACGAACTCGAAAGCATTTCGACAGGCCTGACCGACCTGATACTCAAGGTAAGAGAATTTAACGAGGGGCGCTCGATAAAACGTCATCTTCTACCTCCAGAACCAATGGTTCTCGGGAAATTAATCCTGGATGGCTTTCAGATCAGCAAAAATACTGATGAAAAAGAAATTTATCACTTCGCAAAACTCGAAGAAAATCTCGGCATCGCTTTCCTGATGCGCACAGATCTGTCAGGCATAGAAGCATCGCTGACCCTTTCCATGACAAGGATGGCTGTCAGGCTTATTTCAGAAGAACTCAACCTGCGCTCACCCTTCCAGATTCTCAAGGATCTTGAGGAGTATTTCAGAATCAACCTGCGGCGAAGGCTAACCGGCGACTTTTTTTTGATGATCCTCGACATGCAGGAGAAAAAAATCAGTTACAGTGGCTGCGGAGCCATAAAGCTCGCGATTGGCGACCTCAAGCAAAGAAGCATCGAGGTTATCGATCTGCCACCATGTGAGATTGGCAGTTCCGAGTTTTACAACTATGGCAAACAAGAAGCCGATATTTCTGACAACTCGCTGATTATTGCTCTCTCACCAGTTTTTGCAGAAAACTGCCAGAGCAGGCTGCAAACCATGATGCCAGCGCTGGCTTTAAGACAAAGTGAAGGAAAGTCGATCCGAACGACCTTGCAGAAAGAGGCAGAAGCCAACTGTGGCAAGGAATTCAAGGAAACCGCCAGTCTTATCACAGCTTATGTTTCAGAAAGGCAGGGAAACCCATGAGCAGTCAGCAGAAAAATTCAATATTGCGCTGGCTCCTCATTGTCGCTCTTACATGGGGTATCCCCGCCGCCATCCTGTGGACCGGAACCAAACTTTTTCTCGACGACAGAATTACGCGCAGCAGTGCGGTAATTATAGATAACATAGAACAACGCCTCGACAATTTTGCTTACGACAGTTCACCGACCAGATTCTTTCAGCCTCGCCTGAACGGGCTTTTTCGCCAGCTCAAAGGCCTCTCCCCCAGTCATGAAATACTCGAAAAAATAATCAGAGATTTCGACCGCCAGTGGCCGAAACAAATGATGGAAATATACCTCTTCAACGGAGAAGGCACTGTTTTTCCGATAAGCGGAGCCCGCGAAGAACACGAAGTGTTCTTCAAGCTTGTCAATGCTGGATATGAAAGCAACAGTGTCTCTCCAGATCAGCTCAGTCTTGCCGGGAAGCTGTTCCCTGCACCCGATCTGATGATAACCCGTGCCAGAGAGCAGCGCGATCGCGTCATTGAACTTGGCAACCCTGATCGCTACTCGTTGTGCTACTTTGATTTCGACCGTGCCATTCGAAGTCGTTCTGTGGCAGGTATTCTCGTATTCATTCATTACAACAAAATGGATATTGAAAGTATTCTCGACACAACTGTCAACGATGTCGATCCGGCGCATTTTGGCTATATTGGCGAACATAAGACTAATCTGCCAAAGATACTGGCCGATCTCGATCAGGAAAGGCTGGTAGATTATTACCTGCAATATCCGACCAGCTCATTTTCTCTGGCCGGCAAGCTCATTTCGATCAAGCGCCTGAATCCCGGCACACTCCTGGTCGGCGCCTACAATGAACCGGAGCACCCGCGTACGCTATTGTCTATTCTCATCCCTCTATTTCTGCTATTCAGCTTGCTTTTCATAAGACTCACTTATCGCATAGTTGTGCAGCAGATTCGTTTGCGCCACAACATGCGACAGCGCCTGATCGGGTTGTTTGCGCTCTGTTATGCCCTGCCGATAGCAGGGGCAAGCTTTCTCATTGTTCAGTATCTCAGAGAACTCAAACACTCGATGATTTCAGGCGAAAAACAGTCAAATTATCGTCGACTTGCTGATATAGATGCTGGATTCTCGAGATTTATCACGTCAAAACTGCTCGATTTTCGCGATTTTACCGAAAGCCTGAAAGGCGAAATTGCTGACAAGAACAGCTTATGCGCCATGCTCAAAACAAAGTATGACTCTTTCGAAGCAGACAGCATCCACATGGTCTCTTCCAACTCTGAATTGATATACTCAAACGATCTCATGACCGCAGAAGTGCGCAGGCATTTCAAGCAGACCAACCAACAGCGCCAGAAAATTTTCGACAGCTGGAAATACCGTCAGGCCGCGATATCAGAGCGGCACGTCAAAGCTCTGTTCAGCAATGGCACCAAAGAAGGACTGCCCGAGGAACCAGAAAAAGGCAAAGGACACAACACCTTTGTCAAGCTGCTCACCAGCACGGCTCTGGCTGCCATGGACTACTACAACCAGTCGCACGATATTATCCAACCGCTGAAGCGAAGCAGTTCGAGCCTGGTTGTCGATACCATTATCGAATCAAACACGCAGTCTCTCTTTCAGTCCGCCCGCACCAACATCGGGAAATTCACCAACATCCAGGGCCTGTCAGAAATTTTTCTTTGTTATCTCGATATCCTCCCCGGCCCAGATGGTGAAGCATGGTATGCTTTTGCCATGCTGGTAGATCTGGTAAATTTCCAGCGGCAGTATTTTGAAAGCCTTTTCGGTGATCTACGTGACCGCCGGGAAATTCTGAACCGAATCTTTCCAGAAGAAGACATTAGAGCAGTTTCAACCCACCAGTACGCCGCTAATTTTCCATCAACACTCGAATTCAAGAATTTTGAAGCAATTATCAGACGCAGTGACAATGATTTCAAAACGTTCAGCCAGCAGATGAAAATTGACGGCCGCGAAAGCCTGGTCAGCGTTCTGCGCGGGTCCTATCTCAAACATTATCTGCTCATCAAAATATCGCCTCTCGACAAACTCAACGAGCTTTATCACAAACGTCTGAATATCATAGTCATAATCTTCTCTGTTCTCCTGGTTATGGGTCTGGCATTGGCAAGATTACTCACCCGCCTCCTGATACTACCAATCAACGACATCATGATCGGCGTAAAAGCTTTGGCCAGAAGAAACTATGAACACCGCATACCAGTCAGATCAAATAACGAATTCGGTGTACTTGCAAGTGCATTCAATGAATCTGCAGAAATTCTGAAAAAACTCACCATATCAGAAAAGATACGTAAGCAGCTTTACCCCGAATTGGAATTTCGTTGCGGCAGTTACCTGATTACAACTGCCAACTCAAATTCAAGAATTATTCTCAGCGATTTTTTCGATTATTTCCCGCTCAAACAGGGGGCTTACGCGATCGTGCTGGCTGAAGTCTCTGGCAACGATATTTCAGCGGCCTATCTTACCGCCATGCTTAAAACATCTTTCACCCTGCTGGCACCCAGCTTTCCGTTCGAACCCGATACCATACTTAAAAAGCTCAACGAGATTTTCATGCCCTACTATAAGAAAGGGCATATGACGACCTGCCTGATCGGCATGATCGATTCTACCAACGACCAGATGCTGTGCTCAAACGCCGGGCAGTCTTATCCGATAAGCTTTTCGATGAAATCTGACGAAAAGACATTTGTCAGTATGCCATCGTCCCCCCTCGGAATAAGCACAGACAGTAAGTTCGGAAAAAACGTCATCAGCCTCGACAAGCGCACGACCATACTTTATTCTGACGGCGCAATCAATCTGCTCGATCAGAATGGCGAAAAACTTGGCCAGGAAAAATTTCTTGAAATCGTTGGCGAAAGCCTGAAAGCAGATCAGCGCAACCCCGCCGAAGAAATTCTGAGACGTCTCGAAGCCGTCGCTATGAGCGTGCCATGGCGCGATGACATAACCATCATCTGCATTCAAAACCGCATCTAAGGTCTATTTCCTGCGAGTGACAAAGCCTTGCAGATATACGATAGCCTTGCGTGCCAGAGCTTTGTCTCTGTCGGCGGCAATTCTGAAAAACTCGCGCAGGGCATCGAGATAAACCGGATTTTTCTGAAAAGACATGGCAAGAATCGCATCACATCTGACGTCAAGCGAATCATCATTGAGCAGCTGCTTGAGAAGTTCTTCAACCTGAGCGCCTTTCATGCGCGAAAGCACAAAAACGCCAGCTGACCTGATACGTTCATCACTATTCTGCGGCAGATTATGGAAAGCCTGCATGATTTTAACCGGCCCGAAATTATTGAGAGCCGTGCGCGACGCCTGCGCCAGCAAAGGAATTTCTGAACGCAAAAATGGGCAAAGATACTGAATAGCGGCAACCTTTTTTGTCTGTTCGAGACCCTGGATCGCTGCCAGAGCAACCCTCTGATCTTCGTTATACAACAACCCGGCCAGAACATCGATGACAGCCGGATCGTCGTAATTGCCCAGTTCTCTGGCAACAAAAGCCAGACGAACCGGTTCGGGTTTCGTAAGAACATATTCTATCAAATGCGGAATATGCTTCGGATTTTTCTGCGCAAACATATCACGCAGTTCAGAGTCGGTAATCGCCATCATCTTGAGTTTTACCGTCAGGTCATCCTTGAGTGACTCTTCCGATAGATCCATACTGACGTTGTAATCGATATCAGGTGCCATCGGCTCAGGATATGAGGACGAAGAAGCTGTTGCCGCCGGACGGGCATTCGCCCGGTAGTTACCGGGCATCGGCTCTTCCCGCCGAAATTGCGGTGCAATCTTGCCCTGTATTGCCTTACGGCTCAGCTCACTCCAGAGTGAATCAAGTTCGGGGTCGGCCTGCACCGGCGAGCGCCGGCCTGGCCGGATCAGCTCGCGCAACTGCTCAATTTCGGCCTGGTGCTTGGCGGTAATTGTCTGATAAGATGCTGCTGATGGCGGAGCAGTAATGGCTGGAGCCTCCTGCGCAGTCTGTGGCTGAGCAGGCGGGGCTGACACAGCCGGTGCAGGCGGCTGAGAAACGGGCCTGGCCTTTTCCGGGTTTTTTTCATTTTCAGCATCTTCTGCTGCTTTTTCTTCCGCTGCAGGCGTCTTTTCATGTGTTTCGGCATCGCCAGCTTTTTCTACGGCAGGCTTGGCCTTAGCCTTTATCTTCTTTTTGGGCTCGGCTTTTTTGTCGCCAGCCGGTTTTTCGGCTTCACCTTCAGTTTTTTTGTCAGCCTTTTCCGGAGCAGCTTCGCCTTCTTTGGCAGCGCCTTTCTGGTCTGGCAATTCATCGAGATTCAAAGCTGCGGCAGCTTTTCTGGCCTTTATTTTCTTAACGACAACCACAATTGGCAGCGCAACCAGAGCCAGAATAATCAAGCCATATTTTTTGGCGAGAACCATATAATATGCCGCGGAAGCGGCCGCATAAGGTTTCTTAGCCGATTTGGCCTTACCCAGGAAGGTAAGCGCCTTTCCCAGATCGGGTTTTCTGGCATTCTGCTGATACATTCCCTGAGCATAATAAGCCAGCCCGTTCTCAGGATCTTTGCCGCCAAGCTGGCGACCCAAACGGTTTATACTGTTCCAGTCCGCTTTGTCAGAATTAAGCAGGGCTTCAATATAAATGACAAGCAGTTCGGGAAGCTCTGACACAGCATCCTCGTGCTCCTGAAGAGCGGCAATAACGTCTTGATGCTTTCCGGCGCTGGCTGGGCCGTTAACTTTGGCCAGAAGCTCCTGCGGATCAGCGCTGAGAGCCGGCAGTTCCGGGTGCAGGTCTTCGCCTTCGCCGCCAGCATCTGCATCAACAACCGCGCCACCTTCGCCCCCATCGACACCCTCGCCGGCAGCATCAAAAACCGCATTTTCAGTATCATCTACCGGCCCACCTTCATCAGGAAGAGGCTCTCCTGTCTCGCCTTCTGCAGTCGGACTTGCGACTTCACCGGCTGGAGGATCGGCGGAGTCTTCGACAAGAAACATATCATCATCCTGAGCCATGCCGGGATGATGTATTAAAGGCAAAATGAGCACCCAGAGCAGAAACAGCCAGAATGCCCTTTTATCCTTACTTATAAACATATTCAGTCTCGAAACCTTACCTTAACTTTCTTTTTACCTCTAACAACTTCGTTCAGATAATCAATTTCACACGTGATCTCGTTCTCACGCATGCTTATGCGCTGTGCAACCCCTGGCTGCGGACGAAAAGGTGGTTTACCGCGCCACGGATACCAGTCTTTTACCGGTTGTTCTACTTGCTTCGCCCTGAGTTCCTCACGTTGCATCTGCTCAAGTTCACGCTGATAATATTTCGGACTCTCGGAAGGCGCCTGACGGCAGCCGGCTACTGTCAGCGCAAGCAGGCAGACAAACAGTATGCTGCCGATAAATAGCGGTCGAGCGTTCATAATGCGTCCCCGTTTCTGATAGACAATTCAGGCTATCTAATCGGGAAAGGGCTGGCATTTGTTTAGGAATAAAAGACAATTTTTTACCGTCCCTGTTTGCCCGTCCTATTTTCTTTGGGCAACGGCTTTCGCGAACTTATTTTCAGGTCGGCATTTCCCAGAATCACTCTGCTGTCAGCCGGAACTGATTCAGTCAGCCAGACGTTGCCGCCGATGACCGAATTTTCACCTATGAACGTTTCTCCTCCAAGTATGGTTGCACCAGCGTAAATGACGACAGAATCGCCAATTGTTGGATGCCGGCGTGCTCTCCTGATAACTTGGCCATTCTTATCTCTGGGGAAATTCAATGCTCCCAGTGTCACCCCCTGGTATAGAGTCACATTATCGCCAATCACCGTCGTTTCGCCAATTACGACGCCAGTTCCGTGATCAATAAAAAAGCTTTTGCCGATCTGAGCCCCCGGATGAATGTCGACACCGGTACGGGAATGTGCCCACTCTGTCATGATGCGGGGAATAAGTCGCAGACCACTGGTGTAAAAAAAGTGCGCAACCCGGTAGACGCTTACAGCCTCAAGCCCCGGATAGCTGAAAATGATTTCATCATAATTCACCGCCGCCGGGTCATTGACAAAGGCCGCCTTGATATCCAGATCGAGAGATGCCCGCAAGGCAGGAATATTTTCGAGAAAAGTCAGAACAATCATATCGGCGGCATGCTCACACTGACCACATGGCTCGGGCCCTCGCTTACAGCCATGAATCAGTTCCCGGTGCACCTGTGGTTTGAGTTCTTCGAATACTCTGGCAACGCGATAACCGATTCGCATATCAATCGTAGCGAAGGACATTTCAGAATGCCCGAAATAACCAGGATAGAGGATTATAAATATATCTCTGATCAGATCGTATATAATATCCTTATCGGGTAATGGGCTGCTGTCGAAATGCTGAACTTCTTTGTGATCCTGATTGATTGACCTGAGAATGCCGTCCACAATCTTTTTCAAAGACTTTTTCATTATCTGCCCCCACTTGTATTTATCTTTATACCCGCTAAAAATACAACGAATCAGCATAAAATTCCACTGCCAATAGTTGGCCCGGCATTCAGTTTTTACTTGATGAACAGATAATTTGGTTTATAATCAGATTAAGATATGAAATCAGAAAAAGGAATCTGCAGCATGAACGAAATGGAAATTTGCTTCCCGGAAACCGAGACAGCCGCTCAAAATACTGTTTTAGACAAACATTTTGCCAGTAACACTTATGGCTACTGCGATCTTTTCGAGACCCAGCTTTTCAAAGAAGGCTGGAGTTCGCTGCAGGAAAATGAAAATACCATTTTTGATGCAACTCTTGAGCAACTGGTGAACTCGCTGCGACCATGAGCTCTCCCCGCCGACAGGATATAAAATCCCTCAAAGAAGCACTGACTGGCGGCTATCCCATCATCGCAATAGAAACCTGGGAAGAAGACGCCACAGTAGCTACTTTGCAGGGCTTCTTCAACAGTGCCTTTCAGGGCAAAGGCAGTTTTCTGACCTGGGATCTCCAGTCAGGCCTCACAGACACACTCACCGGAGAAACAACAACCTGCTCTGCCGTTGAAGCGCTTGAAATAATCCAATCAAACGACCGCAGCGGCTTCTTTGTATTCAAAGATCTCGGCGCTTTCCTCGACAACCCTGATGTTCAAAGGCGACTGCGTAATATTCACTACAGTTTCCGTGGCCAGAGCCGTTTTCTTATGCTTACCGGCTCAAGTTTTTTCATCCCGGCTGAATTGCGCAAAGACATCATCCTGATCGACTACAAGCTGCCCGAGCCAATGGAGATCACCAGCATACTGGAAGAACAAATCCAGGCAGCAGTTCGCAGAGGCTCGGTCAACAACCTGACGCCCGATGAACTCAATCAGGCAACAATATCGCTCAAAGGCTTCACCGCCGCCGAAATAAGATATTCGCTCAACAAGGCTCTCTGGGGCCGTAAAACTATCGATCACGAAATTTTACCGATCCTGCAGGATGAGAAAGAACAGTTAGCACGCAAAGACGGCGTTCTCGAGTATGTCCGCAGCATGGAATCGCTCGAAGATGTCGGCGGACTCGAAAACCTCAAAGAATGGCTGGTCAAGCGCCGTCGCCTGTTTTCGCCCGAAGCCGCCAAGGCAGGGCTTAACCCGCCACGCGGCCTTCTGATGATGGGAATATCCGGCTGCGGGAAATCACTTTCAGTTAAGGCGATAAGTTCATTATGGGGCCTGCCACTTTTCAGACTCGACATGAACAAGGTTTACTCAGGCAACTATGGTACCCCTGAAGGAACATTCCACCGGGCGATCAAAAGTATCGAAGCGGTCGCCCCGGCAATTCTATGGATCGATGAAATCGAAGGTGGCATAAGCAGCAATACTGCCAAGGACGGTGGCACCGGCTCACATATTTTTTCGGCGTTCCTGACCTGGATGCAGGAAAAGTCAGCCGGCGTTTTTGTTGCGGCCACCGCCAACCGCATCGACCTTCTTCCCGCCGAAATAATCCGAAAAGGCCGTTTCGACCAGGTATTCTTCGTCGATCTGCCAAACGACAACGAGCGTGAAGCAATTTTTCGCGTACACCTGAAAAGACGTGGCAACAAACTAGAAGATTTCGACCTGCCGCTGCTCAGTGTCGCTACCGAATTCTGGAATGGTGCCGAAATAGAACACGTAGTCGAAGCTGCTACTATCGAAGCGTTTCACCGTAACACCACACTCGCCCAGGATGACCTTTACACAATCATTCGTGGCACCGTTCCGCTGTCGCGAACTATGTCAGAGCAGATAAAATTCATCAAAGGCTGGGCCAGCGAACGCGCCATTTCGGCCTCACATTCAGACAAATAGTCTGCTAAAGTATCAGCTTGATCCGGCACAGCGCCAGGACGTTGCGGCCGGATCTTTTTGTACATTGCAAACCTTGACTTTCCGCGAAAATTAGATTAGACTAAAAGTGTTAGATAAAGCTAATTTTTGCGAGGCGCAAAGTTATGGTCAGAACTACAGTCACTCTCTCAGAACTGCCAGAAGGCAGCACAGCCACAATTCGCGACATTGATGCACTATCGCCAACATCCCAGAGGCTCTTAGACATGGGATTTGTGCCTGGCACTCCTATCAGGGCTGTTAAGCGAGCCCCGATGGGAGACCCTACCACTTTTGAAATACGAGGTTATCAGGTAGGGTTGCGCCGCTCCGAGTCAGCGCTTATAGATGTCGAAATCAAGCCTGATGAAAAGTAAAATTCAGCGCAACGTCTATCTTGTCGGCAACCCGAACTGTGGCAAGACCAGCCTTTTTAACGCCATTACCGGTGAACGACGCCGTGTCGGGAACTGGCCCGGCGTCACAGTGCAAAAACTCGAAGGCATTGCCAACAGCGAAACAGCGAATCTGACCATATGCGATCTGCCCGGCACCTATTCTCTTACTCCTGCCACACCAGAAGAAGAAGTAGTCCTCAAAACTATAGATGCAGCCGCTGACGGCTGCATCGTCAATGTTGTCGATATCGCCAATTTTGAGCGCAATCTCTTTTTGACTACGCAATTGATCGAACTCGGCATCAAGCCCGTTGTCAGCCTGAACTGCTTTGACTCTTTCACTAAGGCTGGCGGCACAATAGATCTACAGAAATTCTCTACCTTCACCGGCACAACTCCCTTTCCAACTGTAGCCAGAACGGGTGAAGGCACACATAACCTTGTCGAATTCATTGGCAGGCCTGACATAATCAGCGTCGAAGACTGTGAAAACTGGTTATCACTGCCACAGGTTTGGCTTGACGCTGCCGAAGAAGCCTTGCGCCTGAAAGATCTGCACTGGCATTCTGCCAGGCCAACCCAGCGTTATAGCGCTCTAACCGACCTGATCAGGTTGCAGCCCGACCCTATTGTGCCAGAGCTGATCGAAATCCGCCAGAACCTGGCAAAAAAGCTCAGTGAAGGCCGTGAAATTCCGGTTAAAACGACTAATCTCGCCTGCGAACTGGCCAGCGACCGTTATCGCCGCATAGAAAAACTCATCGCAGGCTGCGCCATAGTACCTGGGAAAAACATCCCAGCCTGGCAGGAAAAGCTTGACCGCATGCTGACACACCGTTTTCTCGGACTGCCAATTTTCGCACTGATGATGGCCTGGGTATTCTGGACAACCTTTTCGATAGGTGAAATTCCCATGGGATGGATGGAGTCGCTTGTCGACTGGCTCAGCGGTTTTGTCCAGGCAAACATGCAGGAAGGTCTTATTCGCGAACTGCTTGTCGGCGGTGTAATAAGCGGGGTTGGCGGCATCATAGTCTTTATACCTAACATACTGATACTCTTCTTCTGGATAGCCTTACTCGAAGATTCAGGCTATATGTCGCGGGCCGCTTTTATAATGGATCGCATGATGAACAGCATCGGCCTGCATGGCCGCGCATTCATTCCCATGATCATGGGACTCGGCTGCAACGTGCCGGCAGTTCTTGCAACACGAATTATTGACAACCGCTTTCAACGACTGCTCACCATGCTTCTTATCCCTCTGGTAACATGCGCAGCCCGCCTTCCGGTGCTGGTATTGCTCTGCGGCACTTTCTTTCCCGAAAATCCCAGCATCTGGATGTTCACGCTGTTTTTTGTAAATCTTCTGGTATTGATTTTCCTGGGTCAGACTACCAGCATGCTTTTTAAAACCAGTGAAAACTCGCCATTTCTTCTCGAAATGCCACCCTACCGCCTGCCCACTCCCTCCAGCGTTTTTCACATGCTTTACGAAAAAGCAGCACACTTTATCGAAAAAGCTGGGACAGTCATTCTGGCGGGAGCAGTAATAATCTGGGTTCTCTCGGTTTTTCCGCGCGAAGTGCCGCTCAGCTTTGATTACGAGAGCGAATTGACTCGTCTGCGCAGTAGCGAAATTACTGTCGAATCAACAGAAAGAATAGCTGAACTCAGCCGAAAACGCGAAATAGAACTTATGGAAGGTCGCTACATGGCCAGACTCGGCAAATTCATACACCCGGTTATGGAACCGCTCGGCTTCAGCTGGCGCGAAACCGTATCGCTGATCCCTGGCTTTCTTGCCAAAGAATCGGTTGTCTCGACTCTTTCGGTTCTCTACCTGCCCTACTCCGACAATCTCGGCGATGCCATGCGTAAAACCGGTATGACCCCGCTGACCGCTTTTGTCTTTATGATGTTCACTCTGCTCTATATACCATGTATAGCCACATTAGGCGTAATCTGGCGCGAAAGTGGTTCGACACGCTTTACAGCGCTTGCTCTGGTTGTGTATTTTGCCATTGCCTATGTCGTCAGCTACATCACCCTTAAAATTGGAGCAGTATTGCAGACAAGCACCAGCATAGACTGGTTCGAAGGCCTGGTCATTATTACTGTGGCCATTGCGGCAGGTTGGTATCTGATCAGAACATTCATCGTTACCATCCGCGGCAGCAGATGTAATTCCTGTGCAAGTTGCAGTTCATGCCCATCTCGCGGCAAATCTGACTGTTCAGGAGGCCAACCATGAAAGATCGCGTCTCAGTAGCCCTTGAGTCCTATCTTGAACAGATAGCCGACCTGCAGAAAGAACACGGCGCAGTCAGAACCTCTGATCTTGCCGATCGTATGGGCTGCCGACGCTCATCCGTCACCAACGCTCTGCAGCGCCTCAGCGAAAAGGGTCTGATTAATTACCAGTCATACCGCCCGGTCACCCTGACAGCCGAAGGCGAAAAGACTATCAAGGCCTTGAGCAGATATCATGGTATTCTTGCTGATTTTCTCGAAAACATTCTGGCGTTTCCTGAAAAATTTGCGCAAGAAGAAGCCTGCCGCCTCGAACATCGGGTATCACAATCAACCATCGAAAGAATGCGGATATATATTGAATTTATCGAACAGACAGACAATTTAGACAGAGGTTTGGCCAGCGCAAAATTTAAGGAATTCATGCAAAAACGCTAATGAAACCCGGCTAAAAAAGAAAAAACCGGGAAAACACCCAGTCTGTTAGTTCTCTGTAATTTTTTTATTACTGCAATGACTGATAAAGTTTAAAAATTTCGAAAGTTGTCTTACTTTCAAGCAACTCGTCTGCCTGATCTTCCATCCAGCCAAGAAAATTCTCATCCATCATCAGTTCTGTAATGCCTACCATCCCTGGGTGAACCATTGTTTACTCCTCCTTGTGTTTTCTACAGATTATTCATCGGCGAAATTACAAGAATGTTTAACAACTTTTTTATTTATTTTTTGTAACTCGTTGCCAGATAATATCTTTTGCCTTAATATAAACTTGCAGGCTTATATGTTGAGGAGGGGAAGATGCCGACAATTACCATATCACGCGAAGTGGGCGCATCAGGAACTTACATTGCACTCAAACTTGCAGAAGCGCTCGGTGGAACCTGCTACGACCAGCAAATAATTCACGAAATCGCCGAGAAGATGGGAAAGAACAAAGACCAGCTCGAAGATTTTGATCAGAACAGCTATAACCGTGTCGGCGTATTCTTTCAGGAAGCTCTGGCAAGCATAGCCCAGGGCGGCATGGTTTTTCATCCCTTCGGAATCGGCCCGCTAGACTGGGATTCAGCCGAAATGTTCACGACCTATCCGCGCAACAGCTTTCAGGAAAAAGATTATTACGATGTTCTGACACAGGTGGTAAAAGAAATCGCCGAGCAGTCTAACTCTGTAATTCTTGGGCGCGGTGCCAGCCAGATACTCAAGGGTCATACCAACGCCTTCCACCTGCGGATAGTAGCCGACATGCAGGACCGCATAAAGCGCCTGATGCAGGAACAGAAACTCGAACAGAAACAGGCGGAAGAGCTGATAAGCGGCAAGGATGCTGCTGCTGCCAATTTCATTTATGACTTTTTCGATGTCGAAATCAACGATCCACACCAGTATCACATGCTGCTGAACACCAGCAGAACAAGTCCTGACCGCTGCATAGAGCTCATTCTGGCAGCCATAAAATCCCAGGATTGATAAGAAAAAGGAACCATATGTCCAGCCGATTACTTGGAGTAATACTGATCGTCATCAGCATTCTGGCATTTCACCTGCTCGGGTCGCAACCAGAAACCCAGGCGTTATGGCAGCAAAGTATCAGTGAAAAAATTTATTCAAGCCCGGTTGCTGTCGGCAACAGGTATGTTTTTGTCGGTGGCGACAAGGGCAAACGTGAATACAGGCTTTACGAAATTGACAACAGCGGAAAAACCACTGCTCAATCTGTTCAACTGCCAAATCTTTCGTATGATCCAATCGGTTATGCTGATATCGTTGTAGTTGGCGACTATGCCCGCATGATTCGCGGCTTCTCGGTACCCGGTCTGAAAATCGCCTGGGAAAGTGGCACTATAGAGCCATTCCGGATCCCCCCCGCAAAATCCGGAGATAACATTATCGTTCAGTCAACAGAAAATTCGCTGTTCTGCCTCGACAGCAAAACCGGACAACCAGTCTGGGATCACACATTCACCGACAATCTTGTCAACTATGGCGTCGATAAGACCATTATCTGCCTGCACGGCTACGCCGACCTTAAAGATCCGAAATGGAAAGCCACCGCCCTGGATCCTGACACCGGCGCAGTTCTCTGGACCTCTACCGGCCCATTAGGGTCAGACACCCCTCTTTTCGTACAAAACATCTGCATACTGGTCTCGAACGAAGGCGAAATGCTGATCATCGATCAGTTCACCGGCAAACTGCTGTACAGACATCCGGTCAAGGGTCTCAAATCCCTGCAGGTTCTGAATGAGCACCTGACAATGCTTGCCGCGGGCGGATCACGTCTGATATGCATGTCGCTGATGGATGGCAAATCCTGGACAACCACTATGCAGTCCAGTTTAACCGGTATTGCCAGACATGGCGGACGGCTTCTGATCGCAGACAAAAAAAGTATCAGATGTCTTGGCATCGCTGACGGCTCATCATTCTGGACACGCAGCCTTGAAGACATTTATAACGCCGAACCTTACCGCAACGGTATATTTGTAACCCACAAGGATTCATTCTTTTCGCGATCAACCTACGGAAGTTACATTGAGACCGACAAACCAGTCAGCCGCTGGGTGGCTCATGGCAGCAGTAATTTCATGAAACCTCTGCTGACCGACTCCGGCGAACTGCTGCTCTCTTATGACGGCGGCATAAGAATGCTTCCCAAAAGCACTCCAGGTGAGTCCCCGGTTGATATAAGTATTCCAGACCCCAAAACACCAGCAGCACCAGATTTCTGGAAAGACAAAAATGCGTCAGGCGCCTCATCGCTGCCGACTCCATCGCCGGCGACCACGACGGCTGTCATTCCCCTCATCGACGATGATGACGATGATGACGATGATGACGATGATGAAGATACAGATGATGACGGAAAATCTGGCGTTCCACAGGAACTCATACCGCCAGCCGTTGATGACTGGAACAAAAAAGACGGCCTATAACAGCCGCGTATAAGGCCTATCAGCGCGAAGCATTCCGTTAATAACCGCGATAGAAAACTTCCCGGGCGCTTTTGCTCTGATGACAGATTAGTGTTATAATATCTGACTCGCCTAAGCGAGTTCCGGAGGTATTATGACAAACAGCAAAATCAATATAGGGTTCGACATCGGTTCAGTCAGTATCAACGCCGTAGTATGCGATGCCAATGCCAGACTGATCGAAGAATGGCCCTATCATCGCCATTTCGGTCGCACACTCGAACTCTGCGCCCGCATTCTCAGCCAGATCGAAGATAAATACGGCAGCGACAACATCGAGCGCGTCGCTTTTACCGGCACACACGGCAAGGCAATCGCAGCTGAGCTGAAAACCAGTTTCGAGATAGAAACCACAGCTCAGACCAGGGGCCTGCACGCCCTGCTGCCCGAAGCACGCTCGGTCATTTCGATCGGTGGCCATGATTCGGCTCTGCTTGTGGTATCGCCATCTGACAAGGGCTTTATCCTGGAAGATTTCAAGCTCAACGAAGCCTGTGCCGCCGGCACCGGCAGCTTTATCGATCAGCAGGCCGAACGCATTTTTTCTGATGTTGAAGAACTCAACAGTATCAGCGACCCACAAAAGCGCATGGAATCAATTCTTATGCGTTTTATGGAAGAAGGCCGCAGGTCTGACTGCCCAGCCAGTGTCGCCTGCCGCTGCACAGTTTTCACCAAATCAGACATGATTCACCTGCAGAACAAGGGCATTCCGATCAAACACATTATTGCCGGCCTGCATGAAGGCGTTGCCAAGAATTTCAAGTCAACCCTCATCAATAACCGCAAGCTTCTCGAGCCAGTTGCCTTCATCGGCGGCTACGCCTCTAATCAGCTGGCACGAAAGGCCTTTGAAAACATACTGGGGCTCAAAATCAGCGTACCCGACCATTACACCAGCGTCGGCGCCCTTGGCACCATTCTGAATGCGATTTCCAACCATCAGGGCTGCCGGGTTACCGCTGCGCAGATCAATCAGCTCAAGGCCTCGGAGGCCTTTGCCGCCGTGCGCACTGCCCCGCTCAGCATCGACCTGCACCCCTTTGCCGAATGCGGCAAGGCTGACGGGCAGCCATCGGGCAAAGACGTCATAGATGTCTACATGGGCTACGATATTGGCTCAACCACCACCAAACTGGTTCTCATAACTCCCGAAGGGAGAGTCGTCTACAAACGCTATATTGCAACCGAAGGCCAGCCGGTTGTTGCCATCAAGAAAGCGCTGCGCAACTGCGTCGAAACCATAGATGTCAACCGGGTAAATGTTGTCGGCGTCGGCACCACCGGTTCGGGACGCGAGGTTGCCAACCTCTTCGTCGGTGCCGATGACGTGGTCAACGAAGTTACCGCGCATGCCCGTGGCACTACCCATTTCGAGCCGACCATCGACACGATTTTCGAACTCGGCGGTCAGGATGCCAAATACACCGCGCTTGGCAACGGTTACGTCGTCGATTTCAAAATGAACAAGGTCTGCGCCGCCGGCACCGGCAGCTTTCTCGAAGAAACCGCCAACAAACTCGGCATCGACATTGCCGGAGAATATGAAGAAATGGCGATGCGCGCCAAAGCACCATACCGACTTACCGAGCGCTGCACCGTCTACATGGAATCAGACCTGATGTCTTACCTGCAGATGGGCGGCGCCGTCGAAGACCTGCTCGCCGGTCTGTCGCAGGCTGTCGTTCACAACTACCTCAACCGCGTCGTCCAGGACGGCCGTATCGGCAACCGCATCAGTTTTCAGGGCGGTCCCTCGCTCAACAAGTCGGTGGTCGCCGCCTTTGAAAAAATTGTCGGCAAACCGATCATCACCCTGCCACATCGCGAAGTGATGGGCGGTATTGGCGCCGCTCTGCATGCCATGGACGAAATAAAAGAACGCACTGCTGCCGGAGAAAAGTTTAAAACCCGCTTCAGAGGCTGGCAAGTAGTCGAGCAGCCATTCGTTCATGAAGAAGAAATCTGCACACGCAACCCCAACTGCCATAACCAGTGCAAACTCCAGATTTATAAAGTCGGCGACGACGTGGCAATTTATGGCGGTGACTGC
>PGYA01000009.1:0-102035 GCA_002839435.1 Candidatus Riflebacteria bacterium HGW-Riflebacteria-2 | reverse complement strand
CTCGCCAGCAGGGGAAAAAGCGGGCTCCTGACTTCAACCGCGTCCGCCAGGAGCTCTATTTTAAACACATGAAGGGCCTCTACCGGGTTGCCGGCGAAGAACCAGTCAAATCTGACAGTGGCAAAAAGACCATAGGTATTCCGCGCGCACTGGGCTTTCATCAGCTGGGCCTGTTCTGGATTCACCTGATGACCCGCCTCGGCTACGAGGTTGTCATCAGCCCCGAAACCAGCAGCGAAATCGTCGACCGCGGTATATCCGCGATGACCTGTGAAGCCTGTTTCCCGGTCAAGATTTCGCATGGGCATGCTGCCACCCTCAAGGACAAGTGCGATTACCTGTTCATGCCGATGCTGATCGAGATGGAATCGAACCAGGGCAACAACTCCTTCTACTGCCCATACGTCGAAGCCAACACCTATATGCTCATGGCTGCCCTTGGTCTCGATGCCCGCAAGGTCATAAAACCCGCGGTGTATTTCAAGAAGGGCAAGGTTGACCTGCGCCATAATTTTGCCGCTGAATTCAAGCGTCTTGGCCTGCCATTTGCCGCCAACGAATTTGACCGCGCCTACGATGAATCAATGGCCGTGCTTAACCAGTTCGACCGCGACATCAAACGCGTTGGTGCCGAGATTCTCAAAAATCTTGGCGACCGCCGCGCCATCATTGTCATCGGGCGACCATACAGCGCCTACGATTCGCGCACCAACCTCAACCTGTTCGCAACCTTCAGTCGCCTCGGCATACATGCCATTCCACAGGAATTTATCGATCTTGATGGCATAGACGTCGAATCAGAATATCCCAACATGTACTGGGGATTCGGCAACCGCATTCTACAGGCCGCCAAGTTTATCAACCGTGATCAGAGACTGTTCGGACTCTACCTGACCAGCTTTTCATGCGGTCCCGACTCATTTGTGCTGCATTTCTTCAACCATGAAATGAACCGCACCCACCGCCCATACCTTGAACTCGAACTCGATGAACATTCGGCCGGAGCCGGCGTCGAAACACGCCTGCTTGCCTTCATCGACGCCATCAAGAACCAGACCCAGATCACCATTCTTTCCGATAAGGAAATCAACTTCATGCCGCGCAAGTCAACGGCACCGCTTACCGAGCGCACGCTCTATCTGCCAAAAATGGCCGAAGGTGCGCGCTGTCTGGCGGCCGCCTTCCGGCATCTTGGCTGCAAAGCGGAAGTAATGCCAACCTATACGAACGCCGGCATCGAATTCGGCAAAAAACATACTTCCGGTAAGGAATGCTTCCCCTGCATCGTTACCACCGGTGATATGTTCGACGTTATCGACCGGCACATAGGTCAGGGAGCCAATGTCAATGACAGTCTCGCCTTTTTTATGCCCGAAACCGAAGGGCCTTGCCGGTTTGGCCAGTATACCCGACTGCACCGCATTCTGCTCGACAAATACAAATATGTGAACGTGCCAATTCTCTCGCCAAGCTCAGAAGACAGCTATCGTTTCAGTGGTTATTTCAACAACGATCAGGCTATCGAGTTCCGCAAGCTGGCATGGCAGGCGATTGTCTATTCTGATCTGATCGAGAAGGCCCTCTGGCGCATTCGCCCTTATGAAAAAATCAAGGGCAAAACTGACCAGGCTTTCGAAGCAGCTATGCAGGCAGGGATCAACGCCATCGAAGCTGGCGGCGGTCTGCAGCTGATAAGAGCGGCAAAAAGAGCAGCACGTTCGTTCGCTGCCATAGAGCGCACAAACGAACAAAAGCCGCTGATCGGAATAGTCGGTGAAATCTTTGTCAGAACCCACAAGGAAAGCAACCAGCAGCTTATTCGCGCGCTGGAGGACCTCGGCTGTGAAACCTACACCAGTTCAGTTGCCGAATGGGTCGAATACACAACTCACACCGGCATCGAGGACTCGACCGAGGCTTTACGGCGCCAGAAATCGCTGGGCAACATTGGTGAAGCGGCAAAATTCTGGCTCACCGCCAAGTATCAGCGCCTTGTCGCCAGCTTCATCGCACAGCCATTCAACAGTCTGCTCAAGAATCGCTTCGACCATAAAACCGAGCATATTCTCGAAGAAACCGCCGATATCTTCTCGAACCACATTAACGGCGAAGCTATTCTAAGCATCGGCGGCGCTCTGGCCTTCGCCAAAGACGGTTATAACGGGGTTGTCAACTCAATGCCGTTCACCTGTATGCCCTCAACCATTGCCAGCTCTATTCTCAAGGTTCACATGCGCAACAAGGCGCCTTTCGTCGATATGATTTATGATGGCAGCATCATGCCAAACCGTGATACCAACCTGGCCACCTTTACATTCCAGGCGCGGCAGAACCTCGAAAAGAATGGTCGCAGAAGCTGACAGCAAGCTTAACAACACCGCCGCCGGCCGGAGTTTTCCGACCGGCGGTATTTTTTTATAACACAGTATTTGAGCGCATTTGGGGTTGCAAAGAGACACTAAAACAGTTACAATTTTTTGCCAACAAAAAAGTTGTAATTTTTTTCACATGGGGAGTTTTTAAGTGGAACAATTAGTAGAACAGATTGCCAGGCTTCAGTTTTTGAACCAGTTCTGGATGTCGCTTTTCCTGATTATACCGATCGTGCTGATTTCGCGCTCGGTTGTTGCGGGCAGCCGGTATTCGCCAATTTTGATCATCGTACTTTTCGGTCTGGCCATGGGCTATGCTTTGGTTAAGAGCGAAATCGGCACACCGGGGCTGAGTGAGTTCCCTCTGCTAGCTCTTATCAGCCGGGTAACCATAGTGGCACTGGTCGTGTCATTCTTTGTCGGCGGGCAGGAACTGCGCAAGATATTCAAGGGCGAGCACCTTGAACTCGACGAAATCGTTGTCTATTCAAGCGAAGAAACCATTCTCGGCACCCGCCGGACACAGCTTTACTTTTTGATCCGCTCATTCTTCATTCTTATCGGCCTTGAGGGTATCGTAAAACTGGTTCTCGGAGTCAGCGCCAACGACCCGATTTCGCACTTTTACCCTCTGGTGGCCTATGTCGGCGTCTGCGGTTCGGTCATTCTCATCGACAACAAGGCGACGATCAAGAATAAGGGCGCCTACATCCGCAAGGGCATTTATGAAATGCTGATGATTGTCGGCATCCTTGTGCTGTCACACCACATCGCCGTTCTCATCAAACCGGTAATTGCATTGCCACAGATCTTTTTTGCAATGATTATCTCAGCCACTCTCGGAGTAATCTTTTCTTCCTGGATCATGGGGCCCACCGGCCGTTCGCTGCTGTTCGCCGGAATCCCGGTCGTTCTGGCCGCCAACTTCATGATCGGCGGCTCACGTATCGCCGAAGCTTTCAAACTTGAAGGCATGGCACCGGTTATGGCCTACGGCTTCTTCGGTCAGCTGTTCTGGATGTTCGGCGGCCTTGCCCTGCTGATCTTTATCGGCAAATCAAACCACGTCAGGAATCTGGCGCCCGGTATGGCCGGTTCGCTTTCGCACTCAGGGCTCACCGGCGCCTGCACTGCCGGCGACCTTGGTTCAGAAGCCGCTGCCAGAGCTCCGATCATGATCAACGTGCCATTTTTCGGGCACATATTTGTATTCACGATTCTGGCGATGAGCGTTCAGCGTGGTCAGCTCATGCTGGTTCCCGCATTGATTGTTGCCATAGTCGGCATAATCATTACCGCCTGGTCGCTCAACACTCTTAAAAAGGCCAATGGCAAAGAGTCTGAAGAAGTAAAAGGACTGATGCAGTTCTCGTTCGGCTGGCAGATAACCGCAGTATTTGGTGGCTTCGTAATGCTGCATCTCAGCGGCATGGATATTTCCAACGCCGGCATGGCTAAATCTTCGGCGATTTCACACTTCGGCCTGTTCGCAGCGACGCAGGGCGGCATGTTTGGCGCCCAGTCAGCCAGTCTGATTCCCTTCATCTTCGCCATGCCATTTCTGGTTCACCCACTGGTATTCGGCATGTTCGGCGCCGCCATGGAAAAGGAAGGCGAAATGTCGAAACCTGTCGTATTGGCTCTAGCTGTTGCGGGAGTAATCGGAGTCTTCTACTCACTCGTATTTGCCTGACATAATTAGTTAGCACTGGGCGGGCACCTTACATGGTGTCCGCCTTTTTGTTGACGGCGCTGCCGATAATTGCTATTCTCTCCTTATCAACAGAGGCGGGGTCAGAGGAATGAGTGCTGTTCGCGATTCGCTACAAAAAGGTCTGATGACGCTGATAGGACGCAAGGATGCCAGCGTCTTTCAGAGCCTCGACAACTTTACCAGAGAAATCAACAAGCTCGGTGAATGGCAGAATCTGCCGGAGATTCCCGCTCTGGCAGCGGGACTTGTCGAAAGACTGCCATGGGAACTACAAAAAGACGGCAGCGGTCTGGTCAGCGGCCGTTCAGTTATCAATCTGGCAACCACGCTGGTTAAAAAGCACGGATTAACTGACGAGCTGGCCGTCTGGGCAGTAGAAACCTGGGCACTGTCGCTTGGACTCAAGCTCGAAAGCCCGACAGCAAGACCGGCGGGCCCGGCAAAGTCGGCAGCGCCGTCAGCCAAGGCAACTGCGGCGACAGTCTCTATCAAAGCGGCACCGCCGGCCTACGCCCAGCTCATCGCCAAATCGCGCTTCGGCCTGATTTTCGGGCAAAATGAAGCCGGCGTCGTTCACGTTTTCGCCAGCTGGTTCCGCGAGGAATCGCCACAACAGAGTGCCGGGCTGGCCGCCAGCATGGTAAAAATCGAAGCACCGAACAGCCGCCCGCTGTTTTCGGCACCACCACCGCGACGCAAAACAACTGGCAGTGAAACCGCAAGAACTGGCGGCGCAAGAGCAGAACCTTTAATGCCAGCAGTTGATCCAACTGCACCCGCCCTTAAAAAGGATACTCCCACCCAGAAACCAGCAAAACCTGCTACCAGAGCTGCGACAAAACAGGCAGCGCCGGCAACGCCATCGGCCCGACCAGCTTCGACGCCATCCGGCAGCGGGAAAGTTTATTACGGCAGCGCCGAGTCTTTGTATAATCAGGCGGTTCAACTGCTTCCCGGCCATACCGGCAGGCCCGACGTGCCCGAAGCACTCGCCATACTCAATCAGGCCGCCAAACAGGGATCGATCCCTGCCCGCCGCGCAATCGGCATAGTCTATCTCAAGGGTGTCGGCATCAAACAGGATTTTGCAACAGCGGCCAACTGGCTGCGACTGGCGGCCGAAGGCGGCGACGCCGAAGCCCAGTATCATCTCGGCAGCCTTTACCAGTGCGGCATGGGCGTCGAATTCAGCCTCGAAAAAGCACAGAACCTGTTGCAGCGGGCAGCTCAACAGGGGCATAAGGAAGCTCAGGTTCTGCTCAAAGAAATTCTCGAGGGTTAACCGGCAGGAGGAACACAGATGACTGAACGCGAACGTGTAGTAAACCAGACTTTGCTCATCTGGAGCGCGGTGGTTGTTATCGAAATATTTGTAATCGCACATCTCATGGCTTTTCCGGTGCTGATTCTAACAGCGCTGATCATGTACTGGCCGATAAAGGCTGCGGTCAACTGGCCCAAACCACTCGACAAGAACGAACAGAATCAGATTCCCGCCACAACAACGGTTGAAAGGTAACACCCCCTCATGGAGAAAATCGAATTTCTGGTTTCAACCGGCATAAATTTTTATGCTCCTGAATACGAAATAAGGCTTTCAGACCTGCTGCTTCAGAAAAACTGGCAGTTTCGGGTGCTGCAGTCACCGGCCGGCGCTATCGGCCTGCAATATGGCAGTGAGGCAATCAGCAACGCTGTAGCACAGGGCGACCAGGCCCTGGTCGATGTCGGTGGTCTTGCCTTGCGTTTTGGCGACGTTCTCGACAGATGTCTCGGGAAATGGCTTCCCCTGCCCTGCCTGCCCAAATCAGCTGACAGCGATGTTCCATGTCGCAGTGTCGACTGGGCTCGCCTGTTCCTCTACCGCTCACCGCTGCAACCCGACGAAAACGTTGTGCGCATGGTAATAGCAGTAGATACGGGCCTGCAGACTGACGGCAGCGACGCGGGTCTGTTTTCTGAAGATACCGGCGTGCCATTCATTGCCAACCCGGGTCAGAAAAAGTTCTGGCAGTCGCCGGCCCTGCTCAACTGGCTCAAAACTTCGCTAAAAGGCATTCCCGCCGCTGGCGGCGACCAGGTGCCACCCTATGCCATATCGCTCGCGGCTTTTTTCGTGCTGATCGACGGCCTCAAGCAGGCTGAAGCGCTGCCCGAAATCACCATGATGCATCCCGAGGGCGAAGGAATCGAGGTCAACCTGGTGCTTGACCTCGGCAACAGCCGCGCCTGCGGCATACTCGTCGAACAGACGCCCGGCCGCCCGGTCAGCCTCGATGAATGCTGCAAGCTCGAAATCAGAGACCTGCAGCAGCCGGGCGATATCTATACCGAACCGTTCGAAACCAGCTTCAAGTTTCAGCCGCCACTGTTCTACGATCCCGAAAACGCAATACCACAGAACGGGCACACTTTCGTGTGGCCGAGCATCGTTCGCATCGGCAGCGAAGCCGCCAGACTCGAACCTTCTGACGTAGGCGACACCGGCATGTCAAGTCCGAAACGCTACCTGTGGGACGACAAGACCCGCCATTTCCCATGGTATTTCAATCTCAACGAAGAAGGCACCGGCAAAAAGATCGGCGCCAGCTTTCTCAAGCATCTCGACGAAAACGGCGTATTCAAAGGTGATCAGGCGACACCGCCGTTTGAACCCTGCTACCCGCCTGGAGCATTGATGACCTTTTTGATGAGCGAAATACTCTGTCACGCCTATTCACAGATCAACTCGTTCAGCTACCGCAAGTCACGCGGGCACCGACTCGCCGGACGCCAGCTCAAAAACATCGTTATCACCACACCATGCGGCATGTCGCAACCCGAACTCGAGCTTTACCGACTGCGGGTGCAATCGGCCATCGACCTCTATTTCCACACAACCGGGCGCAGCGAAGAACAAAAACCCACTCTGCATCTCGACTTTGATGAGGCTACGGCCGTGCAGCTCACCTACCTGCTCGGCGAAATAAAGAACCGTTTTCTCGGCAGCGCCGCCGAAGCTGTAACCATCCCGGGACGCTTGCGCACATCGGCAGATACGCAGAAGCACCAGACTTTCCGACTTGCCAGTATCGACATTGGTGGTGGCACCAGCGACCTGATGATTGCTGAATACGCGCCCGACCCGGCTGACCCGGCGATAATCCGGCAGCGCATGCTGTTCTCAGAAGGATTTTCTGTTGCCGGCGATGAAATCGCCAAAAGGATTATCGAAAAGCTCATTCTGCGCCGCATTTTCAACTGGGCGCAGCAGAAAAACCCCAACGTTTCCTGGGAAGAATTTCAGCTTTTCTTCGGCTCCGGGCGCGGCGGCCGCGACAAGAACTTTCACGACATGAAAGCCGAGCTCTGCCGCCAGATATGGATTCCCATGGCACATCGCCACCTCGAGTTCGCCGAACTCGACAGCGAAGATCCCGATATGGAACTCAGTTTCGACCGGTTCTTTCCGCGGCGCCTGCCAGGCAGCAACGTGCTCGACTTCTTTGCTGAAAGCATGAAAAAGGAGTTCGGCTGTGATATAACGCTGCCAGAAATTCCCTGGGAAATCTCGCGCACCCGGGTAAATGCGGTAATTGCCAATGTTCTCGAAAATATACTGCGCATCTTTTCCGAAGTTATTGCCCAGTTCGACTGTGATACCCTGATACTCGGCGGCAAGCCCTCTTCGCTGCCGATCATCAGAGAAATGCTGGTCAAGCTGATGCCGGTACCTTCGGCGCGAATCATCGGCCTCAAAGGCTACTCGGTCGGAAGCTGGTATCCGTTCGCTCAGAAGGGCGGCGGCATATCAGACCCCAAAACGACATGCGTCATGGGCGCCGCCGTCTGGCTGTTCGCCGAGAGACTCAACAACCTCGACGACCTCAGCCTGCGCACCGAACGCAGCCTGATCAGCCAGCGTGAATGCTTTATCGGCACCTTCTCACCCGAAGTTATGACTCTCGACCGCTGCCTGTTCCCGACGCCAGGGAACGAACCCGCGGTTCTGCAGACCGCCAAATCATCGATGCTCGGCCTTCGCCGCATCGACTCAGACGTCTGCATGGTCAATCCGATCTGGGAAGTTCAACTTGAGCGCGACCAGTTGCGCAGCGCCGGTCCATTCGAAATCTCCCTGCAACAGGATCCGCAACATCGCGAATGTCTTAAAATAACCGGCATAAAAGACGAAAAAGGCAGCAAGGTCACGGCGAACGCCGCCAGCCTGCGTCTGCGCACCATGATTACCGACCAGTACTGGCTAGATACCGGCAGTTTCGACCTCTGATGACTGCCAGCACAAGGAGAAGCAAATGAGCGAAAACAACGAGCTGTTTCCGTTTCCGACCTTGGGCGAACCCGCACAGAGCAACGATTCGCGAACCGGCAGCGAACTCCCGGCTTTTCCCGGCAGCGAAGATCATAAGACCGAAGAACCACCTCTCAGTAGTGATGAGCTGCGAAAAATCCGCCACCTGCTGCTGACCGGCGATAAAGCGGCCGCACCTGCAGTAAAACCCGAACCGGAACTGCCGCCAATGCCACGGCCCAACCCGGCTGCTGCGGCGGCTGCGGCTCCGACCGAAGCCATGCCGGCGAACTCTTTGCAGCAACAGCTTATCGCACATTGGGAAAGCCTGCACCTGACAGAGGCTTGTGAAGTCGAAGCCAGAAACCAGTTCTGCGACATTATCCGCAGCGTCAGCGACAATCGGGTTATGGTAAAGGTCTGGGGCGCGGCGAATTCTCTGCTGCCGATAAAAAGCAATCTGCGCCACGGCACGCCAGAACAGAAACTGTTCACGCTGATTACTCTCGGCGAACGCTTCCTGCAGTCGCTGACCGGCGTCAGTTTTGGCGAACGCAGGCGCCTGCTCAAAACAACGGCACGCTACCTCTCTGAGGTCTCTGAGAGCTATTCTTTCATACAGATGGAAGGCGAAACCTTCAACCCGCAATATCACGAACGCGCGCCCGGCTCTCTGCCATCTGGCAAAACCGTTCGTGAAATGCATGGCTTCCTGGTTACTGCGCGAAGCTCAAACCAGGTGGTCAAAACCGGCCTGGTTCTTACCTGACCTGCGACCAGCAAGGAGAAAAAAACATGGGACTCTTGGCCAAAACCCTTACCCGCGGCTTCCGCGCCTGCTACTTTCGCAATCAGCCGGTTCACCAGTTCTACGGACATCTGCAGGCTGTCATCAACGAAATTTCTCCCGATGGCGAGCTGAAACACCTTTTTGCCAGGCCAACTTTCCCTGGCAACAACAGCAACGCCGCCCAGGAAGTCGAATGGGAAACCGAGCTCAGCGGCAACGCGGTCAAATTCAACGATCTGCCAGAAACACAGCGTGCAGAAACTGTGGCACTGCTGACCACCTATATTCAAAAAATCAAGAACTACGCCGAGGCCAAACAGGATAAAACCGGCAAAGAAAAAGACTATTCAGACTATCTCAAGGCGGTAGCGGTATCGCCTGACGCCAGCCAGATATTTGTCGTAGCAGGGAAACCGGTGCTCGTTCACTGGGGCTATTTCAGCGAAGACGGCCGCTTTGCCGGGCAGGTAAAGTATGCCGGCTGGGATGAATTTCTTGCCGAAATCCAGCGCAAAGCACCACCAAAACAAGAAGAACCTGCCGCACCGGCACCGGCATCAGCGGCAACCGCTGCTGCCGCGGCTGCCCTGTTCAGCAGCGACAACCAGCCAGACCAGAAAAAAGCAGTTGTAGAAGAGGCTAAAGAATCTGCCATCCCGGCAAAAGAAGCAAAAAAACCGGATGCTGCCGCCAAAGAAGCCAAAAGAGAAGATGAAAAACCAGCAGCCCCGCTTGAAGGAGATGAGCTCAACAAAAGCAAACCCCTCATGGCATGTGGTCTTGGCGCTTATGAGTGGGTGAAATGGCTGGCTATTGTTCTTGCCATAATCATTCTGCTGCTGTTGTTTCTGCCAAAACGACAGTCTGCTTTCCCGCCGCCAGGAATGATGGGGGGGGCCGGCAGCATGATGGGTGGTGGCGGTGGTTCAGGTGGTGGCGGGTCTGGTGGCGGTGGCGCACCGGGCGGCGGCAATGGCGGCGGCGGAGGAGGAGGTCAGCAGGGTGGCACCTGCCCGCATTGTGGCCATCAATTGTCGCAGACAGCACCGGCCGGCGGCAATCCGGCTCCAGCTGTACAACCAGCCGCACAGCCGGCCGTACAACCAACCGCGCAGCCTTCTCCACAACAGCCTGCACAACCGCCGGCACAGCCAGTCAATAACAGTCCGGTGCCGCCACAACCGGCTCCATCGACCTCACAGCCTGGCGAAAGCGCACCAACCGGATCAGGCAACCAGTAACACCGACACATCGACAGGAGTCCAGAGATGCAGCAGAACCCACTTCGCCCCGAAGAACAAAAAGTTATCAACATGTCAGAACAGCTTGCGCGACTGCTGGCAAGCAGTGCCGACTGGGCTGGCAGTTACCTGAAAGACGCGCAGATCCGCAAATTCATGCAAAAAGTCATTCAGGAAAAACAGATAACCGTCAAACGCATCGGCGAATCGGCAAGACGCCCGCTCGCTCTTGGTGTCTTCGGCGCCAGTCAGTGCGGCAAGTCATATCTGGTTTCTGAAATGGTTCGCGGCGTCAGACCGACTCCGATGGTTCTGCTCAATCAGGCGCGCCAGATTGCGCAAAGCCGCGACTATCTCGAAGAAATCAACCCGGCCGGCGGCCGCGAAAGCACAGCTATCGTCACCCGCTTCACCACCCGACCGTATCGTCAGGTGAACGGATGTTCTGCTTATATAAGACTTTTAAGCATAACTGACCTGGTCAAGATATTCCTCAACGGCTTTCTTTTCGAGTGTCAGTCAGACTTCATGCCCTCAGCCGATGAACTGCAGAAAGTGCGTTATTCTTTCCGCAGCTTTGCCGGCAAAGCTTCTTCCAGCAGTCTGCTCAGCGAAGCCGACGTCTGGGACCTCCAGGACTACGCACGCCGCCACTTCCACAACCAGTTTTTGCGCATGCTCGAAGACATCAACTACTGGGGTATAATGCAGGAAGAGATACGCATGCTGCCGGCCGACCAGCAGATCACCTATCTCGAATGGCTCTGGGGCAGGTTCCCGAAGATCACCGAGCTTTTCCGACATCTGGTCAAGGAACTCGGCGCCATGGGCGGCGAAGTCGTCGGCATTTACGATGATGCACTGCTGCCACGTGAAAACAGCATAATCGATGTACAGCGCCTTTCGCAGCTGCTCAAACTCGGGAACCGCAAATGCACGGTGGTTCTTGGCAACGGCAGTGAGATAGCGCTCGATTCGTCCGTGCTGTGCGCACTGACGAGTGAGCTGATCATGCAGGTGCAGGATCCGGGCGAAGAAGCTCTGGTGCAGAAGCTCGATATTCTCGACTTCCCCGGTGCGCGCGCGCGCGCTCAGGTATTCGACCAGAATCGTCTGAGCAAAGACCACGAAGCGCTGATTGAAGTCTATCTGCGCGGTAAAGTTGCCTATCTGTTTGACCGCTACTCAGACGACCGCGACGTCAGTGCCCTGCTGCTTTGTCAGGAAGGCGGCCCGCAGGAAGCCAAATCGCTGCCGTATATGGTCAACAAGTGGGTAGAATGGAGTCAGGGCAAGGATTCGGCAGCGCGCAAAGGCAAAAAGCCGCTGCTGTTCAATATTTTTACCAAGTTCGACATGGATCTCGTGCGCAAACGCGGGGAAGACCCGGCGGTACGCTGGGACAGCCGTCTCAAGACCAATTTTGCCGATTTTCTCGGCCGCGCCGGCGACTGGGTCGATGAATGGGAATCCGGCAAGGCATTTCAGAACTGCTACTGGGTGCGCAATCCCAACGTGCAGCAGACGGTATTCGGCCGTGACAAGGATGGCCAGGAATTCGTGCGCGACGAAGAGCAACTCGAACAGATCAAAAAAGAGTATCTGGCGAACCAGCATGTTCAGAAGTATTTCGCTGATCCTGGCGAATCATGGCAACAGTCGGCGACGCCCGGCAACCCCGGCATCCCTTATCTTATCAAAACACTGCGGGCTGGCATAGAAGATACCACCAAAGCCAACCAGCTTAGCTGCAATCTTCAGCAAATCGAAGCCGAACTCAAAACCCATCTGCAGCCTTACTTCATCGGCGACGACATCAGCAAGGCACGCGGCCTCGCCGAAGAACGCGCAAAGAAGCTGCTGGTAAATCTCGGCCGGGTTATGGCCACCCGTTATTCTCTGCCGCAGATTCTCGATCTTGACCGCTTTTCGATATCTGACAAAACCATCGGCATGCTTTTTGACTCGGTCATCAACCCGATGGGTGATGATGAAGACGGCAACGAGAATGGTGGTCTGGCACAAAGCGACACGCCGGTTTTCGAAGAATCTATCTTTGCCTTTGACAGCGGGCCAGTCGCAGCTCCGGCCAAACCAGCAAAAACACCGGTCAGCAAAGGCGTTAAATTTGCCCAGGCAGTTCTCAACCGCTGGCAGGAACAACTCGTACACCTCTCGCAAAACACTGATTTCCAGCAAATTACCGGGCTGCCGGGCGAATGGTATGCCGAAGTGACACAGGAAATCATCAAAGGCGCCTCACGCCTGAAGCTCGAAAAGAAGCTTGCCGAAGAGAGCGATGGCCAGCTCAACGCACCAAACCCGGTAAGATTCTTGCGAAAAACAGCGGCCAACGCGGCAGAACTGCTCAACCGCTATATAGTCGAGCTCGGGCAGTCACGTGCTGAAATTGCCATACCATCAGGCCCGCCCAAAGCGACCCTGTCGGCACGTGCATATCCCGGTCTGACACTCTACCAGCACTGGACTAACGCGCTGGTACAGATGTTCAAAGACAACGTAGCCGAAGCCTCAGCCGATGACGAAGCCAGCAATCAGACCCTGAGCAATATTCTCAACACCTCCGCAACCACCTGAAGCAGACAAACCAGTGTTTTCCGAGCAAAACGGTACAGAAATGGCTGCAGCCGTCACCCTGCTCGCAGTCGCAGGATTTCATAGAATGAGAACGCCTTGCGGGGTGGCGCTTTTATACGTACAATCTATAAATGAAAAAGTTGTTTATTGTATTTCTGCTCTTATCTCAGGTTTCATCACTGTGGGCGGTCGATCTGCTCGATCTGCGGGTTTTTCCGCTTTTCGACAAGAGCTCGGTTCTTTTTGAAGGCGTAATCGTAAGCAACAGCTACAAGTCTGAAGGCACCGGCCTGCGCGATAAAATCTCGGGGCTGCGGTCAAAATGGCTGAACAGCGGCAAGGTTACCGTCGAATCCGGCAACCAGAAAGTCACAGCTGCGATAAAGGACGGCGAATTCTCAGGCATAATCGAGGTTACGTCGCTGGCCAGCTTTACCATTTCAGTAAGCCACGACAGCAAGATTCTGTATGCTGAAAACTTCGGCTTTCCAGCCAATGCTGATTTCATCATAGTTAGCGACATAGACGACACCATTCTGGTAACTGAGGTTACCAGCCGTCTCAAGATGGCTTATAACTCGATGTTTAAAGGCGTCGATAAGCGCAAAGCTGTCGGCGGCACGCCGGATTTTTACCGTGAAATCGGCGAAGGCGCAACCGGCATGGGCAAACCGCATTTCGTCTACCTCAGCAGCTCACCAGCCTTTCTCAGCCGCTCTCTCAAGAAATTTTTGATTCGCAACAAATTTCCGCCCGGCACGCTGGTGCTGAAAAAGAGCCTGACCAGCGGCGACCACGATCATCACAAAACCGGCTGGCTCAAGCGCATTCTTGAAAAATATAACAAAAAGCCGATGCTGCTGTTTGGTGACAGTGGCGAAAAAGATCCGTTCATTTATCGCAGTTTCGTCGAAAGCAGGGAAGATCTCGCGCTGGTAAAAGGAATAGTAATTCACGAAGTCACGGCCAGAAGCGAAAAAATCGAATCATTACGTGAATTTCGCAATTTTCTGCTCGAAAAGTTCAAGATTCCGCTCATTCACTGGAGCAAAATCGACGAGCTCAAACAACGTATGCGTGATGACGGGCTGCTGAAATAAACCGGCAGCGCTCTGTTCGGCAGGTAAATTAACGATAGAGGTTTGCTGTGAGTATCGCAAGTCTGGGAGTTTTCGAAATAATTTTTATCGGCCTGGTCTTCCTTGTCATCGCGATAATACTGATGTACATGGCAGGCGACAGTTACGCCGACGAAAAGTTGCCGTGGTGGAGTCGCTGGACCCGCTGGAAATAGTCAGATTTTTCGGGTTTAAAGCATGGACGATCTGGCAATTAATTATTACAATTGTACCTAATACAGTTATGAGTGAGTCATAATGATAAAAAAATATGTGATGTATCTGCTTATTGCCATGTTTCTCGCGGCTCTACCCTTTAGTCAGAGCTTCGCGCAGGATACCGATGCCGCCTACAAGGCTTATGTAGCTGCATATCAACAGTATCAGTCGGCAGTAGCCAGCAAAGCCGCAAAAGCAGAAATAGACAACGCCATAACAGCTTATCGCAGTGCTAAAACAGCCTATGAAAATACGCTTAACCTGCAACGCCCGGTGTCGCCGGCGGCAGATTCCAGCACTACCTCCCAGACAGATGGCCAGCCTGCGACTAATGAACTGGTTACAGCACCCAGTGCCCCCGCTAAGGTAGCAGACAGCGTTCCAAGCCAGCTGGCCGCCATAATCAAGACACTCTCGCAGACTAAATCAGCTACGCAAGCCAGGGCACTTATTGCCACACTCGAAAAGCTCATGCAACAGCGATCTTTCAGCAAAGACCAGAAAGATGCGGTCAACTACGAAATCGCCAGCGCCCTCGATCGCCTCGATATCGACCGCAAGAAAGCTGTGGCGATGCTCAACCAACTGGGCAACCGGGCAGGCAACAGCAGAATCGCACAATGGGCAAAGGCACGCCTTAATTACATTCGCGGCAAAGAATATAAGGTTCAGTGGCAACAGGCTGTTGACGCCAAATTCAGAGAGATGACCGCCGCCTACGACAAATACAAAAATACAAGCTGGCTGGCTTTTCCGGTCAAGGCCGTGCGCGGCGTAACCTATCAGGCCAGATCGCTGGCGTTCACCCGGGCACGCAGCGATCAGGAAGATTTTCTGCTTGCCTTCGAAGCAGCACAGGCACCGTTTGTGCCTGCAGTCGAAGGCGTTTTTTCTGAGTATCAGGTTAATCTCAGGGATGTCGCCGACGACAACGCCATGATCAGATTGATCTACAGCAATTACGAATCCTGGTATGCCCGCTGGAAAATAGTCAGCGAAGCACGCAGCAGCCTCGATATTCAGTATTTCATCATCGAAAACGATGCCTTCGGGCTTGGCCTGCTCGGGCTCTGTCTCAAAAAAGCACGCGAAGGGTTGAAAATTCGCATCATGCTCGACATGCGCGGGTCTAACAAAATGAGCATAAAACTGATGGCCAAAGGCTATCTCGAAGAACTTGCAAAATTTCCGAACGTGCAGGTCAAGATTTACAATCCAATACAGACAAGCCTGATCAACATTTTCAGCGACATTCGCAAAATTGTTTCGAGCAACCACGACAAGATCATAATTGCCGATGAAATGAGCTCAATAATCGGCGGCCGCAACATCGCCGACGAATACCTCGTAGACCCGATCGACGACGCAGAAGCCTGGCGCGACACTGACGTGCTCATCATCAGCCGTGAAGTTTCAGCGCAGCTGCAGAAGGCATTTGAAGAAGAATTCGAACAGCTTAAATCGATCGATGTCGAACAGTCGATATTTGGTGCAAACCGCATCAAACAGCTGGAAGTTGGCCGGCAGGCAATGGAGCTCGCCCTGTATCAGCGCGGAGCCCTGGCAGTCACTGACAAAAACAAAGATCAGTCATCTCTGATCAGAAAGCTCAACGAGCAGCTGGCAAAATATAAGCATATGACCGGTTACACCGATTTCAAAGCAACCGACAAGTCGCACCAGGCTCCGGTTCATATTCTTGACAGCCATTCAATTTCGGGGCCACGCAATGACATAACCGAAAACATCGTCAGGTATATTGACGGCAGCCGCAGCGAAATTCTCATTCAGAACCCCTATGTCGTTCTTACCCCGCGGGCCGAAGCCGCTCTTAAACGAGCTGCCAAGCGTGGCGTGCCGATTCTGGTTCACACCAACAGTCCACAGACTTCAGACAGTTTCCCGACAGAAGCGATGCTCTATCGAGACTGGCGCAGCATCTTGCGTGACATGCCGACCATGCGCATTTTTGCAATGGTCAACCGTGGACAGCTACACGGCAAAAACTTTGCGTTCGACGCTCAAATAGGCATTGTTGGTACCTACAACTTCGATTTTTTGAGCGAAAAAGTTAACTCTGAGGTTGTTGCCGTAGTAAATGCGCCAGAATTTGCAAAAGAACTGCGCAGCGAAATCATCAGTGACATTCGTGGTTCTTCAGTCGAATACCGCCTTGCCACTGCAGATTCAGCCGAATTTGGCCCCGGCGATGTCGAAAACCCGCAAAAAATGTGGCTGATCAAACTGATTTCCAAAATGGGCTGGCTCAAGCCAATTTTCTAGAAGGATTGCACAAACGTCATGAATAACACATTCAAAAAAGCATCACTGGCCATTCTTCTTGTGGTGCTTGCCGCATGCGTGGCCGGTGCTGACAATGTCAGCAAAGAGGAGTTCAGCCGGCTGCTGCTCGTCGAAAAAACTCTGCACCAGCAGATCGACGAAATGGAAAGCGAGCTAAAAACCTCAAAACAGCTTGAGGCATACAAAAAGTCATATCTGGCAGCAGTGCCTAAAGGCGCACCCCGACCGCTCAGCGATGCCCAGATCGCCAAAACGCTGGCGACGGCCCGTTACGTGATAATGGGTGACGAGCACACTACCAGTCAGGCGCAGGCGAATACAGTAAGCGTGCTGCGTATGATGCGCGCCAGCAAAGAACCGCTAACCCTGGTTATTGAATGGGTCGATATCAGCTTTCAGAAGCAGATCGATGAATTTCTTGCCGGCCGCATACCGTTGAAGAATCTGCGCGGCAAAATCAGCTTCGACAAGCTATGGGGCTTCTCATGGGCATCGTATTCGAAAATACTGTCGGCGGCAAAGCAGCTTAAAACTCCAATACTTCTGGTGGAACGCCTCAAAGCCAGTCACAGCCTGGCCAGTCGAGACACCTTTATTACAAAAACCATTGCAGACCATGCCAAAACTAATCCCGGCATGCGCTATCTCGTAGTATATGGCGACTATCACGTGCTTGGCGACGACCACCTCTCGCAAAAGCTTGCCAAGTCAGGTCTTAAACCGCAGATCATACTGATTGGCGAAGCCCGTGAAATCTACTGGAAACTTCTCGGAAAGCTCAAAGACCCTGCAAAAATAGGGTTTGCCGAGCTTGCCGGCGGTATTTATTACGTGCGCAACGGCACGCCGCTTGAACGTAGTATGGCTTACCGTGACTATCTCATGAAAATGCTGGATTACAGCAAAAGCGATTTTGAAGAGTGGGTCGGCCCGGCCGACATAGCGCCAAAAACATCCGGGCGCAACAACTTTGAGGCACTACACAATCGCTGATCCGGCACAATAGAGATCAGAACAGGTTTGAAACGATTCCTTCACCGCCGGTTTCGATGATTTTCCAGATATCGACCTGGCGCGGCAGCGGTTCTTTGAAATCGCTCAACAAAAACGTTGGCCCCTTCCCTTCTGACACGGGAAGATGATACCCGGTGATCTGCAGGCCTTCAAGTTTCTTCTCGTATTCGCCCTTGGACAGTTCCGCTGAAAAATTGAATTCAGACCCGATGATGAAGCTCCAGTTGTCAGGCATATCGAGTGAAAGGCTGTAATTCGACAGTTCAAGATATTCGAGAATCTTGCGGTCGATGTTAAGAGCCAGTCTCAGCTCATATTCAGGGAAATCATCTTCTTTTTCGGGCAATATAACCCATATTCGCAAAGCATTGTCGATACCAGTCTTGCCGAAAGCCATAACGGCGTCCTTCGACATGACTTCAATCTTGTCAACAGCATCAGCAGGAATCGTGATGTCTATCGGCACTATCTGCCCGCGCTTTTTCGGAATCAACGTCACCCTGACGTAAACAGTATCAGCATCTTTGTCGAACACATAGGCCTGGCGAAAGCCAAGCAGGTCGGGCGGCGCGCTTATCAGCTCTATCTGAGGTGATTCAATCAAAGTCAGCAGAATGTCAGAAGCTTCCTGGCGGGTTTTTGCATCGAGTTCGGCTGCCTTGATGAGATGATTTACCGCACGTCCGAGTTCACCCTGCACCATGAGAAGCTTCCCACTGTCGAGATACTCAGCAGCAGAAACCTTGCCCCCGGCAATGCGCTTTTCGACCTCAGCCGAGACTGTCATCAAAAGCTGCTCGTCATCCTGTGCGAGAACTTCGCTGTCGAGAGAGACCGCCTTAAAATAGGCTTTGAGAGCATTTTCGGCTTCTTTTTTAGACCAGTGCAGCATGGCCAGCTCAAAATAGTCGGCGGCTTCGCCAGACTTTTCGGCCTTCTGCTTCTGTGCGTTGATTTCAGCATCTGATGCCGGCGGACGGATTTTGCGAACCGGCCGCACGTAAGGTTTCGGCTCTGAATAGCGCACTTCAAAGTAGCCAAGTTCCTTGTCGTCGAGCAGATCATCCTTGGTTTTGGGAATAAGTTGACCGTAGCGACGAAAGCGCTCCTGCTTGTTCACTTCATCACGCTCGCGCTTTATTTCGGTTCTTGCTTTGACCACCCATAGTTTGGCTTTGAGATCGCTTTCATCGAGCGCCAGAATGGTTTCGAAAACCACAATCGCGTCTTCATAGCGGCGGCGACGAAAGAGATCTTCGCCGGCAGACTGCAGGCGACTTATCCTGGTTTCATGCGGCAATCGCTTATACTCTGCCAGATCAGAATAAGGTCGTGGACTGAATCCGACAAGCAGCACGAAGGCCAGCAGAAAGGTGACTGATATCAGAGCTCTTTTCATGGTCTCAGCTATCGGCAACAGTCAGACAAATTTTAACAGGTCAACTTCCGGCAGGAAAAATTGTAATCGAATAGTCGGTTCGATCCATGCGAAAACGGTTGAGATAAACGACTGCCAGAAGAATTCTCTGCCAGCTCATGTCGGCTGCCCGCATCATAACGCTGTGATGCAGATTACTCGCTGGCCTGATTTCGACTCCGCTGATGCTTTTAAGCATATTGCACAGCATTTCAAGGTCTATGCGAACAAAATTACCGCTAAAACCGGCGATGGCCTGCCCCCTTGGCATTGTCAATTCAAGCTCTGCCAGACGCCGAAAAAACAGTTCGAGATCAGTCTCATGTGCGACATAAAGGCATTTCTCATAAAGCCGCCAGCGAAATCTGGTTGTCTCAAGATAATTGTTGAGCGCTTCTTCAACGGTTGTGCCGACGACCTCTCGGACCGGAGAATTAACCTCACTGCTGACAATCAGCGACCAGTTATTTCTGGCGGCTATTTTAAACAAAAAAGTGTGAATATCAACAAAGCGGTCGCCAACATCAGGAGACCCCTTAAACCCGCTCTTAGCTGACACAGAGCCGGTAAAAGCACATGCAAACATTATTACAATGCCGACCAGAAGACCAACCCTAGATAATTTCATATCCTGCCCCATAATATATTTTTCAGGACTGGTTTTTTCAGAAACCTCTCACAGAAACACTTATGATGTCTGCAACCGTGCCGCAAACTTTCATCAATAGCCATCCACACAGGATGTCAATGCGATCTCTCTGACTCAGAAGAAAGTTCATCCGGCCGTGCTGCCATGTGCAGCAGCGCCTTTAAACAGTCTCCAGAACAACTATATATTTAAAACCCCGAACTCAATATATTAATTTTCAATACAAATAATATATATCGAACCTATAAAATATTCAAGGATTCATCATCATCGCGTAAACGACTCTATTCGCCTAACAGATCCTTGATTTCAGAGCTTTCCATAAGATTCTTCATCTTTTCGTTATTCATCAGAAACTCATAATCGTTGCGGCTGATCGCTTCCATGACTTCCGGGTCTGACATAACATCGAGCATGTTTTCGCTTCCGCTCAGATTCATCATGTCGTCGAGAAAGTCTTCCTGCGTGGCCATCGACTGGACCTGAGCGTTGGCACGTTCCTGCTGGGCCTTGAGGTCGTCAGAAGCGCCCATACTTCTTGGCTGTGAAACCTGCTTGCGGGCTGGTTTCTTCGATCGGTCGATTATATCAATATTTTGTCCGGAAGCGGCCGGCCTGTCGGCATCGTGCTTGCTGATTTCAATTATTTTGTCGGCAGAGACCTTTATTTCTCCGACGGTTTCAGTGCGAATTGTATAAATACCGTCCTTCATTTCAACTATTTCACCAATGATAACAGAATTATCGAGCAGCACAATTCGCTGCTTTACCCCTGCGGCCCAGGAGGTCGAACAGATAGCCGCCAACAACAGTGCCAGAATGATTCTTTTCACTTTATCTTCTCCTGTGTCCTCATAGTTTTCATTAATGATACCAGAAAACGCCAGGTAAGCTAACAAGTTTTTAATAGGCTGCTTGAGTTTTATAGATTGACCGCAGCGGTAAGTTTAAATATAATGTTGCTGTTAGAATATCAAATATCATTGGAGGACAGCATTTTGACCAAGCTTCACAACGTTTTCAAATGCGAAATCTGTGGCAATATAATTGAAGTAGTTCACCCTGGCGCGCCGGCGCTTGTCTGTTGTGGCATGGAAATGAAACTGATGGAAGAAAAAACCGCTGATTCTTCTATCGAAAAGCATGTTCCGGTTGTCGAAAAGACCGCGAAAGGCATCAAAGTCAAGGTTGGCAGCGTGCCACACCCGATGGAAGAAAAACATTTTATCGAATGGATCGAAGTTATAGCCGGCAACCGCAAGTGCGTGAAGTTTCTCAAGCCCGGCGAACCGGCCGAAGCCGAATTCTGTATCAGCGAATCTCCAATAATGGTCCGTGAATACTGCAACGTTCACGGCCTCTGGAAAAGCGAAGCCTGACCAAATTGTGAGTAAACCCGCCCTTGATCACTTGCTATAAGATTGTAAGACGATAAGAGGCAGGGTTAAATCCAGGGAGGGGGATTTGCACATGCGAGACATTATTTAGCGTGTGAAGGGCGACCCGATAAGGGCCGCCCTCCCCGAACCCTCTGGTCAATGATTACCTATGCTCACCCGCTGCCCTTCACGGTGGCGGGTGTCTGCTTTTTCAGGCTCTGGCTCGCCCTGAACCCTGATCGGAAAGCTCACAGCCAGCTGCATCAAACGCCCCGACGGATCGGCGCCGTAGATTTTGAGGTCGCCGCCAGAGGGCAGACCATCGTCGCGGACAAAGATGTTTTCGAGGCTGCCCTGAATTTTCCAGCAGTTGCCGTAGACATCCCAGTGGTAGGCGTAGAAAAAGCCGGTCAGCGGGCCGGTTCTGGTGAACTGGCTGCGAAAATGCACGCGCCGGCGACTGCGTCCGTCAAAAATCAGGTCGGTATAAACAGCAGTCTGAATCGGTTTGACCCAGCCGTTCAGGCGCAGATCGAAGTCGCCAAAGTTACGGTATTCAGAAGCTTCATAAGAACGGTCACGCAACACCCGATCATTATGACTGACGCTGAACTTTGACGGAACCGGAAAACGAAAAGCCAGTCCGAGCATTTCGGCACCGATGCGGCCGGTATTGAGCAGCCGCCGCAACTGTTCCTGACTTTCTGGCTTATCGACGAGGGTGCGACAGGTCTTGAGCGAGCGCATGATGCGCTTAACATGATTGGCTGTTTCTGGAGCAAGAACCGGCAGAGCCCGCTCCTCACGCCTGATTTCGACCGGGGCCCAGGGCTGATTGAACTTTGCCGATTCAGGCACATCTGGTGAAGCAGGAAGCGCGCTGGGCGGTGGCGGCGGCGGCGGGGCCGAGGTGAAAGGCGCCATCGGCGGGGGGCTTACCGCATAACCGGGCGGCGGCGGCGGTGCTTCAAAAGTGCCATGACTGAGCAGCGGCGCATCACCGGCCGCCACAGCATTCTGGGCAAAAGCACTTCCGGCAAAATATATGGCAAAAACACAGATCAACAGATATACGACATTTTTCCTCATAAACTCTCAACTTCCTGAAAGGATTACAGCTACAAAATACATTCCTCCACCCTCTTATGCAAGCTGATTGTACTGTGCGCTTTATACCTTCTCCTTATCCTGCTCGTGCTCGTATTCGAGATTCAAGACGCTCTTGCCCCTATGAATCCCTCGACACCGGACCATCTGCGCTAGTCCCTTAATCTGCGGATGACTTCTGCGAGGTCCTTTACAATCCCATGATCAGCCTGCTCTTTTCACGATTTCGATAGCGACAGAGATGTACCGTGACATATTGCGAAAGCTTCCAGTCGATATGCATATAATTGATTTGCGCAGAAAACGCGCAAAAACACTAGAAAAATGAGATTTTTTACCACTAAGATTCCACTGAGCTAGTTTTTTCACACTTTAACATTTAGGGGTACAGGCTTTATAGTTTTGTGAGTTAACAAGGGTCAGCTTTACCAGAAATTGTAGTACAAGGCCCGAAGTGAATCAGGAGGAATCCCACACCATGAGATCACGCATTTCTATTTTTCTACTCGGCCTGGCACTTATTGCCACCATGTGTTTTACCGGCTGCGCCCTCGGCGGCGACGACGATGACGACAACAACGTAGTTGACACAGGCGGATCGACTACTATCAGTGGTTCAGTAACAACTGATTCCAGCAGTTCTCTTCGCGAAGGACTCAGAGCCGTAAGTGCCAACAGTGCTACTCTCGGGTTCTATTACCTTAACAATGCCGGCGAACAAGTCGCAATCCGAACCGGTATTCCTGTTACTTTCATTGGCACTTCTGCAAACTACTCTTTCGGGGTTACCATACCTACTGAAGCTCTGCAGAAACGAAATTTTCTTTTAATCGCAGTCACTGACACCAATGAAACGATCGAAGGCGTGGTTCCTTTCAACCCATCCACTGAAACCACAGTAACGGTACCTCCGATAGATCCGAATCATGCCGGCCCGGTTGCTCTTGCAAAGGCTGCTGCTGCTGCTGGAGTTCCGAATATAGATATGGGCAACGCCCTTTCCATCTATACTCCCGCAGAAATCAAAGCAATGATCAACACAGCCAACATGACGACATTGTTAACCAGACTGCAGGAACGCGAGCAGGCCATGACTCAGCTCAAGACTGATTTTGCGGAACATGCGGCAAAAATACAGCTACTAATGGACTACAGCTTCCAGCTCGCGAGAAACCCCGACTATATGGGCTTTGCTAACCGTGAAAAATTTGAAGAAGCCATGCAGGCCAAAGCTGTCGAACTCGGTCTGCCCGTTGATGCAATGAGCGCTATCGACACTATGGAAGGCGAATTCATTGGCTCAGGGCTGCCCCCAAAAACCGGAGTAGACTTTGACAAACTCAGCCAGGCAACCGAACAGAAGCGTGAGCTTGAAATGCTTGGAAATGCTATGACCTATTTCGCAGGACTTCTCAATAAGAGCGAACTGAACGAAATCAAAGCAAAATTTGTAACTGCTGCTGATACTTTCTTTACCCAAACGATGGCTGGAACGCCTATTCAACCAGCAGCTAATCCATTCTTCATACTTGACGAAGCCCGCAAACTCATTTTTGAAGCCCTTGGCGGAGATAACGATGTAGTAAATGCAAGTATCCTTGTTAAGGAAGCTGACATGCAGGGCATCGCTATTGGTGAAATGCCGACTCCTGAGCAGATCATCGAGCACAAAAAGGCTTTGTTCGCACTCGTTACCACCAGAATCACCGCTCAATATGCGAACCTGGTCGGTGCGCCGACTGATGCGACTGAAAAGGCCAAGTTTATTCAGGCTCTGGCAGCTCTCGCTTCGATTCCGATGGCTCCGCAGTAACAACTGCCACCACAATAACTAACAAAGGCTGAACTTTAATAGTTCAAACAGTCGGGGTGCAGGAGACTGCGCCCCGGTTTGTTTTTAGTTGCTTTGAACAGGTGTCTGGAGATAGCAATTTCGAGACCCGAGACCCGATAGCGATACCGAGACCCGATACCCGATAGCGATACCGAGGCCCGATACTGATAGCGATAGCGGAAAGATAATCTGTTAAATCGGCGGAATCTGCGGATGATCTGCTTTTGCGAGGGGGGCGGCTGAACCAGCTGAAAATGGCGGTTCTCGGGGTGTGGCGAATTATCGTGAAATGAGTTGATATAAATTGATCTGATATGAATTTAACCTGCCAATGACTATTGGAATCCACGGCACGCCAATAACACCCATTAGAGTAATTGAAGGCCTACACAATCAGCAGTAGAATCGCAATGATGTCCTTCAACGTCACTGCTCAAGGCAATCACAGCTGATTTTTTCCTCTGCCGGCAAGCCCAATTTCACCCAAAAAATCGAAAGGATTTTTTATGATTCATCCCCACACAGAATTGCGCTTTATCAACAATGAAGTCGGCTATGGCCTTGTCGCTACCCGCTTTATACCTAAAGGCACCATAACCTGGGCCTTTGACCAGCTTGACCGCGAGTTTACGCCGAATCAGTTCGATCAGCTTGCCTCGATCTACAAAGAAATTCTGGTAAAATACTGTTTCAGAAACAGCAAAGGCAACAGCATTCTGTGCTGGGATAACGCGCGCTATGTGAATCACAGTTTCCATTCGAACTGCTTCACCACCCCATACGACTATGAAATAGCCATTCGCGACATTCAGCCCGGCGAAGAACTGACCGACGACTATGGCTATCTTAACGTTGAAGAGCCGTTCAGGGGCATCGACGAAGGAACCCGCCGCAAAATAGTGTACCCCAACGATCTGGTTAAATACCACAAAGTATGGGACAAACAGCTGATCAAAGCGATGAAACACATCAACAAAGTCGAGCAACCGCTGCAGTCACTGCTGACCCAGGATCTCTGGGAAAAATCTGTGCGCATCGCTGAAGGCCGCGAAGAAATGGATTCGATTCTTACCTGCTACTACAACGGCGAAGAAAGCAACGAACACACCGACAATCACAGCTATAGCCACCATAATATGATCATGCCCGAAGGCAATTCTGAGAACGTACCGGCACGCAATCGTCAACACAATAACTGATCCGGCTATTTGCCGGTGCGACGGTCGGCCTGCTTTTTTGCCTTTTTGAGAGCGCCGACGAATCCTGAGTCAGGTTTAACAACGTCTGTCTGAGGCTCTGCCTGAGCTTCGACAGGCGTTGTTTTATCAGACCCGGAAACTGGCCGCCACACAATCTTCTCGCCAGCAGCGGCGGCAGCGGCGGGGACAGGCGGCGACTCTTTTTTCTGACGCTGCAGGCGGGCCAGCAGAATACTCAAAAGCGCGGTACGGCGTTCAGCTATCTCAAGAAACAGCAAAAGCAGCGCGCAAAGCAAAAGCCAGTCAGAAATATTGCGAAACTGCACGGTCGAGGGCATCGACTGCCAGGCCTGTGACAGATCGATAAGCTCAACCCCGCCGGTAATCGCGGCGATTTCCCGCAGTGCCTGTGAACCGGCCTCAAGATGCTGCGGACGGTATTCCTGCGAATATGGCAGACAGACCGGGTAAAGGCGCAGCCGACGATTGCCGCCGGCTTCGACCATCGAGACAAGAGTCTCGTTGCCGCGCAGCTGCAGACTTGCCGACAAAGAATCTGCGGTGTCCCAGTTCATCGTCAGCTTCTCAGTGACCGGCTCCTGACCAGCGAAAGATCGCAATACCGTGATCTGTGGATTCTCTCTGAAAATTTCTCGCTCGCGCTCGGGATCGAGGTGCAGCACTGCCTGCCACTGCCCGTTCTGGATAGACTGTGTCACCGGCATGTTATCGATGCTCTGGCGATCATCAGCAGCTGTCCAAAGACTGAGACCGACAAGAATTTCAGATGCGCCGGCACTGTTTAAAAACGGCGAGCCCAACGTATCATCGATAACACCCATATAACAGGCAACCCGGCCGAGACCCTGCTGCCAGCCGGCAATCATCGGCGCGCTGTTTTCATCGGTTGTTTTCATGGCAATCTGCGCTTCCGGGCGGGCATAACAGAGATTGTAGGCACCCACGCTTGAGCTCAACGGCAGAGGTTTTCCAGTAAAGACAGCCAGGGCTTCGTTTGTTTTGACCCCGGTCGGCTCATCGAGAAAGGTACTGCGCACGGCAACAAAGGTATCCTGCGTAAAAAGCCGTGGCAGTTCGCCCGGATCGTTGGTGAAGAAAATCCGGCCCTTACCCTCGGCAGCGATCTTCTTAAGCAGGTTAGCGTCAGAGTCAGTCTCACGGCCAAGCCCAATGACGCTACAGGTAATGCCAGCCCGACCAGCTTTATCGAGCAGCACCCAGTATTGCCCGGGCTGTTCCGAATCGGAAGCGTCGGCAAACAAAATGATATGCCTGGTCTTAGCCTTTGATTGCAACAGCATTTCGCAGGCCTTACTCAGGCCCGCTTCTACGTATATACCGCCGCCCATAGACTCAACACGCAATACCTTGTTGCGCACCCCTTCCTTGCTGGTAAGCGGCTGCAGGTCAGTAATCACGTGCGCCTCAGTGTCAACAGCCAGTAGACCGAATTCATCGAGTGGTGACAACAAATCAATCGTATTTGCCGCCGCGATATTGGCGAGATCCATCTTGGTGCGGTCACCCTGAGCCGGCGCCGCCATACTGCCGGAACGATCTAGCACCAGCACCAGCGCCAATGCGAGTTTGCGATGTTCAGAGCGCAGTTCGAGCGATACCGGCAAAATCGGCTCGAGCACCGACTGGTAGTAACCACCATTGCCATAAGAGTTGCGACCACCGGTCAGCAGCAGTCCACCGCCGAGATGGCGCACCCAGGCCGACAGCACCTGCATACCGTGCATGCCAAGTCGGTTGGCAGAAACGTTCTCGACAATCACCGACGAATAGCCGGCAAGGAATTCAAGGCTCCAGTTTATCTCGATGGGGCTGCGAACTTCGACCCGCTGTTTCTGACTTTTCAAAAGCCTGGCCAGCGGGTTGTCGGGGTTCTCAGTGACCAGCAGCAGCGGCATGCGGCCGCGCACTTCGGTAAGAGCAGCCGCGACATTGTTCTCGGGCACCGGATCCTTGCCATGGCTGCCGGTAACCTGCAACTGATACTTCAACACCGAAGCTTCTCCAGCGCTGTGTCTGAAAGTCACACTGTTATTGCCACGACGTAGTCGGCGGCTGATGCTGGCCACCGTCTGCCCGGCGCAAAGAAGCTCGATTGCGGCAGTCTGTTCGACCGGCGCGTAAATTTCAGCGGCAATCATAAAATTTTCGCCAGGCTCGAGAAGCCCCGGCACTTCGAAACGACTTACCGCAAGATCATTTACGGTATCACGGCTGAGCCATCGGTAATCGATCGGCACGCCGCGCGCCGCGGCCTTGAACGCGGCCGGAACCGGATCTTTGCCGCTCCACAAGCCATCAGACACAACGATAAGACGCGCCGCGAGATCGCCGGGAACTAGCGATAAAGCCCTTTCAATCGCTTCGTTCAGGTTAGAGGCTTCAGGGTTGATAGTCGAACTGAACCCGGAAAAAGAGCCACGACCGGGCGGCATATCTACCCTCACTTCATCGGCGAATGAAAGAACTCCGAGCCTGGCGTTGCCGGGCATCTGCTGGCGCAGCAGTGAAAGGGTTTCAGAGATACGCGAATCTGAATCAGCCGGCATTGACAGACTGCGGTCAGCAACGACGACCAGCATACCCTCCCGCCCGGGCAGACGCAACTGCATGCCGGCCAGTGCCAGAATGGCCATAATCACGGTCAGAGCCCGCAACGCCATGATCATGCGCGAACGCATACGCAACGCAAAAACAGCCCATAGTCCGGGAAAAAGCAGCAACAGCCAGTGAGGTTCAGTAAACATGGCCGGGCCTCCCCTGTCTGAGCAGCCACTGATGCAAAATCAGCAACAAAAGCGCCGGCACGATAAACCACCAGCGCACATCTGAGAAATAGCGAGAAGCATCGCCAGACGCCAGTTCGATCTCTGGCTGTATGGTCTGTAGGCCAGTAAGATCTGACTCTTCAACAGAGTTCAGGTTAGCGGCAGCTTGCCAGCTCAAATCACCAGCCTGCAGCGAATAAATACCGGGTTCTCTCACAGTAAACCCGGCATTGTGCCGCCACACTGGAATCTCAGATGCGCGCCCGGACGGCGAGACCACCTTGAGTGTTTTGACACCGGCCGGCAGGTTCACTTTGACTTCCATGCCGCTGTGGTAGTTGAACTGGGTCGGCCCCGGATTCGCCTGTTGCCTCCAGCTGAGCAGGTTCCAGAAAAAAACCGGCCAGACTGCCGTTGTATGCAGATTGGAGCGGTCAGCCGTGAGATTAAGATAAATATTGCGGTCGCCATGCACATCTTCGGCCGCTATCAACAGCGGGACACCGGCAACCGACATAAGCGGTTGTCCGGCGATGCTGAAACTGCGATCGAATGCCCAGGCAGCCATGACCTTTGGCAGTCCGCCGAGCAGCGGATGATTCTTATCAACTGCGACTGAGCCACGCACTGTTACAGGTTGCGAAGCATTATGAACGACAAAATTCCAGCGACCGGCCACTGTCTTTATGTCGGCGGCGCCTTCAAAAAACGCCAGATGACTGCCTGTAGCCACTATACTGGCAAGACCACTGCTGTTGAGCGTTCGCTCGATCAATGGTCGCAGACGAGCTGACAGACCGGTCAGTTCGACCTTTACCAGCTCGGGTCTTACCGGCAGCAACCAGACCTGGTTGTCGTAAGCGATACCATCATTTTTAACGACAGCCCGTATTTCGGCGGCCGTATCCTTGACTGACAGGCGAACGCGCCGGTGCGCCCGCGCAGCAAGTTCAAGATCGAGACGTTCAAGCACCGATCCACTGCCGGCATCGACAATTTCAGCCGAAAGCCGTGCCGGAGAGGTTGCGAAGTTGACGAACTCAAAAAAACAGCGGTCAACGTCGCCAAGCGCATAGCGATTTGCTGTGGTTATGGCAATATTGGCGAGCGGCTGCCCGAAAGCCAGCCAGCTGATGTTCTCGGCGAGAACCTGCTGCGTTGCACGGTCGGTAATAACCAGAACTTTGGTGTCGGGCGAACAGATTTCAGAAACATTTCTGAGAGCGGCATTAAGATCGGCATGGGACGAGCGGCAACGCCAGCCGCCGATCAGATGTGAAGCCTCAGCCGTCTGCAGATCTGGGCGACCAATTATCTCAGGCTCAACCCCAGCACGAACCATGGTCAGCCTGACAAAACCGCGCGCAAAAACATTCTTTTCAATCCAGGCCAGAGCGCGACTGCGAGAGGTTTCTCCGCTGCCGGCCGACATCGAAAAAGAATCGTCGAGAATAAGGGCAACCGGAACAAGCTGGTCACCAGTTACGGCACGCGGTGTAGCGGCAGCCAGCACGAGTAATGCCAATATCAGCAACTCGAGCACAAGAACGAGCGGAATCTGCAGGCGTGTTATCTTGCGGCCGCCTTCGGCCGGAGCTTTGACATGGCTCCAGAACATAAGTGAAGAAACCCTTATATTGCGCGACTGGCGCCGGAAAAGATAGATGGCCGCCACGGCGGCCAGCGCCAGAATTCCCCAGAAAGCCAGAGGGCTCATGAATATTGGCATCTTCAGCTCCTGGTCATGATTATTTCGGTCTTGAGCAACTCAACCGGCACATAATCATCGAGCAGCTGATCTGCGAGACAGTGCGTAAATACAGCACCGTATTTGCTGCAGCACTTTTTCCAGTATTCCTGATGCCGGGTGAAATTGCGCAGATACTCGGCAATCAGGCTTTCATCGGCAATAAGTTCAACGGCCTCGGCCGTTTCGCAGTCAACCAGCCGGACATTTCCGGCGAATTCTGGAGCAACGTCTTCTCTGGCGAGAACCTGCACCACGGTCAGCAGCGCGGCGCTATCAGACAGCTGACGCAGTACCGATACCGGTTCCTGATTCCAGAACAGGTCGCTGAGAAGTATACGCACCCCGTTGTTGCGAAGTCTGGGCGGGAAAGAGGTTATGGTTTCGCCGATGTTGCCCCGGTAATCAAATTCAGCACCCTGCCATTGTGTCAACGGCAATGTCGCAGGCTCAACCTTTCGACAACGATCCTTGAGCAGCCAGCAACTGACGGTGTAACCTGAATTGCCAGCAGCCCCTCGCAGCAGCGCAGCAAGCGCCATGGCAGCCGCACCCTTGTGCAAGGTTTCGCCGGCCATAGAGAGTGAAGCATCGATAAGAATATCGAGATGCGGCGAAATTTCTTCGCGAAAAAGCTTGACGGTCAAACGGTCAGAACGCGCCATGGCGTTCCAGTCGATGTGCCTGACATCGTCGCCAGGCTGATATTCGCGATGATCGAGAAATTCAAGAGAATTGCCGGTATTGCGGCCGAAGCGGCTGCCACCCTGTAGCCCGGAAAACCTCGACGACACGTTCAGGTAAAAACGCTGACCGGCTATTTCTGCGGCCTCTATACTGCTTTTAACTAGCTTTTGCACTTATATCAGGAATCCATTTCCTTGTAGTAGTCCCTGAACTGGCGCGAGAGCCAAGGGATGCTGACAATCAGGCTTATTGCTGCCAACAGAGCAGAAAAAACCAGGACAGAATCATTGCGCCGCACCGCAGTAACGTAGAGCGGATTGGCAATCATCAGAATTTCCGAGTCCAGACCAACGATTCCACCGGCAAGAATAGGCAACAGTGAAAATACAGCACAGGTAAGCAGTGCAACCACCCAGGTATTGCGAATGTCGATCTGATCAGAAAGAAATAGACGGCGAATTAATGCGGCCAGCAGCGAATAACCAAGCGCATAGCAGTAAAAACTTCCTGCATAAAGCATATAGTCGCTCATCATGCCACGGGAAGAACCATAGCCGCTTGTCTGCAATCCGGCCGCCACCAGCGCGATAACAAAGGTCAAAATCTGCATGACCAGAATCCAGGCAAGGCCGCCGGCAGCGCCGCTGTAGAAAAGAAATGCCAGACGGGATCTGAAAAATCCTTTCGGAATTTCACGGGCAACCCGCTCAGTCAGGAAGTCACGTTCAGAAACCGCAATCAGACAGCCCGTGCTGAGGACATAGCTCGAAAGGAAGCCCCAGATGACAAAGATCTCGGTACTTGAGCTGATAACGCCCCAATAGGCACACATCAAAAGGCTGCCCAGCCAGAGAACCGTCAAAGCGATCCGCACCGGCAACATGCGATTGGTTCCGGCCGGTGCAACCACGGCAGCCGACGCATGATAAAAGATGTAAATGAGCATAGCCATAAACACAGAAGCAGTCAGCAACGACGAAAAAAGGTAGCCGGAACTGAAGGTGCGGCCGAGACCGTATCTGACCATCTCGCCGCTCATGCCGAGCAGGCTGAAAAACATGACAACCTGAAACAGCAAACCGGCACCGCGAAAGATGTACATACTACTGCCTTCGCGCGAAAGGCTGCCGACACATATCTGGAACATGGTGCCAACAGCGCTTACCATCAACCCAAGACCGATCATTATAAACGTGGCCCAGAGATCAACGCCGCTCAAAAAGAAAGTCATCGACATAAACGGCGCAAAAGCGCTGTTGATAAGCAAAACGACAATAAATGCCGCGGCGAATTTGCCGCGGATGATGGTCTGTGGCGTAATTGTTGTAATAAAAAGCAGTTCATCACTGCCCTCGCTGCGCTCGCGTGAGAACCGGAAGCCTGAGTAGATAGGAATAATGGCGAAACTGGCCAGAAACAATACGCCGAAAAGAAACATCAGGGTCTCCTGACCGGCGTTGCTGTAATGCGTATGCTGGTCGGCCAGCGACAGGCTGAGAACCACGCACTGAAAGCCAAGGAATAGAATAAGCACGCCCCAGAAGAACTTTCCACGCACGATCTGGCGCAATTCCTTGACGATGATCGGGTTGACCCAGCCGTCGAGCCGTTCGAGAAGGTTGGCTATGGCTGTCATTGTACTTCACCTCTGGTAATGTTCATGAATACAGACTCAAGGTTCTGCTGACGAAACCTGAATTCGATGATTTTTTTACCGGCCGCCACGATCTCTTTCAGCAGTCCATAAGCGTCTTCGTCACTGCCGGCAAAGTCAAACTCGACACATTTGCCGTTAACGACCAGGTTTTCAACGCCCGGTAACAAAATCATGAAATTGGAAAACTCCTCGAGATTCTCTATCGGCCTGATAATAAGGCGGCGATTCGATACAGCACTCTCGGTAATTTCTTCGATTGAGCCAAACTTGAGCATGGCGCCCTGTTCAATAATCAGCGTAGATGTGCATATCTCAGAAAGTTCGCTGAGAATGTGCGAGCTGATGAGTATTCCCTTGCCCTGCCGGCTGAGTACCCGCAGCAGTTCGCGCAGTTCGATGCGCGCGCGCGGATCCAGCCCGGCAGCTGGTTCATCCATCAGAATGAAGGCGGGATCATGGATCAGGGCCCGGGCAATACTGACCCGCTGTTTCATCCCCTTAGACAGGGCAGAAAGCAGCTTTTCACGAATGTTGATGAGATTGGTGAACTCCATCAGGTCGTTTACCAGCACACGCCTCTTAGCAGGCTTGATGCCGTAGGCCCTGGCGAAAAAGTCGATATATTCGAACACTGTCATGTCATCCTGCGTCGGCAGTGTATCTGGCACAAAGCCGATTTTTTCGCGCGCCATTTCCGGATGACTGACAATTGAGTGGCCGTCAAGCTCAATACTGCCAGAACTTGGCTCTTCAATGCTCGCCATCATTCGCAGTGTCGTAGTTTTGCCGGCGCCGTTGGGCCCGACAAAACCAGTTATATCGCCGCCAACGATCTGAAAATTCAGTCTTTTCACGGCACGCGTGTCACCAAAATTCTTGCAGAGGTTCTTAGCGCTGAGAATCATGGCTGCGTATCCCCTTTTAGAATGCCGATTACATAGGAATCTTCCGTCTTTTCGGCTGAGCTGTCGATCGCCTGCACCAGAAAAGGCGAAGTCTTGATTTTCGCAACATACCTGCCCGGCTTGAGAAAGCGCTCTGGCGACCGGGCCAGATCGCTGATTTCATTAAACCACGGCCGGTTAAAAACTACTGACAGGTTACGCGGGCTGCCGCTGACAGAACGACTGGCAGCCATCAGATCAGCTTGTCGGCCAGCTGCGATGTTTTTGCCAGTGTAAATTCTGCCGTCTTGCGCAATCAGGGTTATGCTTTCAATATCAGAACCAAGACCGTTCAGCAGCTGCAAAGAGCCGTTCTGCCAGCTCAACCCGACACGTTCGCGTCTGGTCTGCAGAGCGCGCAGATGCAGGGTCCGCGGCACCTTTGGCTTGATCCAGCCGGTTGTCAGGTGTTGATCTTCGTCGAGCACGATGAAAAGACCACCGTCGCTATTTTGCCTGGAAGCGCCGCCGTAGGTGAAAATTTCGGTCTGGTTATCGAAACGCAGGCCTTCCGGGCGGGAAGACGACGAGAACAGCGAGTAATTAGCGAGTGTCACTGCCCGATTATTGCGCTCGTCAAGCAGAGTAAGCGACTGCCTTCTTACCAGCAACGTCGAACTTTCAAAAACCAGATAATAGCCATAAATAAACAGGCAGCACATTACCGAGGCCACCGGGACGGTGAAAAACACCAGAATCTTACGACCGAGTCGATGCAGCACGAAAACATTCACCGGGCCAATCAGAAAGGCAAATATGTAAACGATGATCATCAACCAGCGGGTTGACAGAGTCGCGGTATCTTCATAAGCAAAACGCAGCGGCGAATCGCCCCTGAATTCATAACTCGCAAACATATCACAGAAATAATTCGGGAATACTCGCCCGGAACCGTCTGCCATTGCTTTTATCAGATCAGGCTCACTTTCGACAACCCGCCCGAAACCTCCTTCATAAACTTTCAGATTGTAGGGCTGCTCCTGGCGGGTCTGGGCTAGTTCCGTAAAATCTTCTGGCAAAGTGACGGCGCCTATGGTTAGCAGACTGCCGCCGGCCCGGACATAGTCAAAAACGGCACGGCGCACCGATTCCGGCATTTCATTGATGCTGCTGGCATAGAAGATCAGCTGATGAAACTGCGAGTAACCCAGCCAGTTTTGATAAAGCTGGGAAAGGCTGCCCTCAAACTGGTTCAGCTCGACATTAAGGGAACTGCCAGCGCCGGTGCCACTAAAAGCAGCATCGAAATCGGTGCGCGAAACCCGTGAATCGACAAGAATCTGCTTGTCATGATAATAGCCACGATTGCAGCGAAAATCCCGGTGCAGGGTCTGTTCACGCAACTGTGTGCCATCAAGTTCGACGCGCATACTTGACGCGTAAAAGTCGATGATCGGTATCATCAATGATTCCTCACGCACCTCACCCGCAGCGATCTTGAATCCTCGCGAAACATCTTCGAGAGCTCTTGAATACTGAGCACGCATCGACAACCTGACATCGCGCTCACGATTCGAACTGTTGGTTATAATCACCCGACAGAAGGCATACCCGAAAAAGCTTTTCGGCTCAATATCAGGCATGGCAGTGATGCGGACACCATCGTAATCGATCGTCTGTGCCTGCACGCCTGAAACGGCAAACAACACGACAACACAGGCCAGCAGCAGAAGATGACAGATTCTTATCACTTGTCTGCGGCCTCCACCACCAGTTCGTCCGCCAGGCCAAGATCGGTTTCCCTGACAGTTTTTCTGATTTCTTCGAGTAGCGTTGCCGTGGTCAGCCCCTCAAAACGCGCCTTATAGTTGAGAAGAACACGATGATTAAGAGCAGCAACCAGCACTTCGCGAACGTCGGCAAAACCGACTGACGGTCGGCCAGCAAGCAGTGCCACACCACGAGCAGTTTCGGCCACTGCAATAGCGGCACGCGGTGACGCACCATATTGCACGAATTCCTGAACCTGGCGGGTGGAAGTTTTAGAGCCCGGGCTGGTAGCACTTACCAGGCGGGCGATGTATTCAGCCACCGGCCCGGGAAGATATATGCGGTTCATGATGTCGAAAAGGCTGTCGAGCTCTTCAGCCGTGACTTTGAAGGAAGCGGCCGGCGGCTCACCGTGCCGGCGCGAAAAGATGATTTCGCGCAGGGTTTCGACATCAGCAGCCTTGACTTCGAGTTTGAAAACGAAGCGGTCGAGCTGGGCTTCCGGCAACGGATAGGTGCCTTCCAGCTCGATGGGGTTCTGCGAGGCAAGCACAAAAAATGGCGCCGGCAGCTTGCGCGTAGTGCCGAGCAGGGTGACTGATCTTTCCTGCATGGCTTCGAGCAAGGCTGACTGGGTTTTGGGTGAAGCGCGGTTGATTTCATCAGCCAGCAGAATATTGGTAAAAATCGGGCCGGGCTGAAAGACCATTTCGCGCTGACCAGACTGGTTCTGCTGCAGAATATGAGCGCCAAGAATGTCGCCCGGCATCAGGTCAGGAGTGAACTGGACACGACTGAACTGCAGGCTGAGCAGCTCACCCAGCGTTTTGATCAGGGCAGTCTTGCCGACCCCCGGCAAACCTTCGAGCAGAATGTGGCCGCGGCTGAGAATGCCTATCAGTACCATGCGATGCAGGTCGGAGCGACCGATCAGAATACGATCGAGTTCCTTGAGAATTTTGTGGGCTTTGGCGCTGGCCGCCGCAAGCTCAGATTGAGATACCAGTGTTTGCTGCTTCATTTCTGTCTCCGCTCGGTTGGAACTTTTCGTTCAAAATATCGTTTCACAGCACTGCGATGTCTGGGCAAAATTACGTCAGACTCGCCGCCGCTTTTATCAGACTTCTGCCAGTCGACCGGCCCGGAAGAACTCTGCCCTGCAGACGTTTCGACCTGTGGCGCTGAGATGGCCATGCCAATGGCTACTGAATCTTGCAGGTCGGCAGAAGCCGGGGTCGGCAGGGCTTCATCCTTAAATTTAAGGCTGTGTTCTGAGCTCTGACGACTGAAATTCAAAGGTGCCGTGCCGCCATCGCGACCCGCCTGCCCACTGGGCGAACCAGACATTGGCTCAACCACCATGAGCCCGGGCTGACCGCCCTGCGAGCCGGAACCGGGTTTGCCGTCGCCTGACTCGCCACCAGATTCACCGCCACTTTCGTCGCCAGATTCACCGCCAACATCAGCCGGCGCGATAACCAGGTCAGCACCTGACCCCGGCGCAAGATCTGCTTCGGTGGCCGGGCGCAAACGCCCCTCCTGTTTGAGTTTTTCGTAGGTTTTGCGGTCGAGCAGGCGTGCCTTGACCAGCTTTTCGGCGGCAGCGCGCATTTCTTCGGCACGCTGCTGCATGTAGTCCTGCAACTGCTGTGCTGCTTCTGTGGCGGCCTCAGACGCACCCGCAGCACCACTGCCAGCCTGCTGCATTTTTTCTTCAAGAGAATCGCTGCCCGGCTGCTTCATAGCGGCGGCGTCCATGCCGCATTGTTCGAGTTTTTCACGTAGGGCATCGATCGCCTGGCGCATTTTTTCAGGACTGTCAGCGTTTTTGAGCTGATCTGTGAGGCTTTGCAAGGTCTGCAGATCCTCCTGTTCGGAAAGCATTTTTTCGGCGCCGGTGGCGCTATCTTTGCGCATTTTTTCCTGAAGCTGATCGAATGCCTCAAAAGTCTTTGATGGATCATTGCGATCAGAAGCAGCAGTTATCTGTTCGATTGTTTCCTTGAGTTCATCGGCTTTTTTCTCATCGATTAAACCAGCTTCTTTGAGGGCTTCAACCTGGGCGGTGGCGGTCTGTTGCATTTCCTTGAGATCCAGGCGCGGATCGCGGTCTCCGGCAACCTGCCGCACCGGGATAGTCACACTGAGAGCGATGAACAAAAGCGAAACCAACCAAGCCGGCCAGCGGCGGTTCAGGTTGAGATGCAGGCGGGGAGGCGTAAAAGAGCCATGGCGTCTGTTCCAGGAACGATCGCCGGTCTCGAATTCAGCCAGCAAAAGACCTCCGCTGCGATTATGGCTGTCTAAAAGAGCCATTGCCCGCCCTTCTTCGAGTTGACAGCGACAGGCCACGGCAAGCGCAGCAAGCAGGCAGACCGGGATTCCAGCCAGACTGAAGCCGATAAAGTCAATACTGGCAAGACGAAGCTGGCGCAGCAGCAGAAAGAGAAAACCAGCGACAAAATTGTAGAAGGTCATGTAACGAAATGCCAGCAAAAGAGCGTATGAAAAGACATAGCGCAAACGCAGGGTTTTAAGAGCCTGTAAGCTGTCTTCAGAAGCATTCATGCTGTAGCAAGATCCTGTTTGACATGCTGTATATCCGCGAAAGACACACAAATTCAGTCAGATGTAGTCCGCCAACCAGTAACAGTTTACCCCAACGCCAGCAATGGCGCCATATTTGTTTTAGTTCTTTTTTGCCTGAAGTTCTGCTAAATTAGAGTTATGGAAATTAAACAAGTGACAATTGAGCTCAACGAAGAAACGATTCGCAAACTCGAAGAAAAGGCCATGAAGTCTGGCAAAAAGCTCGAATCGCTGGCGGCCGACCTGGTGCAAACCGGCTTGCAGGATGCCGCACCAACCGGCAAGACCTTGCCAGGCGTTGCCATGCTCAGGGAGTCTTTTGAGCCGGTTCTGCAGGTCTCTGAAAAAACTGGCAATTATGTCGGACTGATAAAAGAATCACCCGAACGTATCGCCGGGCCGGCGACTACCGATCTGCCACCGGAGCGACTGCAGCGCAAGACTGAAATCGAAGCAAAGATGCGCGAACTCTCACTGGTAATCGAAACTGCTGAAGAGGCTGACAAAGAAAAATACGCCATGCAGTATGCGATTCTGGCAGCCGAGCTTGAAGCGCTGATCTGATCAGCGAATTACGCCATAGTGGCGATGCGATTTGCGTTTTTTTGATTGCTGCGACAGGATGTCCAGGAGAGATTCTTTGCGGCTGGTGGCATCATTTTCACGCACCGGAACATGCGCCGATGCGTAGCGCCCACTGGTCTGCACCGGTCGCCATTCTGTATTGTCCTGTTCAAGCTTGCCACGCAGATCTAGAATGTGTCGAGTCAGCTCTTCACTACAGCGCGAACAGATGGTGCCGTTATCGATTGGAGCCGAGCAAAAACGGCATGGATAGGACACCGACAGGTCAAGTCGGCGAAACGTTCCTTCTTCGGCAAAGTCAAGCAGCACTTTCTCGGAAACTCCGCAGAGGCGGCCAACTTCTCTGAGCGCCAGACCCGGTCTGGACTTAACCAGACCAATTGCGGCATTAAGCTGTTCCTGCCGTATAGCACGACAGGCCGGGCACACTGCCCCCGCGAATTTAACGTATAGTTTTCCGCAATCAGGACATGACTTTACTTCAGGCATGTTCCACTCCTCATCAACCCATCTGTGTACACCATTATTTTTTCATTATACTCACAAAATGATAAGCTGCCAAATATTCTTCGCAAATTTACACTTTTGCGGCTTGTTAAAACATGCAGGCAGTGACATAATTAGCAACAGAAAGCCATGCAAGGAGAAAATGATGCCCAGACGTAACAGATATAAACAACTGTGCGAGGCTTACGACCGCGGAGTAGCAGAGTGCGACCAGTATCGCCGCGAATGCCACGAGTTTGTCCACGACCTGCGCAATTCCGTAATCGAAAGCCTGAATTGTGTCGAAACAAAAGTGTTCATGTTTCAGCCCAGCAGCGGCTTTGTCTATAAAAATCAGATGATTCCGGGCGACGCGCTCGACACCGAATTTGGCGAAAACGGTACCGCTGCCATAGGCTTTGCCATCAACGTCAACGGTGACGACCTTGAAGAAAAATTTTTCACCTTCATGGTGATGTTCAAAAAAACCGGTTCAAAGATCCGCTTCAGCATGGATGACGAAAAAGAGTTCGTCAACAGCAATGAAGGCATCAACGATTTTTGTGAGTATCTGTTCGAAGTGGCCCGACGCAATCTTCTTGGGCGCCTGTCAAACTTTCTACAGTCGCCAGGTGAGGAAAGCCAACCCATCGGATTCAAGATCCAGACCAGATAGTCAGTGAAAAACCTTGAATGGCCCTCGCGCGCCTGATGGCGGCGGGGTAAGCGAACGGTTGTAGGTTGCCCGTGGCCGGTTATCTTTCTTCCTGACCGGCTTTTCGTTGCGCTCAGGTTCGCGCGTAACCACAACTTCCTTTTTCCTGCGCTCGACGGTCAGCTTTTCCGGCGGCCGGCCGTTTTCTTCGAGATCTAGTATGGCCTCGATACTGCGCGGCGGATTGCCGGCATCGAGCCAGTCCCAGCCCTGCTGAGCCAGCCAGGCGAGCCGGGTGTAATTCTGATAGTAGCCCTCATCTATCTTGTCGCCCCAGTAATAGCCAAGCGCCATGCGCAAATCGCCGGTCACCTCGGCAATTACGCCGAGCCGGTAAAACGCCCAGGTGACCTTCTCCATATCGACCTCAACCAGTTTGCTTTCCTGGTTGAAAATCATTGCATAAAGCTCATGCGCCTTCTTGAAATTTTTCTTCGACAGCGCGTATTCAGCCTGGCTCCGGTAACTGGAATAACTGTAACCGCCACAACAACCGGTAAAGGACAATATCGCCAACCCCAGCACCAAAAATGCCGGTAAAATCAAGACTCTACGCCTGCCTGAGGCTTTGCTGTCAGGGTGTTGCACTTGCTTCAATTTCTTTCAATGACTTCCAGAAACGGTCGGGACCGGCCTGAGCTGGAGGATAAATGCGGGCAGTCCATTCAAAATCTATCGCCTGCGCAGCCGGATCTTTAAAAAGCATACTCACGAGCATACTGCCTGCATCATATTCCAGGGAAAAATCAGCGAGATACTCAGCGGCAAAACGTTGTTTGCGACCGCCCGATTCGCTTCTGACAAAAACCTTGCCGGTTGGCAGTTCTTCGACGGTGTAATCAACAACCACACCGCCATGTGTCTGCACCTTGAAATCAGTAGTGCCTTTCCAGGTTTTGCCGCTTTCGGGCACCAGAATGATACGATCAATATCTGACCTGGCAATATCGTTACGCATCAGCGAAACGATCCAGGCCGCCTGATTGGCCGCAACCGCATGGAAACTGCCACGATGAACATTTGAAGCACCGCGCGTCATCGCGATTATTACGCCACCCGCAATAACCACGACAATGCCTGCTGCTACCAGCAGTTCTGCAAAAGTAAAAGCTCTTTTCACAATTAATTCCCGCTTACAAAAGTTGACAGTTCATAACTCTTGTTCTCATCGCCTACCTGCTCCTTGCTCTTGTAATTGAGCAGTAGAGACATGATCTTTCCTGTGCCGGCTCCAGGGGGCGGCGGATAAGTCTTAACATTTAACATGCCGGTTACAGTGAGGTATGCCGGGTAACTACCGATCTGCACATTGATCTTGTCAGCCGTACCAATGCTGATCTGCTTACCGCTATCTGCCGCAACAGGATAATTACCGTCGGCAGGATTCCAGCCAATATTCTCTATTTGTTCGAGAATTTCGACAGCCAGCTGACTGACCCTTATCTCATCTGCTGAAAGCGTGACCTGCTTATGCGAAGAGCCCATGAGGCCCCATAGCGGCACCATCGCCGTAATCATTATTCCGCTGGCAATAAGGATTTCAAGCAGACTGACACCACGTCGCTTCATATGTCACCTCCAGCCGGCCCAATTACGATACCGATGTATTTTTCGGTAAACTTATCCACGGTCGGATCAAGAGAAACATTATAGGTCAGGACACCTCCACCGGCGATATTGGCAGGGTCAAGCGAGTTGGCGGCAATACCGCCAACAAGATTTATCGGTGCATTGGGATTATCATATTTGATTTCACCAAGGTTTTTATCAAGAGCCATAAAATACGCCGTAAAAAGGTTGCTACCATTGCTGCTGTTTTTAAGGGTTATCGCACCTTTCTCGGCTGTAATCATCAAGGGTGGATCAAAAGCAGAATTGGCCTGCTCAAAGGTGCCGACAGTTATCGGTCCATCGACTATCAGGTTTCCGCCGCTGTATCGGCCAAGGCCGTCTGCGAGAGTCATCCCGGCGCCTTGCTCGGTAACAACCTTGAGAACGGAGTTACCAAGATGTAATCGCTTGTTTTTATCCTGGCAGAAATTCTCGCTGAGAAGCTGAAAGAGGGTTTTTCCCTGTTCCGGCCGGACCTCGTAACAGACACGACGCGCCATGCCAAGCGTTGTGTCATCACCTGCTGCGATTTTGTCTATCGCAATATTACGGGTATCGATGCCATCTATTTCGTCACCGAAAAGCATTTCGGTGGTCTTCGGCGCTGCGTCATCCGGCGGAATATCGATTAACTGGTTGGTTGAGGTGTATTGCGCGATCATATCGTAGATTTCGCTGTATGAACACTCATCGACCTTGCTCATGATAGTGTAATAACAGAGAGTTCCGTCGGTGCTCAGCCAGGGCATCGAGAGAAAAAACGGTTCAAGTTCGTGCAAGTCCTGGACGCCAAGGGCAGATGGGCCATTCGGCATGTGAACCAGCTTGTTTTCAACAAAAAGCGTGGACATGCCGGCAATGTTCGATGCCTGACTGGTAGCAGCCCGATACTCGTTCGAACCCATAGAAATCATGGCCCCAACCGGATCTTTGCTCGAGGCATCGGCGAGATAGCAGATCTCGATAAAACGGTCTTTGACATCACCAATAACACGGGTATGACTGATCATCGAAGCCCCGGAATCTGTTTTGTTGGCACCGAAAAGATGCAGACAGCTGCTGGCCCAGCGACTTTGAGCGCTTCCCGGCGGATATTTGAGGAAGTCGCGTTTTAGAACTTTTTCCCATAGGGAGCCGTGCGTGCCACTGTAAACAGTTTCGGCGAATCCCCAGCGCGCCACGCTGAAACAGACATTAGTGCTGCCAACCGGCTGTGGCGGGAAGCTGAATATAAGGGTAACCGGCTTGTTGGCAGAAGGGAAATATGAATGGAAATTCTGCCCATACTCACTGCTGCCGGCAGAGCGATTGAGCAACAGCGGGCCACCGCCAAGATAGATCCAGCCACGATTTCTCCAGACGTCTTCTGGTGTATTCGACGTATTTGACGCGCCATTGATAAAAATCAGTGGCTTCGGCGAATTTGCGTTCGGCTGGCCGGTTTCGGGAGTTGCGATAGTAACTGTGTTGAACCTGGTATCGTTGCCGTTCGCCGCGTCACGCAGATAAAGATTGAACTTGGTTATTGGCATCGGGAACGGCATGACAACCCTGAAAGGACGCTCTTCTTCCCAGGTTTCTACCGCATTATCTACCTGAACTGTCACCGAAACCTTTAATTTGCCAGATTTTTCAAAACTTAGATAAAGGACTTGCCCTTTGCCATCGTCAAGCGCCTTGACCTCGCTGACCTCAAAATTAGTATTAAGGCTTACCTCATAGGACTGATTGGCTGTAAGGCTGGCGCGCAGATCGCTGATGCCAATCTGCGGGAACCACTTGGCCAGAATATTGTCTCTGATGCCGGAGGCGCTGTTTTCGCGAAAAGCGGCGCGCAGAACCTGCCCGGACGAACTGGAATCGGTACCGGGGTCGGTAAGATCTGATTTCATGCGTCCAACGATGTAACGGGTAATCGACTGCGCACACTTCATGGCGCGCAGATGCTTGAGCAACTCGCGGCTTTCGTTGAATTTTCCACGCACCAGATGATTGTAAGACATTATAAGAATGCTCAATAGAAAAATGCTGCCAAGCACGACAAACAAAACAATGCCGGCGCGACTTCGTCTGCCGTTCATCAGAGTGCTCTCATTCATTGGCAGTACCTCCTGCCATCGACGCAGCCTGCTTACCCTGTGCATTTTTTTCGAGCCAGATCAGGGTGCCGGGATGGATGGGCACGCCAGCTTCCTGCATGATGTTCATTGCTGTTTCAGGATCAACAGGAACATTGCCTATCGCCTGATGATGGAGTTTGAGATGAGACGAGCCCTTGACTATGCTTTCTAAAATCAGCCCGACAGCCTCATCTGAGGTTTCGACACTTGCCACCAGCATATTTGGAAGTCCCACAGTCTGGATTTCGGGCTGCGATTCTCCGTAGAATCCGGCTGAAATAGATACCCGCCTGGCAGTTGAAACCTTTTGCAATATTTTATCTATCTCGGTATCGCTGAGACTGATAAGAGAGCAGCCATGCAAGTTCAAGGCATCCGAAACCGTGCGGTTGGGCACACCAGCCTGTATGGTGGCATAGCCGATGTTTCCGTTGGCCAGTGAGTTTAAAACGGCCTCGATCGGAATTTCGGCGCTGGTTCGGCGGCGGTAAAGGCCAAGCGCATCGATGATTTCGAGCGAAGTGCGCCGGGTTGAAGAGTTGAGCTGGCCAAGAAAGACATTGAGACGCCCGGGAAAGCTTTCGCCAGGCTCAAAGCGTTCTGGAGCGCGCAAAATGTGGACGACATCATTCCACAACGGCCAGACGAGGCGCAGCGGCGACGAAGCGTTGCCAAGCATCGTCTCTTTGATAATGCGGCTTTCGGCCATTCCCAGCAAAACTTTACCCTGGGTAATCAGGCGCACATTATCGATCGAACCATTGGTTTCTACTGGTTTGAAAACACCTTCGCTACCGAGTTGCGAGTTGATCCATTTAGAGAGAATACTGCCAACCGGATAATAGGTGCCAAGTCGGTTACCAGTGCCAATCAGCTGAAATGACGACGAATAGAGCTGCGGCGGGATAGGCGCTTCAGCGCGCGGCGGGTCAGGAACAGCAAGCAGAAAAAGTGCCAGAGTTGCCATCACCAAGGCAATTGGCCAGATAAAAGTCGGCAAAATTCCGCGTCTCTTGTTGTTCATCAGCTAAGTGTATCGTTTTTGCCTCTGTATGGCAAGCATGAGACAACAACCTCGAAAAAAGAAGGGTCAGGGTATTCCTTCTCCTTCAGCCTGGTAACCATAAGTCAGCCAGCCCTGTATTCCGGCCTGAAATTTCAGGATACTCAGATAACCCTGCTTGCGAAGCTCTGCGATCATTACGTCGATATTGCCACCTTCGGCACCAGGATAGATGATCAGCATTCGGTCTCTCGATGGCAACTGCTCTGTTATGCTTGCAATAACGACATCGTCGCGAATCACCATGGCACCAGGAATTCTCAGATCGGTCGTCTGGCCGGCACTGCGACATTCTATCAGACCCACATTGCCAGACTTGAGCAAAATTGCCAATGTGTCGGCAGTAATCACCGATTCTGGAATGGCAAAGGTAACCGAAGCCAGACTGCAGACGCCGTTCGAGCAGTTACCCATACAGGCAAGCAATCGGCCTGAAAAAGAGGCCACAGCGATGGCCAGGCATATCAGAATTGCCTTATTTTGGACTCTTCGCATTGTATTGTATCAACATATTTATCAACAAAAGATTGCCCTGAGCTTTTGCGCGGTCAAGCGCACTGGTGCCATCATTCGCGGCAACCTCAAGCCTGGCGCCGTGCAAAAGCAGAACCTGCGCGGTAATATGCGGCAGAGGACCGCCAACAAGATGCAGCGGAGTTTCACCAGCATGGTTGCGGATACCAGGGTCAGCTCCCGCCTGCAACAGATTGGCAATCACACCCACCAGGCCATTGCGGGCAGCTATATGCAGAGGCGTCTCACCCTTGTTGTTCTGTAAATTCACATCGACCCCGGCTGAAGCCAGCATGGCCGGAACAGTCAATGGACAAATGGTAACAGAACTTCTGGGTGGCTCGGGATCGAGACAGATAGCACCCATGCTTACAGCATAATGCATGGCATTATTGCCACCATTACAGGTTTGCGAAGCCAAAGCCCCTTTTTCCAGAAGCGCTTCAACCATTTCAACCGCTCCAAGAGCGCAGGCATGGTGCAAAGCAGTCATACCAGTGCTGTCGGTGGCAGTTAAATCCTGTTGAGACTCCATTACGCGGCTGAACATACTAAAATCAAGACTGCGCACAGCAACATGTACTGGATCTGCAGCGACGACCGCCGGCAACAGAAGAGCCAGCCATGGCAAACAGAGTGTTACAATCCTGAATATTCGACCAGTTCTTCTTAAAATATCCATTTCCAGCTCCATTTAATTATCTGCAGCATTTCTACTGTCGCCTGACCGTTGAATTTGCTGAAACTCCTTCATGGGCGGAGTCGGTGACGGCTGACGAAATGCGTCATTAAAACGTAACACATGTTCGCCACCATCCTCTAGAGGCCCAAAATCTACCATCAGTGGGCTGGCTGTATTCTTTTCGAGCCTGATTATGTATCCACCAACTGGTGAAAGCATCGGATCAACGATAATAGTCGGTGAAACCGCTATTTCATCGATAAAGATTGCTGTTCCTTCAGAATCAGCCACTCTCAGCAGAACTTTAATTTCTTCGCGCAACACACAGCGGTAGAGCTGATACAGCCAGAAATTAAGATCTATCTGACTTATGGAGCTGCTTCTGGCTCCGGAAATTTGTAGCAACGCGGTATAAGACTCTTTGCCAGCTGCTTCGGCGGCCTTCTGCAAAGCAACAAAGTCCTGCGGCGACCTTACCAGCTCTGCCGGCGGCAGAATTCTGGCGTCGTTCCAGACGATTTCTGTTGCCTGTTCAAGAATCTGTCTGGTAGATGAAGACATCTCAGTCGGGGTGTCACCATAAAATATGCCAACAAAGGTTAACGGCTGTACCGGCATGTTACATGCGGAAAGTTCTTTAGTCAGCTTTTCACGCAGCTGATAAAGGGCATCAGAGAGAGCAAATACGCCAGGATCATCTTCAGAATCAATTGCTTCAACCGTCTGCCAGATGCTCGGCTCCATTGTGCAGGCGGATAGAGAAACCGCCCCTGAAAGCATAAGCGACAGAATGATTATAATTAAATGTTTCATGGAGTCGGGAAGCTGCCAGCCGGAGCGATTCTGATTTCATCGAGCTTTCTATCAACCAGAGAAGCCGTCATCCGTTCGGTGACTCTTGCTTTCTGCCGGGATCGCTGGTTTTCCAGAACCAGCTCAACTGAAAGAAATATGGCCGGGCGACCAATGTCTGTGGTCTGCGTGGCTTGTGTGGCAAAAATGCCTATTTCTGCAACATCGTTAAGTGATATCGCAAAATCACCTTCGGTATGTCCGAACTCGAATCTGGCAAGATCTGGAGAACCTACATCGGCAGGGGTGTGTGCCGGCATGTCGTCCCAGTTTCCTGTCATATAAAGCCTGAGTGTCTTGTTTTTACAATCAAGCCCGACGCCTTTCCAGGTGCCTTTGCGTTCAGTCTGACCAAGATCAGCCTGTTCCGGCACATAGGGCGAAATAATCGAAAAATAGAGAATGCCATGATTGGTGGCAGTCGCCACCTGATTGAACCAGGCCTCATTCAACACTGTCGGGCGGTCAGCAACTCTTTGGGTGTCACCACTGGGAGCGACGGCATAAGCATGATTACTTCGTTCTAACAGATCTTTGAGTCGCATGAGAAAAGTCTGCGCACTCTTTTGCGACTGAAGACGCCAGGAACCGGTCTCGAAGCCAGAACGACTGTATTCGTATATGCCGAATACGCTCAGCATAAACAGAGAAAGAACGCTGGTCGCAACAAGAATTTCGACCAGCGTAAAAGCTTTGTGGCCAACGATATTTTTTGTATCAGAAATTGTTGTCATTTTAAAGTTGTGAAGTCTGACTGGCATCGAGACTCATGCGATAGTGAGCGACATTATCGTTACCCTGCATCTGAACATGCACGTCGATTTCGATATAGGCGCGGTTAAAGTCTTCAGAAGACCTGAGGTTAAAAGACGTAGACCAGGTTGCAATATTAAGCGGGGCGGTAAACTGCCAGTCGGCATCATCTCCTGCTGCGAGATGATGCAAAATATCGTTAGGGCGACCAGCATGAACGCCGGTAAACTTTTCAAAAGGCGTAGGAGCCTCGAAGGGCCGGATAGGGGGTTCTACTAAAGGATCGCCGGCATCGCGACGCTTTTTATAGATGTGGTAACGATAAGAACGCAGAAAAAAATCCGGGAAACGCTTGATTTTGAAAAGAGCGATATTCTGAATACCACGGGCGAAAAATTCTGCCTGAAGGTGGTCAATCTGCATTCTTGAAATCTGAGTGGTCTGCGAAAATGAGCGCAGATATACGACGCCAAGAACCAGAAGAACCGAAGAAAAAGCCAGCACGATAACCAGCGCCATACCATTGCGCCGCGCGTTATTAGAAACAGTCAGCTTGACAACCGATGGTTGCAAGTTAAGCCTGGTATGCATTTTCATCTCTCCATGTCAGCTACAAAGCTGACCAGTGCGAATTCCCGTTCATCTGTCATGCCACCAACAGGCTTGGCCGTAACAGTGATTTTTATGATTTTGAAGGGGTTACTACCACCTGGAAACGATTCTCTCGGCCGGTCTCTAAAAATCCAGGTGGAGGGTGATGCCGGATCGTAAGCAGGATTGGGAAAATCCAGTTCCATGAGTGATTCAAAAACTATGCGCTGGCGCTTTAGCGTTGCGAGAATGCGGTAAGTATTCTTTTCGATCTGCACCTCGTCACCGAGGACAATACCTTCGATCGGGTCGCTGAAAGTAAACTCATCGCTGCCTGCAGCGGTCAGAAAGGAGTCAAGCGAAGCATAAGGCATATTCATCAGCCTATTCATGCGATCGACAATAATCTGAATGGATTCGACCTGACGGAAGTCAGCCACGGTGCCGCGATGCCCGTAGCTGATAACGCCAGCCGTCGAAAAGGCTGCTATCACAAGAATAAGAAATGCCAGCATTATTTCGGTCAGTGTAACACCGGCTTTTGTGCGAATATCGATCATTGTGCTGGTCGGCGTCGTTCTATAACTCTGTAATCAAGCTTTGTCGGAACGACTTTGAATACAGCCTGTACCTTTCTGTTATTCTTCTCCGAAGTGACTGCTGGGTCTGTCGTAGCGCCGGGCAGATAGGCCTGCGGGTTATCCGGCCAGCTGACTGCATTATCCTCGATCTCAGCGAGAATTTTGTATTCACCTGGTTGGCGGAAAACGTATTGCAGAGACGATGAATCGGTACTATCCGCCAGCAGGGTATCACTACCATCAAACAGCTTGTAGCTGACGGTAGCTACATCACCGGCGTTATCGACCACCAGCAGGTCAAATCTGACGGGAACATCGACTTCGAGGTCGTCACCGTCAGGTAACAATATGTTAGTTACCGGTAAAGTATCGTCAGTCCTGAAACTGCTGTCGAAGGCAGACGACAGATCATCGTCTTCCCAGGATTCAGGCCCGTTGTTAATAGATCCTGGCATGCCATTGATAGAATACTGCACCCATTTCGCCGGCATGGTATTATCCTTGACGTTGCTTGGCGCCCTGTACAGCTGCGCCGGTTTCTTGTCGTGTCTTGCAACAATGAAGGCATTTGGCCTGTCGTTGTCACGCACAATAATCTGCCCGATCTGCTGGGGATCGACAGCCAGGATGTTAGTCGGAGATGCATTGCAGGCTTCGCTCCAACCCAGCCCATAAAGGTGGCTGCGATAATCAAGACTGTTATTGGCATGATCCGGATGCATCTTCGCATTCCAGGCACCGGTATAGTCCCACGCTCCGCTGTTTTCGACCAGGTTTTTGGAGAAATGCTCGATATTAGCCAGATCGATGGTATACACTCGATAAGAAAACGACTTGCAATATTTGCCTTCGGTTCCGGTCAGGGTGTTGAACTGAGCTTCGTCGCTCACATAAGCGGCAGCGACCTTCGAGTCATCACCAAACCCGCTTGTATAATGTTTGCGCAATCGGGTCATCTCATCGGTGACGGACTCCTCCGCTACGATTGGCGGCGGCATCAGACCAAACTGTGTCTGATAAGAGAAAGTTGCAATCTGATTACCAGCCTTGAAGTTAATCGTCGTTCTATTTTTGACACTTGTCACTGCAGCATGAAAGCTGTCGTGACCGCTGTTGCTGTAATTCAGGTTGGCCATCGGGTTGTTGTCGGCCACCACAAATATGAGAGTCGAGGGGTTGGCGACCTTGGGCGCTTCTGTTTCCCAGAGAGCTTCACCGGTGGTTCCATAAAGGATCGGGGTGCGGACAAAGAAAGCTTCAAGAACCGCACCCTCTTCGCTGTCAGGATCGTTAAGATGAGTTGCCGGCGGCGTATTATCGGTTACCAGGATTTCAGCAGCACCCGTGATTTTCATGTGAACCGCGCGTGGAATGCGGACACGCAAACTACCAACGTGCTCTCCATCGATGTAACGCGGAATTTCCTGCCAGACCTCATAACGGTAAGTTCTCGTAAACTCAACATTTAACGTATAACTGGATGGTTCTGATGGAACGGGGAAAAGTGTGCGGAGCTGGGTGAGATTAAGAACAGGCGAAGAGAGTACCAATTGTTTGTTAACAACGGTTTCGCCGCCCCGCATGAGTTCTGAAGTCCAGGTGACGGCGGGGCCACCTGCCCAAACCAGCGTCCCATCGATAAGATCAGGGTCGTCAGGCTCCGGGGGAATTTCAGCAGTCATCGAGGCAATTCTGTCTACACCATGATCAAGATTGTAGTTCGACTCGCGGAGATGCAGACTCCAGCTGGCAGCCTCAGCTGAATAAACTTTCTGCCAGGTTTCGGTTGTCGCGTCATACTGAGGTGGTTGCGGCACCAGACTTTTGCCATCGAGCACGAATGTGGAAATGGGTATGGTAGTGGTCGCGGGGTTACATTGCGCATGACCGCAGGTGTTGTTATCGAAGCCCCCGTTGGGACAGCCATAGCCAAGAACCTGAGGCCCGGGGCGATAGTTTACCAGCATACCATCGCCAAGAGAACTGCCACTCCAGATGCCGCTCATTATAACGCCACGGTCGGCCGGATTATCTGGAGGATCGATGATTGAGATGGTGAAGGGTTCAGACCAGGCGTAGGAATCGGCTGCGCTATCTCCTTTGGCCACCAGGGGAGGTTGATCGAGAGGCGGGTAGAGAACATCACCCTTACGGTTAGACAAAGCGCCAACCGGCAATCTGGTATAATCGTAATAGCGATAGGCAACTTTTACGCCGACTTTGAATGTGCCGGCTGTGGGCGGGAATAGCAGAAGATAATCGCCGGAAGAGCCTTCTGTTTCCATATCGAGAATAGTAGCTGCTTCAACCTCGCCAAAACGGTTGTGGGTCTGCATTATTTTCCAGTAATATTTTACGCTGGAAAACTGAATCGTGGTCGGGAATTGCCCGACCGGGCCACCGTTGGGGTTATCGCCGACGTTACCGATGTTTACCTCGTTGGCATCTGGAGATGGGGCATTTTCGACCATGAACCAGTAATCGTTAGTATCAGGCAAAGTGCCGTCAGCTTCCTCAACAGCTTCTGAAAAACCGGATGCTCCGAGAACAAGCGGGCCCCAGTTATCGGTCTGTGCGTCGAGATTGCCGGGACGAGGCGGCGTTGGTGAATTGATTACACCAAGTTCTGTCAGCACACCAACATCAACAGCCATTCCCGTCTGCCCTAGCTCTGTAACCCATTGCCAGGTAGTCTTATCTGTGATATCAGTAGCAAAAAAATCGCGGAAATAGTAGTTAGTGCCAAGCAATACCCTGCCAGGCAGACGGGTTATAGCGCCCGTATAATAGTCACGAACATATACGCTCTTGTAGACATTCTGGTAAAACTCAGCACGGTAACGTTCTATGCCCCCTGGCAACACTTCGGCAATGTAATGTCGATCTGCGGTATAGGCAGTAAAAAAAGTTGTACTGGCCGGCTCAAATTCGGTTTGCATAAGGTATAACGAACCAAAGCCGTCAGCACCAATTTTGTCGGGAAGAACGCCGGCGGTTCGCACGTCTATTTCGGTAGGAATACCATTATCGCCTGCCTCATTACGAACGAACCGATATACAGTGCCCTTGGTCTCATCATAAGCATAGACGATACCACCGGTCTGCCACCACTGGTCTGATACTGCGACGTCAGAAAGCTCATTCAGCAACATGCCAGCCGGGGCATTGGCTGCTCTCAGCCAATTATTAATCTCATTGAGGCCAAGCAGATACACGTAGTTGCCGGTCTCATTGCGCGAACTGATGCCAATGAACTGACAGGTTGTATCTGAGCCTACGCCTATCTGCCTGTCATCGAGCGTTACGCCATCAAGTGTAAAATCACTGCTACCCTGGTCGCGACGATAAAGATAAGTGCGGTCAACAATGGAAGAATAAACACAGGAAAGATAGGGACTGGGAACGCCAGGCATGGCGGCCCCATCAACGCGTGCGATACACCCATCACAGCATTCGCCGTTCATATCCATCGTGCCGGTGACGCGTGCCAGAACATTTGCTACATCACGCACCCGGGTAGGGGCAATAGCACTCGATCCAACGCGGTATTTGTACAGCTTCAGATTGCGATAGGTCCCCCAAAGATTCTCTCTGATCATGCGGCGCACCCAACCGCCGCGAATCCAGCCATTTTCGGGACGTCTCCCGGCGCAGCAGGAAGCCCAGGGGCCCTGTGTTGGCGGATACCCGTCGGTCTGCTGATTATATCGTTCATTTACCGGCGGGGGATTGCTGAGCGGTCTTCTATGACCGCTACCGTAGGTCCAGTTGCTCCAGGCGACAACATCTGCGGCATGGTAATAGCCCCGACCGACCGGATACCAGTAATAGCCAGGTCTACCGTCTACAGCAGCAGGAATGGTGTTACATGGATAATCTATACCGCCGAAAAGAGAGTTGATTGTCCAGGTGGGGTGGTTCCCACGGCCGGTAGGGCTGGCGTTGGGCTGCCCATGAAAACGATGAACGGTTGCCGGAGGAACCTCATCGAATGCGTAAACTGAGGTAGTGGCTGTCATTACGATGCGGCGTGGCACAAGAGTGCCAGTTAAAGCGGTTGGTGGGCCTTCAATCCCTGAAAAAGTGAAAAGATCTTTCTCGGCGACTTCTGTCGCGAAGTTCCACTTCTGGGAGGCGGTCAAGCCATAAGCATCCAAAGGATCATACAATCGTTCTGCAATTCCAGAACCAAGATTGTTCAACGCCCAGACTGCCCGCGCGTCATAGTCAGGAGGGGGGTCGATAATCGGCGGTGCGCCAGGGTTGGCAGGCACATCCACATCATCGCCAACAAGCAGATAGCAGTCGCCATTCTGTTCATAAAATGGATGCAGCTGTACGACATCTTCCGCGTATCCGGCCACGGCCATCAGCAGAACAACCAATACACCGGCATAAGCTTTCCATAAAATCGCTTTCATAAGCTACCTCCTGGTAGATGAGCGGAACGGTATCAGTATTCTCTAGGGCGTTGAACCGGATCTTTTTCGACGTCAAGATACTCCCTGATAAGCTGCATATAAGAATTCTTCACGAATTCAGGTACCTTGTAGCGTTCAAACAGCTGGCGAGCCACCCAGGGCGTCAGATCGGTGCCACCGACAAGAAATGGCCGCCCTCCCGAAAAATCAGCTACTTTCTCAGGCATGTAATTGCGAAAATCAAGATACTGCTTGAGATTGCTGCGCATGCCGAGAGAGCGTCCGACGGTAAGATGCGCCGGCGGCAACGGCGAGCCTTCGGGGCCGGTCAGCTTTTTCTCAAGAGCAGGGTCTATTGTCAGATTTGCAAAAGAATGAAAGAGCGAAGCGGAAACAATGTCGGGAGCTTCTTCTACAGCGGGAATCATGGATAATTTGTCTTTGCGGACTCTGGAACGCATGGCAAAAGATGAATCCATTACTACTGCTATTTTGCTGTCTTTAGCAGCCTGCTGAATAAGCGAATTAATTTCATTTTTAATCTTTTCCAGACGTGTGGCGGTTTCTTCACCAGTCAGGTAGACTGACGCAACAGCCTTGTCCTGAATTTTGCCTATTTCAGCAGCCAGTTCCGCCAGCGATCTGTCAAGCTCGCCAATCTGCTGATGAAGTTTTTCAGCCAGAGCGCGACGCTCATCTTCGGTGCCAGAGCCCGTCAGATACCCTTGAATGTCTTCTAGCCGCCTGGTAATGTCAGCTTTTCTGGCAAGGAAAAGTTTTTCGGCAGTGCGATCAGTCGGCCGCTGCCGCTCAAGCTCACGGTAGGCGGTCTGCAGTTCGATCTTACTGCGCTCAAGTCTCTCGAGATCTCCCGGCGCCAGCACCTGTATAGCGCGTGTTCTCTTCTGCATCAGAGCAAAGCGATCCTGCATGACTTTCTTTTGTTTTTCGCGCAGTGGCGCGCTTTCCATGGCACTCTTCTCGTGCGCTTTTTTCAGTTCTGCGACCACTTTGTTAATGTCTTTATCGAGCTTTTTCTCGCGAAAAAAGCGGCTATTTGCATAATCAAAACCAGCCATGTCAGGATGCATCATCAGGAGAATCCTGGTATCGACTGTTGCCCATCCGCCCTCAGTCTGGCAGTGCGCCAAAGTGGGTAAAAACAGGCAGAATACTGTTGTTACCATTATAAAAAAGAGTCTATTTGTTTTCATTTATGCTGCCCCTTTGTCCGTTCCTCGAGCAATTTTATGGCTTCAAGCCTGGCGTCGGTAACTCCGACGGGAAAAATCTGAGCATCCATGCCAAGCTGTCCAGCCCAGAAATCATTGGCTTCTCGCAGCCATTCAAGCGTTTTTTCATCAGGTTTCTGCCCTTGCCAGATTTTGCTATGCAGATTTTTTAATAACAACTCTGAGCGCAAACCTCTGAAATCGATGACTGGCAAAAAATCCGCGGCATCAATGACCAGTTGGGATTTGTGACGCTCTCTTATAAGCCTGACAACAGCTCTGACGTCTTCCATAATCTGATTAATCTGCGGATATATTGAAGCCACTGGAGTAACGCCAGGCTGACCCGGTATCATGCGCGCCATATAGGCTCGCATCTTCATGTCGCCCACACGCTTTTCTTTTTGGCGTTTTTCGGCGAGAAAGTTCCGCTCAATCAGCATTCGGTCGGGCAGCGGCACTTCCTTGAGTCTTTCCCGCAGGATTTGAGGAGCCTGTGACAGCCAGTTATCGAGATTGTGAATTTCGGCGACCAGTTCATCGAGGCCGCGCTGGCCGCCATCGACGTACTCTGACGGGGTATTGCGGAAACGGTTTGTCGCGTAATCGAACTGTTTGAACAAAGGATGTGCCAGCACAAGCAACCTTGTATCAAGCATAACCGGATTACCGGCAGTCAAAGCGGCCGGCAGACAAAGCAACAACAGCACCACCAGTAAGTTTCTGTTCAACACTGCTGGCTCCCACCTGATTCTTGTATGTGCAGGGATATACAACCCTAATAATATTTTAACAATATAATCTGATATGCAGCAATGAAAAATATTTTTACTGAGCGACAAAATACTTGTCTGCCAGCAAGATTTTTTTCAACGCAGAAAATTCATTATAGAGCGTGAGATACGACGTCAGGGTTTTTTTGCTGAATGCATTTCCATCGGCCGCGGCAGAATCTTGCAAATTTGCAAAAATCGTTTTAAGCAAAACGGTTTTTTCTTTGACTTCAGGTGTTTGCGGCAGTTTCAGATTATCGAGTGCCGCATTAAAATCGGCGAGGGCAATCGCAGCGCGACTGGCAGCAAAAGACAGTGGCAGCGGTCGGAGGCCGAGCAAAAGCAGTTCGAAGCTGAGAAATTCCCGCATACTGGTGTTTCCGTTGATAATCGCGGCAAGCAATGACATGCGACTGACACAGAGTTCAAGCCTGTCATGCACGTCATCGCTCTGACGACCGGCGAGTAACTGGCGGACAGTGCCGAGATCTCGTGAAATCTTTACCAGCAAAGGGTTGAACTCGATATCTCCGGTTGCGCTGCCCGGCGGATCGGAAGTAATCTGCGTAGCCACATAGAGCCAGCTCTCCATCGACTCCTGATGCATCTTTTCAGCAGCAGCGTGGTTAAAAGCCTTTGCCAGCTCCGCGGTTACCTGCATTTTGCTCGAAATCACCAGCAGTTTCTCATTAACAGAGTCCTGGGCTTTCGATCCGGTAAGCATCTCCAGGAGTGTGTTATCACACCCGAATAAACGGCAAGGCGTTTGAATAAGCATGGGCAGAAAAAAGATCGTTACAGCCATGATATATTTTGGCCATGCGAGTCTGACCCCAGAGTCTCGCATCACAAACCCGGGATCGGCGGTCCGGGCGTAACTGTCGCTGGCACTTCTACCTGCGACAACCTGGTGATATCGGCCTGAACGCCACCTGCCAACGAAGAGTCTGGAAATTTCTCAACAATATTTTTGTAAGCATCAAGCGCTCCAGACTTGTCTGAAACCGATTCCAGATACATGGCATACCTCAAATGGGCTGAAGGCATACCAGCCGCGCCTTCGAGATACTTTTTCCAGTGAGTCTTTGCCTGTTCATGATTGCCTGATGCTGCGGCCAGAGTTGCGCGCAGATAATCGATCTGGGGTAACTGCTGACTGGCGGCGGCCGCCTCAATAAGACTGGTGGCAGCGCCAGTGTTCCCGGCCATTATCATGCCTTCGGCCAGAACCAGTCTTGCTTCAACAAATTCGGGCCATATTTCCAGAACCTGCTGAGCCTCCTGCATGGCGGGCTCCACCTGAAAATTACGCAACAATGCCAGAGCATAGTTTACGCGGTATTCTGGATTGCCGATAGAACTTTCATACGCCGCTTGCGCTTCTGCAAGGGCTTCTGAATACAGGCGATTCTCCATTAATATCTGTGATCTGGCATAGCGCGCCCTGGCATTCGCGGGATTTTCGCTGAGAACCTTGTTAACGATCTCAGCTGATTCTTCAATGTTTCCCTGGGCAAGCTTAACCAGAGCCAATCCTACTCGTGCCTCAGTATAGTCAGGGTTGGCTTTAATAACGGTCTGGTACATTTTCTCTGATTCAGCCGGCCGGCTCGTACGAACATAGATGTCGGCGAGATTGATCCGGGTAAAAGCGTCGTCCTTGATCTGCAAAGCCCGCTCAAAATACTTTTCGGCCTGAGCCAGCATTTGCCGGTTAAGATAGCTAGATCCGGCGAAAAAGCAGGCATCAAAGTTATCGGCCTTGATTTTGAGAGAAGCCTCGAGATGCTCTGTGGCAGAGGCGAACTCAGCCTGATTAAAGTGAAGCATACCGAGATAATATTTTGCTGCCGCATTCTCAGGTTCTGCGGCAAGAAGCCCTGCCAGCTCGTCAGAAGCCTGCGCATAACGTTCTTCTTCGATCATCTGAGCAATACGATCAATCAAAGTCAAGGGCTTTGCTGATGTCTTGTCCCGGCGAAATTCACGCGGAGCGCTGACTGGCGGGGTATACACCTTATACTCCGGCTCAGATGAAAGAGATGAAGACTCGTGAATGGAAACTGCCGGCTGCTGTTCGCCAAGCATGCGCTGACTGAATTCAGCGATAAGATCAAGATAAAGCTGATGTCCGGGGTATCTGGATGCAAGTATCCTTGCATGCTGCAAAGCCTTTTCATGCTCACCTGACAGTGAATAGCTATATGCCAGGTAATACCTTGCCTGATCGTGCTCAGGCATCATCTGAACGATCTGCCCGAGGTAATCTATTGCGCTTCGATAGTCTCCGTCAGCGTAATGTTCGATTCCCTGGTTGTAAATTGTATTGGCCAGAGACAAATTCTGAGCCGGCAGAGATGCGGCTGACGCCACGACAACCAGCGTCAGCAAAGCAATAAGGCGGATGCAGAAGCATGAAAGAAATGCTTGGTATGTGCTCATTGCGAAAGCTTAACCCAAAGGCCCACTGCTGTCAAACAGACATTAGCAAATATGCTGCGGGAAACCTTACTATTTTACCATGATGCGGTAATTGCGAGGCATCTTGAATTCATATTTCTGAACTTCAGTGTCATCTATGTCGTTGCCAGAAGCGGACTCAAGCGCAGATGCAGTATTTGTAGAAGAAGATGCGGCCTTTGAATAACCGGAAGACGAATGTGACGCATCAGCAACACTCTCGTCTAGCGCGGCTTTGCTCTGGGTAAGCAGCTCAGACGAACTGACAGTAACAGGCATGGCTGCAGAGCGCTCTGTCGAAGTAGATGATTCGGTCTTACCAGTCGCATTATCGACGCTGGCAGCAGAGGGTTCTTCTGAATCCTGGTCATCATTTGTGGTAGCTTCTCTGGCTTTCATAACCTTAACAAGGTTGAATACCTTGCGCTGGGTACGATAATTGTCGAGTGCTTTTGCAAGCATGGCTCCGGCCTCGTAATCAGACGATACCTGACTCGGTTCCGGGACAGAGACCCGCCAATGCTCGAGAGAATTATCGGTGGCATCTGGTGCGCCATAGACGCGAACACGGTACCTTGCCAGAACAGATCTCAGTTCCTGGCCAGGCACATACTGATCGCTGACTGATTCATCATCAGTTGTTTGAATACTCTGATTAGCTCGCGCACGCATCTCGTCGATGGCAGCAAGTGCTTCAAGAGACAGGGCGGCGTCGATACGGGCGCCGAAGAAAAGAATAACGGCAGTCAAAATAATGATGATTCTGCTGTGTTTCAAGATTCATTCCCCCGAGATTATGTACATTTTCACTGATGTTAAATCTAAAAAATTAAGGATGCAAGCAAAATATTGTACCTGATTAAAAAATCGGCATACCGCACTTTGTACAGAATTTTTCCTGCATGTTATTTTCATGTCCGCAGTTTTGACACTCAATCGTTTTTGCTTTTTCCAGCTGGATATTCTGTTTCATATCCTCTTCTTTCATTCCTGGAGGGGGACGTACAATTGCATCTACCTGCTTCTTATCTGTTTTCTCTGTTTCAATTCCAGATGCGATATGAATAATGCTCTTGCCAAGGAGTTCGCTGAAATCGACCTCAGGGTTTATTCCGTTCACCTGAAATATTTCGATCTCCATGGATTTGCCCTTGACCATGATCGATTCGCGCTGGGTAATATCAAAATAAGGTTTAACCCTTTCATAAGTCGAGCGCGTTATGAACATTTCCATGGGTTTGGCAACTGACATAACGCGGGCGGCGAGGTTGACATTGTCTCCAATAACCGTATATGAAAGCTGCTTTTCGCTGCCCATGTATCCAGCCGTTACCTCGCCGGTGTTGATCCCTATGCCGATACTGATAACCGGTTTTCCTTGTTCTTTCCACATTTCCTGGAGTTCACGCAGGGCATCGAGCATGTGCACACCGGTGAGAACAGCCCTGATCGGGTCATCATCGCGCATCACCGGCGCTCCGAAGAGAGCCATAAGCTCATCACCAACGTATTTATCGAGTGTGCCATCGAGTTCCATCAGAATGTCGGTCATGCGGGTAAAGTAGACGTTCAGCTGTTCAACGATGTCAGTTGGATCCATGCCTTCAGACATCTTGGTGAAACCTCGGATATCTGAGAAAAACATGGTGACTTCACATTTGCTGCCACCAAGCTTCAATCCTGATGGATTAGACATAATGAGCTCGGCAACGCTTGGCGAAACGATACGCGACAGACTGCCTTTGAGCTCTTCATTTTTCTTGAGCTGATCTTCGCTCAGCTTTTGTGCCGAAACAAGATCTTCCATGGTAGCTGAGTAAAGTTTGGCATTTTTCATAACCAGACCGGCAATATCAGCGCAGGTTGACAGCAGATTCTGATCGTCACGTGTATAATCAGGATTTGCCATCTGCTCGACATTGATTACGGCAAACATCTTGCCTTCTGCATAAATCGGAGCGCACAGAACAGATTTGAGTACCCCCTGCCCCACCAGTCCCTTGGTTTTGGGATCCATTTCGCACTCTTTTACCCCGAGGGCTCCAGCGCCACCAGTAACTTCATTCACCTTCTGATGCAGAAGATGGGTTATCATACTGCTTTCTTCATGAGGAATCTCAAGATCCTTGTAATCTTTCGGCTTCATGCCAGCAGCAGTTACGATTCTTAATTTACCTTCCTTATCGTCGTTGATAAGCAGCTGAACCTTGGTAGCATCAAGCCCCTTGGTAATAATTTCGATGATATTGTTGAAGATCTGGTCGCGCTCAAGACTTTTGGCAAGGTTCTTAATGCGCATCAGCGTAGTGCCCAGTCGCATGGAGCGCTTGCTGAATTCATCTTTCAATTCGCGCATCTCTCTTTCCATGCGCTCTTCTGCCGTTTCATCAGGGTTAGCGGGAGCCTTTGTGTTTGGAAGCCCCGCCTTGGCTTCACCAGCTTTAGGTGCAGGCTGCTTCAATCCCGCCTTTTGATCGAGGTCGCCCATATTGTCGCCCTTGGCAGCAGATTTTTTCTGCTGTTCTTCGCGAAATTTTGCTGCAGCATTGGGATCGACCCTTGTCTTCAGCGGTCCACCGCCACCGCCACTGCCACCGCCAGATTTTCCGCCACCCGAAAGTTTTGCCTGCTCGAATCTGAAAAAAAGGAAAACAACGAAACCAGCAGAAAACAGCACCAGGACAGAATAGATTTCCCACCAGTCCTCGATCGGATACTGTTGTGGCTTGAATTTGAAGGCCAGGGTTGCCGCGGCAAGAAGAATAGGCAGGAAAAACGAAAGCAGTGTGGTAGCTACTTTTTCGCCGAGCACCCCGAGTATTCCCACGATGGCAAGAATATAAAAATAGGGAAAAATTGCCCCGAAATTCTTGGGAATCTTATCGGTAAAGACCATGTAAGCGACACCAACAACCGCGACGCTGCCAAGAAATCCCAGAATATCAGGCAGGCGATCCTTAAAGGTTTTTGGTTGATCGGAAGTCAGGTCGGCCATTTTGCCACCATTGCAGTTAAATCAATCTTGCGGCCTGTCACCAATGATCCATCGGGAAGCTTTAATTGACAGACTATGAATTGATTCTGGCATGAATTGCCGATAAATTCAAGAGGAAGAAGTAACCTCAGACATCAATCGGCTGGCATCCTGACTGTCAGGCGCCATTTTTGTCAGCAATTCTTCGGCCCGGGAAAACTCTCCGGCAAGACAGAGCAGATGCCCATACCAGGCAAACGCCCGGCTGTTCCTGATTTTACCGCTAGAGGCTTTCTCGGCCAGCTTCAGTGCTTCGGCAGGCTGGTTATCAGACTGCGCCAGGATTGATAAGATAACATCCTTGTAAGAAGCCACCAATGCCCCGCCTGAAATTGACGAAAGCTTGTCTTTAAGCTTAGCCAGAGCATCTTTCGATTTAAGGTTAAAATCGAGCTCAGCCACTTCGGTCAGGGCTTCTGCCTTTATCAAAGGCATTCTGGCACTGTTAAAGGCTTTAACAAGTTCGATGTGCGCCTGAACGTTTTCACCGCAAGAAAGAGCACAGCGGCCGAGAATAAGCAACGAAAGAGCGTTTTCATCTGGCGAGAAACTCTTGACCCTGTGTTCAGGCAATCCTCTGATAATCTTGAGCGCACCGCCAAAATCCCCCTTGCGCACTTTAAGGAAGGCCTCATACAACTGCCCTGACTCAAAAGCATTGTGCTTTTTGAATACCTCAAGAAATTCAGCAAGCTGCTGCTGGGCTTCCAGATAATCTTCTCCGGCTATCAGAGCAAATATATAGGCTTTCCACAGCATCGGAAAGGTCTGGCGGTCATAACTGCCAAGAACCTTGCGGGCAGCCATAATAGCTTCACCGTATTCGTCCTTGTCGATAAGTTTCCAGGCTTTTGTTTCTAGTATCTTTGCATCAGTGAAGCTGATTCCGCCAGAGGCCCGAAGATCCTGATGACTTACGGAAGCAAATTCACCATATCCGAGCAAAGATGTGATCTTGAATATCACGAACCGGCCGAGCGGCATGAAAAAAGATGTAAAAGCAGACAGCAAAAAGGTCACAGCCATGAGGGTCATTCTGCTGCCAAAAGCGATTCGGCTCTGAAAAACAAGCACGAAGGCCATGAAAAACCAGCAGAAAAACCAGATGCCGAAGAGCTCATGGCGCTTGGGCTTCTGGGCTGCCGGTAAAAGCAGAAATGCCGGAAAAACAGCAAACAGTGCAATAGCGACAAAATGACCGCCGACAAGCATCCGGGGAATAATCCAGAGAGAATCGAAAAGAGAGAAGTCATCCTGTAGAATTGCAACGTAGAAATCATGCTTCATAAAAACCTGCGCAGTAACAACAGAAACTACCCCGAGAACGACAAACAAAACATTTTGCCAGACGGCTGAGGGCGCTGTCAGTCTGGTCGCAAGCAGTAGAAGTCCGGCAAAAAGAACTGCAAAATAAAGGGCGCAAAGCACATAACTCAGACCAAGCGGCAGACAAGTGATGAATATGGCCGGAGCAGTACAAAGGATACCAGATAAAACTCCGCCACCTTCTTCACCGCCAGAACGCGATAACAGGCGTGACATCTCAGCGCTGGTATACATGGCTCGACCAAAGTTTGCCAGTTCGAGATCGATCATCAACGCCAGTCTAAGCTCTGGCATGGCAAGCCCGGCGAAATTATCATAGTCACGCAGAAGCTCGTCGGCGCGACTGCTCATTCCCAGCAGCTGATTGACCATGGCCAGACGAACCCGGGCGACATCATTCTTTTCAGATGCCTTTAAAGACCGCGAATAAGCCGAAGCGGCATCTTCGACCGAGCCCCGCGCTATCGCGATTCTGCCCATAAGAAGATGAACTTCTGACTGGCCGGCCGGCGGCAGTTTTTCTATTGGAATCTGCCCGAGAAGCTCAGAAGCGCGATCATACATACCGACCTTGACCAGAGTTTTCCCCCACAGCATCAGCGGAAGAATATTCTTCGGATAAGTGTTGTAAGCCTCTTCGTAAAAGGCTACCGCATCTTCGATTTCGCCCTTCTGCTCGTATCTCTGTGCCTTCTGAACCAGCAGCTGAGACTTTTTGAGAAGAACAGCCTCATCCTCCGTCGCACCGATTGTCGGAGCGAAAGCAACGAGGAACAGGCAGAGAAGAGCAATCCTCTTAAGCAAAATTCCCTCCCAAAAGGGGCTTATTTCATCAGTTCCCGCTGTCTTGCGCTGGCTTCGTTGTCCTTGACGAAACTGACTTTAACGATGTCACCGATACCTATTTCGTCACTCAATTCATTCTTGTAGACGTTGATTACATCGCCATTTTCGAGAAGACAGCGGAAATAATCACCGTGCCTTGAATCTACTACTGCCTGCATATATGCCTCCTTGGATGAATGTTAGAAACCGAGCTGCGCCAGGTAGCTCTGAACGAAACGATGAATCTCATCTACCGCGCCATCGTGTTGCGATGCCTCGAGAAAGGCAATCTTGTTGCCGCGCATGTCGCCCTCACGTGTTTTGTATACTTCAATGCGGTAAACCAGCTCATTGGAATAATTCTTGTGCGGAAAAGTCTTGACGAGAAGACGCGTCTCGTCGAGCAGACGCAGAATCATGGTTTCCTGTAGAGGACTGGTCTGAAGCGTCACATCCAGGCCGAGATCCTCGTTTTTGCGAAACAGATAACGTTGCGTTATGCGAAAAATCAGATCACCAACGTCTCTTAAGCTCAGATTGACAGTTTTTTCCATTCCTGCTCCCTGATAAAATCTTCGAGGGCAATTCCGGTCAGGTTCTCGCCATTGCGCAGGCGCACAGTGATCTTGCCTTCATCTGCCTCGTTATCGCCGAGAATCAGCATAAACGGAATCTTCTGCATCTGGGCGTTGCGAATGCGATAACCAATCTTGTCGTTGCGGTTGTCAAGCTCACAGCGAATATCATGCAACTTCATCGCAGCAACAACCTTGCGCGCATAATCATGATGTTTTTCGGTAATCGGCATGACAACTGCCTGCACCGGCGCCAACCAGACCGGCATGGCACCACTGTGATGCTCTATCAGAACGCCGAAAAAGCGTTCGATCGAGCCGAGCAGGGCACGATGAACCATATAAGGGCGATGTCGCTGTCCGTCAGCCCCGACATAGGTCATGTCAAAACGTTCTGGTAGATTGAAATCGAACTGAATGGTAGTAACCTGCCATTCACGCCCGATAGCGTCTTTTACCTTGAGGTCGATTTTCGGACCGTAAAAAGCGCCACCACCGTCATCGACTTCACAGGCAAGACCTTCTGCCGCTACGGCTTTGCGCAGAGAATCTATAGCTGTGGCCCAACGCGATTCTTCGCCGACAGCCTTTTCAGGGCGGGTTGCCAGATATGCCTTGACCTCTTTGAACTCAAAGGCTTTCCAGATGCCGAGACTGAAACGCAGAACCTCGCGAATTTCATCTTCGATCTGTTCGGGCGTGCAGATAATGTGTGCGTCATCCTGAGTAAAACCGCGCACCCGCATCAGTCCATGTAATACGCCGCTTTTTTCATAGCGATAAACAGTGCCTAGCTCGGCCCAGCGCAACGGCAGATCGCGATAAGAGCGCATCTGCGATTTGTAGATCATGATATGAAACGGACAGTTCATCGGCTTGATAAAGTAATCGGCACCATCGATTTCCATTGGACTGTACATTGAGTCTTTATAGAAATCTAGATGTCCGCTGGTTTCCCAGAGCCACTTCTGGCCAATGTGTGGTGTATTAATTAACTCGTAACCATGTTTATAGTGCTGATCTTTCCAGAAAGTTTCGATCTCGTGCCTGATTCTGGCGCCCTTAGGATGCCAGAAAACAAGCCCGGGACCAACTTCTTCGTGAATCGAGTAGAGGTCGAGTTCTTTGCCAAGTTTGCGATGATCGCGCTTTTTAGCTTCTTCAAGGCGTTCGAGATGTTCTTTGAGTTCTTCTTTGCTGCTGAACGCTGTGCCGTAAACACGCTGCAGCATCGGGCGTTTTTCGTCGCCACGCCAGTAGGCGCCGGCTACGCTGAGTAATTTGAAATGCTTGACCGCGCCGGAATCCTGAACGTGCGGGCCACGGCAGAGATCGGTGAATCCACCATGTGAGAAAGTAGTGATAGTCTGATCGCCAAGTTCATTGATCAATTCAACCTTGAAAGGCTGATTGGTTTCGCTGAAGTATTTGATCGCTTCTTCTTTGCTCAGCTCTTTTCTGATGAATGGAGATTTGGCCTTGATGCCAGCTTCCATCTCTTTTTCGATGGCCTCGAGATCTTCGACAGTCAAAGCGCGCGGCAGTTTGAAGTCATAGTAAAAACCGGTTTCTATGGCCGGCCCGATGCCGAACTGCGCGTCAGGGAACATCTTGAGCACCGCTTCCGCCATGATATGAGCCATTGAATGGCGGCAGACATCGCTGGCCTCTGGCGATTTCGAAGTTACGATCTCAAGATCGGCTGAGCTGGTCAGAGGCGTGCGCAGATCAGTGACTTCACCATTAATTTTGCCGGCGAGAGCGGCTTTGGCCAGCCCCGGCCCGATTTTGGCGGCGGCATCCATAACGGTTGCGCCTGACTCCAGCTCAATAATTTTTCCATCAGGAAGCTTAAGCTGAATCATCTGTGACATATTGTCTCCTTATTAAATGCGGTCAGACCTTTATTCAGGCCTGAGAGTGAGTTTCTTGAATTTTCTTTTGCCAGCCTGCACAATGAATGAAGAGCCGGCCATGAACATTTGCTGGCCATCTGTGACCTTTTCCTGGTCGATCTTGATCCCGCCCTGCTGCAGCAGACGCCTTGCTTCGCCACCGCTTTCGGCGAGACCGCCAAGGGTCAGCAGCCGCATAAGCGGCAGACCTCCGGTCGGGACAGGCAGTTCAAGTTCTTCGATCTCGTCAGGCATGCCATCGCCTGATTTGCCGAACATTTTTTCAAATTCCGCTTCAGCAGCTGCGCCAGCTTCGTCGCCATGATACTGGGCGGTAATCTGACGGGCCAGGTGCATCTTTATCACCTTGGGTTCCTGTAGAATCCGGTCTCTTATTGATTTGAGCTCAGTCAGACTGAGGCTGGTCAACAGCTCATAGTATTTCATCATCAGTTCGTCTGGAATCGACATGAGTTTACCATATATCTGGCCAGGTGCTTCATTGATTCCAACGTAGTTACCAAGACTTTTCGACATTTTTTCCTTGCCATCGAGCCCTTCGAGAATTGGCATGGTCAGGGTAACCTGCGGGGCCTGACCGTAAGAACGCTGCAATTCACGGCCAACCAACAGGTTGAAGGTCTGATCGACACCACCCAACTCTACGTCAGACTTCAACGCAACTGAATCGTAGCCCTGCATCAGTGGATACATGAACTCGACCACGCTGATCGGAATCTGATTCTTGAATCGGTTCGAAAAATCGTCGCGCTCAAGCATGCGGGCAACAGTATATTGGCCGCAAAGTTTAAGAACATCGGTAAAGGTCATTTTGCCAAGCCAGTCAGAGTTGAATACGACCTGGATCTTGTCGAGATCGAGTATTTTGCCAATCTGGTTTTTATAAGTCTCGGCATTGGCCATGATCTCTTCTTCGGAGAGGGCCGGTCGGGTCTTTTTCTTGCCGGTGGGATCACCAATGCGGCCAGTGAAGTCACCGATCAGAAATACCACCTGATGACCGAGCGCCTGAAACTGGCGAAGTTTCTGGATTACTACGGTATGGCCGAGATGAATATCTGGCGCAGATGGGTCCGCGCCGAATTTTATCACCAGCGGAGTGCCGGTATTATAAGACTTTTCGAATTTTTTGAGCAGTTCGTCACGCGAGACAATATCAGCGGCACCGGTTGCCACGATTTCGAGCTGTTCCTGAGGGGTTGCGCTGAATTTCACTTTCAGATGCTCCTGAGTTCTTTCTGATATTCCTTGAGTTTGGCAATCTGCTGCTGATAGGCATCGATGCCGTCACGAATCTTATCTACCACCTCAGCCGGTGCCTTGCTGACAAAATCAGCGTTATCAAGCTTAACCGAGATTTTAGCCATTTCTTTTTCGATTTTGCCCAGTTCGTTATCGACACGGGCAAGCTCTACCGGAACGTCGATCAGGCCGGCGAGGTCCAGACAGATTTCACAGGAACCCATCAGGCTGACAAGATGACCGGAAGGTTTGCCATCTACCAGAGTAAGGCTTTCGATGCCAGCAAGAGAACGAATCATGTCGGCATGATTGATAAAGGCTTCACTGGTCTTGTCATTCTTAACAACTCTGATTGTGATCTTTTTGGCGGGAGAAATATTAGCGGAAGCGCGCAGGTTACGGATCACGCGCACGGCTTCCATAAGTTCGCCGATTTCCTGTTCGAGTGGAACATTGACTCTCGCTGCATCAGCGACCGGGAAGGCGGCCTGCATGAGAAAGCCTTCGCTGCCCGGCAGCTTCTGCCAGATTTCTTCGGTAACAAAAGGCATAAACGGGTGCAGAATGCGCAGCGCGCCATCGAGGCAGCTGACAAGGACCTGCAGCGTTACAGCCTTGCGCTCGGCATCCTTGCCGAAAAGCACCGGTTTGCACATTTCGATATACCAGTCACAGAAATCGTTCCAGATAAACTCGTAGGCAACCTTGAGCGCGTCGTTAAAACGGAACTGGCCTTCAGCGAGATTGGCGTTAACCTGATCAATCGCGTAGTTCATGCGGGATACAACCCAGTTGTCAATGGGGCTGAGACGTGATACTTCTGGCAAGCCGGCAGTTATCGAACATTCGGCATCGGCAAGATTCATCATTACGAAACGCGAGGCGTTCCAAAGCTTGTTGGCAAAGTTACGACCGATTTCGACCTTGTTTTCAGCAAACCTGATATCCTGACCGACTGGAGCCAACGAAATAACGGTATAGCGAAGCGCATCAGCGCCGTATTTGCCGATAATTTCGAGCGGGTCGGGTGAATTGCCGAGCGACTTACTCATCTTGCGGCCCTTCATATCTCTGACGATACTGGTAAAGTAAACATCATGGAAAGGGCATTCGCCAACAAAGTAGTAGCCGGCCATTACCATTCTGGCGACCCAGAAGAAGATGATATCGGGGCCGGTGACCAGAGTGTCGGTCGGGTAGAAGCGGCGCAGGGTTTCAGTCTGTTCAGGCCAGCCCATGGTCGAGAAAGGCCAGAGCCACGAGGAGAACCAGGTATCGAGAACGTCTTCGTCCTGAGTGATACCCTGGGTGGCGCCGCACTTATCACACTTGTCGGGGCAATCAGAGGCGACCATGACATGCCGGCATGTACCGCAGGTATAGGCGGGAATACGGTGACCCCACCACAACTGGCGACTGATACACCAGTCTCTGATATTTTCCATCCAGTGCAGGTAGACTCCGAGCCAGCGGCTGGGAGTAAAGCGCAATTTGCCGCTCTTAACCGCCTCGATAGCCTTTTCTGCCAGAGGTTTCATCTTAACGAACCACTGGTCCGAGAGGTATGGCTCGATTACAGTCTTGCAGCGTTCGCAGTGGCCAACGGCAAGCTGGTGATCTTCAATTTTTTCGAGCAGACCAAGTTCTTCGAGTTCTTCGACAATAGCCTTGCGCGCGGCAAAGCGCTCCATGCCATTGAACTTGCCGGCCAGTTCGTTCATCACCCCACCCTCATCCATTACGATGATTTGGTCGAGGTTATGGCGGCGCCCCATTTCGAAGTCGTTGGGGTCATGTGCCGGTGTTATCTTTACCGCGCCAGTTCCGAAGGCCTTATCAACAAAATCATCGACAAGCACGGGAATTTCGCGATTTACAAATGGCAAAATCAGGGTTTGGCCGATGAGATCAGCATAGCGCTCATCATGCGGGTTAACTGCAACGGCGACGTCGCCAAGCATTGTTTCAGGCCTGGTGGTAGCGACTACGACGTGCCCTTTGCCATCTTTGCGCGGATACTTGACATACCAGAGACTGCCGTTGGTATCTTCTGGGATTTTTTCTTCGTCAGAGAGGGCGGTTCGACAACGCGGACACCAGTTAATGATGTATTTGCCCTTGTAGATGAGGCCATCCTGATAAAGTTTGATAAAGCTGCGCTGAACCGCAGTGCTTAAGCCTTCATCCATGGTGAAGCGTTCGCGTTCCCAGTCGCATGAGCAGCCGAGCTTTTTCAACTGACTGAGAATGATGCCGCCGTATTTTTCTTTCCAGCTCCAGACACGCTCAAGAAATTTTTCGCGGCCGAGATCATGACGCGAAAGCTTTTCTTTGGCAAGCGCCTTTTCGACGACGTTCTGAGTGGCGATGCCGGCGTGATCGGTGCCGGGCAACCAGAGGGCCTCGCGGCCCAGCATGCGTTGATGACGGATGAGAATATCCTGCAGCGTGTTATTGAGGACATGCCCCATGGTAAGCATGCCGGTAACGTTGGGCGGCGGTATGACAATGCAGTATTTTTTGCGATCACTCTCTGGATCAGCAACAAAACAGCGACTGTCCTCCCATTTCTGGTAGATTGAGTTTTCTACTATCGCGGGATCATAGGCCTTAGGAAGAGCTTCAGAACTGGAATTCTGTGACATAATCTGGTTCCTGTTGTTGTGAATATTACTTTTGAATCAGGTTCAGAAGTTTTTCGAATTCTTCCGGTGCAAGCTTGAGACTCTGGGCCTGCTTGAAGATATTCAGCTTGGTTTCTATAGCCTGTATCAGGTCCCTGGTCTTGGCATCAGGCTTGATTGTATTAGCCTTCTGCAAAAGTTCAAGGGCGTCTGCGAACTTGGACTCATGCGCCAGAATTTCGGCCAGTCGGGTCATGATCGGCGCGAAATTGCCGTCAAGATCGAGTCCAGCCATCAGATATTCTCTGGCCTTGTCGGCGTTGCCATGCCGCAGCATACTGTCGGCAAAGCGCTGATAAGTTATCGGAGTCGGCTCGAATTCGGGCAGACTATCGACAGGCAGCCCGTTGGGAGCCGTAATTTTAGCACCACACATATGGCAGAATCGGCTGTCGGGGTTACTCTGAGTTGCATGACAGGAGTTGCAGTCGTAAAGGTTCTGCACCACCCACACCTTTGACTTCTTGATGACCGAATCACCCTTCAGATAACCCTTTTCAACTTCAAAAACGATGCATCTTTCAGGGAATTTGTCAGAGCGGAAGTAATCGGTAGCATAATGTTTCTGCGAATCGTAACTTTCAGCTATAACGGGCATATAACTGATCTGATTGGGTATGATCAGTCGTTCAAGCAGTTTCTGATGGAGCATCTGCAGTTCAGGCACCGGGTTTTTGGCAATAACCGAATCAAGCCCATCGAAAAAGTCAATAAAGCTGGAAACGATATCGCTGTCACCTTCGACGTTGATAGTCTTTTCTTCTACCGGAGCTTCGTTGCTGCCCAGGCGAGCCTTGAGATTTTCAACTTCAAGAGTTCTGGCTTCAAGCTGATCTCTGGTTTTACTTAAAATTCCTTCAAAATTTTGAATAGCTAGCATCTGATCGGCTACCTGCTGGGTCAATTGCTCGACTTCTTCTCGGATGGCCGGATCATTCATGCTTTCATCCTGACGTGATTCAAGAGAAACACGCAGCCTGGCAAGCTCGTCTTCACGCTGCTGAAGTGTTTCACGCAGCTTTACTATTTCAAGTTTGTAAGCACCAACATCTTCGGCAGGAACTTCGCCGGCAGTTGCTTTAAGTGCTTCGTTCTCAGCCACCAGCTTCTCACGATCAATTTCGAGAGCTGCCACCTTTTCGTTTAACTGAGCACAATCAGATTCGAGCACTGTTACCTTCATGGCAGTTTCAGTGAATGAATCGGCATCCTTCTGTAGCGTTGCAAGCTTTGCGTTGGCCTCAGCCAATTGTGAACTTTCCTGACGCAGGCGTTCTATTTCATCAATGTTGACACCCGGCTGCCCACTACCTGCTTCGAGCTCAGCAACCCTGGCGCGCAACTGCTCAAGCTCAAGCTGATCAACCGTCATTCCGCCACCAGCATCTTCTTTTTCGGCAAGCAGGTTTTTCAGGTTAACCACATCCTGCTCAAGTTCCTGAATTTTGTTCTGATACTCGGCCATATCTGCCGCAGGAACAGACGACTCAACAGCGCCCTGCACCTGTAGCTGCGCCGACATCTGCTGCATAGCTGCATTCGACTGTTCGAGCTCAGCCCGGGCAACTTCGACCGCCTGCTTGAGACTTTCTATTTCCTGTTGCAGAGAGGCGGCATCACCAGCTCCGGTTGACACAGACGCTGATTCAGCGATAAGACGCGCCTGCTTTTCCGATTCAAGTTCTTCGCGAAGCCCCGAAACAAGAGCTTCCAGTTCCTGAACACGCGCATCGTCTATGACTTCAGTTGAGCCTCCCCCACCCTGTTGCTCTTCCAGCAGCTGGCTAAGGGTCTTTATTTGATCGTTCTTCTGCTGCTCAAGGGCTGCGAACTGATCCTTCTGGCCGTTCAGTTCAGAAAGCAAGCGCTCAGCTGCCTCAGATTTCTCTTCGAGAGCTCGCTTCAGCTCTTCAACGCCTTCACCGCCAGCTCCACCTGATTCCAGCTGTGTTTTGAGATTTCTGATCTGGAGCTGCAGCAACTTGATCAGATTGTCCTTCTGGACAATCTGCTGGTTCAATTTCTTGAAGAATTCGTTACTGATCTCCCCATTGCTTTCTAGATTCATACCGTCTCCCTAAAATCAATACAGAATAACGTTTCAGGCAACTCTCCCAAAACAGCGCATAGTCTGGTTAACCAGACTCATACACTGACAAAAAGCACGCAGTCAAAGCCTTTAGCCGATAACTGCCCCACAAAAGAGACCTGTCATGCGAAAAGCAGAGCTAGCCACCTTTCACCCGCCGGGTTTCTAAACCAAGAAAGTCTAGCACAGAGTCAGAGGCAATGCAACATTCTGTATAGCACGGTGAGAAATTTAATGCAGCCAACGTCAAAATCCAGACAAACTTGCGGCAAAGAACTGGCACAGAACAGAAAGCCGCTATTTTTGATCAGGCTTTGAAATGTCTTTAAGCATTTTAACCTGTTCTTTCAAGGACTTCTTACATTCTGCGCAAACAACTCCATCGTAAATCGTGGCCTGGCAAAGCTGACATGGGTGTGCCACACGCTTAACACCTGCCCTTTCAAGGCGGCCGGAGCGAATGAGAGCCTCTACGTGTTCCATATCACAGGCAGCATGTTTGGCAACCTCTTCTAACGTCGCTCCAGGATTCGCTTTTAAAAAATTTTTCACTTTCTGAAATAGCTGCTCTTCTTCCTGGAAGCACTTTGGGCAAACATCCCGTGCCAGCTTAACCATTATTACACCACATACCCTACAGGCAATCAGCTTGGAATCTTGTGACATCTTCGACTTCCCCCAGTGTACCGTCAAAAAGGTACAAACGATAGAAACAAAGTGATACATTTATCCGTATTAATGTATAGGAAAATATTTATTTATACAATAAATATTTGTTCTGATGCCCGTTACCGATGACCTTGAATGAAAGCCAGCTGATACTGACTATCTAACAGGGCTGTCATTTTTCAAATTTATAGTCTATGATTAGTACAGGGATTTCCACCTGAGAGTAGCAAGGGAGTTGAATTATGAAATATCTGCTGTCCGGGTTATTGTTTGTCCTGTTATTAGTATCTACAGGCAACGTGGTTAACGCTGCCGACCTTGAATTTGACTCCTTTAAGGATGCTGAAGCAGCCGCTCAGAAACGCGCCCAGGAATATCAGCAGAAAATGGACGAACACATGAAGAACGTCCAGGAAGAGTGGGAAGCACAGCAGAAAGACCTTGGCGCCGACAATGCCAACCCGGATATCACCAAGATAACCGAAAGCAGCGACGGCCAGCGAAGCTCTGATACAAACGCAGCCAACAGCATGGAAGACGCCGTGAATTCAAGTGTCAACAACCTTAAAAACACTATGATCAATACGGCAGGACCAAATTCTACAGGATTTGCCGGCGGCGGTGCAGGTTATCAATGGAGTGTAAAAAACGTCGGCGGCAAGTATGTCTTATCAGACTCTTACAATGAAGCTGATTTTGGCACCGGAAAGAAAAAAGACGCTCCTGCGAAAACCACTCCAGAGCCGGCAGCCCAGGGAAGCGACAACAAAGCAGACGCAGTTACTGCCAAAACACCCACCCAGGAACCAGCCAAACCAGTCAACGAAACAACATCAACGCAAACTCAGGTGGCTAAAGTTCCAGACAGCGAGCCGTCATCAAGTGCAAGCAGCAATCCTGGAAGTTCAAGCACTCCAGGCTCATCAGCCGGAACTCCTGCAGCGACAACCCCCGACTCTAACAGCAGTTCAGCAAACCCTGCCGGCACATCAACTCCGGCAACACCCGGCAAAGACGGGCAAGCTGCGACCACACCGGCAACACCCGGCATTGATCCGGCACCCGCCAATCTGCCGCCGCCTAAGGTTAGACTTGTCATTCAGCACCCAACCGATTTCAGCGAAGAAATCTTCGCCAGTAATACCGACAGCGAAACCGCCAGTGATTACGGCCTCGAAAAGTTCAGAATCCCGGAAGACACCCGCGTTAAAATCGCAGTCGAAGTATCTGACGACATCGACCCGGAAGACGTATCTCTGGTTATTGTTGACGAAGAAGGGGAACGCGACCCGGTTGCTGCAACAAGAATGGGCAATTACCGGCACATGTTCAGGGTGCCCTCAGAAGGAAATTATTCGGCCAATGTTTACGTAACCGACAAAGACAAGCCAGGCAATCAGAAGAAAAAGCTGATGCAGGTTAAGATTCCCGTCAGCAAGGTTGAATTCGACAGCCGCACAATCGACAACCAACGCGGAACGCAGTCCTCCGATGGGTCAAGTGCATCGAAAATGAGCACTTCGACTTCTTCTTCCGGCAGCGTCGGCGGCTACTCGCATTCAAGCCAAGGCCAGTCTCAGCAGGTCGATCTTTCAGACCTCTACTCAAATCCTGATGCCAATTCATCTTCTACAGATTCCGGCGAATCAGGGGCAGCCGGGTCAGATTCGGCAGGCAGCAGCTCTGGCAGTGGTCCTGAGGCTGCCGGCTACAACGGTTCGTCAGCTTCCGCGGGATCGTCTGGTTCCAGTTCGTCAGCTTCCGCGGGATCGTCTGGTTCCAGTTCGTCTGAATCATCTAACGGCTCATCTGGCTATTCATCTGGTCAGGAGGGGGCAGCGGCCGACGGTAACAGCGGTTACTCAGGTGGCAGCTCTGCCGCGCAGGATGGTGCGACATCCCAGGGCAACTCATCAGAATCATCTGGCGACACCAGCAGCGAGAGTTCTGCGGCAACCGAGAATGGCCAGTATTATGACGACGCCAACAACACTGCAGGCAGCCAGGGAAGTTCACAAAACGGCTCATACAACTCTGATGAAGGTAGTAGCTCAGCAGACAGTGGATACGGCCAGGGAGCCGGCAATGGTAGCGATTACGCTGCTGGTGGCAGTTCTGGCAATTCTTCCGGCGAGCGCCGGGGCGGCGACAACTATGATGGCACAGGTTCATATCAGTCGGGCGATGAACAGGCTGGCAGTTACAACGAAGATGATGTTGCTGCCAACAGAGCACGAAACGAAAATGGATATCACGGCGAATATGCTTCTGCCAATGGAGTATCCTCATCTTCCAATCGAACCCAGAATTCATCTTCCGGCAGCGCCGCAGCGACAGCAGTCGATGAAGAAGAAACTCCCGTAGAAGAAGACAACTTTATTGTTTCAATCGGGTTACGCTCAGAGGCCCACAAAATTTACCAGTCGTTCGACTTCAGCGAAGGTCAGAATCAGACTTCGACCACTCTGCCGGCTGGAAGCGAAATAATCTTCAACATAGTGCTCGGGAAGCAGGTTGCCTTCGACAGCGTAAACATCACAATGGCTGATGGCGGCGAGGAATTCAGCGGCGACCTCAGAACCATGGGCGAAGCCTTTGCCTACAGCTTTAAAAACCCCTCACCTGAATCTTATATTCAGGTCTCAGGCAAAGCTGCCGGGCAATCTTTCAGCTATCGCGTAAAAACCCCGGTTACGAAAAAATAGCGGTCAAAATAGAGGTTTAAGAGTCGCCGACAACAGTCGGCGACTCTTTTCATGTTCAGGTTTTACCAGCAGTGTGCCATCAGCGTCTGTCTCCAGTGGCAAACCGACAAAATCAGGTTGATCACTGCCGAGGAACAAAAATCTGGTCTGCCAGAAAACAGACGCTGCCAGAGACCATTCCCGGGCCAAACCCTCTGCTTCTGCCGATAAAAGCTCTTCAAAATTCGCAAAAAATTCGCACAGAATATCTTCGGGATCATGGCAAGCAGATAGCTCAGACAGGCTGGCCGCAGGAAAGTCTGGGCCTGGCAATGGCGCAAGGTTTATTCCGATACCAATTACCCAATGCTGCCGGGCCTTGATAAAACATCCTTCGCAAAGAATTCCGGCCAGTTTGCCACGATTAAGCCATAGATCATTGGGCCACTTCAGCCATAACCCTGAGTTGTCATGCAATGCCAGCCGACGCACAGTTTTATAAAGTGCAAGTCCGGCAATCATCGACAAAGGGAAACGATTCTGCACATCTGTCAGAGAAAATGAAAAAAGCAGAGACTGCCCAGGCCGGGACTGCCAGCGACGACCATGCTGACCGCGACCGGCGGTCTGACAATCGGCAATTCTTATCTGCGGACTTATTTCCGGCAAGGCCCAGGCCTGTTTTAGATCGTCGCTGGTAGAAGACGTTTCACACACCTGGCTGATCTGATGACAGCCAAAAAGAGCTGATAGAGCTAATGCCTGGCTGAGCTTCATGCGGGTACACCCGGAAATCATTATTCTGGCAAAACCATTTTGCCATTGAGAGCAGCGTAAAGCGTCATATCGGTCAAATCAGGTTTAAGCGGTGTAATAGAAACATAGCCGGCCTTAACAGCCACGATGTCGCACTCCGGGGCTGTATCAACTATTACAGGGCTTCCCTTGAGCCAGTAATATGAGCGACCATAAGGATCCTGGCGATGATCGTATTCTTCACGATAATCTATTGTGCCCGTTCTAGTCAGCTTTATGCCCTTAATTTCTGTAGTGGACACACAGGGTACATTAATATTATAAACACGTGCAGGCTCGACTTTCGCTTCAACAAGCATTTTAAGACAGCGCACCGCCCACCTTGCCGCGACAGAAAAATCGGCTCGGGGCGAGTAACTGTCAAGAGATACGGCAGCCGAGAGAATCCCCCGGAAAGCCCCCTCGAAAGCAGCTGCTACCGTTCCTGAATAAAAGATATCAACGCACATGTTCGGGCCGCAGTTGATACCTGAAACAACCAGGTCTGGTTTTTCGGGCAGAAGAGTTGACAGGCCCATTTTTGCGCAGTCGGCCGGCGTACCTGAAACGGCATAGGCCTTTTCCACAGGCGCCGGGAAAGTGACTTCACGCGCACGCAGCGGGTGAGCAAGAGTCAACGAACTGCTGGCTGCGCTTCGCTCTGAATCGGGAGCCACTACGATAACCCGCCCAAGGTTACATAGTTCGGCAACAAGAGCGGTGATACCGGGTGCAGTTATACCATCATCATTACAAACCAGAATTCGCATACTACCTCCAGTGCTTCAAACGTGCTGTGAATCGGCGATATATAACTAAAAAACTTGCGACTGATATAAGATCATGATATGATGTCGTAACTTTGAATTCAAGGTTTTTTCATGTTAAAAGGGCTGGCAATTTCCCCAGGCTATGCACTGGGGCAGGTCTATTGTCTCAGGCACGTACAGCTTGAGAATATTGAGAGCAGTACAATTGCCAACGGCGAAATTGAATCAGAAATAGAACGTTTCAAAAGCGCCATAGAAATCTCGCGCAGCGAAATCAGCCAGCTTCTCGAACTGCCTCAGATAAAAAGCAGCCTTGAAATTTCCAATATTTTCCAGGCTCATCTTACTCTGATCGATGACCCTGACCTGCAAAAAGAAGTCAGCAAAAGAATCCGCGAGCAGATGAGTGATGTACAATCAATAGTGGGAAGCGTAATCAGGGATTACAGCAACTTTTTCAGAAACCTTCCCGATCCGCAGTTTCAGGGAAAAGCCATCGACATCATGGATGTCGGAAAACGCATTCTGAAAAACTGCCAGAAGCGCAAATCATCTACGGAAATCAACAGACAGTTCGATGACGGTATGATTATCGTAGCAGAAGACCTAACTCCTTCAGAAATCGTCGGCTTCAACCCGGGGCGCATTCGCGGCATTGCTATTGAGGAAGGCACGCCAACTTCGCACGCTTCAATCCTAGCTCGCTCCCTTGGCATTCCTGCTCTGATTCAGGTAAAAAGCCTGATGCAGAAAGCTCACAATGGCAATTACGCAATCATTGACGGCAGTAACGGGCATCTGATAATTAATCCTGATGAAAGCCTTCGCCTAAGGTACACCAGCGAACTCGAAAGCTTCCGTGAGCGCCAGCAGAAGGTTCTAGCCAGCCTTTCTGAGCCATCGATCACCAGCGATGGCGTAGAGGTTTCACTCAAAGCCAACATTGGCCAGTTGAGCGACCTTGATGCAGTTAATGCCAACCGTGCCGATGGCATAGGTCTTTATCGCACCGAATTTGCCTACCTGACCCGCCGCTCTTTTCCTACTGAGAACGAACTTTTTCAGTCATATGCAGAAGTCATAGGTAAGATCAACGGCGCCAACATAACGATCAGAACAATAGACATCGGCGGCGACAAAATCTCGCATCTCATGGGCAACGCGATGGAACGGAATCCTGAACTCGGCTGGCGAGCCGTCAGAATGGCACTCGACTGTCGAGAAATATTCGTCACCCAGATCCGTGCTATTTTGCGTGCTGCCGCTATGGCCAAGCCAGGGCAGGTAGGAATACTTTTCCCGATGATTTCAAACATCGAGGAGCTTCGCCAGATTAAGCAGATTCTCAATCAGGCGCACGAAGACCTGATCAAATCAGGAGAACCTAATCCTGAAAACATGAAAATCGGGATTATGGTCGAAATACCATCAGTAGCGTTGCTGGCCAACAAATTTGCCAGAGAAGTCGATTTTTTTGCAATCGGCAGCAACGACCTGGTTCAGTACACACTGGCGGTGGATCGCACCAACTCGAAGGTCTCACATCTTTATCAACCGTCGAACCCGGCGGTTATTCAGCTGATAGCGCATGTCGTAAAGGTTGCCCGCCAGCATAACATCAAGGTCAGCCTCTGCGGTGAAATAGCCGGAGATGTTCGCTATACCGTTCTACTGCTCGGCCTTGGCCTGCGTGAACTCTCAATGAATTCGATCCTGATACCTGCCGTTAAACAGATTGTGCGCAACGTATCGTTTGTTGAGGCCGAAAAACTTATTGAGCCTCTTCTGCATCTCGACACATCAGAAGAAATCGAACGCGCACTCGACAAAATCAACGTAAAACTCGGATTACAGTGAAACTGAATGCTTTATTAAATAGATCCTTCTGCAAAGCCGCCATTGCTGCGCTGCTTCTGCTGACAGGATTTCTGGCCGCCTGTCGCAGTGATGCCAGCGCCGAACCTGCGGCCGGTACTGCCAATGAATCTGCACAGACTGTGCAGGCAACCGAAGCGAAACTGGCCGGTCATTCGCTCGAAATATGGCTGGCACGCACCTCGTCTGAGAAATCCCGTGGCTTGATGTATTTTGATGCGATCGAAGCGACTCAAGGCATGCTCTTTGTCTATGAAGCACCACAAATAATGTCATTCTGGATGAAAAATACGAAGATTCCGCTTGATCTCGTTTTTTTTACGGAAAACCTTGAAATCAACGGCTGGATCAAAAACATGCAGCCTGGTTACGGTCTTCCCGAGCAGGGTCTTGAACGTTATGTATCTGAACTGCCGGCCCAATACGCTCTCGAACTCAATGCCGGCAGCATAGAAAGACTGGCGCTCAAACTTGGCGACCGGCTCGAAATCCCATTAACACTGCTTTACTCAGATTGACCATGCTTCCAGCATCACTGAACAATCTGCTCAGAATAAGTGGAATTATTGTTTCTTCTTTTCTGGCAATTCTTCCCTGGCTGGTTACACCGGGTTCTGACGATCCCTTTCTGTTCCATGGCTGGGTGGTGTATGCTGCAACAGCTGTCGCAATATGCCTGCTGTCGGTAATGTTCCTTTTTTTCAGACCTCGCCAGAATCAGGTTCCCTATGTAAGGGCTTTTCTGCTTCTGTTCGCGCTCATTACAGTCACCACATTGATGTCAAGCTTTATTGTAAGTCTGCGCACTTCTCTGACCTGGCTGAGCCTGATGGTTCTCGCGGGTTTTCTCAGATTAAGCAGGCAGCAGGCAGACAACATCAACATCGCAGTGATGGTTATGCTCAGCGGCTTTTTAATGGCAGTTTACGGACTTCTTCAGGCCAGCGGACTCGATGTAATAAACTGGTCTTCTGATTATCGCATGGTGGGAACGCTCTCTAACCCCAATTTTTATACGACTTTTCTGGCTCTGACAGTCATCGTCAGCCTCGGGTTGTCGCTGAACCAGTCTTATCGCCATAAAGTCACCCGCCTGGCATTCTGGGTAATGACTGCGACCCAGATAATGGCAATTGCTGTTTCCGGGCGCTCAGGCAGTATACTCACCCTCGTTTTTGGTATATTTCTGCTGACCACCAGCTTCTGGGAAGTTCGCCCAGGACGCCTGCTACGTCGATCATCGTTCATATCAGGGCTTCTGTTGGCTGTTATCATGACCGGAGCCTATGGCCTGGTATATTATGCCACCTCCACCTACCCCTGGGAAGCATCTGGCAAATTTTCGCACAGTGACTTTCCGATCATTACCAGAATAATCAACTGGCAGATGGGCTACGGAATTTTCATAAAAAATCCACTGCTCGGCATGGGACCGGGTGCCACTCCGTATCTGATGCCGCTGCAACGCCCACCCACAGGCTCTGTCATGGGACTCAAACCATATAATGACGACCCGCATTCATGGCCGGTTACTATTCTGGCTGAAATCGGGTTTATCGGTCTTTTCGCTTTTGCCAGCATTCTGGCCATTGTATATGGATGCGGAACCTGGCGACGCTTTAAGAATCAGCAAACCGAAGACGGCCAACGCTTTGCCGACGACAGCCTGTCATGGAAATCGGTAGTGATAGCGGCAATAGCGGCACCAGCCTGTTATTTTGCGGGTCTGATCGGCCCTGGGGCACTCATTTACTCATTTCCAGCTGCTATTATAGTATTTGGGCTGCACAACCTTTTCAGAACTATGGCGGCGGATGAAGAACCAGCCCAGCCGGCCAACCTCGCCAAAATCACTCTGGCAGCGCTTCTGACCTTTGCGTTTAACGGGCTTTTTAACAACAGCTTTTCGATTCTGCCACTTGTGGTATTTAGCACGCTACTGTTCAGTTTGCATTTTTCAGCCTGCCTGCGCAATGTCGTCTGGAAAAAGCGCTTCTCGTTTCTTTCATTGGTCTTCATCTGCCTGCCCGCGATGTATGTTTTCACGGCATACAACTTTCAGATAGCCTATCATCGGGAACAGGTAAACCTTGCCGCAGGTGAAAAACTGCTGGCGAACCAGAGCTTTGCTGAGAGTCAGACCGCTTTTGAAGCGGCTATCCAGGCCAATCCACAGTCTCTCAAGGCGCATTACGGTCTAGCCATGGCCCTTGAACAGCAGAATCGCCTCGACGAAACCCAGGACATCCTGAAACGCCTGGACTCCATGGTTCCCAATGTTTTTAACAGCAATCTTGAACTTGCCAGAATTTTGTTTGAGCGCAAACAGATACTCGAAGCCCATAAATACGCCTTAAAAAGTTTGCAATGGAGCCAGTCGCCCAGGATATACGACCTGCTGGGCCGAATTTTGCTGATGGAAGGCCAACAGGCCGAGGCCGAACGGATTTTTGAGGAGGGCCTGATTCTGATTCCCCCTTACCGGGGTGAGAGAGATGCGGCCGACCGTATCAGACTCAATCTGGCTGCCATGCAGGCGAATCGAGGCAACTTTGAAAAGTGCCAGAGCTACCTTAAGCAGATAAACAGCGAAATCAAAGAAAATGTTGACTACATGTACCTGCAGGGGTTGATACTTGCCCGCAGTCAGAAATACGAGCAGGCCCTAGAACTTTTTGAGAAGGCTCTTGAGAAAGATCCGCAAAATTCCCGCCTGATGAACGCCGTCGGCTATATTCTCACCGAGATGAATACAGACCTGGAGAGGGCAGCCAATCTTCTCGAATCAGCCTATCAGAATATCAAACGCACTGAACCGCCGCCCCTTTCAGACCTTCTAATGGTTGCGCACAGCCTCGGCAGTCTCTACTGGAAACAAGGAAAACTGGCACAGGCCCAGGAACTTCTCGAACTGGCATGGAGCGAATGCCCGGTGGAATGGCAGAGATTGAAAAAAGAGCGTCATGAAAGCCTCAGACTATTTTATCAGGCAACCGGCAGGAATGAGCAAATTGAAAACCTTCAGCCACAAGAACCGACCCAGCCGGGTCTTCAGGAGTAGACCTGATGCATAGTCTGTTAATTTCACTCGCACTGCTGATTCTGATTATTGCATTGACAACAGACAAACATACCGCCGGCAAAGCTGAAAATATCGCCCGCATGCAGGTATTCTCAAATGCCCTGTTCGAAGATTCCATATTTCCTGTCGCTATTTTTGACAGAAAACTCAAGATGATTCTCACCAACAAAAGTTTCAGAAGTGTCTTCACTGAAGAGGGAAAGCAGTCACCCGCTCTGATCACTGGCGTCACAAAGTTGTGGCAAACGACTGACAGCAAAGAATTGCTCCAAAAACTGCAAACAACCGGCACTCTGCCGCACAATCCGCTGTTCATAAGCATCAACTTCAAAAATGACATGGAAAAGCTCGAGAACTACATCGTTGTATTCAGACATGTCGACAACCTGTCACAGGTTGAGCCTTTCATTACACTGACCGCAGTAGACAGCGCACACACTTCCAATATAGCCGAAGATCTCATTGCCCGAATCTCAGAAAAAGAAAGCAACCTGAAAAAACTCGAAGAGGTTGACCGCCTCAAGTCTGAATTTCTTGCCACGCTCAGCCACGAGCTCAAAACGCCGCTGGTCTCCATAAAAGGCTATCTCGACCTTATCGCCAGCGAAAAAATGGGCCCGCTCACCGAGAAACAGGCAAAGGCCCTGCAGATATCGCTGAAAAACGCTTCGCACCTCAATTCACTTATATCATCGATGCTCAACTTTGCCAGAATGGAAGCGGGCAAACTGATGTTCGACCTGGTTCACCAGAAGTTGCCGCCGCGCATAATCGAGACGGTTGATTCAATACGGCCGATTGCCGATAATCGTGAAATTCAGCTGCAAACAGTTTTTGCAAACGACCTGCCTGCGGTAATATTTGACCCTGAGCTGTTACATCGGGTAATGAGCAATCTGATCGAGAACTCAATCAAATTCTCAGCCAAAGGCTCTGCCGTTAAAATAGAAATTGCCCGGCATTCTCGGCAATTGATCAAGGTTCAGGTAATAGATAACGGATGTGGCATTCCCGCCGACAAGCTGGAACTGATTAAAACGCCATTTTATCAGATTGCCAAGTCTGATACCCGTCCTACCAGTGGCCTCGGCCTTGGCCTGGCAATATGCGAAAAAATACTGGTCGGACATGGCACCAGCCTGCACATAGATTCCCGGGAAGGCGTGGGAACAACCTGCAGCTTTTACCTCAAGGTCGCCGATTCATCAGTATAAATCGGCATTGCGGTTTTACCGGGTCTATTCAATGCCAAGCTCTTTCAGCTTGAGATAAAGATTCTTGCGATGCATGCCGGCGATTCTGGCTGCCTCAGACATATTACCGCCGGCCTTTTCCAGCAGACCTTCAAAATACTTGCGTTCAAAGGATCTGAGTAGAAGTTCCTTTGCTTCCTTATATTTCATGGCCATCATGCCGTCTTCAATGAATTTTTCGTTTTCAAGGCGTGAGCGCATGGAAAACCGGTTCGAATCATTCTGAAAAACATTTTCATCTTCAAGAATTATGACTTTTTCAATAAGGTTCTGCAGCTCCCGAACGTTACCAGGCCAGCTGTATTGCACGAGGCGCCCCATAAAGCTGTCAGAAAAGTTTTCAAACTTGCGGCCCAGTTTGTCGGCATATTTTCGCGCAAATGAGTCGACCAGAGCGGGAATATCACCGAGACGATCCCGCAGGGGCGGCAGGTGAATGTTTATAACATTAAGCCTGTAATAAAGGTCTTCGCGAAAATTCCCGTCAGCAATACCTTTAACCAGGTCGCGATTGGTTGCGGCAATGACCCTGGTGTCAACCTGTATCGTATGATTGCCGCCAATACGTTCAAATTCGCGCTCCTGAAGAATTCTCAGAATCTTGGTCTGTGTCGCCATGCTCATTTCGCCAATTTCATCAAGAAATATCGTGCCCGAATCGGCGATTTCGAACTTGCCGAGACGCCGGCTGACCGCTCCGGTAAAGGCTCCGCGCTCGTATCCGAACAGTTCGCTTTCGATAAGATTTTCAGGCAAAGCCGCACAGTTAACCCTGATAAACGGGCTGGTGCGCCTTGTACTGTGGCTATGAACAGCACTTGCGACAAGTTCCTTGCCGGTGCCAGACTCTCCGGTTATAAGCACGGTAACATCATTCGGGCCGACACGTTCAATGAGATCATAAATGCTCTGCATGCATTCGCTTGATCCAATCATTGCCGCAAGACCCTCGCGCTGATGCAGCTGCTGTCTCAGCTGCTGGTTCTCAATGCGCAACGAAACTTTTTCGAGAGCCCGACGCACGGTAAGGCGCAGTTCATCATTCGAAAAAGGCTTGGGCATGTAATCGTAAGCACCGCGCTTCATTGCCTCAACCGCAACCGCTTCGGAACCGTAGGCAGTAATCATTATTACCAGCACGTCGGGACGGACAGCAATAAGCTTTTCGAGCAATGTCATGCCAGATTCTCCGGGCATGGTCAGGTCGGTTATCACGAGGTCGAACGACTCGACCTGAAAAAGGTGATATGCCTCTTCAGCAGATGAGGCACGCGCAACCTGGTATCCTTCAGGCTTAAGAATCGCTTCAAGCGTATATAATACTGCGGCCTCATCGTCAACCAGCAGAATTGAAGGTCTCTTTCCCTTTTTAATTATTGGCCTTACCATTTGTTTCTCCATGCGGCAATGTAATTCTGAATAATGTAAGGTCGGCACCAGATTCCAGTTCCAGCTGCCCGCCATGCAACTCGACAATCTTGCGGGATATCGCCAGACCAAGACCTGTACCACTTGATTTTGTCGTATAAAATGGCTCAAAAATCCTTTCACGCATTTCCGGCGGAATCTCAGGGCCATTATTGGCAATTGAAATCAGCAGGGAATCAGATGAATCGACAAGACTGATATCAATTTCGCCGCCATCCTTGAGGGCCTGAATCGCATTGAGAATGATATTCAGGATGGCCTGCTTGATCTTTTCGGCATCGATATTTATCCTGGCAAGAGCCTCAGGAAAGTGCACTGCTATTTTAACACCGCTGCGTGCGGCTTCATGCCTTATCAGCAGCATCAGTTCGTTAATTATATCTTTAAGGTCGCACGAACGCAAATTAGCTCTCTCGGGACGAACCATACTGAGGAGCTCTGTGACCACCCGGTTCAAGCGATGAACTTCTCCAAGCACGACACGTGCATGCTCTTTAAGGTCTCCCAACACTTCTTCGCCGATTATCTCGACAAGACTCTGAATTGCCACCAGGGGGTTTCTTATTTCATGAGCTACTGAAGCAGCCAGGCGCCCGAGCACAGCCCACTTTTCGGTTTCTACCATCTGCTGTTCACGATTTTTCTGCTCGCTGATATCGTTTAAAACTACCAGCGCGCCACGCACATCAGAACTTGCATAAAGTGGCGTCAAGATAACCTCAACCATGCGACGGCCCGACATGGTATTCAGTTCGAGTTCCTGTATGATTCGCAATTCATGCTGTTCTTTTGCAAAAACGTCGTTCAGGTAAGTTTTGACAAGCTCTTCGAATACCTTTGAAAATTCACGGTCAGAAATGCCAGCGCAAAAGCCCTTGAGATTTACGTTTGAAGAGTCCAGACCTTTTACTTCGGTGATCTCGAGTAGACGCGCGTTGTTGACGATAAAATTTTCCTTGCGGTCTATCGCGAACAAGCCTGAATTGATACTGGCAAGAATGTTATGCATGTGCTGATTCCAGTTTGCCAGCTCTTCATAGAGAGAAGCGTTTTCAATAAGGGAAGCAGCGACGGGTGCAATGGTTTCGAGAAAACGGCGAATTCCTTCGGAATAACCATGGCTGTCATTTTTAGCGAGAAACAGCACACCTTTAACCCGGTTAGCCGTTAAAAGCGGAACAAAAATCATTGAGCAGTCCTCGGTTTCAGCCTCGATCAGAGTACCTTCAAGGAAGCAGGTATTCACTGAATTTTCGTAAACAGCCTGATGCACGGCCTGTAATGAAAAGTCGCTCGAAACAACAGATTCAAGCTTCTGGTTGTATCTGTTTTGCAGAATTACCCGGCCACAACTGCTGAAAGATAGCGTCTGAGCCTTTTCAAGGAATTTTTCAAGAATTACACGGAACTCGACGCTCAAACTGATATTACGGGTCAACTCGTATATTTCCCAGAGTTCCTGGAGTTTTTCGTCGATAACACGGTTGCGCTGTAAGTTTTCGCGAAAGGTATCCTGAACCCTTAGAGCCATGCCGTTAAAGGAATCTGCCAGATCCTTGATCTCGCCCTTGCCTGTCAGAGCAACCTGTACCGAGTAGTCACCCTTGCCAAAGGCATCGATCCCGTCAGTCAACTGTTCGAGCTGATTGAGCAGAGAACGCGACAGCAAAATCGCAGCCGATATACCAATTATCGAGCCCAGAACAAGCATCAGCAGGAATTCGCTGCCGCTAGCACGAACCCTCAACATGTCTATCCTCGGAATACCGATGCCGATCATTCCAAGAATATGCTTATCGCCGTAGACGGGAAACAGTATCTCACGATCGATAATACCGCTTCCATTAAGCATGTCCCCGGCTTTTACCAGGCGCATGTCAGGAAAACCCTCGGGTGGAATCCGCGTTGCATCTCCCCATAGACGCCACCAGTTGGCATCATACAGAGTAACCTTGAGCTTTGCCGCTATGCCTGTTCGGTGGTCGCATATACGGTCAAGGTTTTCTGTCTTGCCATCGTCAAAGAAAGCAGTGCCTGGTTTCTGCATTATACCGCCGAGAAAGACAGCGGCCTGCACCGCATCATTGGCGGTATAGATATTTTCGCGCGAAAAGGCAACCAACGCAAAAAGGCCATTAGTTACGATAACGAGAGCAAAAAATATCAGTATAAACTTGCCCTGCAGGCTTGCTGGTAACATCATAAATCGCTCAATCCAGCGGAACCCAGAAAGAAACAACCGTACCGGTGCCAGGGTCAGAAACGATGGTAAACTCGCCGCCAGAAAGTCTTATCCGTTCTTCCATGCTTATCAGGCCGAGCTTTTTGAGATTAGCATAAATCCTTCTGGTTTCGACAACGTCAAAACCGCTGCCATCGTCTTTTATGACAACAGAAAGCCGATGCTTTGCCGAGTTGAATTTGAGAAATATGTGAACAGAGTTTGGATTGGAGTGGCGCAGAGCATTACTCGTCGCTTCCTGAATCACGCGAAAAACTGCAAGTTCTCTGTCGCCGCCCAGGAATTCGCGCTCACCATCAGTATCGATGTATACCGGAACTCCTGTACGATTTTTGAAACCACCGATGAACTGTTCAAGAGTCGGGATCAGCCCGAGATCATCCAGAGCCATGGGGCGCAGATCAAAAATAAAGCGCCTGATGTCTTTAAGACTACGAATTACAGATTCTTTGAGTTCCTTCAGCTCTTCGGCAAGCGGGGCAGGCAACCCTGGCTGTTCAAGACAGTAGTCTATGCGCATGGTCAGGCTGGCCAGGGTCTGGGCCGGGCCATCGTGGATCTCGCGGGAAATACGCTTGCGTTCTTCTTCCTGCGCGAGAATGATACCGTTGGCATTGGCTGGCGAATTAATGATGAGCAAAAGAGACGAGACCCGCCGCAAGATAGAATTGCCCTGCATATTAAGCCGCGAACTGACCTGAAGCAGCTCGTTGTCTTCGGGCTGTGAATAAACGCCCAGTGCCGCCTGCAGATTTTTGAAAGAGGCTTTGGCCATTTCAGAAACATGAGCTGGCATAGTTGCTGAAGCTGAGATGATTACATTTTCAAGATCTGCGAGGCTGGCCGCAAGGTTATTCTGTCGGCCCTGCCGGTCCTGTAATTCTGCGACCAGCTTCTGCATCTGCTGCAAAGAATTGCGAAAAACTTCGAGTTCGTGTGTTAGTGCGTCTAGTGATGATTCTGGCATTGACTGTTCCTGTTGCAGCTAATTCTGTTTTCTGCTTCTGATTTTTTGAATTTCTAGTTCCGCGCGCCTTCTGACGGCATAAGAATCGCCGCTGGCCTTTACAATTTTGTTGAGCTCATGCAAGGCGATATTTTCGCGACCGTTCGCTTCGAGACATCGGGCATACCTGATGCGCAGGTCAACCCGGTGCGGAATTTTCTGCAAGGCATGATAGAGATAATATTCCCCCTTTTTGTAGTCACCATTCATTTCAGCCAGACGTCCGAGTTTGGCAAGAGTGGCTGAATCGCGCATACCAAGATTATATGCGTGTTCTACTGCATCAAATGCATCCTGATGCATGGACAGTTTTTCAAAAATCAGGCCTACTATGTCATAGGTCTGGGGATCTTTCTTTTCCTTGAGGATATTAAGATAGTGCGGCAACGCTGCTTCCCAGTTTCCACGCGAAAACTCAAAAGACCCCTTTTGCCGATATTCTTCAATTCTGCTGCGTTTAACTTCCTTTTTAGCGTGAGATTCAGGGACAGCAACCGTGTCACGCAGCTCGTTTCTTTCAGCTGAATCAGGACCTTTGACAGCCGAAACGGGCGTTCTGGCAGCTTCGAGCTCAGAAATACCACTGCCTTTGGGAATAGTAGACGCTTCCGGCTTGGGTTCTGCAATATCTGGCTTGCTGGCAGCGTTCAAGAGAACCTCTTCGAGCGCCTTTGGTTCAGATGCCTTCGCATCGACTGGCTGAACGACCTGCACCGGCGAGGCATCAGCCGACGACGGTTGCACGATCTCGCTGGCGGCTTCTGAAACAGGCTCTGGCTTAGAAACGGGCGCGGGTTCGGACTCAACTGTTACGGGCTCTGTATCGCCGTCGGCATCGGGGATTTCATACAGCACCTTACCGCTCTGCTGCACCGGCAATTCTTCACGATTTTTCTCTACCAGTCGCGACTCTGACTTTCCCATGACTACCAGAACCTGATTGTCGTCGGTATCGTCAGCACTGAAAGCCATTGCCATTTCCGGGCGCGCGGCAGCCATTGCCTGACGGGCTTCTTTATCGTCTGGTGCCAGGCTGTTGACGCGCTGATAGTATTTTACCGCTTCCTGCGATTTGCCGGCGGCGGCCAGAGAACGGGCCAGCATTCGGTTAAATTCGATATTCAAAGGCTCAAGGCTGACAGCACGAGCCAGATAAACAGCTGAATCTTCATAAAGCTTGAGATCGCTATAGATCGAGCCCAGCAGGAAATTGCCGCGAACGTTGTCTGGGTCGGCCTTTAATCCGCCAGCGATGGCCTGAGCAGCTTGTATCAGCTCGTTCCGGTCATAGAGCAGCTTGCCGAGATTAAACCAGGCAGCAGCGTCGTTGCTATATTTTTTAAGATAACGGCGCAGATTCAATTCATAGGCCACCTTGTTATCAGTTCGATAAAAGGTGTTCAGAACAATTTTCCATACGTCTTCTGAGGGGTCAGCCTTCTGCAGGTCTTCTTCAAACATGACAGCCGCCTCTGCCAGAGAGCCATTCCTTGCCAGTTCAAGACCGCGCATGAATGGTGGTTCAAAAGGTTTGACTGCTGGTGCTGCATCGTCTGAAGCTGGCTCGGCTGGCTGTAATGCAGACACAGACGCAGGTGCAGACGCAGTCGTAGCCAAGGCCTCATTGCCAATATCTGAAACAGGAGCAGGCAAAGAATTATCGACAGAAACTGGAATAGTATCGGCTTTGCCAATTTCAGCTGAAACAGCAAACAGGGTAGATTCACTGCCCGGTTGCGCCATATGCTCACCCTGACGGTTATTGAACCAGACCCCGACCAATATGAAAATCACGATCAAACCGGCATACAGCCGCCAGGAACTGCCGTAAGCACTGATCGCCTCAAAGTCTCGGCCAGAGACAACATGCGCTGTTTCTGACTTTTCTTCCGGACGACGTTTTTCCAGCTTTTTCGGCTGGGTTTTGCGATCTATACGAAATTCCAGAACATCAGCCTCTTCGGCGTCTTCAGCAATTGTTGCAGCAGCTGCCAAATCATTATCTGGAGCGGATACGGGCTCTGAAACGCCATTGCCGGCGGCGGCAAAAGCCGGCTGTGGTTGCGGCGCCGACTGTTCCTGATAATCCTCATCGGTGAGCAATCCGGTCGCACTACCGGTAAGCAGACCACCTGGTTGTTCCTTCAGGATGGGGAGAAGGACCCTTTCGACTTCGAACCAGTCTCTGAAACTCGCGAACAGCGAAAGATAATACGCATCTTTGATGTTGTAAATCCACAAAAGAATGAAAAATACGGAAGCAACATAGCTGCACATAACGATAAGATGTGCTCCCAGATATGGGAAAAGGGTGTCATACAGAATGCCATTGTTGTAAAGGCTGTATGCCGAAAAAATACCTGAGAAATGAAAACCCATAAGCATGATGCCACGATCGATGTGGCCGGCATAAATCTGCCCCATACCCATTACAAAAAATGACATCAATGCCGCCGCACCCGGGTTGCGTGAGGTGCTCTGCAATCTCTCTCTTCGCAGATCGTTCAGCCAGTTATCGTTTGTGTTTTTCAACTTGCCTTCTACTCCAGTACATCTATCAGGCAGCCACTTTTAACCAGACCCAGCTTGACCTGCCTCTGCAGGCACTGTTCAACCAGATCGGTCTTTTCGTAGTTTGCAATGATCATGCCGCGAATACCAACGGCCTTATACTGCCCATCCGTCAGTTCGCTGCCGAAAGCCTCGATGTTTGCCCGCAGATAGTCAAGCAGTTCGAGTGCTTCATTAACCTGACCGGGATCGGGGCTGAACAAAGACTGAATCGCAACCAGCACGCCTTTGCGATCCTGGCAGAGCAGGTCTATGCGACGCTTGCGACCGCCCGGCATGGTAACGGAATAATTACGGTGAATCACCCGCATGCCCTTTTCAAACAGCGATGAATGCTCGGCAACCCACGCTTCGAATTCTTTTTTTGAGTTGAAGAAACTGTTCGAAGTAAACTGCTCAAAAAGTGACTCAAGCATATTTACCTGCTCCTTGAGTCGCCGGTTTTCTTCCTGAAAATTCGCGATTCTCTCCCAGAGTTTCTTATTTTCTTCAAGTAAAACTACCAGCCCCTTTATTTCGCCTTCGTTGAATTCGCCCAGCGGCCGCGAAAGAAGTCTGGCGACCAGCGCACGCAATGGCGTCGAACCATCAGGCCGGCTGGAATTATCTTCGTGTTCCAAAACCAGAACAGACTCTTCGCTGGCATGATGCCAGTGTATCAGCAGATCATCACCGGGCGAGAAACCTCGCAGGAGTTCGCCAATCAGAAGCTTTCGCCGCTCATAATCAGGAATTCGCCCTTTGGCGCGCTTGCCGGCGATTTCGACCGAAAAACTTTCCCGGCTGGAAAAAAGGCGGCTGTAAAGTTCGTCTTCGCGGGCAAACCATTTCAGGTAGCGGCCATTATGCTCCTGATGCGAAAGGCGCTTGCGAATGACCATTTTGTCCTGAGGCGCGAAAATCTGACACGACACCTGCCCGCCCTTTTCGCGCGAACCGGTCAGTAAAAGCTCAGAGTCAGCCACCGCCAGGGAAAGAGGCTCACCAATAAAGAGTTTGCGTTTTTCCCATTCTACCGAAAGATTGGCAAATTCCTGGCCGTCATAAATCACATCAAAAACCAGAGTTGCCGGTATTACCGAACGCAATTGCGCATCTTCTGCGTCTGACCATGTCATAATACCGGTTTCTATTTCCTGGCTGCTGAGTTTTTTCCTGAATTCTGGCATGTTAAAAACTCCAATTCCAGAGACTATCTTTAAGTTTTCCGGCCGCTTCCTTGAGACGGTCAACGATTTCGGTTGCCGACTGTTCGATTTTCTGGGCTATAACTACTGTAATCGGAACCATAGTCGCCGACACGGGAGGAGTGTAATCAAAATAGCTGTCACTCAACATATCGTCAAGTCTGTATTCAAGCACTTTAAGCCGCCCACGTTCCTTGCCCTTATCATCAAATTCTACGACTTCAGTTGGCAAAAAATTGGCTGTAGAAAAAACCATGTGGTAATAGCCAACTTCAAATACGGTTCTGAAAATACTTTTCATTTTGGGTACAAATTTAAGCCAGTAGAAGGTGCAGGTTTCGTCTGCCTGGTCAATTTTAAAAAGCGAAACATCAAACAGTGAAAAAAGAGTCTTGCGGGTCAGGCTGGTAAAGATTGTTTTGGGGCTGAACCAACCAAGATAAGAAGATACAAACCCCTGCGATTCAGAAAAGTGATAAAACACCTCATTGATCGCCTTCACATAAACCCACAGGTTTTGCCCGTTAAAAAAGACCATGACACTGCCGTCATCAAATTCAATGGCAAACTTGTCAGGATTCTTTATCGACAGCATTACAGTCTTGCTGGCGTGCTGATTGCTTAATTCTACACGTGCAGCCATTGCATTGATTTTTTCGCTGCGCTTCTCCATCGAGTCAAAAAGCTTCTCTGCTGTCATAACGTTCGTATCATCAGCAGATACGCAGCGGCCGACCAGAATCATCAGCACAACCAGCAGAAAAAACAGCGCTCGTTTATTTATCATCATCACGACCTTTCGCTCCAGATTCAACGCGTTCTCCAAGCAGATGTTGAACGGCCTCGTCGATGCTGACCAGAAGCTTTTTCAGCTGAAATTCGTCATTGGCTGGAACCAGAGATTCTGAATTCAGGAGAGAAATCAACCGGCACAGTTCAAGTCCTTTGTCTGCCTGCTGCTGCAATAAATCTCCGGTAACAGTCGGGCACTTGAGCTGCCAGGCACGCAACGCCAGCAAATCAGCTGCCCGTAACTTTTCGGCCCAAAAAACCGGCAGCCCGGGATTTTTCTGGTTGAGAAGACCTGGTAATTTTGCAAGATCGAGCACCAGTATCACAGCCGAATGCTCAAGCGACCGGAAAAACAACTCGGAGTAAAGACTTATGTGGCCGCAACTGACGCCGTTATAATGTAGTTTCCAGCAGCAACCGCGCTCACTGCGGCAGGCGGTTATACCTGCATCGGCGACCAGAGAAAATCCAGAATCTTCACGGCTGCTGGTAATAGCAAAATGCAGATCGCTTATAAAATCTACTACTGCTGCGGTAAAGTTATGTTCGGAGCAGTCCATAAGCCAGACAAGCGCCGGCATACAACTGACGCCAACAGCCGCGGCACCAGTTCCCCGTTGCCACATCGTCTGGAAACAGAAGCAGTTCCTTGTTCCGCCTCCCCGGGCGGCCAGCAGCATGTCTGGATGATACCAGACACTAGCCAGAGGCTCCGGGTATTGTGGAACTTCGCAGGCGCCGCGCTCTGCCAGCAAACGACGAATCTGTTCCATGTGGCGAAGAATATTCAAAAACAACTCCGAACTGGCGGTCGATTTTTTACAAACCGTCTGGTATTATACAGTAACTTTGATATCCAGACAAATTCTAATTACAGCATGAAAACGGGACAAAACAATGCTAGACAACGGGAACTTCGACCAGGAAATTCTGGAAAAGAAAAATGTCGCCTTGATAACCTTCACGGCAGACTGGTGCCGGCCCTGTCTGCTGCAGAAGCCTGTCATTAAAAATCTGGCAGAGCGCTATGCCAACCGGGCAGTTATCGAAAGCATAGATGTCGACTCACATGAAGAACTGGCAAACCGCTACGGCGCCAGAACACTACCGACTACTGTGCTGTTCGCGCAGGGAGAAATTATTGAGACGCTTGCTGGTTACCAGAGTGAAGAATTTTTAATATCTTATCTGGACATGATTCTGGCAGAAGTTGCCAAAGCCGCACAAGACAGCTGAACTCAGTCTCCTTCAACAACCCGGAACCGCTCTATGCCTGAAGCAAAGCCTTCGCCGCCGACTTCGACGACAACGCCCTCTATCTTGCCAGTTCCTGTCGCACAAAGAAACTTTTCTGAATAACCGGTCAGGAAACGGCCAACAACAGTGTCGCGGTCAACCCCGATAATACCGTTCAAAGCACCAGTCATACCAATATCGGTAATCACAGCAGTTTTACCGCCCGGCAGTATTCTTTCGTCTGAAGTCTGAACATGCGTATGAGTAGACACAACAGCTGCCACACGGCCGTTCAAATACCAGAAAAAAGCCTGTTTTTCAGAGGTGGCTTCGGCATGGAAGTCAACAACAACCGGCACTCCGGCAGGAACCTCGCGGATAAGCCGATCGAATGAGGCGAAGGGACAGGTTGATGCTTCCATAAAAACTCGGCCGGCAAGGTTGATGACACACAATGAGCTGTTCTGACCATGAAATACGCGACAACCTGTTCCAACAGATGTTTCTGCCACCATGTTATGTGGCCGGAGTACGTATGGATGCTTCTGCAAAAGCTCCAGCCAGTCGATGCGCGAAAAAATATGATTACCGGTAGTTACAATATCGACGCCACAGTCTTTGAGAAAGCGTGCGTGCCGTTCAGACAGGCCATTTCCAGCCGTGACATTCTCCCCGTTCGCGATAACCCAGTCTGGCAGATAACGCTGTCTTAAAAGAGGCAACTGCCGCTTAAGAGTATCGCGGCCAGTTTTGCCATAAATGTCACCAATAAAAAGAATTTTCATGTCAGTAAAAAACTGCCCCCGGAACGCAATCGCCCCGGGGGCAGCATATGTTTGTCGTTATTATCAGTGAGCGACTTCGACGCTGCGGGTCTCGCGGATCAGAACGACCTTGACCTGGCCCGGGTATTCCATGTCGCTTTCGATTTTTTTAACGATATCGCGGCATACTTTGGGGGCCGAAATATCGTCAACTTCTTCAGGGCTGACCATGACGCGAATTTCGCGACCGGCCTGAATAGCATAGGCAGAAGACACACCCTTAAAGCTTCTGGCGATGGTTTCAAGATCGACCAGGCGCTTGATGTAAACTTCAAGAGACTCACTGCGCGCACCACGCCGCGAAGCCGAAATAGCATCAGCTGCGGCAATGAGCACTGCTTCGGGAGTTTCAAACGGCACATCTTCGTGATGCGCTGCAATGGCATTGACAACCTTGGGTGATTCCTGATATTTGCGGGCAAAATCGCCACCGAGCTTGGCATGATTGCCTTCGTCGCTTTCAATTACCTTGCCAATATCATGCAACAGACCGGCACGGCGTGCCAGTTGAATGTCGGCACCTATTTCGGCAGCCAGGTTACTTGCCAGATTGGCAACTTCAATTGAATGCTGTAGAACGTTCTGGCCATACGAAGTGCGATAGTTCAGGCGCCCGACGATTTCGACGAGTTCCTGATGGATGCTCTGAATGCCAAGGGCAAGCATAGTCTGCTCGCCGGCTTCCTTAATGCGCAGATGCACTTCTTTTTGTGCCTTTTCGTAAAGTTCTTCGATTTTGGCAGGGTGAATACGACCGTCAAGCGTAAGATTTTCGAGGGTAACCCTGGCGATTTCGCGTTTGATTGGATCAAACGAAGAAAGAACAACCGCTTCGGGCGTATCGTCGATGATGACATCGACGCCGGTAAGGCTTTCAAACGCTCTGATATTTCGGCCTTCACGACCAATAATGCGACCTTTCATTTCTTCGCTGGGAAGTTCAACTACCGTGACAATTGGATCGATAGTATGATCGGTTGCACAGCGCTGAATAGAAGTTGCCAGCACTTCGCGCGATTTTTTGTCAGAAGTGCTTTTAATTTTCTGCTCGGCTTCGTTGACCTTAAGCGCAATCTCATACTGCAGCTCGTCTTCGATCTTTTTCATCAGTTGTTCGCGGGCCTGCTCAGGAGTCAGACCGGCAACCCGCTCAAGTTCCTTCTTCTGCTGCTCGAGGATATCAAGACTGTTCTGGCGAAGTTTGTCGAGCTCGCCTTCTTTGTCGCGCAAACCATCGGCACGCTTCTCAAGAGTTTCAGCGCGCGCATCTACCTTCTCAATACGGCTGGTCAGATGAGCCTCAAGTTTGTCAAGTTCGGCACGCTTTTTGGCTGCATCCCTTTCGGCGTTCTTTTTGTCCTGTAATTCTTTGTCGCGAATTTCTTTGGCCTTTTTCTGGGCTTTCTGCAATTCTTTCTGCGCGTTGGCTCTGGCTTCATCGAGAATTTCTTTTTTCTGTACTTCGGCCACAGCCAGAACATTCTGGCTGCTTCTCCGAATTATGTAACTGGAAACGAAATACCCGATGAGAAGACCAGCAACCAGCGTTAAAACGTGGTATAAATATGGCATGGTTCCTCCGAGGGAATCGATATTAGATTTGGTGGGCAGCAGATTACCTACTGCCAAGGACTGTTTTTGCATGAATTAAAGCTTTTCCTGGTATACTTTAACGTTAAACTCTTTTTTCAATTCTTCAACCAGTTTTGTGAATGTTTCGCGTTGTTTCTCTGGCAACAGTCGAGCACGAATCTGCTCACTGACTTCCTCCAGCTTCATCACACCGGCGGACTGACGCTCATCAACCCGAATAATGTGGTAACCGAAATCAGTTTTGACCGGTCCGACAATCTTGCCAATTTCAGAGGTCTTGCAGGCCTCGTCAAATTCTTTTACCATCTGGCCTTCACCAAATGCGCCAAGATCGCCGCCTCCCTGCTTACCTGAGGGGCAAACCGATTTTTCACGTGCAATGTCTGAAAATTTAGCGGGATCTTTTTCGAGAGTGGCCAGAATTTCTTTTGCTTCTGCCTCTTCTTTTACAAGAATATGATGAGCTCTCATCTGAGCTTGAGTCTTGAACTGTGAAAGATTCTTCTGATAAAAATCAGCAATTTCACTTTCTTCAAGGGTAATTGATCCAATTTTCTCGTCAAGCATAGCCCTGATTACTGCGCTGCGGGCTGCGTCTTTAATTATCTCAGGAAATTGGCTTGAAAGGTCGGCAAAGTTCTTTTCAACTTTGGCAAAAGCCAGATGGCGAAAACAGAAATCTTTCAAAAAGTCATTCAGAGCCTCACCCTTGAGAATCTGCGGCCGCATGAAAGACGGGATCTGCTGCAGATCTTCTTCGGCCTCAGCAACCTTAACTTCTTTGCCGGTAATCTTGAAAAGAACGGCGTTCTTTTCCTCGTCGGTGAGAGATTCCTTGCGCAGCGATTCAGCCGCGGCAGGATTCATTTCGAAAGCCAGTTCCTTTTTGAGCTTGTCTATTTCGGCTTCATAAATACTGCGCTGCTTTTCGGCCAGTAGATCGCGCTTGATCTGAGCTGAAACGGAGTCAAACTCTTTTGTGCCTTCTTCTTTTCGATCTACATACTTCACCAGCATGAACAGGTCTTCGTCCATTTTGATCGGCGCCGATACTTCGTCTTTCTTCAGAGCAACCAGAGCGCTGCGGACAAGTTTTTCAAGCATTGTCACGCTGACAAATCCCTTATCGCCACCTGAGTTTTTGTATTCGTCTATCGACTCTGCCTTTGCAAGTTCTATAAATGAACCGCCGTCAGAAAGTTTCTTCTTTATTTCGGCGGCTTTTTCAACGGTATTCACAACGATCTGAAAAACGTGATACTGCTCAGGTTCTGTATAAGAAGCCTTGTTTTTATCGTAATGCTCTCTGGCTTCGCTGTCGGTTATCTCGACACCTTTGACCAGGCCTTGCATGGTTTCAGAAACCAGTCTGGCCACGGCCATGTCATGGAATGATTTTTCATACTTTTCACCCTTATTCAGCCCCTGCTGTTCTGCCTTTTTATGAAGGGCATGAATCTCAGCCAGCTGGGTAAGAACGATCTTGCGTCCCTCAGGTGTCGCTAATTGCTCTGATACCTGCGGGTTTGCCATAGCCACATGAGCTGCATACTCTTTGTCATAGTCGGCGCGTGTTATTTTAACATCACCGACTTCGGCCAGAATGTCCTCAGGAGACTGGGCAAAACAAGTGGAAACCAGCATTCCACCGAGAAGAAGAAAAATAAACAAAGCGCCTGTGCGCTGTTTTTTCAGGTGCATAATGCCTCCGCTATTTTTTTGAATGCGCTAAGATTATAGCACCGCAAAACTCCATTTTCAAATTATTAGAGAGGTAAATATCACGGCAGAAAAAAAAGCCGCCGACTCCTCATCGGAGCGGCGGCTTTTTGCTTATGTTCTACATTACGCGCACGAATACCAGACAGTCGAAGAACAACATGGCGTTACCGCCAGAACCTGCATTTATAGCAGTCATGTCTATATCGATGCCTCTGACGCCGGCATTGATCTGAATCTGGCCGACTGCCATAGAAGTTCTTCCTCTGGCAATTGCGCTATAACCATTCAAATCTTTCTCCAGCAAAGTAGAAGACAGAATACCGTCTTCTCTCATAGAGATTCTCCAGTTACCTGCAGATGGATGCGGATAATAATAAGCGTAAATATTGTAGCGATAAGCACCGGTCGCAGGCGCCGGCAAACGGAAGTAATCAGACGACAACAGGTTTCCAGAACCATAGCGGAAGCGATCGCCGGAACCAGGCACACCAACGGTGGAAGGAACCAGCAGGGCTGAGCCGGCACCTGAATAAAAGTCGACATTGGGATAATCTTTGGAACTGTAAATGACATAGAAATGGTTCAACCCGTCATTAGCAACATCATCGAATTCCCAGTTCGGATTTTCTCCCTCGAGAATCGCGACGAACATACCGCCCGGATAAGACTTAACATAAGGACTAAGCTCACTTTCCTTACCGGAAGAGCTTACTGAAGAAATCTTGAAAAAGTAAGGAACACCGAATTCCAGTTTCTGGCCCTTTTTATCGGGGTTTTGATTGAACGAGCTCGGATAGGCGTTGATTACATAGGGTGAAGCTTCATTCCACTGCGGTTGGCTGGTAAGCATCTTGGTGTAACCACCGTCGGCAACCGTCGAGAAGTATACATTGTAGCTTACCGCGTTCTTGGCAGAATCCCACGCCAGCTTGATTCCGGCTTCAGTAGCCGTAGAAGACCAGGCTTTAACATTTCCCGGAACCGCAGGAATATCAGCATCAGAAGCCTGAGTCGTAATCGAGCTCATTTTGCTGACGTTGCCGTTGCGATCGAGAGCTCTTACTGCAAACAGGTTATAGGGAGTCCCGTTGACATCCTTGAAGGTCTGGGTAAGATTGGCGGTGCCGTTGTCTTCGACTATACCGATAAGCGAGAAGAGAGCATCGTTTGAGTTGGCTCTGAAGATCAGGTATGAATCGATATCGAGCGTCGGATTCTGGCCGGAGAAGATGTTTGAGCCATCTTCGTTAACCTGGGGCTTGTTCCAGCTGACAATCGGGTCGGTATCCATCGTTACCGCAAGACCATACGGGGAGGTCGGAATCGTATCATCTCCCGAACGCAGAGTCACCTGTATGGGGTCTGAGTTCTCACTCTCGGTGTAGTTCTCGTTGAATGTGCGGATGATATAAGTATACTGATCGGCAGAAGACTTGCTGATAGAAGTATCGACAAAACCCGGTGTATCCTGGGGAACCGAAGAAACCCACTGAACGCCGCCGGCACTGGTCGATAAACCGCGGTAAATATTATAACCCTTTATGTGGCTGGTGGTCACTTTGTCCCATGCGACGTAAACTGCTTCAATTGAAGCTCTTGCCTTGATGTTTACGACTCTGGGCGGCCGCTCTTCGGCCGGCAGGCCGGCACGGGCCTGAATAGAGTTTGTGCGTGACAGATCAGATTCCTTACCCTGCGTATCAAACGCAGAGATCTTGTAGAAGTAATACTGATCGTTCACCAGACCATTCTGCTGGTCATTGTCAAGATATGACGGTGCCGGCTGGGTGCCAATGGTAGCGATAAGAGTGAACGGGCCGCCCGAATTGTTTGACCTGTACAGACGGTAACCAACAAGGTCTGGCTCGGTGTTGGCCGACCAGTTAACCAGTATGGCCCTTTCCTTACCAATCGCAGTAACATTCTGCGGGATGCCTGGGGCCTCGAAATCAGTAAGTCCGGCATCTTTTTTGACGCCGGTAGTGCAACCGAACAGTGTAAACAGCATGAGCAGCAAGGCAACTGCCACGACGTTACGCCCGGTCTTTCTGTGCATGACCTTCTTCCACATAAGTCATTCTCCTTTTACAGGTTGACCTGACAAAATTTCTCTTTAGTCATCGTCAAACGTTCGTAAAGTTATTAGGGTTAAAACAACATTTAATTCCCACTGCGATTCACAATGAACGAAAACATACTGCCGTTTCGCTGCCGTTGCCTGCGAAAAGAATAGTATTCATCAGCATGACAAAAAGTGCAGCGGTCGAGATCGTCGATATTTTCATCTTTAAGCCCCGCCTGCACCAACTGAAACCGGTTAAGAGAGCGAAGATCGAGATGCCATTTGCTCCGCCGCACAAAAAAAGCAGCGTATTTTTCATTCTCATTTACAAATTCATCATAGACTTCATCGCCCATTTCAAGGCAGCACTGGCCGATACATGGCCCAATATGGGCTTTCAGGCTCACGGCACTTTCTCCATAGATACTGGAAAAGGCCTGCACCGTTGCTGCGGCGATATTCTGACGTGTGCTGCGCCAGCCTGCATGCACGGCAGCACAGATTCTCGGGCTATATAAAAGAACTGGCAGACAATCAGCTGAAAAGACTCCGATCGGCTGATCGGTAAGATCGGTGATAAGCGCATCTGCTTTTTCTGTGAGCAGTTCCGGCGAAAATTCTTTAACCGGCAGAACACGATTGCCATGCACCTGTATTGCCCAGACCGGCGCCTTAAGACCTTGCAGCTGTGCGACTTCAAGATGACTCCAGGCTCTTTCGGCCTGGTCAGGGCTCATGTTATAGAATGACAGGTCTTTATCAACCGTATCCGAAAAGCCCAAAAGAATTCTGCCGTCTTCAAACAGTTTCATAAGGTTACTCGGCGTTAAGAGACGCCATCATCTTTTCGGCCAGCTCATCGACAGCATCGCGACGAGTTGAGACTTCCTTGACCATACGCAGGGTGCGCAAAGCGTCATCGGGACGCCCCTTTCTCGCATAAAGAGAGGCCAGAACGACATAGGCTTCCTTTAGTGTGCGGTTGAGAGCTATTGCTCTCTTGCTCTGCTCAAAGGCTTCCTGATATCTGTTCTGGTTGTAATACAGCAGAGCAAGATCCTTGCAGACTTCGGCACTTTCGGGATCGATGCTCAGAGCTTTTTTGAATTCGGCTTCAGCCATTGAATACTGTCCTGACCTGAAAAAATCCTTGCCCATATCACGATGTGTCAATGCCGTCTGACTGCTCTTCTCTTCGATCTCTTTTTTTACTCTCAGCAGAAGATTGCGCGACTGCCGCGAAACCATCGATGATTCGGGTGACATCCTGATAATGGTGTTGAGCTCTTTTTCCGCTTCCTTTATAAGTCCACGGTCGAGATAAGATTTGCTCAATGAATATTTACGTTCGAGTTCACGCTCCTGATCGACCGTAATCTCACGCGGCGTCGACATCAGGTGAACCGACGAGGCAGAATAGGAAAGCGAAAGGCTGTCGTTATCAGCAGCATTTTGGGCAGCAATAAAACCGGGCTGGATTGTAGAATAACCGTTGGAAACACTGACTGGAGCTGCTACCGGAGCCGGCATTGACGAAGCGAACAGTGTTGACGGCTGTGAAACTGCGCTGACCGGCGTATAGTTGCTGTTAACACCAACTCGGCTGGTAGCGGTATTCATTCGGCCGCCCAACTCACCGGTGCGGTTTTTGCGACTCATGAATTCCTGAAGTGCCGAACTGCCCTGACGGCCTGTGACACTGCTGAAATACTGTTTTTTGGATTCATCAGTCAGGACTCTGACCTTGCGTTCAAGATGGCGCTTGATCGGATCACCTTCCGGAGCCCGGGTAAGGGCCTGGCGGTAAATATGCAAGGCGCGTGCGCTGTCGTTGACTTTTTCATAACTGTCAGCCAGCGATACGTAAGCCTTGAGATAACTTGAATTGATCTGCAGACAGTTGCGGAAATGCACAATGGCGGCGGCATGATTGTTATTGGCGAATTCAACCAGTCCAAGGTTGAAGTGTGCTTTGAAGAATGCAGGATCGATCTTTACGGCGGCAGCAAAATGGCGGGCTGCTTCCGGATGACGACCGGCCTTATAAAGGGCCCATCCCAGCGAATCCTGAAAACTTGCTGAGTTTGGTTGCAATTCTACCGCACGCTGACAGAGCGCAACGGCTTTTTCAATTTCGGTATCTGAAGTTGCCAGCAAATAGCCAAGATTATTGAGAGCAGAGGGATAATTCGGCTTTATCTGCAAGGCCCTTTCATAAGCACGCGCGGCATTGCGCAGATCGCCGGTTCGTTCGTAGGCGAAACCAAGATTATGAAAAGCTTCAGCTATATCTGGGCGCAATTTAACAGCACGGATAAGGTCGCTGATCGCCTCGGTGTAGTTCTGTTCCTGTAGTCTTCCTGTTCCTCTGACATACAGCTTCGTCCCTTCGTCCTGGTAATCAGGTAATGCATCAAATGAAAGGGAGAAAGCAGGATAAGCCAGAAAGAGCATCAAAAAACAAGTATAGATGCGCTTTTTCATCTAGTGCCTCCTGGTCTGTTTCTATTCTATTTCCCTATGTCTATCGGCAACATCGGCAGATCTTCACAGTATTTTTTTTGCTATAAGCGAGGAAATCAGATCGTGACAAAAATCAATTGCGCGAACGAAAAAGATAATTGAAGCAACATGTTTGCAAGAAAGCGTTGCAGCATGTATGCTTCTGTTTATTAAGACAGGGATCTAAATTATGACAGGAGAGCTTATGACTGGCAAAAGAACCAAGATTGTCGCGACCCTTGGCCCAGCTTCTTCTACTACAGAAGTGATTGAGCAACTTATTCACGCTGGCACCAACGTGTTCAGGCTAAATTTTTCACATGGCAGCCATGAAGGACACCTGCAGACAATAGACGCGATCAGGCAGGCAGCAGAAAGGACAGAAGCATACGTTGCCATTCTCGGTGACCTGTGCGGCCCCAAGATTCGCGTCGGCAGATTCACCGAAGGGCCAGTCGAACTCAAAATGGGCGATAAGTTTTTTCTCAGCGAAAATCCTGACGAACCTGGTACACCACGTGGAATCGGCACATCTTACCCACATCTTACGAAAGACATCAAACCCGGGAACATTGTTCTGCTCGATGACGGCAACATAAGCCTCAAAGCAACCGCAATCAACGGTGATTGCGTCGATTTCGAAGTCATCGACGGTGGACTGCTCAAAGACAAAAAAGGCCTGAATATGCCAGGGATCAGGCTTTCGATAGAAACCATAACCGAAAAGGACCGGGCTGACCTCAAGTTCATGATTGACAATCGTCTTGATTTTGTTGCTCTAAGCTTTGTCAGAAGCGGTCAAGACGTAAAGAACCTGAAAAAAATGATTGGCGAAGCGCCCATTGGGATTATTGCCAAAATCGAAAAACCAGAGGCACTCAGCGATCTCGAAAGCATACTCGATGAGTGTGAAGGCATCATGATTGCACGCGGCGACCTCGGCGTTGAAGTGCCGATTCAGCAGGTGCCGTCGATCCAGCGCCATCTTCTGCAACGCTGCAGTCGGCGCGGCAAATCGGTCATTACCGCCACCCAGATGCTTGAGTCAATGATCGAAAATCAGCGTCCGACCCGGGCTGAAACTACCGATGTTTTTAATGCCATTGTCGATGGCTCAGCCGCTGTTATGCTGTCAGGCGAAACCGCAGTCGGCAAATATCCGGTCGAAACCGTTAAAATGATGGCCGCCATCGCCATGGAAGCCGAAAAGATAAACTGCCAGACGC
>PGYA01000076.1 GCA_002839435.1 Candidatus Riflebacteria bacterium HGW-Riflebacteria-2 | reverse complement strand
TTGCAGTGATTCGTCGTCAGGCACTACGAGTGAGCCGACGTAGCTGCCGTCGGCGTAGACCTGGTCGATCTGCTCTTTGATCGACTTGATGTCTTCTTCGCTGACGACGCCGTTATCGGTAGCCTTGTAGAACTGCACGGTGACGCGGATCGGGTAGCGGTCGTCGCGTTCGATTGCCTGATTGTCCATTTCGGTGAATGGGCCTTCGATTTCGCCGTGGCCGATGACTGCTTCCTCGACGTTTGATACGGCTTCGCTATCGCTGTAGCTGTCTTCAAAGGCGATGCCCTTGGATTCGCTTCTCGGTTGTGGCTTGAATTTCAATGGCACCTGTATCAGCATTACCATGTTGTCGCCGCCAGTTTTGCCGACTGCCGGTGCGGTCGGTCGCCCGGTCGGTTCAGATGCCTGTTGCGTTTTTACGGGCTCGGCAGCAGCAGCGTCGCTGGCGCGTTTGCCGGTCAGCGAGGCTTTTTCCCCGTTAAGATTGAAAAAAAGCCGCTGGCCCCAGGCGCCGCCGTTCTGCACTGAATCGCGCTGATTGTCGATAATCGTCATGCTGGTGCCTTCGCGGGTGACCAGAATCGCCAACACCGCCGGATTTCCGACATAAGACTGGTAATTGAAAATGACCGGGTTGAAGGTCGCTTCATCGCCTTTGGGAATTGGCAAAAAGCACGCCTGCGCCGACACCAGCACGTGCGAGTCGCGCTGCGCCAGCAACATGTTGCCTTCGCCCGGCCATGAAGACGGGTTGCTCATCAGCGGGCGCGGGTCTTCAAGCAGGGCGCCGAGCGGTATGGTTTTGAGCTCCTGGCCCTTTTCGTTGCCGACGCGCGCGTAGAGCTTGCCGAGCGGAATATCAGCTGTCTTGTCGGTGAAATTGGGAAACCTGATAACCGGCATGCATGTCATCTGACGATTGTTTTTGCTGCCGTGATGAACCTGAATCGTCATGTCGCTGATGTTGGGGCCCATGGAAGAGCCGAGGTCGCGGGCGGTGTCTTCCCAGGTGATGTTGATGATGTCGAGATTGTATTTTTGGGCAAGTTCGCGTGCCTGCTGGTCGCGGGTCATCCCGGCAACTTTTTTTACAACCGCTTCATAGTCGGAGTCGACTCTTTCGGCGGTAAAAGCGGGTGCTGCAAACAGCATCAGTATGGCTGAAAAGATCACAAAAGCTCTGGCAACCTTCATTGTTAACCTCTCTATGACTTGAATCGATAGCGCCATTATATCCCTTCGCCCCGGCGCTGTCACCACCAGAAAAAATCTGCAAATATTGTTCAATTGGTAAAGGTATAATTGAGACAGATTTACCAGAGTGTATCAGGAACTAGGAGAATATCGTTATGGCCATTTCTGAGCTTAAACGCATAAATGCGAACGAACGCATGCGCGTCCTCATGGAAGACCGTGAGAAAGACAAATTCGTCTACAACCTCGAAATGAATACCTGCCTCAAAGAGGGTATAGAAATCGGTAAGGCAGAAGGCCGCGCAGAGGGAATAGTTGAGGGCAGGAGTGAGGTTAAAAAAGAGAGCTGTGGCGAGATTGCTGCCCGAATGCTTCGTCTCGGGATCTCAAACGATTTCATCATGCAGGCCACCGGTTTAACTGAAGCAGGATTACAGAAGATAATCGCTGACGGGAATACCGGTAATTCAGAAAATTCGTGATTGCCATGTGTGTGGTGTTGGAACACAAAAAGGCGGCCCGGAACGGGTCGCCTTTCTTTGTGAATATGGTTTTTTATGCTTCGGTAGGCATACCTCCACTATGAAAGATGTTTTTTGAGTGTCTGGATCAGTTGATAGTGATTTTGCGTCCGGCATTACTTTCCGGTGCTGCCTTGTCTACAGGAGCAATGACGGTCAGAACACCATTTTCGTAGGTAGCGTCAACTTTTTCCTCAATGACGCGGCGGGGTAACTCGATTACTCGCGAGAAGCTTCCGTAACTGACTTCGTTTCGATAGACATGAGCTTTATCATCGTTTGACGTGATGGTATCTTTGCGCTCTGATGTAATGATCAGGTTGTTGTCGCGCAATTTGAGGTCTATGGAATTCTTATCAAGGCCTGGCATATCGACTTTTACGAGTATCTTGTCATCGACTTCTCTGATGTCGGTCTTACCGGTGTCGCCCTGTAGCATGGAACTGGTGAAAGGCGATGTCGGAAAATTCATACCCGAAATGCTGTCGAAGTTTTTGAGCATGCGGTCAAAATGATCGTTGATGTTGCGATTGAACAGGTCGAAGCCGCGCAGGTTGTTGAGGCTTGGATCCTTAAAAAACGGTTGCCGCAACAGACTTTCGAACTGTTGCTGAAAACTGTCGAGCGGGTCTTCTGGTGCATTGCTTTTTGGCTTCAGAAATTCATCCTTTTCTGGAGTAGCTTTTTCTGGTTCAGCTGTTCGCACGGGAATAGCAAAAAACAGTATGGATACGATAAGAAGAGCACTCAAGCCGATCAACATTTTTCTGTTCAACATATTGCTAGCCTCCTTGCAATTTTTTCAGTTTCATAATTAATGACGGTTGAAACATCTTGAAGGTTCCCAAAAAAAATGCCATGTTTTTGCTTGATTGTAGGTCGAGGATGAAAGCTGATGAAAAGAAGTTTTGCGCCGGTTGTGGTGGAAGATGCTGTTATGCTGGTGCTGGGTTCGTTGCCGGGGGAGGCTTCGCTGCGGGCCGGGCAGTATTACGCGCACCCGCATAACCTGTTCTGGAAGTTCATTTTCACCTGCGCTGGCGTTGAGTTTTCGACTGATTACGTGCGCCGCCTGGAAGTGCTCAAAAGTCTGCGCATTGCATTATGGGATGTGCTGCTGCAGTGCCGGCGCGAGGGCAGCCTCGATGCAAGCATCGAAGAGGATTCTGAACATCCCAACGATATTGTCGTTCTGCTCAAAAAGCTGCCGCAGGTTCGAAAAATTTGCTTCAACGGCCAGAAAGCATTCAGCTCATTCAAACGACACATCTTGAAAGTCGCACCCGAACTGGAACAACGTTACCAGTTAGTCGTGCTGCCCTCAACCAGTCCGGCCAACGCTTCGCAAAGCTACCAGAGCAAATTCACCCGCTGGCAGAGCGAACTCCTCTTCTGCTCGTGCGCGCCTGCCCTGCCTAGCCGCGGCGAAGCAGGGTAAGTGTAATCGTAATTGTAATCGCCAATTTTAGTTGACTTTGTCGAAAATTGGTATAGAATGGTTTTGTTGGACTATACCAATTGCGGCGGTCTTCGCGAATGTTGCCGGTTAAAATCGATAATCAGGGGCAGGAGCCGATATACAGGCAGATCAGCAGTCAGATAGCTGCGCTGATCAGAGCCGGCCGTCTGACACCCGGGCAGCAGCTGCCTGCCGAGCGCGAGCTGGCGTTGCAGCTTAAAGTCGCCCGCGGCACCATCAAAAAGGCTTACGAAACGCTGGTACAGCAGCATTATATTGTTGCTGCGCGCGGCCGCGGCAGCCTCGTGGCCGAATCGTCGGGGCGACATGGCAAGTCCGGACAGAGCGACAGAACAGCCGCAACAACATCTGCGGCTGTATCCATTAACGCTGAGACTTTTCTGGCACCCGGCACGCATGACCGGCCGGTAAGTCGCCTCGAACAGGCCTCGCAGATAATCAGCAGCAGCATTCTGCAACTCGAAGATCTCGGCTTCGCCTGGCGCGAGATGGCAGACCTCTTTAGCATTCTGCTGGCCAGGCGCGAAGAAGAAGTTTCGCACCTGGCGATTGCCGCGGTTGACTGCAACCCGGAAGCGCTTGGTATATACCAATCTCAGCTGGCGCCGCTGACGCGCATGACAACCGCGCGTTTTCTTTTCAGCGATTTGCGCGAAGCTCAAGATCCGGCGGCGGTGCTGGCATCGTTTGACCTCATTCTGACCACCTCAAACCACATCGAAGAATTGCGCAGCCTTGCTCCAGCCATCGCAGATAAGGCCGTGCCGGTCGTGGTGGCTCCTTCTCAGTCTACGTTGATCGCACTGGCAAAACTCGCGAGCAGCAGTCAGGTTGGTGTGCTGTATCAGAGTCGACGCTTTTTTCAGATTATCAGCGGCTGGGTCGGCAAGTCCGGCTACAACGGCAACCTGTCGGGAATCGGCTATCTCGAAAGCAAATCTGCCGATATCGAAAAATTTGTCGAAGATAAAGACGTGCTGATCGTTCCGCCCGGCTTCGCGGCGCAGCTTCCCTCTGATCTGCTGCATACGGTTAATGTATTCCGGCAGCGCGGCGGTCAGCTCATCGATTTTGCCTACCAGATCGAGCGTGGCTCGCTGCTCTATCTCGAAGAACTGATCAAAAACTTGCTGAACAGACCAGGAAAGAAACAATGAAACCAGTAAACATCGTATTAGGCGTAATCGGTTTCGACTGCCATTCAGTCGGCAACAAGATTCTCGAAGCATTTTTCAGTGAAGCAGGCTGCAAGGTCACCAACCTTGGTGTCATGGTCAGTCAGGAAGAATTCATCAGCGCAGCCATCGAGACTGACGCCCGCGCAATAATGGTTTCGTCGCTCTACGGGCATGGCGAAATCGACTGCGCCGGCCTGCGCGAAAAGTGTATCGAAAAAGGCCTCGAAGACATAATTCTCTACGTCGGTGGCAATCTCGTAGTGGGCAAGACCCCGTTCGCCGAGGTCGAGGCAAAATTTTTGAAAATGGGCTATGACAGGGTGTTCGGCCCTGACTGTGTCTTGGAAGACGTGGTGGAACTGCTGAAAAAAGACCTTGATACAAGGCTAAAGGGAAATGATTGAAGACGGCATTATCTGCGTTGACATCGGCTCAACCTGGACAAAGGCGGCGATGTTCAACCTCAGCCATGACCGATTTGGCGTGAAAGCGCGGGCGGTCATGGCAACCACCACCAACCATCTGCCCGATGGTGTCTACGCCGCGCTGCACCAGCTGCAGCCGGAATATGACTGGCACAGTATCGGGTCGGCTCCTGTCCCGGTCCGTTTCTCGTCGTCGGCCAAAGGCGGGCTGAATGTGGCAGTCGTCGGGCTGGTGCCCGAAATGACGCTGCATATCGCCCGTCTCGCCGCCTTCTCAGCCGGCGCCCGCATCTGCGCCGCCTATCCATACCGCCTGACGCGCAGCTGCATCAGCTCGATCGAACAGGCGCACCCCGACATCCTGCTGCTCTGCGGTGGCACTGACGGTGGTAACGAGCGTTATGTCAGCGAAAACGCCCGCGCTATCGCCGGGTCTGGCTTTAATGGCACTGTCATCTACGCTGGCAACAATCAGGCGATCGATCAGGTCAGCGACCTGCTCGGCGACCGCGATCTGCGCATCACCGAGAATCTCATGCCCGATTTTGGACGCCTCAATATCGAGCCAGTCAGAGAGACGATCAGGCAGGTGTTTCTCGAACGCATTGTCGCGGGAAAAGGCCTCGACGAGCTGGTGCACCATTTCAACTCGCAGCCGCTGCCGACTCCACTGGCCGTGCTCAATCTTGTCGAAGCCATCGGCACCCACGTTCCCGCCTGGGAAAGCTTCGCTCTCATCGACATGGGCGGTGCCACCACCGATTTTTATTCGTTCTGTGACGCCTATAATCCCGAAGCCGGAACGGTTCTCAAAGGTATCGTCGAACCCAGAATCAAGCGCACCGTCGAAGGTGACCTTGGCATGAGGGTAAGCGCTGCCGCGGCTTTCGAAACGGCAAAAGACTTTGTCATAGCCGGCCTCGAAAACTCGCAGCAGAGCTGTTCCGAAATGCAGGCCTATATCGAAAGGCTCACTGCCAATACCAGCTATCTGCCTGCCGACCTTGCCGAACAACAATACGACCGTCTGCTCGCCGCCGCCTGTCTTAATCATGCACTCACCCGCCATGCTGGAATCATCGAAGAAGTCATGACGACCAAAGGCCCGGTTATGGCGCAGACCGGCAAAGACCTGCGCCGCGTCAACCGCATCATCGGCAGCGGCGGTTTTCTAGCCGCCATGGGCCGTGCCGGCGATATTCTCGAAATACCGGCGTCACAGCCGGGGAACTCAGAGAAAGTTCACCTGCTTCCTGAGAATTTTGAGTATTATGCCGATACCGAATATGTTTTGCCGCTGCTGGGCTGCCTTGCCACGGAATTTCCGCGACAGAGCGCTGCTTCGGCCGTTCAATATCTGACCAGAATGCATCACCACGAACAAGTTAAGGAGTTCAGTCATCGTGAGTTCACACATGCTTAGCCGCGACAGTTTCAACCGGATCCGCAGCGAGATTCTCGAAACCTGGCCAACCGGAAAAGATCTCAGTCTCGAAGAAGGTATCGAATACCAGAAAAAAATTCCGACTGCGAAAAACTTTGCAGTCGCTATGCGCAAGGCCTCCGAGGCCGGTGAAACCCTGCTGCAGCCCCGCGCCGGCGTGGCTCTGATCCAGGATCACATCAAGCTTCTACAGTATCTTGAAAACGAAGGCGCCGCCGATCTGCTGCCGACTACTATCGACGCCTATACCCGCCAGAACCGCTATCAGGAAGCCGCCGTCGGCATCGAAAAATCACTGCAGGCGAGAACCTCACTGCTTAATGGCTTTCCGGCAGTAAATCACGGCGTCATCGGCTGCCGGCAGGTTACCGAAGCGGTTAAAAAACCGATACAGGTTCGCCATGGCACGCCCGACGCCCGCCTGCTCGCCGAAATCACTCTGGCCGGTGGCTTTACCAGCTACGAAGGCGGCGGCATTTCCTACAATATTCCTTATGCCAAGAAAGTGCCGCTCAAAAAGTCGATCGAAGACTGGAAATACGTCGATCGCCTCGTTGGCATCTACGAAGAAAACGGCATTCACATCAACCGTGAACCTTTCGGGCCGCTGACCGGCACACTGGTGCCACCCTTCGTCAGTCATGTCGTCGCCATCGTCGAAGGTATTCTCGCTCTGCGCCAGGGCGTAAAGTCGCTGACTCTCGGCTACGGTCAGGGCGGCAACATGTTTCAGGATATCGCGGCGCTGATTTCGCTCAAGAGCCTGGCCCACGAATTTTTTAAACGCGAAGGTTTCAGCGATTACGAGCTGACAACCGTATTCCATCAGTGGATGGGCGGCTTCCCTGAAGACGAAGCCAAGGCTTTTTCTGTCATCAGCTGGGGCGCTTCGGTAGCGGTTCTCGCCGGTGCTGACAAGGTAATAGTTAAGTCGCCGCACGAAGCCATGGGTATTCCGACCAAAGAGGCCAACGCTCAGGGCCTGCGCTGCACCCGCCAGGCCGTCAACATGCTGCGCGACCAGAAGTTTCCGATTGGCGGTGAACATCGCAAAGAAATCGAAATGATCGAGCGCGAAGTCAGAAGCATCATGGAAGCAATTTACCGCCTTGGCAACGGCGACGTCGAAAACGGCGTGGTTGCCGCGTTCGAGGCCGGCGCCATGGATATTCCGTTCGCGCCCTCGATTCATAATCATGGCAAGATCCTGCCGATGCGCGACAACGAGGGCTATATTCGCGTTTTTAACAAGGGCAACCTCGCTCTCGACGACGAGATCGTGGCCTATCACCGCGCCCGCCTCGAAGAGCGCGCGAAGGCCGAGAATCGCGATGTCTGCTTCCAGATGGTGACCGACGACATTTACGCAATCAGCAAAGGCCGGCTGGTAGGGAGACCCAGATGAAAATCGTAAAAGCAGTATTCAGCAAAGGCATTTCAGCATTCTTCTTCGACGACCAGCGCGCTATCAAAAAAGGCGCTGGCCATGACGGTTTTGTTTATACCGGCGAGCCGATGACCGCACGCTTCAGCCGCATCAGGGAAGCGGGCCAGAGCATTTCGGTGCAGCTGCTGCTCGAAGACGGGCAGATCGGGTTGGGCGATTGCGCGGCTGTGCAGTATTCCGGCGCTGGCGGGCGCGACCCGCTGTTTCTCGCCGAAGAATATGTTCCCTTTCTAGAAAAGCACGTGCGCCCGTTGCTCGAAGGCATGGAACTCGGCACTTTCAAAGACATGGCAACAAAATTTGCCGGTCTCGTCATCGAAGGAAAACCCCTGCATTCGGCCATTCGCTACGGCCTGACCCAGGCGCTGCTCGATGCGCGCGCCAAAGCGCTTAAACTCATGCCCTGCGAAGTGGTGTGCAGCGAATACAATCTGCCGGTAGTGGCTGAGCGTGTGCCGATCTTCGGGCAGAGCGGTGACAACCGTTACGATAACGTCGATAAGATGATCATCAAGGGCGTCGAGGTTCTACCACACGGCCTGATCAATAACATCGACGAAAAGCTCGGTCGCGACGGCTCGAAGTTGCGCGAATACATCGAATGGCTGGTGCGCCGCATCAACCAGTTGCGTTCACATGAATCCTACCGGCCCAATCTGCATATCGATGTTTACGGCAATATCGGGCCGATCTTCGATCACGATATGGACAGAGTCGTCGATTATCTGGCATCGCTCGAGAAGCATGCCGGCGGCCTGCCGCTCTACATCGAAGGCCCGGTCGACATGGAAGAGAAACAGCTGCAGATCGAAAAACTCGGCTATATCACGCAGAAGCTGCATAAAATCGGCTCGCAGGTCAAAATCGTTGCCGACGAATGGTGCAATACCTACGAAGACGTGCGCGATTTCTGCGATGCCCAGGCCTGCGACATGGTGCAGATCAAGACGCCAGACCTCGGCGGCATTCACAACATAGTCGAAAGCACGCTTTATTGCCGTAAAACCGGTGTTGAAGCCTATCAGGGTGGCACCTGCAACGAAACCGATGTGTCGGCAAGAATCTGTGTGCATCTCGCGGTGGCCGCCAGGGCCGAGCGCATGTTGGCCAAGCCGGGCATGGGCTTCGACGAGGGGTTTACCATTGTTAACAACGAACTCGAGCGCATAATCGCGGTTCTGCGCATGAAAAGCGGAGTAAAATAATGACAACCAACGAAGAATTCAGAGTATTATCACCGACCGCCATACTTGGTTATGGCTTTCCTGAAAGTTCATTCAAACGCGGCATCGAGCGCAAGCCACACCTTATCGCTGTAGACGCCGGTTCGACCGACCCCGGCCCCTATTATCTCGGTGCCGGTAAGGCATTTACCGATCGCGCCTTTGTTAAACGCGATCTGCGTTATATGATCAAAGAAGGCGTCAGACTCGGTATTCCGGTTGTTGTCGGCACAGCCGGCGGCAGCGGCGCTTCAGTGCATCTCGAATGGTGTCGCACAATCATCGAAGAAATCGCGCAGGAAGAGAAACTAAGTTTCAAGATGGGCGTGATTCCTTCTGATGTCGATAAACAGGCGGTTAAGAAGGCGTTGCGCGAAGGCCGCATCAGCCCGCTCGCCTGCGTGCACGAGTTGACTGAAGGCCTCATCGACGAAACCACCTATCTGGTCGCTCAGATTGGTATAGAACCGATCATCGAGGCGCTGCAGGCAGGCTGTAATGTGGTTCTCGCCGGACGCTGCTATGACCCCGCCGTTTTTGCGGCACTGCCGGTAATGCAGGGTTACGATGAAGGTCTGGCACTGCACATGGGTAAGATCCTCGAATGTGCCGCGATTGCGGCGACGCCTGGTTCTGGCGCAGACTGCGCTCTCGGAATTCTCAAAAAGGATTCTTTCATTCTCGAAGCGCTCAACCCGAAACGCCGTTTTACCTGCGAATCGGCAGCCGCTCACACGCTTTATGAAAAGTCTGATCCTTATCATCTGCCTGGTCCGGGCGGTTCGATAAATCTCGAAGATTGCTCTTTCACCGATGCTGGTGATGGCCGCGTCGAAGTTAAAGGCAGCCGCCACGAAAAGACGCCGCGATATTTGATCAAGCTCGAAGGCGCGCGGCCGATCGGTTATCGCAGCATCAGCATCGCCGGCACCCGCGACCCGATTATGATCGCCGGTATCGACAAGATCATCGACGAAGTCAAACAGCAGATTTCTGATATGTCCGGCGAAAACGACCGCTCGCAGCAGCTGTTTTTCCACGTTTATGGCAAAAACGGCGTCATGGGCCCGCTCGAACCACTCACGCAGACTGCTTCGCACGAACTCTGCATCGTCATCGAAGCTCTCTGTCCGACCCAGGAACAGGCCGACACGCTGTGCAGTGTAGCGCGTTCGACGCTGCTGCACTATGGCTACGAAGGTCGCATTTCGACCGCCGGGAATCTGGCGTTCCCGTTCTCGCCATCAGATATCAAGATGGGTCAGGTATTCGAATTTTCGATTTATCACCTGATGGATCCTGGCGACGAAAAGCTGTTTGCCACGCATATCGAAAACTATCAGGACGGCCGCAAGGCCTGAGAAGTAAAGGAAACCAGCCATGAAAAGAAACATTCTCGAAGCGGCCAAGGTCATTCGTTCCAAGAATGCCGGCCCGTTCGAACTGACATTCGACATCATGTTCAAGAACCGTGAGTTTTACGAACAGTTCAAAAGCCAGAAGATCATCAACGAAAAGATGATCGCCGGCATTCTCAAGATCAGCGAGAGCGACATTCTCAGCCTGATCTGGTTCGCTCCCGCCAATGCTGTAAAAATAACGATAAAGCGACCCATGCCATCTGGCGCCCCGGGCGAAACTGATATCTACGGCGCGCAGCAGCATGCGCCACTGCTGGCGATAGAGTTCTGATATGGGCAGTGAATCGTTTCTGCATGCCAATCAGTCGCATTTCGAGACGCTGCTCTACTCGGTATACTACGCGCCACGCGGCCGGCCGCGTCTCTATATTCTCGCCGGGCAGCTGGCCAACCGCTACCTGACGCCGAGCGACCTGCTGATAGGCGTCATCGGGGCAGAGGGTTCCGGCAAATCGACGCTGATCCGTGGCCTTTTCCCCGGCATGGAACTGACCAACGACGACGAAGGCGTAAACGTCAAAACCGCGCCGATATACGACTTTCAACCTGGCGATTTCTTTGCGCCACATACCTTTCATCTCGACATTCGCTATGAACTGGCATTTCATCAGCAATTTGAAATTATCGACGCGATAAATCGTGCGCTGGGAGATGGCCGGCGCGTCGTTGTCGAGCACTTCGACCTGCTCTACAAGGCGCTGGGTTTTAATGCCCAGATCATTTTTGGAATAGGCGAAGAGGTGCTGGTAGCGCGCCCAACCGTGTTCGGGCCGACCCCCGATTCAATCAAAAGCGTTGTCGAAAAGACGACGAAATACCGCAAAATGGCGCATTCAGCCGAAGATATCACCAGCCAGATTCTCGCGATCGATTATAACTATACCCGTCGTGTCCTGCATTCTGACGTTAAACACGGCTTTGTCATCAAGTTCCCTGAAGAACCTCAAATTGACATTGAAGAGCTTGAAAGCAAGGTGCGCGCCGTTATTGCGAAGAACGTGCCGATTATCGGCTGCGGCAAAGACCGCATTCGAATCGGCGAAAAGGAAATGTACTGTACCGGCACCCGAACCCATGTCAAAACTTCCGGCGAAATAGAAGACTTCAGACTGCTCAAGAAGTACATATTCGACCCGATCTGGAAAGAATACATGCTTGTCGGCATGGTCGGCAAAAAATACCGCTCCGGCATCGAAGACATGGTCTACTTCGACGAACAGGGCTAAGAAAGGTAGATAGCATGAGCAGACAGTATCGTAAAGTTACCGGTGACGGCGTCAGTCTCGAAACGATCGGTGATCGGCAGTTTCTCAACGTGCAGCCACAGGTGCTGACGCAGCTGGCGGCAGAGGCGTTTCACGATCTGTCTTATTATCTGCGCCCGGATCATCTCGATGAGCTGGCTGCTATTGCTGCTGATTCCGGCGCAATGCCCAACGAGCGCTTTGTCTGTAGCTCTCTGGTTAAAAACGCTGTCATTGCGGCTGAGGGTAAGCTGCCTCTGTGTCAGGATACCGGCACTGCGACGATTTTTGCCTGGCGCGGCGAACGCGTGCTGACCGGCGGCGCCGACGAAGAAATGCTGACACAGGGCGTGGCCAAGGCCTGGGCCGATAATCACCTGCGTTTTTCGCAGGTAGCTCCGCTGGGCATGTTCGACGAGAAGAACACTGGCAACAACCTGCCGGCCCAGATCGACATCGCGTTCAGCCCCGGTGAAGAGTATAAATTCATGTTCATAGCCAAGGGCGGCGGTTCGGCCAACAAGACCGTGCTGTTTCAGGGCAGCCGTGCGCTGCTCAATGAAAAAGCTTTTTCTACCTTTCTCAAAGAAAAAATCGGCGGTCTCGGCGTCGCTGCCTGCCCGCCATATACGCTGGTAGTGGTAGTGGGCGGCACCTCGCCCGAAGCCAATCTTAAAACCATGAAGCTGGCTTCGACCGGCTGGTATGATGATCTGCCGACCGCTCCAGACGGCAGCGGCAGCCCATATCGCGATCATGAGTGGGAACGCCGCGCCTGCGAAATTGCTGCCGAAAGCGGCTGGGGTGCCCAGTTCGGTGGCCTGCATCTCGTGCTCGAAGCGCGTGTTATCCGCATGGCGCGCCACGCCGGCTCATGCCCTGTGTCGGTCGGCGTTTCGTGCAGCGCCCATCGCAACATGCTCGGCAAGATCACCGCTGACGGCGCCTTTCTCGAAATTCTTGACACTAACCCGGCGCGCCTGCTCAAAAAGTGCGAAATTGAATCTCTGCACTCAGCCAGCATCGATCTCGACCGCCCGATGCCGGAAATCCTGCTGCAGCTGGCGAAACACCCGGCCGGGTCGCTCGTCATGCTCAACGGCACCATGGTAGTGGCACGCGATATGGCGCATGCGCGGATCTTCGAAATGGTCAGCGCCGGCGAGCCCGTGCCCGAATATTTCAAAAATCACCCGGTCTATTACGCCGGCCCGGCCCGCACGCCGCCAGGCTACGCCATCGGCAGTTTCGGCCCGACCACAGCGCAGCGAATGGACGAATACATCGACTTTTTCATGAGCCGCGGCGCTTCATTGGTAACGCTGGCTAAAGGTAACCGCGCCGAAAGCGTGATCAAAGCCTGCGCCCAGTATGGCGGCTTCTATCTCGGCACCATCGGCGGCGCCGCCGCGCTGATTGCCAGCGAAAACATCATTTCGTCAGAAGTCATCGACTTCCCCGAATTCGGCATGGAAGCGGTTCACCGCATCAAAGTCAAAAACATGCCCGCCTTTGTCATCTACGACGCCCAGGGCCACCGCCTCTATTAATTCTTCGATAAGCCCTTTATTTAACAGTGATTTCCTGTTACCCTTGGCCCTGCATTCTTTGAAGCTCACTGTTACAGCAATATCGGAAAAAATATGATCAGCACAGAAAATCTCGGACTCTCGTTTGGCAGCAACAAGCTCTTTGCCGGCGTTAACATTAAATTCCTGCCCGGAAACTGCTACGGATTGATCGGAGCCAACGGCTCTGGCAAATCGACATTCCTGAAAGTTCTTTCGGGTGAAATCACCAACTACAGCGGAAACCTGCACATCAGCCCCGGCCAGCGCATTGCTACTCTTAACCAGAACCATTTTGCCTACGAAGATGTCGAGGTATTGCAGGTTGTTCTCATGGGTTACCCAGAGTTATACGCGGTAATGCAGGAGAAAGACGTGCTTTATGCCAAGGCTGATTTTACCGAAGCCGATGGCACGCGCGCCAGCGAACTTGAAGCACTCTGCGCTGAAATGAACGGCTGGGAAGCAGAATCGAACGCGGCCTCGCTGCTGGCCGGTCTTGGCATCAAGACGCCGTTGCATAATCAGCTGATGCGTGAACTGACCGGCTCGCAAAAGGTTAAGGTTCTTCTGGCGCAGGCTTTGTTCGGCGATCCTGATATTCTGCTGCTCGACGAACCGACCAACCATCTCGATGCCGCTGCCATCCGCTGGGTCGAGAACTTTCTGGTCAACTTCAATAAAACCGTAATCGTCGTTTCGCACGATCGCCATTTTCTTAATCATGTCTGCACACACATGGCTGACATTGATTTTGGCAATATCACTCTTTACACCGGAAACTACGACTTCTGGAGCGAATCCAGTCAGCTCGCGCTCAAGCTGCAGCAGGACCAGAACAAAAAGCTTTCAGAAAAGGCTGAAGAGCTCAAGGCTTTCATTGCCAGATTCAGCGCCAACAAATCAAAATCTTCTCAGGCAACTTCGCGTCGCAAGCAGCTTGAAAAGCTCAATCTCGAAGACATCAAGCCCTCTTCGCGCCGCTATCCGTTCGTCTGTTTCAAACCCGAGCGCGAGGCCGGCGATCAGTTGCTGCGCGTGCAGGGGCTGACGAAAACCATTGACGGCAGCAAGGTTCTCAACAACGTGACGTTCACGGTTCACAAAAAAGACCGTATAGTCTTTGTCGGCGCCAATGAGCTCGCCAACACCACGCTTTTCAAAATTCTTGTCGGCGAGCTGGAAGCCGATTCCGGCTCGTTTACCTGGGGCGTCACTACATCGCAGTCATATTTTCCAAAGGACAATTCGGCATTTTTCAGCGACACCAGCTTGAATCTGGTTGACTGGTTGCGTCAGTATTCAAAAGATAAAAACGACAGCTTTGTCCGCGGCTTTCTAGGCCGCATGCTGTTCTCAGGCGAAGAAGCGCTGAAAACGGTAAATGTCATTTCAGGTGGGGAACGGGTTCGCTGTATGCTTGCCAGAATGATGCTGAGCAGCGCCAACGTACTGCTATTGGATGGCCCGACCAATCATCTCGATCTCGAATCGATCACTGCGCTGAATAATGGTCTCATAGCCTTTCCCGGCACGATTTTATTCACTTCGCAGGATCTGCAGTTTAACGAAAGCATTTCCACCCGAGTCATTGAATTAACGCCAACCGGCCTCATCGACTACGGCATCAGCTACGAAGAATATCTAAAAACCCTCGGTGCCGTTATGTCATAAAGGATTCGAATAGGGTGTTCCCGGATCTAAATGCGTTTTCTCATGGGATTATTCCAGGTTTTTTTCTCTATCTGACTCTTCATTGAAGCATAAGTTTTAACATCTTTGGCAAAATGTGGCTTGTAATAAGGGGTAAAGCTCATTTTTTACCAAACACTTCTGGCTTTCTTGATCCCGGCCATCTGCTTGTCGAGTTTTTCCTGTTCCTGTGGTAAAATAAAGAAGATTTAAATCATTTTTCTCCAGCTGCCGCGCCAGCGGCTGAGTGTAAGATTCGAAATCTTCGAACTCGGGACAAACCATGAGCCAGATCGCGGTACTGCGTCTCCAGCATTACTTCGCCCACCATCCGGAAGCGTTTCTGCCGGGAGCGGCGAAGCGGCCGAACGTGCTCCAACTCAACAGCGGTGGCTCCGTGGTCATGGAATTCCACCCCTCCACCGGCAACCTCGCGCAGATTTCCTGCGCCGGGCAGGTTCTTCCCATCTCCCAGTACGGTGAGCAGTATTCGATTCGGATGCCCGCCAACTCGATGCGCCTGCACGCCGGATACGGAGGGGAGGCCTGGGATCAATGTTCCTACCTATTAGACAACGCTTTCCGATTGATCGGTATATCCGCGCGGAACGAGTTGGGATCGGTCGATTCCACCTCCATTCTCTACGATGACCGCGGTTTTCCCCTTCTGCTGAAAACGGGCTCCCGCAAGGTCATTTTCTACCGAGTCCGGGAGCCCAAACCCCGCCAGACCCTGATACAGGGCTGGAATGTCACCGAAAAGTGGAAGGCCCTGGTCGAGGACCCCGACTTCGAGGATACGGACGAGGCACGCCTGGTCGAGGTGCAGCGCTCCCTCGACCGATGGCTGGTTTCGATCTTCCTGCGGTGGTTCGTGTATACCGGACACGGCCTCCTCGAGTCCGAGGAGATCATCGAGCGTGCCCAGGATGGGGGAACGATCGAACACCGGGTGACCGAGTTCATGCCCTTCCTTTCCAGCGGATGCACGGAAACCCTGTTGTTCAGTCCAGGTGACGGCGTGGCCAAGGTGGTTCTGGGAACGGATAAGAATTAGGTCGGGAGCGGCATGGGGAGATCGAGGAGATCGAGGGACACCTTACTTATCTGCCGGAGATTTTCAGCGCGCGAGTTAGGTATGGTGTTCCCCGAACTCTTAACTTCACCAGAACTCCAATCGTTGCAGATTCCCGGCAATGCGGGCAGCACTTTATAATCGGGAGCTTGCCAGGTAATTTTGCTGAGAGTATAGTGGGCCTGCAAAAGCAGTATTGAGTTAGCGGGAGGAAAGAAAGAATGAGACGATTATGTTTTTTGCTGGTCATGTTTTGTCTGGTCGGAGCAGCAGTATGGGCAGACGGTGGCGACAGGCTTATCAGCCCTGAAGAAAAAGCCTTCATTCAAAGTTGTTATAAAACAACTGTTGCCCTTCTCCCTGCGCCTCCACAAGGCGTTGGAAAGAAGCCGCAGGAACTGACAATTCCCAGAGCACTTGGTCTTGGCACCGAAAGGTATCCCGTGCCGTTTTCGTATTATTGCGACTATATCAAAACTGCAGATATGGGGAAAGTCATGGAACTCTTGAAATCACTGCCCCACGCGTTGAAGCCAGATCTACAAAAATCCATCGCCTGATCATAAGTATTCAGGGCGAAGCGGCACTGGCCGACGAATACATCGCCAGAATGAATCTCGCAGCCTTCGCAGAACTTACCAGATAACGTCAACCAGCAACCAGGCCGTCAATTTTGCAGTATAGCCTGTATCAGGCAAAATGAGCGGCAGTCTGACTTGAAAAATGACCGAATTTAGGTTATTGATGTAGCGATTGCAATCCTTATTGGAGCCGATCGTGAAAAGAAAAGACAGGTTACGTGAGTGGTTTTCCAAAGACAGCTTCTTTCAGGCCTTAAAGACTGCTATTGCTGATTTCACCAGACGACGTCGCGAGGTATATCTCGACAACAATGCAACGACGCCGATATTGCCGACGGTGGCCGCGCGCATGAATGAGGTTCTGACCAGAAATTACGGCAACCCATCATCACTCTACCGTCAGGCGCTTGAGGCCTCAGCAGTTCTCGAAGATGCCAGGCGAACGGTTGCCGGTGCCTTGCATGCCGATATCGAAGAGATAATTTTTACCAGCTGCGCTACTGAAGCGAACAATACCGTTTTAAAAGGTCTCGCCGATCATTTTTATCCTGGAAAAAAGCGGATTCTGGCGCTGCCAATCGAGCACCCTTCAGTGATTCAAACCCTGCATTATCTTGCGGGCAAAGGGCTCGATGTCGTCTGGATTCCGGTTGACAGATTTGGAAATGCCGATCTTGCGCAGCTTGAAGCGCTGATCGATGACCAGACTTTTTTGATTGTCACCATG
>PGYA01000008.1 GCA_002839435.1 Candidatus Riflebacteria bacterium HGW-Riflebacteria-2 | reverse complement strand
TCCGGCTGGTAAAGCAAATCCGGCCCCCCCGGTTGGTCCCGCTCTTGGCCAGCATGGTGTTAACATCATGGACTTCTGTAAGAATTTCAACTATCGGACCCAGAAGGAAGGCGATTCGATCATACCGGTAGAAATTTCTATTTTTGCCGATAGATCTTACACCTTCATCACCAAGACCCCTCCGGTAGCATTCTTACTGAAGAAGGCCGCTGGCATCGCCAAAGGCAACCAGACCCCAGGTCGCACCAAGCTTGGTCAGGTGACCATGGCTCAGGTTAAGGAAATTGCCGAAAAGAAAATGCCCGACCTGACAGCAGCTTCAATTGAAGCCGCTATCAATGTGGTCAAAGGTACTGCCCGCAGTATGGGCATGGAAGTTGTAGACTAAGCCAGCCCGTATATGGCCGGTTGACCCTTAAAGAAAGGAGGAAGCACAATTATGCCGAAACACTCCAAAAGATTCAGAAATCTTAGCAAAGATCTCGAACATCTTAAGATTTATTCTGTAGATGAGGCTTTGGCCAACGTTAAGAAGACCGCAACCGCAAAATTCGATGAATCCATCGATGTCTCTATCCGCACCGGACTTGATCCGAAGTATGCTGATCAGCAGTTGCGCGGAAGCTGCGTTCTCCCGCACGGAACCGGTAAAACCACCCGTGTTGTAGTTTTCGCAGCAGGTCAGAAAGCAGAAGAAGCCAGAAGCGCTGGAGCAGACTTCGTAGGTGCCGAAGATCTCGTCACCAAGATCGAAGGAGGCTGGGTTGATTTTGATGCCGCCGTGGCCACACCCGACATGATGAGATTTGTCGGTAAGCTCGGTAGAATTCTTGGTCCCCGCAACCTGATGCCCAACCCCAAAGTTGGAACAGTAACTCAGGATGTGGCCAAGGTTATCACCGAACTCAAAGCCGGTAAGGTTCAGTACCGCGTTGAAAAGGCTGGTATCATCCACTCAACCCTCGGGAAAGCTTCATTTGACGCTAACAAGCTCAAAGACAACTTTCTCGCCTTCTTCCAAGCTATTAACAAAGCCAAACCATCTGGTGCCAAAGGCACCTACATCAAGTCAGCAACCATCAGCTCAACCATGGGCCCTGGTTTCCAGATTGATGTGAACGAATCACGAGTAGAATCAGAAAAGACCTCTTCCTGATTCAAACTGGTCTAAGACCGCAGGTCTTGTTGTAATTGGCTTAATAAGCCTCCCTGCCGAGACTGGAAAACAGTACGATTTATATCGAACCGTTTCCGGTTAAGGCGCCGGAAACGGTTCTTTTATTCCTCAAAAGGAGGTAAAACATTGAAAGATATTTCTCACAAGGAAGCTTACGTAAAGGAATTTGCAGAAAAGCTTGCCAAATCACAGGTTGTCGTTCTCGCTAACTGTGAAGGTGTCAAGGTTTCTGAAATGACTGCGTTGCGAAAGTCTGTGCGTGAAACCGGTTCTGAAATGCGTGTCGTTAAAAACACCCTGCTGAGCCGCGCTCTGCACAATACCCCGATGACCGAGCTTGAAGCTCATATGAAGGGTTCTACCGCCGTGACCTTTGGTTATAATGACCCGATCGCGCCGGTTAAAGCACTGTTTGAATTCGCCGACAAGGCCAAGAAGTTCACGTTCAAAGCTGGCTTCATGGACGGCCGCACCCTCGACGTCAATCAGCTGACCGCCCTTTCCAAGATTCCAGGCAGAAAGGAACTCTACGGTATGCTCGCATCTGCCGTTCAGGGTCCGATCCGCAAGTTCGCCTGTGTTATCGACTCTCTTCGCAAGAAAAGAGAAGATGCGGCAGCACCTGCGTCAGCAGAAGCGCCCGCCGAAGCACCCACAGCTTGATTTTAATTAAAATAGACTTATCAAGGAGTTATTAAAATGACTAAAGAACAGATTCTCGAGAGCATCGAAAAGATGACAGTTCTCGAACTTTCCGAACTCGTAAAAGCCATCGAAGAAAAATTCGATGTAACTGCCAACGCCCCCGTTATGATGGCTGCTGGCCCGGCTGCTGCTGTAGCAGAAAAAGATGAATTTGACGTTGTTATCGAAAGCAACGGCGCCAACAAGATTCAGGTCATCAAGGTCGTTCGCGAACTGACTGGCATGGGTCTCAAAGAAGCCAAAGACATGGTTGACGCAGTTCCGAAGACCATCAAAGAAGGCCTTTCAAAAGCTGATGCCGAAGCCATGAAGAAAAAACTCACTGAAGCAGGCGCTACTGTAGTCCTCAAGTAAGCTGTAGTTTAATTCAGTTCTTAAAACTGCCCCGCTCGCGGGGCAGTTTTGCTATAATAACTTTGTGCCCGAAAGCTGTTTGAGAGAGGCTGGAATTTGTCTGAAAGTATTGAACAATCTGAAAAGCCTTTAATAATAGTTCCCGATCGTGAAGTATTTGAGATTACCCGCATGGGTTTGCCGCTGGATTTAAAAGACAATCTGATCAACGCCATGGTGATTGCTCTTGCCATTGCCTTGCAGATAAGACTTAGCCATACCTTCCTGGCCGAGGGACTAATTGCTTTTGCCGGCTTTATCGGCTACGTGGCGATGCGCTACTGGTTGCTGACCCGGCGTTACCCCGAACCCGGCGATCTGGTGATCGAGAAGGGTATGATAGATATACCGGCCAGCGTGAACGGCGGTCAGCCGGTATCTTTCGACCTGTCGAGCTGTAGCGTCAAGTTTTTTGTCAATAAGGGTAAAAGTGGTGACAGCGCGACTTCTGTTGTGTTTTGGCAGGGTCTGCAGACCGTTCGAATCAACAGTCTGAGCCTGGATCTGAGCAAACTTGAAAAGGCTCTGACCACTCGTGGTGTCTTCATCCACAAAGAATACTGGCAGGTTGGCCTTTATGTGGTAGCTGTCATGCTCGTTGCAATTCTCATTTTCTTCGTGTTTATGGCTTTTCGCTAGTCTGTGCGGTTCATAGAGCCTTGGCGGTAACCGTTTATGTCGATACAGACATGCTTGTAACCAAGGTCTGATAATTGTCGGGAAAGACCGGCGGCGATGTCAAGTGCGCGATGAACCTGATTAGGTGCGACTTCCAGGCGAGCCAGGCTGCCGTGATGTCGCAACCGACACTCTGTAAGACCAGCATCCCGCAGCATTTCTTCGCCTTTTTCGATGCTTTGCAGAATATTGCCTGCTATTGCTGTGCCGGTCTCTATGCGTGTCGCCAGGCAGCTTTGCGCTGGCCTGACAAGGTTGGCCGCTCCCCAGTGGCGCAATACTTCGCTGACCATTGACTTGCTGAAGCCGCATTCGAGAAGCGGGCTGGTGATGCCGAGTTCTTTGAGGGCCTGTTTCCCCGGCCTGAAGTCGTCATTGTCGTCAGTAACTGAGCCCTCGCAAATATTATTTTCTGGCCCGGCTTCGGCAAGAATACGTTTGAAAATGGCCTTCTTGCAATGATAGCAGCGCAATGCCGGATTGGCTGCTACCAGCGGTTCTTCAAGGGTGCTTATTCTAATTTCCTTTAATTTGAACCTGTGTTTGTGCGCAGTTGCACGGGCAATACGCATTTCTGAGGCACTCATGAATTCAGAATCGACCAGAATGGCCTGATAACGGTCTGGCAGATATTTGTGTGCTGCCAGCGCCAGTAACGAACTGTCCATGCCGCCTGAAAAAGCTATTGTCACAGGCTGTAAACGCTCGAGGCAGCAGCGCAGCCTGTCGAGGGCGGCAGCGGTTTCTGGCAGCAGAATCATTTTTGTACTTATGCTGTTGTCTTTCATCACTGCCGATTGTAGCAGAATATGCCGCTTTGACACAACAGAACCGCCAGCCAGCTTTTCAGCAATTCTGGCCAAAATACCTGGCCCTCTGTCATGGTTCAACTTTGACAGACCACTAGTTGGCGCAGTTTTGGCGGGTGTCGCATATGTAGTTGTTATCTGTTACTCTGAAGGTAAATTATGTGCGTTAGATGGTGAGGATTTATGAAAAAGTTTGAACTGATCGTGTGTTATGTGCTGGTTCTTTTCTGCTGTGCTGTTTCGCCGGTGCTGGGCGCTTTCAAAGCTGGCGATTCTGCAGATAATATCGAAATGCAGCTCAAGGCGGCGGCTGAATCACTGATGACGCAGACTAATAACGTCAGTGACAGCCGTGATGTGGCAAAGATATGGAAGTATGTCGAATACCTCTGGGAAAAGGATCGTCGTCCCGAAGCCCGAAAGTACATCGAAGCCGGTCTGACATTTGAACCTTTTAACTATTATTATCAGGCAAAGCTGGCTCGGCTGATGGCTGATCAAGGCCGCAACAGCGAGGCTTTTGACCGGGCGCTGATAGTTTATGAAAAGTCCGAAGATGTTGATACTGTTGAGATGGTCTTGCCCATTATCGATAAAAGCAGGACAACACCTTTTAAAACCATCGAAAAAGCTGAATTTGCCTCGCCAACAGTTGTTCTTGTAACTATCGACGATGTTAACCATCTGCTGGTGCAGGAACTACAAGAAAAAATCAACGAATACACCGGACTCGATGTTGTGATATTCAGCGAATCAGGCACTCCGCCGCCCCCTGATCGCAGTTTTTTTACCTCAGAAATCAGGCGGATGCGCCCTGCCATTCTGAGAATGCCCGAAATGTTGGTATGGCTGAAATCGCAAAATATAGCGGCAGACTCACTTAAAGCTGACAACGAACTGTTTGTAAAAACCATGGAGAAGTTTCTTGAAGAGAACAACCCGATTGCGGCAAAGGGTTTTAAGACAAACATGGATCTAGCCCGCCTGCGTCTGCAACAATGGAGCTATGATTCGCTGCGCGATTATCTCATCGCCATGGCCGCGCCACACAGAACCGAGAAGTGGTTGCTGGTAGGCATTACAGAGCTTGATATGTATATGGCAGATACAAACTACGTCTTTGCCGGCACCAATCCTTATGGTCAGGCGATAATATCATACCGGCGCTTCATGGGTGATTTTAACCAAGAGCCAGAGAATCGCAAACGGTTGTTGTCACGGCTGTTTAAGCAATTCTTGTCGGTTTTTGGGCTGCTCAATGGTATGACACGTTGCACTTTCCCTGATTGCGCCAGAGTTTTCCCGCGCACCCTTGCCGAACACGATGAAAAGCCTGAGTATCTGTGCAATGAATGTCGGCAGACACTCGAAAAATTGCTTAAAACAAAGATTAAATCACAACCTGCCCGTCGCTGAAACGTTTGTTTTTGCGGGTTTCTGGTTGTCGCTATTTATGTTATCATGCTCAAAACATTTTGAAGGCTGGAGCTGAAGCATGAGTCTCGACAACGTTCATTTCAAGGCTGGTTACAATTTTCTCGGGCTGGCAGAAGAAGACAGCAGATACGAAGACGCCCACGCCGTAATCATACCCGTTCCTTACGACAGCACTACCTCTTACCGGGCCGGGACCCGTGAAGGCCCGTTTGCCATTCTTACTGCTTCGCGCCAGGTAGAACTTTATGATCTGGATCTGCAGTGCGAGCCTCTCAACCGCGGGGTGCACACTCTGCCAGAACTCGAACCCGACATGCAGGGCCCGGCTGCGACATTGCAGAACATCGAGGCTGCGGTTAAGGCAGTTCTTGGCGATGGCAAATTTCCCGTTCTACTGGGCGGCGAACACAGTATCAGCTCGGCGCCAATCAAGGCGGTCAGAGAAAAATATGGTGCCGGACTGTCGGTGCTGCAACTCGATGCGCATTCAGACCTCCGCGACACCTATGAGAATACACCATACAATCATGCTGCCGTGATGCGTCGAGTAATCGATCTGGTAAGGCTTACTCAGGTTGGTATTCGCAACACCTGTCGTGACGAGATCGAATTCATCAAGCAGAGCGGACATGACGGTATCATCTGGGCCAGCGAAATGACCGGTGCTGACAATGCCTGGATCGACCGAGCCATGAGCCGGCTCACCGACAACGTTTACGTTACCATCGATCTCGACGCGTTTGACCCTTCGATCATGCCCGCAACCGGAACGCCAGAACCGGGTGGAATGCTGTGGTATCCGACTCTACAGTTGCTCAACCGCGTAATCGACGAAAAGAATGTCGTCGGGTTCGATGTGGTTGAACTATGCCCTATTGCCGGCAACATTGCTCCTGATTTTATGGCAGCAAAGCTGATTTTCAAAATGCTTGGACGCATTTTTAAAAAGAACGGCTGGACAGGCGGGGAAGGCTGATGCCGGATTTTCAGATACATCTGGTTTTGATTGCCGCAGTGCTGGGTGCTTTGGCCGGCCGTCGTATCGGCTGGGCAATAAGAGCCTGGCCCGGTCATGAAACATTTCATTGTGACTATCTCTATTGTGGTGACTGTGAGGGCGGTATGCGTCGCGGTTGTTACAATGCCGGCCGCACCCAGGATCGCTTGTATACCCTGTTTTCAATATTGGTGGCCGCAGCTGCAGTAGCCTGGTGGGGGATATCGACGCGCGCGATTATTGCATGGCTGCTTACGGTAAGCTGTCTGATTGTAACTGTTGTTGATATACGTTACCTGATTATTCCCGATACGCTTTCGATAAAGGGCTGCTGGCTTGGTCTGCTTTATGCTGCCGGCGGCTGGGCATGGGTTAAGGCTGGTTATGCGCCACCGGCTTACCATGTCGAGCTGGTCGATTCGCTTATCGGTTTTGCGATTGGCGGTGGCTTTTTGTGGCTGCTGGGTCAGATGGCACTTCTGCTCTTCAAAAAAGAAGGTATGGGCGGCGGCGATGTAAAACTGCTGGCGGCGTTTGGCGCCTGGGCCGGCTGGCAAGCGGTTCTCGGCACTCTTGTTCTCGCCAGCTTTCTTGGCTCGATTGGTGGAATTCTCGGCATTCTGTATCAGAAGATTCGTTATCGCAAAGCATACAAGCCGTTGACCCACATGATTCCGTTCGGGCCTTATCTGTGTGTTGGTTTCCTGTTCGTTTTTTATTTCGGGGTTGAGCCACTGCTGAATATTATGGAAGCTTATAATGCCTGGCTTAACTTGAATTGAGACCTCGTTAAACTCATGCTCTACGCCGACTGCCGAAAACGCGGCAAGAATTGTTTGACAATTTGGAGCGCAGTTGATAAACTCAGAAACTCGAAGATTGTACCGAAGATGAAGGAGTGTGCAGCCTATGCTCGCTGGTTTTATTCAGTTGATTCATATTCTCGTATGTGTTGGTTTGATCGTGGTTGTTCTGCTACAGGCAGACAAAGGTGAAGGCCTGGCCGGAGCATTCGGCGGTGGTGCCTCTTCAACTGTTTTTGGCGAACGCGGCAGCGGTGGCTTTATGTCGAAGCTGACCACTACCATGGCTGTGATTTTCATGGTTACCTCTCTTGTCATCGCGGTTTACGTTCCGCGCTGGGAAGAAGCCCAGCCGAAAGTTAACTATTCTCAGGGCGAAACAATGCCGATGGCTATACCCGGCATGCCGCCGATGGATGTTCCGATTGCTCCAGTCGCTCCAGCTGGTGGTGAAGTTCCAGCTCCAACCGGAAACTGATATAATCGATACCTTACTGACAAAGCAAAAAAAGCTGCCGAAAGGCGGCTTTTTTTTATGGCGATAACTAGCCTTGGTCGCATTTAACTACAGGGTTGACGAATATTTTACCGGTTGTATACTTAAATGATATTCAGCTGTTATTTTGCTTAGTGCGTTCTTTGCATGAAGTGTTTGTTTTGTCTGAAAAAGGAGTTTGCCGATGCTGAAAAGATGTCTGCTATTGCTGGTATTGATGCTGGCAATGATCTCGCCACTTAGAGCACAGAGTCACGAGTTTATTCTGTATGCCTTTCCGCCGGCGACACCGCTTGACTGGTCTTCTCCTTTGAAGCTGGCTTATGGAGCTGGTCTTAAAGGTCGGTTGGTCTTTGAACACGGCAAAAACAAGCACACAATTGGTCACGCATTTATGGAACTGCGAAAAGACGGCAAACGAGTAGAGCTGACCGGCTCTACTACTGCTCCCGATGCTCCTTCTGATGCAGATTTCATCACAAAACATGGTTATGGTCTTGGTGTTCTTTTTGCGCCAATGAAAGGCGCCCTCGATTGCAGCGAAAAGCTTGATGCAGAACTTATCGATCGCTACAAGACCGGCAAGGTCATGTATATTCGTTTTATCATCAACGAGAAGGCCTACAGCCGGATGAAGCAATACATCGATGAATATCGTGCCAAGGGTTATGATCAGATATATAACGGTGACAACGAGCCACGCAAAGGTACTGGCGCTGGTTGTTCGGCTTTTGCCATGAGTTTTCTCGATGTCTGCGGCTACATTGACCCCATGTTCGAGAAAGAGTGGATCCGCCGGGTTGATCTGCCCAGAAGTCTGGTTGGCGGGCCCATCACCGGGAACAAGGTCGCGCTGGCAAAAACCATTTTTAAGGCACACTGGGCCAAGCCTGGCGAAGAATCAATTCCACTGGCACTCTGGGATCCAGAGATGATGTATAACTGGCTTAAAGAAACGCATAAAACGGCTTTTAAATTGTATAAAGATCAGGGAAATTACAAAAGCATGCAGGTCCTTGGCAAAAATTTCCGGTTTGACCAGCGTGGTAAGGCGTTCGGGCTGATTGTTGATATAACCGATCTGCCGCCGGCAACCGACCCGATCTGGCAGAAATGATATACTGCACAGTAAAAGCGGCCTGAGAAGGCCGTTTTTTTTATTTGCGCTCTTTTTCTGCTATTGAAATTTCTATTTGAACCGCTTTATTAAGGTCGAGTTCGACGTTGCGTTTGCGGGCTTCTTCAAGAGCGGCCAGCAGTCTCATAATATTGCCGCCTCTGAGATCGACAGAGCAGGCGATTGTAAAAGGAAGGTCGATTTTGCGCTTCTTTGCTTCGATCAGGCTGTTGACCAACTTTTCAGGGTTGCCGCCGGCAAGATAGTGGGCTTCCAGACGGTGAAGTGGCTGCGGGTTCTTGTCAGCCGCTTCAAGCCTTATTAACTCAAGCATTTCTTCATCATCGCCATCGTATGTTTCCTGCTGTGGTTGTTCTTTCGGCTTTTGCTCTGATTGGTCGGGGCCGGGTTCAATGCCGGCCTGTTTCAGCCTGATGGCTGCCTTAACAATGGTATGCGGATTGACGCTGCGTAAGCGCATGCCAATAATATCAAGGGGTGTAACCGCAACCTTTGCCGCGGCTGCCGAGACGATAAGAGATATCGGCATCAGCCAGCCGAACAGTATCAGCAGAAAGATAACCGGAATCAGCAGCGCAAATACCAGCATGGCAATTTCCATATTCCCTCCATTAAGCGGTCAGTATTTTCGTGTTAAAAGAATGACCGGCTGTCAAAATGATTTTGACAGCCGGTCAAGGAGTTTAAGCGGGAGGTCTTATGTTACTTGCGCTTGATGTTGTAGAAGCTGTCGAGACCCATGAATTTGGCATCGCAGCCGAGTTCTTCTTCGATCTTGAGCAGGCGGTTGTATTTGCAGATGCGGTCGGTTCTTGAGGCAGAACCGGTCTTGATCTGTCCTACGTTTGTGGCGACGGCGAGGTCGGCAATTGTAGTGTCTTCGGTTTCGCCGGAGCGGTGCGAAATGACGCAGGTATAACCGGCGCGTTTGGCCATTTCAATGCATTCGAGGGTTTCGGTCAGAGAACCAATCTGATTGAGCTTGATCAGGATTGAATTGCTGATACCCTTGTCGATACCCTTTTTGAGCCGCTCAACGTTGGTTACAAAGAGATCGTCGCCTACCAGCTGAACTTTGCCGGCGTTTTTCTTGGTGAGGTATTCCCAGCCTGTCCAGTCGTCTTCGGCCATGCCGTCTTCGAGAGAGATGATCGGGTATTTTTTGAGCCATGACATCCAGTAGTCAGCCATCTGTTCCGGGGTTTTCTTCGACTTGTCGGACTTCTTGAAAACATAGTGACCTTTTTCGAAGAATTCGCTGGCGGCAGGATCAAGAGCGATAAATATATCTTTTCCAGCTTTGTAACCGGCCTTGCCTATGGCTTCAATGCAGAGTTCGATTGCTTCTTCGTTCGATTTGAGATTCGGGGCAAAACCACCTTCATCGCCGACAGCGGTGTTATAGCCTTTGGTCTTGAGAACGCCTTTGAGGGCGTGGAAGGTTTCGATACCCATCTGCAGCGCTTCGTTGAAACTCTTGGCACCGGCGGGCATGACCATGAATTCCTGAAAATCAACGTTGTTGTCGGCATGTGAGCCGCCGTTGAGAATGTTCATCATTGGAACCGGCAGAGTGCAGGCGTTGGCACCGCCGATATATCTGTAAAGCGGCAGGCCGCAATATTCGGAAGCGGCTTTGGCAACGGCGAGTGAAACGCCAAGAATGGCATTGGCGCCGAGCTTGGCTTTGTTTTTGCTGCCGTCCATGGCGATCATGGTGGCATCGACTGCGCGCTGTTCAACCGCATCGAGACCTTCGATTTCGCCGGAAATTATGTCGTTTACATTGGCTACAGCCTTAAGAACGCCTTTGCCGCCGTAGCGCTTCTTGTCGCCGTCACGAAGTTCTACTGCTTCGTGTTCGCCGGTAGAGGCACCGGATGGAATGGCTGCGCAACCATAAGCGCCGCTTTCAAGTATTACTTCTACTTCGATAGTGGGGTTACCACGGCTGTCGATGATTTCGCGAGCCTGAATAGCATCAATAATAGACATTGGAGCCTCCTGAGAAAAGTTGATGCATGATGTTGCATGCTGCGACAGTCTATCACAAAACGAGCAGATGCAAAAGTCTCAAGTAAGGCTTGACTTTTATGCTGCGTTGTGGCATAAAATTTTTGCACTGCAAAATAATTGAAACGGAGAAAATCATGGCACGCTACGCAAGAATCGCCGGCAGCGGCGCATATATACCGAAAGAAGAGCATCCCAACGAGGAATTCAGGAGAAAATTTGGTGAAGAGATCATTAACAAGAGCGAAGAGGCAACAGGTATTCTTACCCGATTTCGTGCTCCAGCCGACTGGGCAACTTCGGATCTGGCGGTGGAAGCCTGCCGGGCAGCCATGGCAGATGCCCGGGTGCAACCCGAAGACATCGATCTGATCGTTCTCGGAACAGATACTCCGGATTTTATCACTCCAGCCACTTCTGTTGTGGTGCAGCATAAATTGGGCGCAAAAAATGCCGGAACATTCGATGTTGGTTGTGCCTGTGCGTCATTTCCAACCGGCCTGGCTATTGCTTCCGGCATGATGGCGAATCAGCCCAATATCAGACGTGCATTGGTGATCGGCGTTTACATGATGCATCGTCTCGCCGATCTCGAGAATGATCCGATGAGCTTTTATTACGGCGATGGCGCCGGAGCCGTTGTTCTCGAAGCCAGTGAAAAGACGGGTTTCATCTCGTCTGCGCTGGCTGCAGATGGCTCGTATTATGAGTGCTGGGGCATTTATTCAAGCGGCACCAGTGAACCTCCCAGTGAGGAGTCGCTCAAAACCGGTCGCACGAAGGTGCGCTTTGTTACGCCTTTTCCATCGACAGTGAATCGTGAAGGCTGGCCGAAACGCGTGCGCGAAGTGGCCGAGAACGGTGGCTTCAAGGTCGAAGATATCGATCACATTGTATTTACACAGGTGCGCAGCAAGACGATTACCCAGGTCATGCAAGATCTTGGCCTGCCGGAAGAAAAGGCGATCAAGATCATGCATGAATACGGTTACATGGGTTCTGCCTGTCTGCCAGTCGCCTTTGACGTAGCGCGCCGCCGCGGCCTGGTTAAAGAGGGCAACCTGGTGGTGTTTGTTGGCTCAGGTGTTGGTTACAACCAGTGCGCCGTCGCCATGCGTCTCTGATCTAAAGCAACAAATCCCCGCTCTCGGAAAAATTCCCGATCGCGGGGATCTGTTTTGCTATTTTAAAGGTCTACGGCAGACCTTAGAATCCTGAATCGTAGGAATCGCCACGTTTGCCTTTGGGCAGGTCAGGCAACGCCGGCAGCAGTGCCGGAATAGATGGCGATCCATATTGGGCGGCAGACCCGTCGCCACCCAGTCTGTTCATGTGATCGACAAGCCGCTGTTTGATTTCATTGGCGCGCAGTTCACTGCCCGGGTGCAGGCCGCGGGCGCGGGCGCGGTATACCATGTTGTTCATACGCTCCTGGGCGTCTGCCGGCAATGTGGCAGAGCTTTCATATACAGCCTGTGGTCCAATCGGCGTCAGCTGTAAAGGCATGGGATTCGCCGGCAGCATACCGGGCCCATACATGGGAACAGGGGAAACCATTGGAATGGGCGGTTCCTGCGGGGGAGCCAGTTGTGCCAGTTTTTTGCGATGCTCGGCCATTGCCAGTTCCCACGTGTAAACATCGGGTTCGTAAATATGCGGGGCATTACTTTCCTTTATGCCGCGTACGAATCTTTTCTGGTCGCGGTTGAATACAGCCTTGCCGCTTTTGGCATAAAGACCACTTTTGATCATGTGTTCCGAAAAGTCGAGTTGTTCGAACCTTTCGCGGTTGGGGCCTTCAAGAATGGCATGCGCCGGCAGGCAGGCGGCAAAGCTGAAAAGTCCGGCCATGGCTATTCCCGTTAACAGGCTTTTTACTGTAATTGGCATGATACCCTCCAGAAAAACAGAAACTTGCTTACAAAAGCAAAAATCTGTTTAAACCTGCCACCTTTGTCAAGGACAAAAAAATGCGCAGCAGTTCAGCCGCGCATGACGGAATAAAAATTGCCCCGGCTTTGCTTTACACATAGCCGGGGCAACTGGTTAACAGAGGCTGTAAGTAACGAGGTCAGTTGATTTTAACGTCGATAGTGCGGGGTTTAAGGGCTTCTGCCCGGGGCAGGAAGATTGACAGGACGCCATTTTTCATTTCAGCATTGATCTTCTCCTGATCTACACTTTCGCTGAGTTCGAACTGCCTGTAGTAGTTGGCCGGTTCAAATTCGTGCAGCAGGTATGAGGTGTCGTTCTTCGCATTTACGTGGCCCTCGATCGTCAGTATGTTATTTTCGACCTTGATTCTGAGGCCGTCCTTCTGGACGCCTGGCAGGTCACAGAGTACATGAAGCCCGTTTTCTTCTTCGTATATATCGGTCAGTGGCGTTACGTAAGCCTCTGGATTTCTGGTTATTTCGCGCTTTACCACCTGGTTCTCATTGTTCTGGGTTGCGGGGATAGTTTTTTCGGCCATGGTAATCTCTCCTTTCTTAATGTTCTTAAGTTAGTCAACTTTGATTTCGATCTGGCGGGGTTTGGCTTCTTCGGCTTTCGGCAAAGTGATCTTGAGAATGCCGTTGCTGTATTCTGCGTCAACCTTGTCTGGGTCGATCGAAGCGGGCAGCTCAATGCTGCGGGTGAATTTGCCGGCGGAGCGTTCGCTGCGATGATACTTTTCGCTGGCAACTTTGGCGGTAGCTTTTTCGCCACTTATGGTCAGTTTGTCGCGTAGAGCAGTCACCTTGAGACTTTTGCTGTCAAGGCCGGGGGCGAGTGCTTCGACATATATGTTCTGGTCGTCAGCCGAAACATTCATCATCGGGAAGTGGCGTGCCGAAACGCCTGGCAGAAAGGCCATGCGCGGCCAGCCGCTGATCGAGTTGAGCCTGGCCAGTTCGCCAAGCTGCGACTGCAGTTGATCCATTTCCTTCAAAAAATTCCAGATTGTCATTTTCTTATTCCTCCTGCTTATGAGTTTGCGTCAATCGCTTTACGCCAACTATTATTGCAAGGGGTGTGCCAACTTTTAGAATTGGCTTATGGAAAGGGTTTTCGCGATTTTTCAGCGGTTGCGCGGCCGGTGCATGCAACGTCGCGTGGCGTCGCAGCAACGCTTCACTGAATGAAAAGTTCTGGTGAGCGAACGCTCTGCCCGAGATATACTGCCTCAAGGCTGTGAATGGTAACATAACCATGGTAGCCGTAGCGCGCAGGGTCGTGCATGATCAGAAAACCGGGGTCGTTCCAGACGCCGGTTCTGGCAAACTCGTCGAAGCGCGCTATGATCAGCTCGGTAACATCTATAATGGTTTCTTTCTCGCCATCTTCACCGAGAATGGCCACTGCCGAAGGTTTTTCGGCATAGTCGCCGCCTTCTCTATGCCAGACTATCAGGGGCGCAGAATAGTACCAGTCGCAGCCATCCGGCACCTTTTCGCGAACTCCAGTCATGCCGGTTCCTGCTGAGAAAGGCCGGGTGAGAGGATACACCCTGACAGGCAGGCCATTGTATTTTCCTTGATCGTCGACACAGAGTCTGAGCAGTGCCCGTCTGACATTGAAACCATTCATATCGACCTGTGCCATTGCAAACGCCTGTGGGATATCAAATCGCAGCAGGTAACGCAAGGTGGTTGGTCCGCCCCAGGAACCGATGTGACCGGTGTGATCGCCGCCTGTGTTGCGGTCGTCACGATACTTGCGAATGCGCGCGTGCGGATGCCTGATGAAGGCGTCGTGACCGGTGCGCACAACTACCCGCGCGCTGCGACTGCGTTCTGGTATAAGCGGCCACTGAAGTTTACGCAGGCACTTCGGGCAGGTGAGGGCATCGGAAGTTACCGGATACTGGCAGTTGCTGCATCTGGTAATGGCTTCTGCCGCTGGCGTTATGGCGATTAATAAGAAGCAGCAGACAAGAACTAAAAGCCTGTGTTGCATTCCTGATCTGTCTTGCGTTTTTTTTTCTATAATCATCTGTTCTGGCACATTGCCCGGCAAAAAATGATCGGGCCGCTCATTCAAACTCAGGCGGTGCTGATGATTGGCGGGCTTCAACGTTGATGCGCGCAATCATTTTGCTGGCATACTGCCCTTGCTGGCTTTTCGGTCCGGCCGATTTAGCGACCTTGCCAAATACCTGGGCAGCCTCTTTATATGCGCGGCGGCGGTAATATACCATACCGAGGTTGAGTTTGAGCGTGATGTCTTCCGGGCTGATGGTAGTGGCCATTACATAGGCCTTAGTGGCGTCGATCAGCTTGCCGGTTTTGTAATACAGGTTGCCGAGAGCAGAATAGACGTAGGCTGCCCTTGAATTTATGCGGATTGCCTCTTTGAGAAATTTTTCAGCTTCGCGCATGGCGCCGAGACGCATTTGGCGCATGCCTTCATTGAATGCTTTCTGAAAGAGCTCCTGTTGCCTGCGGGCAGCCGCAATGGCTTTTTCGGTTTTTTTGAATTCTTCTGGCGGGAGGATCTGTTCGAGAGCGGTCAGAGCTTCGCGACTGATAACCGTATCCTTGTCTTTAAGGGCCTGAATGAGAACGCTTCTGGCATTGACTACCCGCATGATGCCGAGGGCTCTGATGGCTGCCCGTCGTTCATCCCAGTTTTCTTTGTTCTGGGCCATTTTTACAAATTCGGTTACTATAGCCGGATTGCCCAGTTCAGCAAGAGCTTCAATATAAGCCAGGCGAATTTCGCTTTCCTTTTCCTTGTCAAAGCGCTTCTTTAGTTCTTCATAACAGCGCGGATGGCTGATCCGGGCCAGCGCCCTGACTATGTGTATCTGGAGGTCAAGTGTGTCTTCGTCGAGAAGCTTGATGAGATCGCCAAAGGCGCGGTTGACACGCATCTCGCCAAGAATCTTGATAGCCTGAAATTTAAGGGCCCATGATTCGCGCTGTAAAGTTGAAATAAGCCCGGGCACTGCTTTTTCATCACCAATTTTGCCGAGCGAAATTATGGCGGCCATGGCGAGATCTTCGTCTTCGTCTTCGAGCGCCTCGATCAGTGCATTGACCGCTGATGCGTCTCCGAGCGTTCCCAGAGTTTCAGCCGCGGCAATGCGGGCCGGCCAGTATTCATCTTTGAGGTGGGGCTGAATAGCTTCGCTGTCACTGTGTTTGCCGATCTGGCCAAGGCTCAGAACAGCCTGACGCCTTATTTCTTCAGACTTGCTCTGCAACAGCTGAATTACCTGTGGGCGGGCTTCGTTGCCGAAGCCAATCAATGCCCGTCTTATCCAGTAGTTGACGTGTTCATCAAATTTGCCGAGATTGCGACAGAGCTTGGGTATCATCAGTGCCGGGCCAATGCGGGTAAAAGTTGCACAGACGCTTTCGAGCAACATGCGCTTTTCGCTTTTGAGCAGCGCAAAGAGATCGTCAATAATCTCAGCGCCATAGTTTGCCAGAGCCTTCTGAGCAGCGTCACGAATCGATTCGGAAGGATCTTCAAGGGCCCGGAACAGCAGCGGCAGCGACATGCCGGCGCGGATACGGCCAAGAGAACGCAAGACCCAGTATCTGGCTTCTGAATCGGTAGAGTCAGTGGCGAGTGCGGGGAGTTCCATCAGTGCGTCTTCGCCGTAACCGCCGAGAACGTCAGAGGTGGTTTTGCGGATGGTCCAAGAACGATCCTTGAAAAGTTTTACCAGATGCGGGTAAATACCGCGAGGTTTGATGTCGCCGATAGCGCGCAAAGACCAGTAGCGCACGTCTTCTTCGACTGAACCAAGTGCCTTGAGCAGATTAGGCACTGCTTTGGTGCCGAACTTTACTATAGCCCGGCAGGCATGCTTGCGTACAACCCAGGCCGGGTCAAGAAAGCGTTCGATCATCGCCGGCACGGCGTCGGGATTAAGGTAATAGCCCATTGATTCAAGGGCCGCCATCCGGATTTCGGGATCAGGATCAGAAAGAAATTTCTTGATGTCGGAGTATGCTGTCTGTTCATGCATCTTGCCGAGAATTCTGATGGCCCAGTAGCGCCGTTCCTTGTCCTGGCTTTCCAGGGCGGAAACCAGCGGAAATACCGCTTCGCTGCCCATATCGGTAAGAGCCTGCGCCGCCAGCGACCGCCCCATCCAGTATTCGCTCGACAGCGATTCCATCAGATACGGAATCGAGTGGGTGCCAAAGTCTTTGAGAATCTCATATATCAGGTCGCGAATCAGTTCTGATGGCTGGGAAAGCGCTTCAAAAAGCTTGGCTGCTACATTCGGGTCGCCGATTTCGCGTAGTGCGCGCAATGCCGCAATGCGTACGCCAATGTCGCGGTCCTGCAGTTTTTCGAGCAGTATCACGGCATGTGAGCGGTCACGCAGATGGCCGAGGCAGATTGCAGTCCAGAATCGTATGTTCGAATCATTATCATCTATCGCCAGTTTGAGCGCTTCCACTGCGTCTTTGCCCATTCTGGTTACGGCTGTTGCCGCTCTCGACCTGATTTTCCAGGACTTGTCGCCAAATAGTCTGATTAGCAGGGCGAGGCTTGCTCTTGGGTGTCGTGCCAGGCTTCGTGCGGCCATACCGGCCACCTCATCGCGCTGGTCGCGAATCAGTGTCATCAGACTTTCGATGGCATCATTACTGTCACAGATGCCCAGGGAATGGGCAACACGTATTCTGACATCGGCTGATTTGTCTCTGGCAAGTGGCTGTAGTGTCTCGGCGAGATTTGGTGGATTGATCATGCTCAACGCTTCGATGACAGCACACCTGACCTCGCGCGAACGGTCTGACAGTATCTTGATGAGAGGTTCTACTGCAATTGGAGTTTTGAGCCTGCCAAGCGATTTGACGGCCTTCAGTCTTTTCGTGATAAGTGTCGAGCGTAGTTCGGTAACCAGATCTTCGAGCTCGTTCTGTATTGCAATATCGACTTTAATCTGACTCTTCGCAGCCATAGAATCCCTCGCACGTATTTGATACTCTGAGCGTTACGCCCTGACCAAATAAGATAACACTATTCACAGGTTTTTGCTCAGATGAATTTTCAGTGCCTGTACCTCGCTCATCAGGTGTGATCTGTCTTACTGTCAAAGTCGAACACTCTTTCACCTTTGCCCCGATAGAATTCGCCATTGGTTGAAAAAAAAGGTGTAAGCTTATATCATGGCACTATCCGAATCTGATTCCTACGGAGTTGATCATGAAAAAGGCGATATCGGTTACTTTGCTGATTTTAACCGCATTGTTGTTTGCTGGTGCTTCACTCTGGGCCGATGAAAAGATCATAATACCGGGTGAACCGCCAATTACCGCGTTTGCTGTTGACTGCCATATCCGACTGATCGAATTTGTTCTGACTTCCAGACTCACAGTCGGTCAGAAAGATGCTTTTCTCGCCGAAATTACCCGTGAATGTGCAGAAATGACCACAGAAGAGAAAGCAGACTTTCTCGAAGCAGTAGCACTGGTAGATTCACTTTCAGAGCTTGACGAAGAGCAGCTTGAAGTAGTTCAGGCCGATCTCGCCGATGACTTTGCCAGAACTGCCGCTGAAGTGCCCGAAGACGTGGCGTCTCAACTGTTCAATCGCCTGCAGAAAGAAAGTTCACAGAAAGTGTTTCAGGAAGGCGAAATTCTGATAACAGTTCAGGCTGTAGACGCGTTTGTCGAATACCTGGCATTTCTGGCGCAGCCCGATCAGCCGGTCTGGTATGATGCATCAGCTACTGCCTCCATTAAAGATACTCTGACCAGCAATTTCGCCGGTTTGAGCCATGCCGAAAAAGATGTTCTCGAAGATTTTCAGGCGGGCTGGTACATGATCAGGGCGGCCTGGCAGAATATCGAAGATCAGAAAAAGAAGGATGCCTGGCGCCAGGGCTTTGCTGCCTGCGGTAACAAGCCGGGTGTCATTCCTGATATTAAAATAATCAAGGCCGCACTGGCCGAAAAGGTCTTTGCCGAGCTGATCGATACAGCTGGCGAATACGGCGTAGAACCTTACGAATGGGCAGCTGAACTTGGCGTAAGAGTCTGGTAAGGAGTGGAATATGGCTACTATAGCAATGAAGCATAAATACATCGTGAAAGAACTGGTTGGGGCTACAAAGCTTTGTGAGTCTTACATGATTTTTGATCCGCAGAATGGCAGCCTGCTTGGCAGTATTGAAGAAGAAACAACAACAGCGCAGGCCATCGCGCGTGCTTTTCTCGACAAGGCTTTTCTGCCGGTAAAACTGGTCATGCGTGATCCGCAGGGCGGTCCGGTTCTTGAAATCACACGTCCGGCAGCTCTGGCCTGTTCGGCTTTTACCGTGCGCGGTTCCGATAACAAGGTTCTCGGGCGGTTGCGGCAGACATTTTCGTTCATGCATCCAAGCATCGTCGTCGAAGACGGCAGCGGTCAAAGGCTCGGCACTATCAGCGGCGGCTGGCACTTCAGAAACTTTCAGTTCAAAGATAACAACGGCAACCCGATTGCAACGATAAGGCACAAAGCAGAAGGCCTTTTGCGTGAGCTTTTAACAACTGCCGATACCTACGAACTGGATATTCACACCGATACTTCAATGAGCCTGATCAGTCTTGCCGCTACAGCCTGCATTGACTTCATCTATCACGAAGACTGATCTCTGGCTGATAAGCTGCTAATTATCGTCATGTTCAGCGGAACATGCGGCCTTCGAGTATCAGATAAACCTTCTTGTTGACGAAGATGTCAACGATTTCACGGTTGATGTGGTTCTGATCGACATCCATGCGCAGTATTTCGATAGCTTTCTGCAACGGCACCGCTGGTTTATAAGGTCGATCCTGTGCGGTCAGTGCGTCGAAGATGTCGGCGACACCGAGTATCTGAGATTCTATGGGTATTTCGTCGCGGGACAGGTGATTGGGATACCCGCGGCCATTGAGCTTTTCATGGTGCGCGTAAGCTATCTCGGGTATGCGGCAGAGGTCTTTTGTCCAGGGGATTTTTGACAGAAACTTGAAGGTGTGGCGCACATGTGATTCGATTTCGATTCTTTCTGCTTCTGACAAAGACCCGCGACGGATGGAGAGCACATGGGTTTCGCGCTCAGTCAGCAGGGGGGTCATCAACCCGTCACGACCAAGATGATTTTGTTTGCCCAGTTCCAGCAGTTTGTGAAAGTTGCCGTCGTCGAGCAATGTCGGTTCGTTTGCCTTGATGAGAAAGTCGAGGGTTTCCTGAACTTCCTGTGTGTGAGTTCTAAACGACGCTTCAAGTGATGGCCTGACCAGTTGAAATCTTTCTATCCCATTTTCTACAGCGTATTCAAGGCATTCCCGGTAAAAATCAGCTTCTATTGATTTTTTTATGTAACGGTAACGTTCCTTGAGGCTCTCAAGTTCATATGGAAACAGTTTTTTTGCCTTGACCAGAACTTCTTCGCGCACGCCGACCTTGCCAAAATCGTGTAGCAGCGAGGCGTAGCGTAATTCAGTGAGCTTTTTATGGTCAAAGTGAACGTTGGCGAGTTCACCGCTGTTAACCTTGTTAATTTCGTAAGCAAGCGCGATGGTCAGTTCGGCAACTCTTTCTGAATGCCCGTGCGTGGTAGGATCGCGCGATTCTATCGCGAAGATCGAAGCCTTGACGAAGCCCTCGAATAGTTTCTTTATATCCTGATACAGTCGCGAATTTTCCAGGGCAACGGCCGCCTGCGAGGCTAGACTGCTGAGAAGTTCGACATCATCGTGGTTGAAAGGCCGAACCTGATCGAGGCGTAGCGGTTGTCCGGCAACTTTCTGCTCGTAGTCAGCCCGTTTGTTGATCAACTGTATAACCCCGAGAACCTCACCGTTTTTGTTGCGCATTGGCACGGCCAGCATCGACTTGGAACGATACCCTGACTTCTGGTCGTAGCTCTTGTTGAAAGTAAAAGAAAAAGCTTCTGGAATGTTATAAGCATCGAGCAGATTGACTGCCTCTCTGGAACTGGCGGTATAGCCGCAGATGCTGTGCCCGTCTACCGGCAGCACGGAGTTTTCCTTCACTGACCAGTCGAGTGAAACGTTTTGAGAAAGCTTGAAGCGCAGCTGCCTTTCACCTTCGAGAAGGTAGAGGCTGCCGGCATCAGCTCCGGCGATATTGCGACTCTGGGTGAGAATCAGCTCGAGCAGCTTGTCGGGGTCGTTTTCGGAAGACAGCGCTATGCCGATCTCGTGCAGCGCTTCAATATTTTCTTTTGCCGTCTGTAGCTCTTTTTCAAAATCGTGCGTTGGCAGGTAGCGCGCCTGGTCAGCCTTAACCTTGAGGGTCAGATCGTAGAGCTCTTTTTCGCTGACAGGCAGGCCAAGATAAGTGAATGGGCGATTCGCGAACAGATGTTCGAGATAGTCCTGGCTGAACTTGTCGCCGACAATCAGCAAAGGCAGGTTCTTGTCGGTTTTGTCAAAATAGTAGAGGAAGCGCAGCAGATTTGAGGCGAAAACTTTCTCGTGAATGAAGTAAATGCCGGTTTCGTCGGGACTTTTGAGCTCAAATAACTGCTTGTCGCTTAAAAAAACTGTTTTTACATCAGGGCGCCGGAAAAATGCAGCAAAAGGCTCATTATCAGGGAATTCTGATGCATACAGTCTGATTATTCGCTGCGCCATGGGTACCTCCTGCGTCAGAGTTCAACCTTTTTCGCGTTCCATTTCATCGCTGAGCCTGACAAAACCATGCCCAAGTATCTGGCGCGCATCACCAACTATTACAAAGGCGTCGGGATCGTATTCATAGATGATCTGGCGCAAAATATGCATTTCCTTGCGGCGCACGGCTGTGAGCAATACACTTGTCGGTTTGGCCGTGTAAACGCCAACGCCATTCAGGCAGGTCACGCCGCGGTGCAGATCCTCAATAATAGCCCAGCTGATTTCATCGGGAAATTTCGAGATGATGAACACTGAGCGAAAAACAGACATGCCTTCGAGAACGGCATCGATGACCTTGCTGCTGAAAAATACCGTGATAAGACCGTAGAGAGCGAGTTCTGGTCCAAAGGCATAGCCGGCCAGGCCTGTCACTATAACATTAGAGAACAGCATCACGTCACCAACCGGAATGTGAAAGCGAAAATGCAGAATCTGGCTGATTATATCGGTTCCGCCGGATGTACCGCCCGCGCGAAAGGTCATGCCAATGCCGACACCTGATATAAGACCGCCGTAAAGACAAGCAAGAATGGGATCATTCGTCAGCGCCGGCATGCCATAAACATTCATCATCAATTCGATGGCGGCCGAAGTGACAAGAATTGACATAAGTGTTTTCCAGGCCGAGCGCCGACCGATAATCCAGGCTTGCAGTGAAATGAGAACGATGTTGCCGCCAAGCACGACAGCGCCGACCGGCATTCCTATCGTATAATATAAAATAGTAGCTATGCCGGTAAGGCCACCGGTAGCGATTTTATTGGGAACAGTGAAGGCGGCGAGGCTGAATGCAACCAGTATTGAGCCTGTAACTATGTAAAAGATGTCTCTGAGTTTGACTGCCGGCAGTGCTGCTTTGGGCATGGAATCTCCGAAAAGGGTAAAATGAGATAAAATCCACGCATTCTAGCACAGGGTTGTCTGATAGACAATCTGCCGAATAATTTTCAGTGTAACCGGTGCAAATTGAAGTTGGTAAATTTAGCGTCCTGGAAGACCTGATGTGGTAAAATAATCAGGATCAGTATGATGGCGTCGGAACCTTGCTCGTTATTCTTCGTTATTGAAGTTGCCGCGGTAAAAGATGACAAATTTACAGTGGTCGCAGTTAAGAGTAAAGTAAGGGCTCTGACGACCTGAATGAGACTTCCTGAGCATTGGGGTACCACATTGTGGGCAAAGCATTTCGGGCCTCCTGTTATTCGTAATTTATCAGTTTCTGATTTGTTAATTTTTTATAGGTTCCAGTAATATTATCGGCATTTATTTATGAAAAACTTAGAGTCATTATCAGCTAAACCTCATCGATCATTGTTCAGGCCAGGCAAACTTCTGGCAGCGGCTGGCATTATGGCCTGCATAGCAATATTTTTTCTGGCGGCGTGGCTTTACCGTTTTCCGGAAAGACTAGTTCAGAGACAGTCTTCGCAGAAAGCTGGCGGAATTGTGAGTCTGGCTGCTGAAATTGCTGCTCGACCGGCGCAACAGATCAGAAATTCTCTGCTGCTGATGGCCAAGAATCCCGAACTGAGGAAGATCAGCAGCGCCAGTAATGTCTTGGCCTGGCAGCAGAAAATACAGAATGATCTTCAGCTTTTGATCGATTCTTATGAACCGGTTTTGGGTAATATGTATGGGCAGATTCTCGACTTTTCGCACGATATCGACTATTATTGCGAACTTCCTTCTGCTCTGGCGCGCCGCCTGGCGACGATTGCCGGTATGGCTTTTCCCGATAACGAAGAGGATGATCCGACACGCATGTTGCAGCCAGTGAAGCTGTCGGAAAGGGATTTCGCGCGAATGCTCGCTCAAACCGGGCTTGTTCGCGAAAAGATTGCAGCTGCGCGCCGATTTGTCGCCGATTCATGCGCTCTTTACCTTTCAATAGCCCTTACTCTCGAAAAATTGGCCGGTTTTGGCCGGCAGTCTCTGCACGATGCTGCCGCTGTCGAAGACTTTTTTTCAGCGGCACTCAATGACGAGTTGTTGCGCTCAGTAATGCTGAGAAGTCTGGATGGCGAGGTGCTGGCAATTGTCGGCGATATGCCAGCCGGCGGCATAAATCTCGACACGCGCGATTGTCAGGCGATCGGTGGCGGCAGCATATTCTTTGCTGGTCCGGTTGGCTATGACAGCCGAAGGCGGCATGCTCTGTGGTGGGTTGCCGTGCCGGTGCGCGATACGGAGCGTAATCCGGTGGCATGTCTGACTGCTTTTGTCGATATCGACTATCTGAGTCAGGCGGCCGAAAAAGTTGCCGAAAATGCGGACAGCAGACTCGTCTTTTCTGACAGCAGTGGTCAGGTAATTGGTCATGCCGATCGTGAAATCATCGCCAGACAGGTGAACATGAAGCTGGTATTTCCTTCTTTTGTCAGTGAGGCAGATCGTGGTTTTAAAAGCCGTTTTGTCAGATACGAGGGACGACTTCTCCTGCAGGCTGGCAGGAGCGTCAGATATGGCAATGTAAGACACCTGCCTGACTGGTATGTTCGCTACGAGCAGGATTTAACCGCATTTGCTACGCAAAGTCAATTTCTTGTCACGGTTTCAGTAATTCTGCTTGCCGCTTTGGGTATGTATGCTTTATCCTGTTGCGTTGTACGTTTATTCTAAATTCTATTCTCGGGGAATATAAATGGCATATTTGCAGCGGCTGTTTGCCATGACATTCATTGCAGCGGGAATTCTGCTGGTCGCACATCCCGTTGTTGCTTCACGCAAAGCGACTGACCTTATGTCAGCTGCCTTGAAACAGCGGGCGGCCGGAAACATTCACGAGGCTATTTCGAGTTTTGAATATGCACTTGAAAACACCGACAACACGGTTCAGAAGAATCTCGCGCGTTTTATGCTGGGTGACTGCCAGATCGAAGCCGGGCGGCACCGCGATGCTGTGCGCACATTCAATGAACTGCTTGAATCGGTTAGCAATCCTGAAGAACAGGCAGAAGCCATTTATCGTCTGATGCAGGCTGAATCGGCTCTGGGCAACCGAAGCCGGGCTGAAAGCCTGTTCGCTCGCATGCGGCGAAATCATCATTCAAGTCCTTACTACGAACTTGGCCAGGCTTTCATGAAATCGGAAGGCTTGCGCATGGAAGCTGATGAGATGCCTGACGCTCCGACAAAAGAAGACGTCTCTGTTGCCGTCGCGAAGAAAATAGCGCCACAGCCAGCGCCGGCGCCGGCGCCCGCACCGGCACCCGAACCCGAACCCGATAACAAGATTGCTGCTGAACCAGTTCTATCAGTTGAAGAAAAGCGCCCGGTTGAAAAGCCGGTAGTCAGTCAGAAAACAGTCAGAACAAGTGACCCGGAACCGACTCGCCCGGCCCCCGGTGCTGTAAAACTCGGCGCTGAAACTACCCGGCTGTTACGCGATGTGCTGAAAATTGAATCTACTGATGGAAGCAGTAAAGAATCTCTTGCTACGCGCATTCTAAGCCTTCAGGATCAGCTTAAAGACGGCGCCGACAGGCCCGGGATGGACAAGGTTCTTCTTGAGCTGGCTGATTGCACTGCTGCTTTTGGCGAGTCACTTGAGGCCTGCAAAACCTACGATCAGCTGTTGACGAACCACCCGGCTTCGCCTCTGGTTGAAAAGGCTTATTATGAAGCGATAAGACTGCGCGCTGTTCTTGGTGTACACGAGGCGGTAATTGGCTGGGCCAAAGCTTTTCTGGCGGCCTTTCCGACTTCAGAATACCGGGCCCGGGTGCGCGCCCTGGTAGAATATTCTCAGGCTGGCGGCCGGGTCGATCTTGGTTCACCTGCTGCGGCACCGGCATCAGGCAAAGTCTCTGTCGCTGCATCTGTTTCCGGTTCCGGTTCTTCGCCAGGAGCAGCTAATGCAGCTTTGGCCGCTGACTCGGGCTATGTTGCCGCTTCTCAGAAAATGAAAGACGGCCGCTACAATCTGGCATTGCTGGATTTTAAACGTCTTTCCGGCAAGCATGCGCAGGCATCTCAGATATGGTGGGATCTGTCACTGGTCAATGTACAACTAGAAGACTTTGTCAGTGCGGAAAAGGCAATCAAGCAGATGCTACGGCTTGAACCGGATAACCAGGACGCAAATTCGCTGCTTGGTTACATTCATTATCGTCTTGAAAACTACGAAGAGGCCGCTACAGCCTACGAACAGGCTGGTGAAAGCGAAGGCCGCGGAGTTAATTTTTTCGATGCGAAAAACGCATCGCAGCGCATGAAAAAAACAGCTGATAAAAGACAGGCAGATTAAGGAGATCTTAATATGAACAGTGAAAAATATCGTGAAATTCAGGCCCATGTTAATGACGGCGATGCACGCAGAAATGCCGGCGAATGGGGTGAGGCCAAGATAAGTTATCTCAGGTCGCTCGAGGAATTCAATGCTATGCGCGAAATCGACCCTGATGCACCTATGACAGCCGAGCAGGTCGATCTGCAAAAGACTATCAATGCACGCATTGAAGATGTTAACAGCCATCTTGCGACAGTTCATTTAGACAAGGGCCGGGCAGCCATGGGCAACAAAGCCTGGCAGATCGCGATAGACGAGCTTGAAGAAGCTACCAGGCTTGCTAAAGATGACAATATTACTTTTCTCGAAGAAGTTAAGGAATTGCTCGATAAATCTCGCAACAAGCATCGCGATGCCATGATGCGGCTTGAACTCAATCCATTTGTCGAGCGCGGCGATGATTTCAAGCGTTCCGGCAACTATGGTGAGGCAATTCTTGAATATCAGGAAGCCATGAAAAAGGCTGCCGGCATGCCGGCAACCCATAAATTCGTGGTTTATATTAAAAACTCTCTGACCGAGTGCCGGCGCAGCATTATCAGGCCTTATCTCGCCAAGATCAACAAGGCTTGCCATGCCGGCAAGTTCGCTATGGCATCAGGGTTTTTGAAACGCGCCCAGCTTCTTCTCGACAGCTCAGACAATGTTTATCATGCTTTTCTTGAGCAGCTGAAAGAACGCATTCAGCAGAATCTCAAGGAAGATGAATTTGTCGAAACCGAAGAATTTGAAGCACCCGAAGTCTGGGAAAAAGCGGTAAAAGACTACGAGGAAGCTCTCGGCCTTTATTCTTCCTTTACGGTTACCGACCCCTTTGCCCCCGCTTATACAGGTGTGAATGTTTTTGAAGACAAGTTTATCGATTCGCGCCGCAGATTGGGCAAGCTCTACAAGACCCGGGCCGACCGTCTCAGAGACCAGGCCAAGGTTGAAAAAGCAATTCGCAACTACAAAGAAGCGATCAGACTGCTTCCCCGTTCCGACAAAATGTTTCATGAAGCATTTAAGGAAATGAAAAAGTTGCGCGCTCAGATTGCTGTTCCCTGATAAATGATCCAGAAGCAGAACGCTGGGGATTCAGAAGGGATTCTGGTCTCCAGCGAAATAATCAGACTAACTTCAGAAAAACCTGCGGCAGTAATTCCGCTCTGGGAAATGCTTGCCGGCTTTTTGTTTGCGCTGATTTTTTCAATGTTTTTCTATTACGGTTTTCTCGAGGTTCTCGAAAACAAGGCGCTGGATCTCAGGTTTAATCTGCGCGGGCCTCTGGCAGATTACAAGGAAGTCGTGCTGATAAATATCACCGATGACTGCATCAGAGAACTGGGAACCTGGCCATGGCCACGGCAGAGACATGCGGAATTGCTGGACGGGCTGAAAAGAGTTGGCGCCAAGACAGTTGCTTTCGATCTCATTTTTTGCGATAAATCGTTGCATGGCGAATCTGATGATCAGGAGTTTGCCAATGGCATCAGAAATTTTGGCCGCGTAACGCTGCCGCTGATTCTCAAAGAAGAAACCGGTCTCGACAACGATACCGGTGACTTTGTTACTCTTGACGCTTCGATCAGGCCGAACGACAAATTGATGGAAGCTGCGCCTTCTCTTGGTTTTATCGATATTGCGATCAAAAAAGAAAACCGTGATGCGGCTCTGCAGATAAGCAACCCTGACGGCGTTATCCGAAAGATTTTGCTCAATCGCACCAACGCCGGTAAAGAATATTACGTGCTGGGTCTGGCTGCTGCTGCTGATTATCTTGGCAGTCGTCCTGTCGTCGAGAACTACGGTGTCAGACTGGGTACCAGGTTTTTGCCGCTGCATGACCGCTACGAAAATATTGGCCAACGGGTTAAATCATATATGATCAATTATGCCGGCGGCTCTGATTATTTTACCTCGATCAGTTACTCTGAAGCATTGCGGCTTCTCAGCGACAAGCAGGATGATATCCGACATAAGGAAAAACTTCAGAGCACCTTTAACAACCGTCTGGTGCTGATCGGCACCACCGCCACAGGTAACTCGGCTGAAGACGTTAAGTTCAGCCCTTATGGGCAACTGGCCGGGGTTCATATTCATGCCAACCTGCTGCAGAATATCTTAAGCCAGAGATTTCTGCATCGTTCGACGGTCGAAATGACGATAACCCTCATTTTCGTTTTTGCTCTGGGTATCGCTTATTTTCTCTGGAAAAGCCATGGTCTGGTAACCAATTTTATAACGCTCGGCATTGCGGCTTTGTGGGGAGTCGTCTGTGTAATTCTGTTCAATTTCGACATCGTCTGGGAAATGGTGCCAGTTTGTCTCATGGTTCCTATGCAATGGGCTTTTACCAGACTGGTCCAGCAGTTTGTTTCGTTGCGCGAAAAGAACTACGAATTGGCACGCAAGGTCAGAGAACTGGCGATCATCAACGAAGTCAGTCAGGCTGTGAATTACATGGGTGATCTTGGCAAGACCATCGACGCCATATTGAGTCGTGGCGTGCAGTTGCTGAACGCAGAGCGTGGCTCTCTCTTTCTGCTGGATGACAAGTATGAAGAACTCGTTGAGCATGCTGCCGTTTTTGGCGTCGAGGGCGAAGTTGTCATCGATGAAAAGCTCAAGGAGCAGTTTAAGGGCGGCAAAGGCATCGCCGGCGAAGTTTTTAACAATGGTAAGCCACGCCTGATCCAGAATGTACGTAAAGACAAAAGTTTCGCTTTCCGAGATGAAGACCGCGAAAGAATTCGCTCCATAGTATGCGTTCCGCTTATGATTAAGGACAACGCTATCGGGGTTATGAATATCGTTAATCGCCGCGAGGGTTTTTTTAACGATGAAGATCTGCAGACAGCACTGACCATGGCAAATCAGGCCGCCGTTGTCATTGAAAAGTCCAGATTGTTCAACCTTGCTACCATAGATGGCTTGACTGGTCTGGTTGTTCATCGGCATTTTCAGGCAAAAATGGAAGAAGAGTTCCGACGGGCACGCCGTTATAGCAAGCCTCTTGCTTATATGATGACTGATATTGACCATTTCAAAAAGTTCAACGACACCTGGGGACACCAGATCGGTGATATGGTGCTGCGCGAGGTTGCAAAAATCGTGCGCGACAACGCCAGAGACACTGATATTGCTGCCCGCTACGGCGGCGAAGAATTTGGTGTAATTTTACCTGAAACCGATTATGAGGGCGCCATGCTTTTGGCTGAAAGACTGCGAGAGCGCGTCGAAACTGCTGCTTTCAAGGGGCCGCAGGGCGATCTCAAGGTTACCTTGAGTGTGGGCGTTTCGACCATGCCAAAACTGCAGCCTGAAACTGCTCTTGAGATGATCAAATTCGCTGACGATGCCCTTTATATCTGTAAGCGCAACGGCCGCAACCGGGTTGAGCATGCTCCGGTAAACGAAAGCCCTGAGCCATCGACAGACCCGACCGAATCTGTGCAACCTGCTGGCAGTTGATATTTCCTGTCGGTTAGTCTGTTGCTCGCATCAAATCTTCGCGCTCAAGATTGAGCGATTTAAGAGTGCGGTAAAAAGTTGCTTTGTGTATTCCCAGAAGCTCGGCCGCCCGTGTGATATTGCCGTTGGCTTTCTGATAAGCGTAGCGCAGTTCGCTTTCGCTGAGCTTTTTGTCGCCGTTGAGCTTTGCTGGTAAGGCATCGCTGTTTTCAGGCATTCCGAGACGTATTGGCTGCTGCCATGGCAATATGGTAACGTCGCTGTAATCTTTTCCTGGAGCATACTGGGCGGCGTTCATGCGCTCTTCATACCATTCGCGCAATGAGCGCAGGCCGATTACATCGGTCTGGTTTTCTGCAAAAAGTCGTTCCATAAGGTTGCGCAGTTCTCTGACGTTACCCGGCCACTGATACTGTTTGAGCAGTTGCAGAGCTTCACGGGTAAGGCACGAGACGCTGCGGCCGTATTTCTGGTTGAGGTTTTTGATAAAATGTTGAATCAGCAGTTCTATATCGTCTGGTCGCTGGCGCAACGGCGGCACGTGTATTTGCAGGGCGTTGATGCGATAGTAAAGGTCGGCGCGAAAACTGTTGTTCTGGCTGGATTTTTCGAGATTGTGATTGGTGGCGGCAATAACGCGCACATCTATTTTGATTGGCGTTTCTGAGCCAACTCGTTCGATCTGCGATGTTTCGAGTACGCGCAGAAGTTTGGCTTGCGATAGTGGCGGCAGATCGCCAATTTCATCGAGGAATAGCGTGCCGCCGCTGGCGCGCTCGAAGCGGCCGCGGTGTGAACGCATGGCACCAGTGAAAGAGCCTTTTTCGTGCCCGAACAGTTCGCTTTCAAAAAGGGTTTCGGTTATGGCAGAACAGTTCATGGTCACAAATGGTCTGGCTGCCCGCCGACTCATTTTGTGAATGGCTGCTGCGATACCTTCTTTGCCGGCGCCAGTCTCGCCGGTAACTAATACTGCGGCGTCAGATGCTGCGTACATTCTGATCTTGTTGAATACGCGTTGCATCGGTTCAGAGATGCCAACCAGGCCGCAGAATATCGCTTTTTCAAGAACAGCTGGAACTTTATCGGCGATTTCCTGCATCGCAATGGCCACGAGATTTTTGCTGCCGGCATCATTTGACAGCAGCGAATCAATGAGAAGCTGATGCTGCTCACCATGTTTATCGGTAAGTTGGGTTTTGAAAGCGTAAAAATTTTTCTGCTGCTGGCTGGTCTGACGGATAAGTTCGCTCAAACCCGGCAAATATGGCTCGAGGCTGATCTCGAAATCTCCTCCGAGCATTTCTGACGGGTTTTTCCCGATGTAATCAGCCAGCCAGTCGGGGATGTCTTCTATGGTAAGGTGGCTTCCCGATTGCCTGACGATCAAATTTCGGCTGGGCGGCAGTAACAGTAGTGGTTGGGTAACTGGTGTGGTCATATTCTGGGAATATACAATTTAGCCGCGACATTTTTCAATGCTTTCTGTTCATGCTTTGCTTATTTCTGCCGAATATAGATGCGGCAGAGTATATTCTGTCAGTTTCAGATTCGAAAGAAAGCATCTGATGAAACGAGTTTTAAAACAGTTCAGAGCGGCCCTGGTGCTGGCATTCCTTTTGCCGGCAATGGCGCTATCTGCTGCTGACGACACTTTTAAGCTGGTTCTTGACTATGACTCCCGCTCGGTTATCGACAGCACCAGGCGGGACTGGTATGAAAATGTTTATGACCCGGCTTCACTTACACCAACAGTTACCAATCGCCAGTATGACAAGACCTTTTTTGGCAGTCGCAGTGATCTGTCGTTGGCTGTTAATGGCGATCTCAACGAAACACACTTTCTTGACATCAGAGAGAGGCTCAATTACCTGCACTATAACAAAGAAGATGTTCTCAGTCGTGACTATTCATCTTTTAAATATCGCGAACTCGATCATCATCTCAACTTGGTCTGGGGTATCGCTGCCGGAGATCACGATTACTTTCAGTTCGACTTTCATAACCGTTATCTCGATATCCCCGAAATCGAGAATTATGGTTTCAGATCTAATCTCGGAAGCGCTCTGCTCAGCCACGAATTTTCGCAGCGCACTTGCTTTAATCTTCTTGGCAGTTATGAAGAGCGTCAATTCGAAGAAGATCTCGATGCCGATTATCGAGAAGCGCGCGGCGGTTTTGAGATTGTGTCGCTCATTCCCGGTCGTCACAAATATACGGCGGTAGCTAATTCGAGTCGTGGTGAGCGCAGTTACTTCGCATCGTTTCCCAATGGTATGGCAGCCCGCAAGGCAGTTGATTACTATACCGACTATGTTGCAAATCCCCGCGACGAAGACCCGCGCGCTAAATACATAAGACATAAGACACGTGGCGACCTTTTTCTAAAGGTTTTTGCCGACTTTTCTTCGCGGGATCGTACGCGCATTGATAACAGCTATAACCAGGTTGCCGGAGGATTTGAGACCGCTTATGAGATTGCCGACGACCTCACTCTGCGTCTGCGTGATACTTATCGCAAGGTCGATTACCAGCGTGAGTCTGGTGCGTATTTTCTACACGATCATACGGCCAACTTTTTATCGCTGGCGGCTGATTACGATTATTCAGAGAACATGACGCAGACTTTCACCTTTATCAATGAGATGTTTAATCATCAGGCTGTCGCAGAAGAAGATTTCAAGATCAATTCGCTGACCTATGAAGGACTTTACTCGGCTGGTCGGTCGCGTGCCAGCGTCGTTCTTTCAGGCTTGTGGCGGAAGTATGACGTCCAGCGTTTCTTGTACCCCGACGAAAATGAAATGCGTATACTGTTAGGCTGGGATTACCTGATCACTGATACGGTTAAATTCAGAATGAAAACTGAGTTTATCGATCGCGAATATCCCGATTTCGAAGATGAACTCTATTCGAGCCATAGCCGAAAAAATTGGCGAATTGGAGTTGAAAAGGCATTGTCACCGGCGAATTCTCTAGAACTGGCTTTTCAGCTGGGTAGTGAAGAGCATGACACATTTACCAGCAACAACATCGAAGAGAAGAGTCTGCATTTTTCCTGGATCAGTCATTATTGATCTATGCTCCTGTAATTGCTATCTAGTATGCGTTTAGTCGTCAGAATAATTAGTGCGCCCCGCGCTTTTCGCGCTTAATTCAACTGACCGAGGCGTGCAGAAGATAAACATACGCAATAATAAATTATTACCATGGTTTTTGTTGTGGTCAGACTGGCTATGTGATAAAATAAATTGCTTATGCCAGTCTTTGCTTTTTTGGGCGTTTTTCAGCACGAAGTCGCTTCACAGCAGCTTCGCAAGCTTGTCGATGCTGTCAGGGCTTTGGCTGGCAACGGTTGCATTGTAATGTGCAATACCGGCGGTCTGTTTGCCAATGCTGCGAGGCTTGACTCTCAGGTCGAAGTGCTCTTTGAAAGTGGAATCGATCTGGTTTTCCCTGGTGAACAGGCTATTGCCCGGGGTGCTGCCCGCTCGCTCGTCGGATCAGGGCGCTGGCCTGTCGTCAGGCCTTTAAATCTGCCGGCAACTTCGCCGGGGCAGGGGGCGTTGCTTCTTGACAATTGTTCTAAGCCGGTCTGGGTTGTCAGCGTTCTCGACGGAAGCGGAAGAATCCCGGTCGAGCCTGCACATGTAGTGTTGGAAGATTTTTTCGGGAACAAAAGCGACAGTTTTCCCGTATTAATAAATGTACACGGCAACGATTTCGACTATAAAAGGGCTCTTGCATGGAAATACGAGAACTCAGGTCATCAGATAAGCTGGTTTTGCAGTGGTGGCGGCGCTATGTCGTCGGCTTGCGAAATCAGGTCAGATGGCTCGTTTTTTCAGCCGGAAGCAGGAAATGCCGCCTGCCGTGGTTCGATTGCCGGGCTTGCCCCAGACATCTGGTGGAAACGGAAAATTGAAAGAGTGCCGGTATTGTCTCAGCCCGGCTGGGGAGCTTGGCGGTGTGATTTTACATTATTGTGGCTTGACACCGACGGAAAAGCGCAAAAGTTTATGAGTGATACATTTGAATTTTGACAGATCGTTCCACGCTGATGATGGTTAAAAAATATAAGGAGTTAACGGGCTAAAGTGGCTGAAACATTGACAGCATCGCATCAGCAATTGCTGTATGAAGCGCAGAAGCAGATTCTTTCGTGTGGAAAGAATACCGACAGCATTCTGCGTGTTCTCAGCTGCACCTCGCGAGATCTATTCGGTCGGCCCGGGCTTGGAGTTATATTTTACGACCCTTCGGCGCAGTTGACCAGAATAAGGTACAACGACGGTCTCAGTGACAAAAGCCTCGGCTGCCAATGTGTGGCATTTACCCGTGATAAACTCGGGCATGGAAAAATAGACGCACAAACAGTCGCTGACGAAGATGGTGAAACCTATCATTTGACGCCACTTGGCTCAGATGACGATGTGCTTGGCATGTTGATAATGCCGGAGTACGAAGCGAAATTGTCTGTCTCGGCTGAAGCGTTTCGCGATCTGGCCGCGACTTCGATAAATACTTTCCTGGAAATAGAACTCGTTCAACTTCGCATGGAAGAAATGGGCGCGTTGCTCGAAGTGGGACGCGTTGTAAGCTCAACTCTTGACCTGCGCGAATTGCTGACGAAGATCATGAGCACGGCCACCAAGGTCATGCGCTGCGAAACCTCAACTGTTTACCTCATTGACGAACAGACACACGAGCTGTATTTTCACATTGTGTCGGGCGATCCAAATGTCGGCGCCAAACTCCAGGAGATCAGACTGCCCATGGGTACAGGTCTGGCCGGTTGGTGCGCCCAGAACAATAAGCCTATCATTGTCCCTGACACAGAGAAAGATCCGAGATTTTTCAAGGGCGCCGACAAAAAATCAGGCTTTGTTACGCGCTCGATGATCTGTGTGCCAATGCGCCTTAAAGATAAGGTCATCGGGGTTTTGCAGGTTCTTAACCGTACCGGTACAATTCCGTTTAACGATCATGACCTCGAAATGCTCGAGAATATGGCCAATCAGGCTGTGTCATCAATCGAAAACGCCCGCCTCTACGAGAATATTCAAAAGGTTTATCTTTCTACCATTGAAGTTCTCGCTACTGCGATTGACGCCAAAGATCCTTATACTCAGGGGCATTCGCGCCGGGTAACACAGTATTCGGTTGCTATCGCTGAAGAGATGAATCTGCCAGCCAAAGAAATAGAAGATATACGCTATGCTGGTCTTCTTCACGATGTCGGCAAGATCGGTATTAAAGACAGCATTATCAGGAAACCGGGTCGACTTACCGATGAAGAATACGCCATTATCAAGAAACATCCTGCTATTGGTGCCAAGATTCTGCGTCCGGTTGATTTTCTGGCCGATAAGATTCCTGGAGTGCTGCATCATCATGAATATTACGATGGCAGGGGTTATCCCGATCATCTGGTCGGCGAAGATATCCCGCTGGCTGGTCGTATTATCTGTGTGGCCGACGCTTTTGATGCGATGACAACCAACCGCCCCTATCGCAAGGGTCTTACCGTTAAGACCGCTATCGGCGAACTCAAGAAATTTTCAGGCAAGCAGTTCGACCCCATATGCGTCGAAGCCTTTTTGAAAGCCTTTGACCGCAAGCTTTTCCAGTATTTTGAAAAGGTCGAAGAAACTGACGACATGGTTCTCATCGATGACGGTACCGAAATAAAAGAGACTGCCGAAACCGTTCATGAGCTCGAAGGACAGCCTTATCCGCCAATGGCTGCCCATGAGCTGAAAGATGAAAAGAAACTTGAAAGCCAGCCTTACCCACCGGTAATGGCGCACAAGACACCTGATCAGCTGTCTGAAAAGCCTTCTTCGCAGCCTTATCCGCCAGTTTCTGGCGACGACAAGGACAAGAGCTGATTTTTTCTATTCAGTTGGCTGTTGGCTTTGTCAGATTACCCGTAACTGTGGGTGCTGCTGTAACTGGCTTTTGTCTTCACGAATCTGGCGGTCGTTATAAATCATGTCACGATTCGGGGCGAATGAAGGTACTATTTCCTGGAAACCTCTGAGAATACCGCGTATCTTGCCATTTCTGGCTGCCGCTTCCAGTCGCTCGACCTGAGTCATCAGCGCAGCTTCATCGACCTCTTCTGGTCTTGCGATAAAAATCTTGCGGTTACGCGTGGCAGTAATGCCTTCTGAGGCTGTAAGCAGCTCTTCGTAAAGCTTTTCGCCCGGTCTTATACCGGTGAACCTGATCTCGATATCTTTGCCAACTTCGAGGCCCGAAAGCCTTATGAGATCTTCGGCGAGATCGATAATGCGCACAGGCTCACCCATATCGAGAATGAATACTTCGCCGCCCTTGCCATAAGAACCGGCCTGAATGACCAGCTTGCTGGCTTCGGGAATGGTCATGAAATAACGGATCATCTTGGGATGGGTGATGGTAATCGGGCCGCCCTTTTCTATCTGTTCTTTGAAGAGCGGAATAACGCTGCCGCGGCTGCCGAGAACGTTACCAAAGCGGACTGCGACGAATCTGGTCTGACTTCGGCGGGCATAGCATTTGAGAATTTTTTCGGCGACACGCTTGCTCGCACCCATGATAGAGGTCGGGTTTACGGCCTTATCGGTCGAGATCATGACAAATCTTTCAACCTTGGTATTATGAGAAGCGTCTACCAGATTGCGGGTGCCCAGCACGTTGTTTTTTACGGCTTCTTCAGGGTTGAGTTCCATCAGGGGCACATGTTTGTGCGCGGCCGCATGAAAGACTATGTCGGGACGGTAGGTGTTAAACAGGCTGGCGATCTTTTCGCGATCCTGAATGTCAGCAATTACCGGAATAAGCGCGATATTACCGAGATTTTCGTCGCCGTGCAGATCCTGGTTGGTCTTAAAGATGCTGTTCTCGCCATGGCCGAGAAGTATCAGCTTGGATGGCTGAAATGGCAGGATCTGCCGGCAGATTTCGCTGCCGATGCTGCCGCCTGCGCCGGTTACCATAACAACCTTGCTGGTCACATAGGCCGCGATTTCAGCAAGATTTATTTCTGCCGGTGGTCGGCGCAGAAGATCTTCGATAGCAATATCTCTCAGCTGCAGGCTGACCAGTTTCCCGGCGATGATGTCCTGTAGTCCGGGCAGTGTTTTGAACCTTACTCTGGTATCCTGGCAGAGTTTGATGATGCGTCTGAGCTCCTGTCCTGAGGCTGAAGGTATCGCAATAATGATTTCATCGACGCTGTGCTCTTTAACTACACTGCCTATCTTGTCGCTGCCACCAAGAACCTGAACGCCGTGAATGATCTGGTTATGTTTCTTGAGGCTGTCATCAATGAGCCCTACGACGTTGATCGGCAGATTAACGTTGCGTCTTATCTCACGCAAAATGCCTTCGCCAGCCTGTCCGGCTCCGATGATGAGAACACGTTTTGACTTTTGTGAGGTTTTGTTAAACAGCCAGCCGCGGAGTGGACTTGCCTCAAGAACGCTCAAAGCAACTCTTGGTGCAATTCGACTGCTGCCGACCAGAATGAGAGAGAGCATCCAGTCGATTACAAATACTGCACTGAAATTGGCAAAACTCTGGGTGAAATAAATTGAACCGATTTTAAGCATCGAATAGGTCGTTACAGCTGTGAATACTGCAACCATATCGGGAAGCGAAGTAAAACGCAGTGTGCGGTTATAGAGACCCATGAACCAGAAGCATGCCAGACCAACCGGTGTAAGAATCGGAATAATGAAAAGCAGGTATTGAATGTGCTGTGGCTGGAGATGGTCGAATTTGAGCCAGATAGCAGCCACAAGCGAAAAAGCTATGCAGATTATATCTGTTAGAATGAAAAATATCTTACGGAACGGTGTCATCGGCCCTTGGTGTACCCCAGTAGATTCTCTGTCGTGCTATAATCTGGCGATTTTAGCATAACACGCGCTAATAGTCGATTAAAATCTTCGGCACTTCACCGTACATATTTAATAAGTAAGGCGAGTATTTTTGTCGATACACATTAAATGCAGATAGTTAAAATCAGATATGGCCAATACTTGTTTTTTGCTATGGCTCTATTACTGTTTGCCGTTTCTGTTACATTCATTGCTCTCTGGAACAGCAGAAGTGCCATGGCAGCAGACAATGTATTCAAAGATATCGCGCTGGATCATCCGGCATATCAGATGTGCCGGCAGATGCTACTTATTGACGCCATCAAACCACATTCTGGCATGCGCTTTGCCCCGTTCGAAAAAATATCCGCTGAAGACTGGAATCACGCGCTGCAACGTATTGGCGACCATCTTGGCCGGGTTATTCCAGAATCTGCCAGGTTCAGCTCAGACAAAGAAGTCTCTGGCCGGGCAATGCTTTTGCGTTTGCAAAATTTTGCCGATGATTCCTGCGGATTTTCTTCGACGATACTTATCGATCATACACGTCTGGCCGCATTTTCTATGCTTGAGCGGTGCCTGCTCACCTATATAAATGAATAATATCAGCAAAAAAACACGACGGCTGGTTTATATGTTTTACCTGGTCGTTCTGCTGTTCGCTTTGAGTTGGCGCCTGGCCAGTGCCGGCAGTGGTTTAAGCGGCATAAGCGATATTGCAGTTGAAGAAGGTGAAAACGAAACCGGCATAGTTGTTTCTTTGACTGATAAAAACAGGCCCGTCGCCTCGTTTTCTGGCGAAGACAAATGTCTTACTCTTGATTTTAAAGGTGTTGCGATTGCCGAATCGCTGATTGACAAAGCTTTTGCCGGCCGGGATCTGCGGCTTGGTTATGTCACCGACTTGCCACAAGGCAATGGCACCGCAAGGGTTCGGCTGTATCTCAGGTCGGGGTGTCTTGCTTCTATTCGCTACCGTGGTTGTGATGTCATTGTCAGAATTGCTGAAAAAACTGCCATGTCCGCTCCTGTATTGATTGAGCCAGATTTTCTTCTCAGTCCGGCCGAAGAAAAGTATGCCCCAGTTGTGATCAGCCTGCATGATGCTCAACTGCTGCCGGTTATAAATGAGCTGGCCGATACTGCCGGTTTGCAGATAGAGATTTCGGGAAAACTGCCCGAGAAGTTTACGCTTGAAATTCAGTCTGACAGCCCGGTCGAAGCTATCAAGCGCATCGCTCAGGCCTGCGATCTGGATCTATTCCGTCGTGGGCCGGTATGGCACATTTTGCCGCGTGATTCTGAAAAGCCAAGAATTTACGCATATTCAGGAGATCTTCTGCAGTGACGCGAATTCTAAGAGATGTGCTGACGACTTTTCTGCGGTTTCTGAAAATGAAGGCGCGGCGCCTGCGTATCAGTCGCTCTGCTCTGAAAAGAAGAATGGCCCCGGCGTTGATGACATTTGTTCTCGTTTCAATACTTGTATTCATGCCAGCTTACAGATTCGAAGCGTCTGATCCGCGTCTCACAAGGCTGGAGTTGGCGCAGATGTTTGAGACAGTTCTCGAAAGTTGTCGAGTTGCAGCCCAACCCGACGCATTGCCTGAATACAGTGATCTTAATGATGAACAGCTTTTCGGGGTGTACCGAACGCTTTCCTGCGGCATTATGAGTGGGTACCCTGATTCTAAATTCAAGCCCTGCGAGTTTTTGCGCAACATAGAGACAGTCGGTTACCTGCAAAAGCTTGTTTTGTTTTTGCGCCAGGTTAAGCCAGAATCTGATGTCGGTCGGCAACTTGTGCGACTCATGGCATACCAGGATTCTCCAGCCGAGGCAATGTCGGGCAAACTCTCCAGTTTTATGCCCGAACAGCTTAACGAACCTTCCGGGTTTACCGACAGGGAAGTCATGGCCGAACTTGTCGCTGCCTTTATCGGACAGCTTCACCCCAAAAGTCTGGAAGGTCACATTATCAATGCAGTCACTGGCAGGCCGCTTGCCCGGGCTTTTGTTGCCAGCGAAAAAGTCGCGACAGTGACAGATAAACTAGGATTTTTCAGGATCGAATACCCGGTTGCCGGTCTCGAAGAGGTGGCTATAATGGCTGTCGCCGAAAACTTCCAACCAGTTGAGCTGAAAAAGAATATAAAGTTCAACCAGAACATCGTTCTCAGACTCAAGCCCGCAAAATCAGGCAAATGATTGTCTATAAAGGCTTTTTTGCAGACAAATGAATTTTGCCCTCAGTCGGTCAGTGTCCAGTCGCCATTGCTGGTTTGCCTTACTTTGCCCTGATCCGCCAGTTCCATGAGAAGAGCTGTTATCTTGTCGGAAGCCGAACTCAACACCTGCTCGAGCTGCTTTTCGCTGCACGGGTGTCTTAGCAGTAACTTCAAAACATCTGAAGAGAGTGCCGGCCGGTTCCAGTTGCTGCTGCGCGGTGGCACAAAGCTATGCTCAAACGCCGTGGTTACTGGAACTGACAGATTCAGCGCGCTGCGAAAACTATTGAGCAGGCCCTGGTCGGCAGTGCTTACCCCGCTGTCAACCGGCATCCGCACCGCGGTATTGAGGTAGACTGATGCCAGATTGGGCAGGCTACAGAGGTAATCACGTAACCCGGCTATTTCTTCGGCTGAGTCATTGATTCCCGGGCACACAAACACTTCGACTTCTATCGCGCCGGTGTAATCACGCGAGAAGAGTTGCAGCCCCGCAAGAATTTCTTTGAGTCGCAGATCGGTGGTTGGTTTGTGTATGCGCTCAAAGGTGAACTGGTTGACTGTTGTCAGCGTCGGCAGCAGGCGGTCAGACAGCATCAGTTCATGCCGCACTTCGGGCATATGCATGAGTGAAGAGTTGGTTATTACACAGGATGGCGCACTGTCCAGTTTTTTGATTTCAGCCAGAATAAAACCCAGACCTGTATGAAGCGTGGGTTCGCCGGTGCCCGAGATCGTTATCCAGTCAGGGCGTGCGATCTCACCAAGAACCGACTTGAGTTCCTTGATTACATCTTCGGGATCACAGAATTGCGCGCGTGTTGAAGTGTGAAACTTTGTCTTGGAAAGCTGACAGTATAGACAGTCAAACGAGCAAGTCTTGGTAGGCGTTAAATCTACACCCAGCGAAATTCCCAGGCGGCGTGACGGCACCGGGCCGAAAATGTAGGTTCGCATTTATTGTTCAGTGGTCGGTCTCAGCGACACTCCTTCTTGAGAACTTTTGAAAAGTAGTAGACGCCTACCAGCATGAAAATAAGAACAAACGGTAGTGCTACAACGTAATGTCCGGTAAAAGGCCGGGTCGGGTTCATCTTTTCCCGTGCGCGCAAAAGGTTTTTGAGGGTTTTTTCAAGCTCTTTTTTTACCTCTGCATCAGATACGTTGTCGATCGACTTTTTGAGCTCGGCAATAGCCGAATCGAGACTTTCGAGCGTGGTTTCTTTTGGGGTCATTGGTTATTCTCCTCTGATTGTGAAGCAAGGTTAGTACCAAGCCTCTGGTCAAGTTTTTGTAACTGGGCCTGGTTAAGGTTCATACCCTTGATCCGGCCGAGAACTCTTTGTGCGTCTGCCTCGCGACCGATCTGTCGGAAACGGTCACTAATCTCGAACATACTGTCAGGTTCTATAAAGCCGGCCTTGAGCGCTTTGTGATACTCTTCGGCCGCGCTTGTCAGTTGCCCGGAAGCGATGAACAGATCGCCCATTCTGATATAGGGTTCCGGGTTCTGCGATTCACGACTGAGAGAAGTCTGATAAGCTTTCAAGGCTGCTTCATACTGTCCCTGGCTCTTGTAAACATCGCCCTGCAGCAGATAGAGAGAAGTCATATTTCCCTGCTGGGCAATTCCGGTGTTTACTACAGCCAGAGCCTCGCCGTAAAGACCTTCGCTGATCATGGCTTTGGCGAGAGGTTCGTAAGCCCGCGGATTACTTTTAGGGTCTTTCTGGGTATACCTTGGAAAATTTTCGAGCTGCTCAGGATTTGAAAGCCGCATTTGCTCCGTTATCTCAGCAGCAAGGCTGTGCATGCCGATTTCGGAATAACCATTAGCCAGCGCGCGCAGAGCAAAAACATTGCGTGGGTCGAGTTTGAGGGCCTTCAGATAGTTGCTGCATGCCATTTCATTATTGCCGGTAGCCGTATAAACCTTGCCAAGATTCATCAGCGCGTTGAAATTTTCGGGGTTTCTCTGTAATACCTGTCTGAATGCAGCTATAGCTTCGTTAAAGAAGCCACCGCGGGCATATTCCAGGGCGCGGTCGTAGTCGGCGTCAGAAGGTGCCTCTTCGATTACACCACGTGGAACGTAAGCCGGTATACTATCTGAAGTCGCGGGCGCGCTGAGTGAAGGCGGGGGCGCAGTCAGGCCGGCAGAGGGTGCCTGTGTGTGTTCTTCTCCAAGTGCGCGAAGAATTCTGGCGGCATAGGGATCTTCATGGTTAAGTGAATTGCGCGATGCAGCCCATAGCGAGTGAGCCTGTTCTTTCAAGCCGCTCTGAATAAGATTTATGCCGGCAAAATAGCGATACTTATGGTTGAAAGGTTCTTTGCGGATAGCTTTCTCGAAATATTCCTGGGCTTCCTGGTTTTTACCTGATTCCATCTCGAGCTGAGCATAATTGAACAGAGTGGCAACATGGTCGGGATCAGTTGTGAGAACCTGTTGCCAGATTTTTCGGGCTTCTTCAAAGTTTCCGCTGCGTGCGAGCACCTGGCCTTTTTCAGCCATGATTTCGAGCTTGTCGGGATAAGAAGGTTCAATTTCTTCGATCAAGCTCATGGCGCAATCGTTATTCCCAAGCTGATAAAGACATCTCGCCATCTGCAGTTTTCCTGTCAGAGAGTCTGGATTGCTGTCAAGATAGCGTTCGGCATACTTATAAGCTTCATCAGTTATGCCTAGCTTTTCGCATACCATGCTGAGATTCAAGAAAGCCGCCGATTCAGATGGATAAAGCGTTACCAGATTTTCGAGCAGTTTTTTCTGTTCGCTGAGATTGCCGGTGCGCTCAAGCGTCTTAAGTCTGGCGTTGATGGTCTCTATGCTCGTTGTACTTTCGCTGGCCGCAGTGACGCCTGCCGGAAGATCCCTTGAAAATGCCGTTCTAAGCTCTACTGCTTCGGGATTGTCGGGTTCAAGTCCGAGTGCTTTGTTGACCATTTCGCTGGCTTTGCGCATTTCGCCCATGCGTTGCAGCAGGGCGGCATAAGCCGTTAAACCCGGCACAAAGTCGGCGTGCGTTTCAGTGAGGGCGCGCAACTCTCTTTCGCTTTCCATCAGGCGGTCGCCTTGCATAAGCAGTCTAGCCAGACTTAGTCTGGTTTCTGGCTGGTCGGGCAGCAGGTTAACAGCTTCGCGCAGCATAGACTCGGCTTCGACCAGGTTGTCTGTGTCGACAAGCTTGCCGGCAGTGATGCTGTAGGCCTTTGCCAGTTTGGGTTCGATCTCTTCAGGGTTATAGCCGGCCTGAATAAGCTTTTTGCCGAGTTCTATCGCTTCGCTTGCCATGTTTTTGTCGAGCGCCGCGTCAATCATCTGCGACAGACATTTGTTAAGCGCTCTGATGTAGTTGCGGTCGTCTGGAGCCAATTCTGTCGCTGTTTCGAAACTTCTGCGGGCCTGTTCGTATTTTTTTTCGCCCTGCAGCGCCTGTCCGAGCAGAAAATGGGCGCGCGCATCGTTGGGGCTTTCTGAAATACGTGAAGAAGCCAGAGATCTGGCTGTTTCATAGTCCTGTGCTTCAATAGCTGCTCTGATCTTGGCGTTATCGGCCCATGTCGAGAACCTGCCATCTTCAGCCGCCGCCGTTTCGCTGACCGGCGCGACCGGGTTTTTGCTCTTTTTCTTGCCGCCGCAGCCTGCTAGATTGAGCGCCAATATCGCACCACAGGCCGGAACCAGAATCAACTTCGTATAAAAATGCATTTAAACACGTCTCCTCTATCTTATAAGAAAAGCTCGCTGACTGAGCGTCTTTCAAAAATTCGTCTGATGGTCTCGCCGATGAGTGGAGCCAGAGACAGAACTGTTAACCGGCATTTCTCTATTTTATCAGGGCTGAGCGCTACCGAATTAGTACAGATAATCTCTTTAACCGAAGAGTTCTCGATTCTTTCGACAGCTGGCGGTGACAGCAGTGCGTGCGTGCAACAGGCCATTATCGACTTGGCGCCTTTCTCGATAAGGCTTTCGGCGACGTTAACCAACGTTCCAGCAGTGTCGATGATATCGTCGATGATGATGCAGTGTTTGCCTTCTACATCGCCGATTACATTCATTACCACAGCCTTGTTTTTCTCCGGGCGGCGCTTGTCAATGATTGCCATGGGCAGGTCTAGTTTTTTGCCGAAGGTACGGGCTCGCAAAACACCGCCGGTATCGGGAGACACGACAACATGGTCGGTGAGGTCACGTTTCAGAATATGCTCAGAAAGCAGACGACCTGCCGAAAGGTGATCGACCGGAATATCGAAAAATCCCTGTAGGGCGGGGTCATGCATATCGACTGTCATCAGGCGGTTGGCGCCGGCAATGGTGATGATGTTGGAAACAAGCTTTGCGGTGACAGGCTCGCGGCCAGTCGTCTTCTTTTCCTGGCGAGAATAGCCAAAATATGGAACCACTGCGGTCACGCTCGCTGCCGAAGCGCGTCTGAGTGCGTCCATCGTGATGAGAAGTTTCATCAGATTTTCGTTGACAGGGGTGCTGGTTGGCTGAATTATAAAGGTGTCACAGCCGCGCACTGATTCTTCGATGCGACAGTAGAGTTCGCCATCGGCAAAGCTGGTATGAAAGACGTTTCCTTCCGGAATCATCAGGAATCTGCATACTTCAGAAAAAAGTTCGCGATTGCTGTCGCCAGAGAAAATCTTTACCCGTGAATTAGTGTGCATGACTGCTCCCTGTTTTCATGAATTAACCTTCTACCAAAGAAAACGGTTCGATATTGCTGTTGTCAGTGATGCTGGCACCTTTGATTATGCAGGCCTCCAGGTTACAACCATTGCCGATCGTAGAGTCACTGATGTGTGTGTTTGGCCCAACCACACAGTCTCTGCCGATGCTGCAGCGCCCGGAAATCATAGTGCCCGGATGAATTACAGTATCGGGTGCAATGTTGACATCAGGCCCGATAAAGGTGTTTTGTGGGCTTGTGATGGTTACTCCGTCACTCATCAGCTGGTCGAGTATCTGCTGCTGAAGTATGGCGCTGACATCGGCGAGATGCTGGCGGCTGTTGATGCCGAGTGTTGAGGATTCGTCCTTTTCGATACAGCTGACAACAGGCAAACCCTTCTGTACCGCCAATTCGACCAGGTCGGTGAGATAATATTCTTTCTGTTGGTTACTCGCTGTCAGCTTGAAAATATTGTCTTTCAGAAACTGGCCTTCAAAAAGGTATACAGCAAGGTTCACCTCTTTGACTTTGAGTTCTTCTGCCGAGCAGTCGCGGGCTTCTCTTATCGCGAAGACTTTGCCATCTTTTCGCAAAATGCGGCCATAGTTGCCCGGGTTTTCCATGTTGAGCGTCATCATTGTGATGGCGGGTTTCTGGCTGTTGTGCATTTCGATCATCTGGCGCAGTGTGCTGGTGGAAATCAGCGGTGTGTCGCCACATACGACAAGAAGGTGCTCTGGCATGGTGGCAATCTCTTTCGCAAAGCACTGAACCGCGTGGCCGGTTCCCATTTGCTGTGGCTGTTCGACGAAAGAGACATCTGCTCCGGTCAGCATATTGCGCACCAGTTCGCTCTTGTATCCGATGATCAGAGTGACCTTGTCACAGCCGACCGCTTTTACCGCTTCGATAACATAAGCGACCATAGGCTTGCCCAGGATCGGGTGTACTACTTTCGGCAGTTCTGATTTCATCCGGGTGCCTTTGCCGGCGGCCAGAATCAGGGCCTGAAGCTTAGCGGTCATATTTTACCTCGCAAGTTTTTTCGCGGTTATTATACACAGATTTACCCCTTTCTGGCCATAAATACCACAAAAATTCTTGCGTTCTGCCAGAAGAGCGGCTCAGACAAAAAAAGTCTAACCAAAAAAATTCAATATTCGAGAAAAAAAACACACTGCCGACCGCTCAAAAAGTATGCAAATGTCGGGTGGCCCAAAATTATGTGTTCAGCAGCAGTTAAGGTGCTTATATAAGCCAGAAAAGCCCGCTGATAGCGGGCTTGTGAGGGGCGGGAGGATTCGAACCTACGAAATGCCTGCTCCAAAGGCAGGTGCCTTACCGCTTGGCTACGCCCCTTCGCCATTTATTGTGGCTCAAAGAAAATAGCACATTTGGGCAGCCTGTGCAAGCGCCGAAAGCACGATCGGTGTAAAACTGCAATAGTGAGATCGCTACGGCATCTTTTAGAGGCCTCAAGCTGACGATTTGCTATGTTGAGTTAGCGAAATGAGTTCTGATCATCTGGTAACTTATCCGGTCGGGTGGTTCTCCGGGCGACTGGTCTCGTCTTCGTAGGCGCGCATGACTGTCTGTTTGATCTGCTCAGCCAGTTCGGTGTTGATCGCGAAAATGGTTTCACGCCAGGTGCCGTCGGGCATTTTGCGGCTTGGCATGCCGACAAAGCAGCCGCGCGGCGAATTGAAAATCTGAAAATCCTTTATTACCAGCGCGTCGTCCAGCGTGATTTCAGCAAAAGCCAGTAGTTTGGTGCGTGGAGCTTTAATTAGTTGAATGCGGACGTCAGTAATCTGCATCGGTCAGAATTTCAAGATGAATTCTGTCCAGACTTTGGTGTCTTTGCTCGATTTGGTATCGGTCACTTCCGGTCTGACCTCGTTATTGTAGCCGGCTTTGATCTGTATATTCTGGTTGGCTTCGACTATGCCTTCGACCTGTAGTTTTTCTTCTGATTCGAAGGTATCAATCATCGAGCGGCGAAACGATACTTTGCCCTTGAGCGTCGGTTTAAAGCTGTAGACAGCTTCAAGATAGTAGCGGGAAGCAAGTGCCGCACTTGCTTCGTGCGGTTCAAGTTTCTGCTGCCCATCGTTTTCTTTGGCGGTAACTGAAGCGCGGAGTGTTCTTTGGCTGCCATTTTCGCCGAATCCACCTGTGCTCTTTGGTGCCAGCGGGGTTATGCGTTGCTGTTCCAGTTCGCCGTAAATGCGCAGCCGGCCAGATTCGCTTCTTATCGAAAGACTTTCAGCAGCCGGATCATTGAGCCCGATAGCGTTGTCTTCGTAGGCGCTGCTGAGGGTTATGGTCGGAGCAAATCTCTGATGTTCGCTGAGTTTGCTTGAACGCAGTGTGAGCTGTGCCGGCGCAGCGGGTTTTAACCGATCGATATTGATACTGCCAATGTCAGAAAAGGTCTCGGCGATTTCGATGCGAGTTATTTCGCCGTCGTCACTGGTGACCGGCAAGGTGATTTCGGGTTCGTTGAACAGTTGACTGCCCAGAGAAAGTTTGAATTCGCCATTGTCGGGAACAGTCGCCGGTCGGCGCTGCCGGCCTGCTGCATGATTGAGTTGCAGGTCGAGGCTGTCGGTTTTCTGGGCATAGAGAGCACCTGACGACAGTAAAGACGTCAGCAATACAAATACGATCGAAATGTTAAATTTGTTTAACATCAGCTCTCTCTGTCTACAAGTATAACAAATTTTAATCTGCGCTCAACCATCAAATGTACCGCAAATCACACCTTTTGACAAGCAGAATTTTGTCTTAGCTGTAAAGATTCAGTAACGAGTGGAGCTATTATTGTGAGTGCGCAGACAGGGATCTCATAAGCGAAAACTTCGAGCCAGGCAATATTGACGCAAAGCCATAGCTATTTACCATAGATTGCGCCTGGTAAGAGTTGTAGCGTTGAGACCCTGACGAGAGCACTGGTAACAAGGCATAAGCTTGTTGCTGTAATCTACGCAATACAGGCAATTCCACCTAAGACTGGATCTTTACTCTCAGATCAGAAGTATGCCAGTAGAGGTCTGAATATTTGCGGTCGGCAAGATTTTGGGCTTCTAACAACTCAAAGTTCCTCAGCGGTTGTCTTTCAATTTTGAGGTCGAGGCTTGCAGAAAAGGCTTCAGCCATTATGCCGGGCAGCTTTTCGATTTCTGCTGTATCGCAGAAGTCTCTTAAGGCTGACATATCTACGTCGTGACTGATTTTATGGCTGCCAATAAAGCAATTCTCTGGCGGGAACCCGGCTGTAATCGGTATTGAGCCGTGAATGAGCAAGCTGCTGTTGCGGAATACCCCGGCAGCTCCGATGAGCTTGCGCTTGCCGGCATAGATCGAGTGACCGGCGGCAGTGGCGTAGCAGTGTGTTCCGTTTGAACTGTGCCGCATTTCGCGCGAGTCGGCAAAGCGTGCGGGAATGCCCATCTTAGCCAGGCCTTCGACAAGTGGCGAGACGGCAAGCGTAAACATATCAAGAAAGGTTTTGCCTTTTCCAATTCTGCTTTCGATGAACTCAGCTGGAAACCCGACACAGAAAGTGTGCTCATCGTTGTGAAAGACCATCTTGCCGCCCGACATGCGCCTGACAATGCCAAGGCCAGCTGCGTGAACCGCTTCGATGTCTGCCAGTCGCTCGATTTTCTGGTTGTATCCGAACGAAAGGGTAGCCGGCTGCCATTTATAGAATCTCAGATATGGTTGCCGGCATTGTTGGGCGAGTTTTTCCGAAAGCATTTCGTCGATGGCCATGTTCATGGCACCGCTGAAAAACTGCGAATCGATAAACCTTAGTGACGACATGGCCTGATTGTACCGCTTTCAACATGAATCTGCAAAATAATCGTTAAACAAACATCAACTTTTGACGACAGGGTTCATGGATTTGTTTGCCTCCTTATTTTTCAGGACCGGGTTTCACCGGTCTTTTTTTTGCCCGAATTTTGCATGAGTTAGTATGCTGCCAGCAACAATAGATAAAAAAATATGGTTGAATGTTGGTGATTTCGGTTATAAATACTGTAACTTCAATATACGGACAGAAAGTATGAAAATCGAAAGTTCTCAACTCGACAAGGCTTTTCACGATTTCCTCACTCTCAAGAAATTACGGCGCACTGGCTGGCAACTGCGCGGTATTCGAAACGGCGAATCGATTGCCGATCACTGTTTCGGAGTGATTCTGCTCACTCACATGCTGGCCGGAATAATGACTAGCGTAAAGATTAACCGCGAACGTGCGGTATCTATTGCCATTGTCCATGAGCTTGGCGAAAGCCGCGTCGGCGATATTCCTTATACTGCGCTCAAATATTTCCCCGATAAAAGCGCAATCGAACAGCAGGCGGTCGAAGATATTCTTACACCGCTGGGATCTGCCGTGACCAATGAATCGCTGGTCCTGTTCAAAGAATTTGAAGAGGGAAGCAGCATCGAAGCCCGTTTCGTGCGCGCAATCGACAAACTCGATATGCTGATCACCGCTGCCGAATACGAAAAAACCGGCTTTGCCGGCCTTTCTGATTTCTGGCACAATAACACGACCTTCAAGCCGCTCGAGGAGTTTCCCGAGCTTGCCAAGTATGCCGAACATCTCAGACTGACACGTGAGCGAAGGGTCTCCGGGCATCATGATCAGAATTAAGGATCTTAGCAAGAGCTATGATAATAAGCTCGCGGTCAACAACGTTTCTCTCGAAGTCCCACGTGGTGCCGTCTTTGGCTTCCTTGGTCCCAACGGCGCCGGCAAGACCACAACTTTGCGAATAATGATGGGGCTGCTCAGGCCTGATTCCGGCCAGGTTGTCATCGACGGCATCAATGTTGCTTCTGACCCAATCGGAATTCGCGCCCGCGTCGGCTATTTGCCTGACGAAATATTTCTCTACGACTACCTGACCGGTTACCAGTTTCTCGATTTTGTCGCCGACGTTCATCAGTTACCCGGGGATGCCCGAAAACAGCGTATAGAAGAACTGCTGAGCCTTTTTGGCCTTTCTGAGGCCGCCGACGAATATACCGCCAACTACAGCTTTGGCATGAAGAAAAAAATAGCGCTCGCTTCGATTATCATACATTCGCCAAAGCTGCTGATTCTCGACGAACCCTTCAATGGTCTCGATCCGCAGGCTACGCGTGATTTCAGGCAATTGCTCGATAAAATGGTCAAAAACGATACCACTATCATTTTTTCGAGCCACGTTCTCGAAGTCGTCGAAAAGCTGGTTACGCACGTCGGGATCATTTCCGGCGGCCAGTTGCGTCTGGCCGAAAGCTTTTCTAACGTCGTCAAAAACTGGGGCAGCCTCGAAAAAGCCTTCTTCGAACTGACCGACACTCAGCAACCGGAATCCTCTCTGACCGCACAGGCTTGACGAAAAGGTTCTTGCAGGCTAATTGTTCTGGCTTGTCCGGTGGCTGTTGCCATTAAAAATCGTGGAGTGTGTTATTCGGGTTTGGCAGGGAGTTTTCGTTTGCGCAGTCTGACGCGGCTGGCCTGCTCGTAGTTGTTGTCTGAAAGGCCGGTGATGGAGCGCGATTCAAAAAGCACCTCAAGGTCAGGTTTGATGCTTTCAAGAACTTCTTCGGTCAGCGCTGAGAAGGCAAAAAAGACCTCGCGGCCGTCGTGCCCGCGGATGATACCCATTTTTTTCTCAACATCGTAGCGCTCGATCTTTCCGGGCATTGATTCGGACTCTTCATTTTCGCCGATTTTTTCGATCTGCACAGCTATCGGGCTCACTGAATCTTTTACTATGCCAAATCTTACCCGGTCACCCTTTTTCAGGGTGGCTTCGTCTTCGGCTTTAATTGCAGAATAGTGCAACAGAACCTCGGGGTATTCCTGGCAGGTTAGCACGCCCATGCCGGTGTCCGGGCTATACCATTTAACCACACCTTCGACATAGGCGTCAGGTGCGGGATCATAGATAATTTCTTCGACAGTTCGGCCGATTTCAGCTCTGATAATCTCGATTTGATCGATGAGTTGCACAACTTCCGGCTGGTCGGGGCTGTTTTTGAGGCTGTCGCGCAGAGTTTGCACTGCCATTCCCAACAGCCGGCGCTTGAAATAGACCAGACCGAGAAAAAGCAGGGCGGCCGAATCGCCAGGTGCGATGCGCAGCGCTTCCAGGAGGTGTTGCTCGGCTTCTTCAGCCATGTCGAGTTCATACATGACAGCGCCGATATCACGATGGTAGGCGGCATTGTAGGGAAACCGCCTGAGCAGCTGATGGTAGAGATCGAGCGACTCGTCAAAAAATTTCATGCGGCTGTAGATGTCGGCAAGTTGCTCAATCGCATCGATGTTCTTGGGGTCGATCTGCAATATATTTTTGAAAGCTTCGGCGGCATCGAGATAATGCGTGTCAGAATTGTCTTCATCGTGCTTGAGGCGGTAGATATCGCCAAGATTGCGATGAAAGAATGCTTTGCGCTGACCGGTCTTGAGACCCTGCTGAAAACTGCGCAGAGCATTGTCAAAATCGTTGGCAAGTCGGTAGGCCAGTCCTATGGTTTCGTAATAGTCGGGTTCGCCCGGGTCTTTGGCGATACACCAGTTCAGTTTATCGACGACCTGTTGTAGTCGGCCGGCTGAAAGGTCGGCAACTGCCTCGTCGTATTTTTCATGCAATTCTTCGAGAAAGTCGGTCAGTTTTTCGTCGTAAGCCGCCCGTTTGTCGTCGTCAGAAAGAAGGTCGAAAGCGTCTTTTAGCTCGCGCAACTTCGGAATATTGGCCAGGGGCGAATCAGAAGAGAACAGTTCGGCATACTTTTGCTTGTAGGCCGCCGCCAGTTCTTCAAGAGAGGCAAAGTTTGATACACCAAAGAGCTGATAAAGGTTTTGCATCGGTGATAAAGTTTTCCCGGTCGCAGGATTATTGCCGTAAAATTGTAACCTTTAAGCCCATCAGTTGACAAGCACGAATCGAGAATTGCTTGAATCGAGGTTTTGCGCCGGCCCTGCCAGCTGGCGGGTGAATATGTACAAGACAGTTTATAAACTGTCACAAAATATACTTGATAGCTCCTGCACTCATGGAGTAGTATACAACCCCTATGGTGAAATCGATCAAAACAGTGGACAAGTATGTTTTAAAGGAACTGCTGGAGCCGTTTCTTTTTGGCATGGCATTTTTTGTCGCGATCTGGTTGATCGATTTGATGATGGGACTGATCAACCTGATTTTTGCCAAGGGCGTGCCGCTCTCTGTTGTCAGCCTGTTTTTTATCTACAGCCTGCCGCCGACCCTGGTTATAAGTTTTCCGATGGCGCTGTTGCTGGCGAACCTTGTCGCTTTTGGCCGTATGTCATCAGACTCTGAGATTACAGCCCTCAAAGCGGGTGGCTACAGCTTTGCCAGGGTAGTTACGCCGGCGATTCTGGCCGGGCTTTTTATAACACTTCTGACGCTGGTGTTTAATGAAAAGCTGGTGCCGGTTGCCAATGAGAAGTTCACGCGCCTGTTCAGGCGCGAGGTTACGCTCAAGCGCCCGCTGCCTAAGATCGCTGAAAATCGTTTTTTCGAAGCTGGCCCGGGCCGCAAATTCTTTGTGCGCAAATTCAATGAAGAGAGCAAAGACATGTTCGGTGTTGTTATGTATGAGGGCCAGGCGCGAGGGTTCCCGAGGGTTATCGAGGCTGAACGAGCCCGTATCGAAGGCGGCGTCTGTTATTTCTGGGACGGCCGCGTATCTGATATTCACATGAGTGGCGAAGATCGCAATTACACCCATTTTAAAGACATGGAATATCCTATTGACACACATTACGTTAATCCTGACCATGTTCCCGATTCGAAGAACGCCAGTACCATGACGCTCGCAGAGTTGTATGCCTTCATAAGGGATTCAGAAAAAAAAGGTGTTTCGCCGACAGTAATTGCTCAGCACTGGATTGAGTTCTGGTCGAAGACTTCGATTCCGTTTGCGGCGCTGATTTTCGTCTTGATCGGTGCACCGCTGGGTTCGCAGACGACGCGTTCCGGCACTGGTATTGGTATTGGCATGTCTGTCGTCATTATCTTTATGTATTATGTATTGTTTGCTGCCGGCAAAGCGTTTGCGAAGGGGGCGGTTGTGACGCCATTTCTCGGCGTCTGGCTTCCCAATTTTCTGATCGGGGCGATCGGTGTGTGGCTGATCTTTAAATCAAAGGCCTGATGATGGCCATGGCTAAGGAATAATTATGAAAAAGCGTTTAATCACTCTCATTCACCAGAATCTGGCCGGCCTGTTCGCGCGCTACGGTATCGAAGACTACAGTTTTATAGATGTTCAGGTGCCGCCAGACAAAGCCAACGGCGATTTCTCGTTGAATGCCGCCATGAAACTGGCGAAGGCTGCCAAATGTGCGCCGCAGAAACTCGCCGCCGAAATGGTTGCCAGTCTCGAAACCGAAAAAGACTGGTTTGCCCGCGTCGAAGTTGCTGGCCCCGGCTTTATCAATCTTTTTCTTGCCAATAATGTCATCGAAGACAGCTTTAACAAGCTTGTGGCGCAGAAAGACCTGGTCGAACAGGCTGCCGCCGGCGGTGAAGCTACCATCATTGATTATTCAAGCGTCAATATTGCCAAGCAGATGCACGTCGGGCATCTGCGCTCAACCATTATTGGCGACGTTCTTGCACGGGTTATCGAAGCTCTTGGCAATCCGGTTGTTCGCCAGAACCATCTTGGTGACTGGGGTCTGCCTATGGCTATGGTTATCTGGAAAGCCGGCCCGGAAATCGCAGCGATTGAACAGCGCAAGGGTGATCTCGCCCGTGAACTGACATTGGCCCGGCTTGAAGAGCTTTACAAGGGTGTCTCGGCCGAATGCAAAGACAACCCGGCTACGGCTGCCGCCTGTGCCGAATGTCTGGTGCGCTTGCAGAATGGTGACAGCCAGATGCTCGATCTCTGGCACAAGATTGTCAGAATTTCCATGGCCGAGGTTTATCGCATTTATCGCCTGCTTGACGTTAAGCTGGTTGAGGAGAACGAGTGTGGCGAGAGCTTTTATCGCGATATGCTGGCCGAAACCGTCGCCGAAATCGACAAAAGCGGCAAAATGGTCGAGTCACAGGGTGCCCGGTGTGTGTTTCTTGATGAATTCAAAGGCAAAGACGGCAGTCCACTGCCGGTAATTGTGCAGAAGACCGATGGAGCTTTCAACTACGGCACTTTCGATCTGGCGGCGCTCCGTTATCGCACCGCGAAACTGAAGGCACAGCGCATTGTGTACGTTACCGATGCGCGTCAGGCACTGCATTTTAAACAGATTTTCGCAGTGGCACGTGCTGTCGGTATACTTGCTTTGCCCGATGTAAAGCTCGAACACGTGCCATTTGGCACCATTCTTGGCGAAGACAACAAGCCACTCAAAACGCGTAGTGGCGAAAATGTAAAACTGGCTGAACTGCTTGACGAAGCGATCGAGCGGGCTTATCAGGTGGTTAAAGAGAAAAATCCTGGTTTGAGCGAAGAACGCAAAAAGGAAGTGGCGCGCATCGTCGGTATCGGTGCGGTTAAATACGCCGATCTGTCGCAGAACCGCAATAACGATTATGTGTTTTCTTTCGACCGTATGCTGGCTCTAAATGGCAACACCGCCCCATACCTGCAATACGCCCATGCCAGAATCTGCTCAATCTTTCGCAAAGCCGGACTCGATATTGACGCATTTGCAGCGGCAGCTGTGGTATCACAGGTTGAAGAGCGTGATCTGATGATGAAGCTTATGGAATTCAACCAGGCCGTAGTGGCAGTGGCAATCGAATTGCGCCCGCATATACTGTGTAATTACCTGTATGAACTGGCTGCCTGTTTTTCGTCGTTCTATGACAAATGTCCGGTTCTTAGCTGCGAAGACGCCAAGGTCAGGGACTCACGCCTGGCAATCAGCAATTTTACCCGCCGGACTCTCGCGAAAGGTCTTGAACTGCTCGGTATCTCAGCCCCCAGGGAGATGTAATATGGCGATCTGCCCGAAATGTTCTTCTGATTCAGTCGTTGGCCGCTATTGCGGCAAATGCGGCGCCGTTGTCGACAAAAAGCCGGCAGCAAAAGCTGCAACAAAACCTGCTGCCGAAAAAACTCAGCCGGCGGCTGCGCCTGCTCCCAAGCCAGATATAGAGGGTCTCGAGCTGGCTCTTAAGAAAAACCCGGCAGCAGCAGAAAACTATTTGAATCTTATCAGCGCTCTGAACAGCATTGGGCGTTACGAACAGTCTTATTCAACTTTCCGGGCGGCGCGCGCTCTGGCTCCTGATAACCCCGATGTGCTTAAAGCCGGCGCTCGTGTTTACGAACTCATGAACCGGCGCGAAGAAGCGATAGAGTGTCTGGGTGCCTCGCTTGAACGCAGGCCTGACGACGCTGAGGCCGTTTTCCGTCTTTCGGGTCTGCTCTATGACAGCGGCAGAAAAGAAGAAGCGCTGCAGCAGTTCGAAGGGCTTTATCGCAAGAATCCTCGTAACCAGGACGTGCTGATCCGCATGGCGCAAATACATCTGAGCCTCGGTAACGCTTCTGAGGCACAGAAATATCTTGCCGCCTACAAGGAACTGGCTGGCGCTACCGCTGAAATGTATCTGCTGCTTGGTGAGACGATGCTGGCGCGCAAGTTTTATGATGGCGCCGTCAAGAATTTTCGTGAAGCAATCAGAGTTTTTCCTGATGACCCGCAGATGCGCTTTGGTCTCGGGCGCGCCTATCTTGGTATGAACGAGAAGGGTCAGGCTCTGCTGGAGTTCGAGCAGGCTCTCAACCGTAAGGCTGATAACCCTGATATTCTTATTGAGCTTGGTAAACTGCAGAATTCGATGGGCATGGAAGAAGAAGCCGACCAGACCTTTGCTCGCGTTGAAAAGAGTAAAAATTCGAACGGTGAATGCTTTTTGAGTATTGCCCGGCATTTTGTCGATCGCAGCGACATGTCGCGCGCGGTCAAATACCTGGAAATGGCACATGAACTAAGCCCATACCACCCGGAAGTCCAAAAAACCCTGGGCCAGACGCTTGCACGCCAGAAACGCCACAACGAAGCCCTGGCGATTTTTCAGCAGGCGGTCGAAACTTATCCGAACTGTGAGTGGGGGCACGAAGGCATTATCAACAGCGCCGAAGCCACCGGTGCCTTCCCTCTGAAGGCTGGTTCGCAGAAAAAGCTTCTCGAAATCAGAAAGTCCGGCGCCGAAGACTGGTGTGACTATGGTGAAACCCTGATTCGACTAGGTCGGTTCGATGATGCTCAAGATGCTTTCGAAGACGCTGCGCGCATCGACCCGACATGCGTGCGCGCTTATCAGGCTCCTGAGCTGATAAAAATCGAAAAGGCACGCGCGGAAGGCGAAAAAATGGCAGCTCAGGGCATCGAAGCCCTGCAGAAAAAGTTTTATCTTACCGCGGCCGAGCGGCTTGAACGCGCACTTGAACTGGTTCCCAATCAGCCTGAATGGATAAAAATGTTGGCCGAAGTGTCGCTTAAAACTGCCGAAGTCGATCGTGCTTCCGGTTTGCTTGCCCGTGCCCGCTCTTTTGACTCGACCGATTTTGTTACCAGTTTCAATCTTGCCCGGGTTTACGAGTTCGAAAACAAGATTCCGCTGGCAATCGAGCTGCTGAATACTGTTACGCGTGACCACCCGGCCGAATTGTCGGCGCACCTTATGCTGCTGCGGCTCAAGCGCAGCCAGATTCGCGGTTCACGTGTCGAGCCCGAAATGCTGGAGGCTCTGGTCAAGAATGTTGAGCTTGAACTTGCGCATATTCGCCGTGATTCGCCGGTGCCTCTAATGGTACGGGCTTATGCCAGATATATTTTTGGCAGTCGCTCTAAATTTCAGGTTGAGAGTTTTGCCAGCGCCGAAAAAACTTTTAATGAAGTTCTGGCAAAATTTGGCGAAAAAGAAGCGGCGATCCGGGGGCTGGCGCTTATCGAGCGTGCCCGCGGCAATGTTGAAAAAGCCGTCGAGCACACACATTCTCTGGTGAAGCTTTCGTCCGATCCGCAGCGCCTGTATGAACTCGCCCGCCTGCACGAAAACTTTCAACAGCACGGTGAAGCTCGCAAGTGCTACTCGTCACTGCGCAATCTTTTTCCTGAAAATGGCTATTACCGGCGCAAGAATATTGAAATGACCGCTGAATTGTCGAAGAGCGGCAGCAAGAACGAGCTGATGAACATGCTTTCTGAACATCATCAGGCGTTACAGAGCAAAACTGACCAGATCTGGCTGTTGTATGAAACCGCTCTTGGCCAGGAACTGCTTGCCGAATACACCGCGCAGAAAGACGAATGGGTTAAAAAGGCTCTGCTAAACTGGCACAAGGCGACCAGCCACAGTGACAGTAACCACTGGGTGCGCTGGGGCATGCTGCGCTGCCAGTTCAAGCATCTTAAGGGCGTTGACCGGCAGCGTGCTGCTGCTAACAATCTTAAGGCCTGCGAAAAAATTCTGCGCGAAATGCCTGACAATGCATTGGCTCTGCAGGCTGTTGCCAGATGTTATCTGGCCTACGGCGACCTTACCAACTCTGATAAGGCACTTGGTTTTCTTGAAAAATCATGGTTCTTATCGACGGAATACAGTGAAACGGGCGAACTGCTGGCAAAAACTGCCAAAGAACTTGGCAAGTCAGTTATAGTAGACGCGATTGGTTATAACATGATACTATTGGAACCTGAGCTGGCGACCACAATATTTCAGCTCTGATGTTTGCGTATTTCCAGAAAATTCATTCAGAAAATTACGGAAGCAGACGTATATTGCACGATAGAATAAGACAATTGATCGAGGAAATGCCTGCCGACGCCACATACATGAAAATGCATGTACAGGGCAGTTCGGAAACATTGGCGCTGATTCGTCGTGTACTCGCTGCCAGCGTGCAGCATTTGAATCTGGGAGCGGCCATGCTCAACGATATCAAGCTGGCAACGACTGAGGCCTGTACAAATGTTATAAAACATGCCTACAAGTTCAATGAGAGGATGTCGTTTGATCTGGAGATCACGACGAGTGAGGAAGTGTTTGTGGTAGACCTCTATTATAATGACCCAGAGTTTGTTCCGGCCAATATTCCTGTTCCTAATCTCAACGAGATAAAGGAAGGCGGGCTCGGAGTATTTATCATCAGGAACATCATGGATCACGTTGATTATATTACTGACGGTGACAGCGGCCGCGTCAGGCTGCAGATGGTTAAGATCCTGAAACAGCAGGACAGGAGTGGAGGCCAATGTGCTTAAAATAGATTGCCAGATAGATGCCGAAAAAAAGATCAAGGTATTCTACGTCGACGGTGAACTCGACATCCAGACTGCCAAGGCACTCAAGTCGGAAGTCATGGATTCGATTGAATCTACCGGCTGGACATACGAGCTGAACATGGATCGCGTTGGCTATCTTGACAGTTCCGGGCTTGGCATGCTTGTTTATCTCAAAAAAGAGATCGTCAGGCATAACGGCAAGCTCAGGATTGTAAAACTCAACGAACCCGTTCTCAACGTGTTCAAGCTTACCAAGCTCGATGACTTTTTTGAAATAGGCTGAAGACCAGGAAAATAAGAATGGCGCAGGGTTGGTTCATAACTTTCGAGGGGCCCGAAGGAAGCGGCAAAACGACGCAGATTGCTTTGCTGCGTGATTATTTCGCCAGGCTCGGACTCGAGGTCGTTACTACGCGAGAACCCGGAGGTACGCCGGCCGGCGACCGCATTCGCTCAGTGCTGCTTGGCAACGAAACAGGCAGCCTCGAGCCAGAAACCGAACTTTTTCTGATGCTGGCACAGCGCACCGAGCATCTGCACAAAGTTATACATCCTGCTGTCGCAGCTGGCAAAGTAGTGCTCTGCGATCGCTATTTTGATTCAAGTATGGCATATCAGGGATATGCGCGTGGTCTTGACCCGCAGAAGGTGCGCGATATCCATGCCCAGTTCCTGCCAGGCTTTCTGCCAGGCTGTACTGTGCTGTTGCAGATTGCGCCAGAACAAGGCCTTGAGCGTGCCCGGCATGGCGGGCGCAAGCAGCATGACCGCATCGAATCCGAAGCGCTCGAATTTCACCGCAGGGTCTACGACGGCTATAATTCGCTGGCGCAGCAGGAACCCGAAAGGTTCGTAGTCGTGCAGGCTGACGGCGATCCGCAGGCGATTTCCGCGCGCATCATTGAAGGTCTCAAAAAACGTCTCACTTTTCCGGATGGCAATAAATGAACAGACTTAAAGCCAATATCGCTCTCAAGCTCGACCTTTTACTGGTCGTCTTTTGGGTGGTTGTTTATCTGGCTTTCAGGTTTCTGGGGCACCACATAGATATCGGCTCATACGTCGCGGCCGGGGTTGGCACCCTGTTTTTCGTGCATCTCAGCATCATGCGCAAGGTGCTCAAGCCCCTACAGGACTTCATCGAGATTGCCGACAAGGTTGCCGATGGCGATGTGCAAGAGGGCCTCAAAGATCTGCGCCTGAGCGACCTTGAGGAGGTGCAGGGAAGCTTTACCAAGATAGTTGGCAGCATGATCGAGTCGCGCGCTGCCATCGAAGATTACATGCAGAAAATCAGCGATATCAACCATGAACTCGAGCAGAAAGTTGATTCACTGTCGGCGATTTATTTTGCCAGTCAGGCCATGGGTGGCAGTCTCAACGTCGATACGCTGGTGCGCAACTTCATTACCATATTTACCGAGCGTCTTGGCTTTGCCGGTGCTGGTGTCATGCTTTATAACGACAAAACTGATCTGGTCAGCGTCAAAGATCTTATCGGTATTGCGCCTGAGTTGTTTGCCAAGTTCAGATTTTACTCAGACAACCAGATCCTGGCCTACATCTTTTCCGAGCAGGGCTATTGGGAACCTTCCGAAAAAGAAAAGAACCTGATGGTCGCAGAGTTTGAAAGTGACGAAGTGCGCAATATCAGGCTGATTTTCCCGATGCGTATCAAGGATCATCTTGTTGGACTGTTGATTACTTCTGACCGCAAGAACGGCAATGGAATCGAAGAATCTGATTACCTGATGATTCAGGCGATAGTCGGTCTTGCCAGCACTTCTATTAACAACGCCATGCTTTTCGAAAATTCTGAAGCTACCAAGAACGAGCTTGACCACAAGGTTTTCAACCTGATGACCTTGCAGCAATCGGGCAAGGTGCTGAGTTCGACCCTTGATCTGAACGAGTTGATCAAGATTTCCATCGACATGTTTCTTGAAACAGTCTGGTCTAACAAGGGCGTGCTCATGTTGTTTTCAGATGATCGTCCCGAGCTTGAGGTCAAGGCTTTCAAGGGTTTGAGTAAAGAAGAGGTCGATGCCCTCAAGAAAGATCCGGCCGAAGCCTGGGCAATGACGACCATCGAAAAGGAACGCAAGCCGATTTTTGCACAGGATCTGGTGGGCAAGGCTTCTTATCAAACTTATTCAGCCGCCAACCGCAATCTGCCCTTTGCTATCTATGTGCCAATGCTCAAGGAAGGCGAACTTTACGGCGTGGTCAAGGTTGGGCCAAAGATCAACGGCGAACCCTTCAGCGAGAACGATCTTGAATTTTTTGCCACGCTGTCGTCGCAGGCGGTTATCGCGTTTGAAAATGCGCGCCTGTATTCTCTGGCCATCACCGATTCGATCACCAAACTTTACGTGCACAGATATTTCCAGCTGCGTCTCGACGAAGAAGTGGCGCGCAGCAGGCGTTACAATGCGACAATTTCGCTTCTCATGTGCGATATCGACCATTTCAAGCCGGTAAACGACAACTACGGCCATCAGCAGGGCGACCTGATCCTCAAGGAAGTCAGCAAGATTCTGCGCAAAAACGTGCGCAATACTGACATTGCAGCGCGCTACGGCGGTGAAGAGTTTGCTATAATATTGCCCGAAACCACGCAGGCTGACGCCAAGATCGTGGCTGAACGCATAAGACGCGATGTCGCGCATTGCGACTTCCCGTCGCTTATTCCGGGGCAGCCGCCACTCAAATGCTCGATATCAATAGGTGTGGCCGGGTTCCCGCTCAATGCCGACAACAAGGATCAGCTGATCCAGAAGGCCGACAGCGCACTTTATAAAGCCAAGGGTAGCGGCCGCAACAAGGTTGTACTGTGCGGGATAGACTGATATGCCATTAAAAATAGACAATCGCAATCTTCATACTGGCGCTGGAGCCGGCAAGCCGGTTTCTGGTAATCGATCAGCCGGCGCCGATTTTCAGGGCAGTATCAGGTCAGCCCGTGTCGAAATCTTTGACGGAAACATGCGCGAACTCATCGATATGGTTAAAGAGCGCGGCGAAAAGTTTGTCAGATCGCCAGAAGAAGGACTGCTGAATTCTTATAAAGAGTCGATACGTCTGTTTCTTAAAAAGCTTAAAGATGAATTTTTGTCGCTTAAAGAAGAGTTTGGTTGTAAAAAAGACGGCGAACAGAAGGTATATCAGCTGGTTGAACGCTCAGAGTCAGAGGTGTCTGAACTGACGCGGGAGGCTCTCGACGACAACAAGGCAATGGCTTTGTTATCGAGTCTCGATGATATTCGCGGCCTAGTTCTTGATGTGATGGGATAGTTATGGAACAATCGGCACCGCTGCAATTGATAATTATTACCGGCCTTTCTGGCGCCGGCAAGTCTACTGCGACACATTTTTTCGAGGATTCGGGTTATTTCTGCATGGATAACGTGCCGCCGACGTTGTTGCCCAAGTTTATTCAGATCTGTCTCGAATCTGGTGGCCGGCTGACACGGGTGGCCGTCGTAATCGACGCGCGTGGCGGCAGCTTTTTCCGCAAGTTTTTCGAGGCGATCGATGAGGTCAAAAAGCTTGGTGTTGAGCTGAGAATGCTTTTTCTCGACGCGACCGACGATATCCTGATTAAGCGCTTTTCTGAAACACGGCGCCGGCATCCGCTTAACCACGGTGGCCGCATTATCGATGATATCCGCGAAGAGCGCTCACTGCTCGAGCAGACGCGCGAACGCGCTGATTATGTCATCGATACCAGCGTTTTGAACGGTCGCGAGCTGCAGGAAGAGATTCGTCGCTTTACCCAGGGCTTTGTCGGACCGCGCAACATGTCGGTGGTTGTCGTCAGCTTTGGCTTCAAGCACGGAGTGCCGCTCGACTGCGATCTTGTCTTTGACGTGCGTTTTTTGCCGAATCCGTTTTACATTGCTCAGCTCAAAACGCTGACCGGCATCAATAAAGAAGTCTACGAATACGTCTTTTCATCAGACCCCGCCAGGGACTACGCCCAGAAGCTGAAGGAATTTATTGAATTTCAGATTCCGCTGTTTATCAGTGAGCCCAAGACGCGCCTGCAGATCGGTATCGGCTGTACCGGTGGTCGCCATCGCTCAGTCGCTTTTGCTGAGTTCCTTTTTAAAGAGCTTACGCACGAGAGAATCACTGTTTCCCGTATCCATAGAGACATCAATCTCTAATATCTTACCGCGCTCGTAATCGTTTGCCTGCTTCTCGATAATTGTTATGCGCAGGAAAAATACAACCGTCATTCTGCACGAAGTCGCAGGATCTCAAAGAATGAGAAATATTCGTGAGATTTTACCTCGTGCTGGCAACATCGCCGGTATAGAGTTTCTGATCTGAGCCCTAATATTTTTCACCTGACTTGCCGAATCATGCATTGATTCTATGCTGGTAGTGTTTGTCGGGTTACTTCGCTTCATTGCAATATCTTCATATAAACGCATAGATTGGGCCATTCAAAGAAATATTGTGAAATCATTTTCTTGACAAACAAACGGTTTTGCAATAATATCTCGCGGCAAGGCAACAGGCATTTGTGTTTTATGGGCGTCACGGAAGGAGGTGTAACTCTAAACAGGTAGCCCGTGGGATGCGCCGGTTGTCTTGAGGGTATAAACGCCCGGGGAGAAGCTAGAAGAATCTGCTGGAAACTTTAAAGAACTTACCGTCAGCATTGAAGGCAACATGGACACTCTGATGTGAGCGGCTGGATCAGCAAAGTTTTGAACAGTGACCGAAGGCAGAACCCCAAAGGAAACAATCTAAAATCAATCCTGTATGGGGGAATTTATGAAACGTATTTCTATCCTTCTCGTGGCTGTAATGGTTCTTTCAACCGTAGTAGCCAGCGCCACTCCTTTTAAAGATGTTCCTTTTTCACACTGGGCTTATGATGCAGTTAACAAACTTGCTGCCAAAGGCATTCTTCAGGGCTATCCTGATGGAACCTTCAAGGGCAAGCAGACTGTAACCCGCTATGCTCTCGCCATGGTAACCGCCAAAATGCTGGCCAACGTCGAGCAGATGCTCGAAACCGGTATTGGCAGCAACCTGGTAACCAAAGCTGACCTGCAGACTCTTGAAAAACTGACTGTTGAATTCGCAGACGAACTTGCACTCCTGGGTGTTAAAGTTACTGCTCTCGAAGACGACATGCAGGTAGTAAAAGAAGACGTCTCCATGCTTAAGCGCGATGTAGACGGCATTAAAGACTACATGGCCAAGGGCGGCATGGAAAAGGTTAAGATTTCTGGCGATATGCTGGTAAGACACACCAATCTGGTCACCAATAATGACGGTCTGATTGCTGGTAATAATGACAACTCCAGAACCGAAAGCCAGATTCGCTTTAAGTTCAAAGCCAATATTGACGAGAACATTACCGCTGTAGCTCGCTGGCGCCTGTTCTCCAAGGCGACTGATAACAACAACCCGTCTAACCTTCCCGGCCTGACTACCTCTGGTTTTGGTAGCCTCGGAATTGGCATCACCACGACTTCTAACAACATGATCGATCTCGCTTATCTGCATATCAAAGACATGTTCCGCTTTGGTGGGGATTTCACTTTCGGTCGCAACCTCTATGCTCAGGGTCATTCTCTCCTGATCAACAACTACATCGATGTCGTTCGCTATAACAAGCGCTCCGGCGACGTAGACGTCGTTTTCCAGCACATCTATGACCGCCATGAAGGCAGTTACAATGACAAGGGTCAGAATGTCGATTTCCGCGGTGTGTGGAACCTTAACCTTGGCACCAAGTATCGTGATCACGACCTCTATATGGGCGTCTATGCTCAGGAAGAACCCGCTCTCGCAGTTGACATGACAGACACCTTTGGTGTGGCCGTGCCTTTTGGTCTTGTTCGTGGAAACACAGTTAATGGACAGCAGGAAAGCGACAGTCGTTGGGACGTTGAATTCGGTTCAAAAGGCCCGATCGGTAACAACGGTCACTGGGACTATGACCTCGGTTTCGTTTACACCAACTATGAAATTGATATCGTTAATAATATTGGCGCTGCTTCTAACTTTATCAGCCCTGAAATGCAGGGTTGGATGGGTCATGTTGCAGTAAAATGGGACAGCAGAAAAGAATGGGCAGCCAAACTTGCTTATACCTTTGCTGATGATGAATCAGTCGGTGCTTATGCCGTTAACAATGATCTGAGATATTGCGATGCAACCGAAGGTCCCTATGAAGATATCGCCCGCGGTAACAATTATTTCCGCAATGGCCTGATGAACATGGGAGACCTCAAGCTCCAGGCTGAATATCGCCCCCGCAACACCAAGCACTACTTCAGAGTAGTTGGCGATTTCCTCAACGAACTTGATGAGACTGTCAGCAATGACCTGGCCAAGTATGCCAATGGTGACACTACTGCCGCTGCCTATAATGCAGCTGTTGCTGCCGGTGTTACTAATACTGCTTACGATAGATGGAATAACTTTGGCACAGCTGAAGCTCAGGCTGTAGTATTCACCTTTGAATATCGCTATCAGCTGGCCGAAAATACCAGAATCAGAGTTGGTTATACCAATTTTGACATGGATGGCAAGGCAACTAAGGCACTTGGCGCAACAGCAGCTGTTAATGCTGGTGGCGGCTCTGCCGGTGTTGGTGACTACGAATACCAGATGTTCTGGGCTGAGATCTACAGCAGATTCTAATCTGGTCCGAACCGTCATTGCGAGGAGTTCTGCGTAGCTTCAGCGAAGCAGAACGACGAAGCAATCACAATGTGTTCTTTAAAACCCGCCGGGGCAACCCGGCGGGTTTTCTCTTTTTCGAAAAAAATTAAAAATATTTTCTTGACAAAAGAAAAGCATACAACTATTATCTTGCTACTAAGCCCTAGGCACAATTGTATTTAGCAGGTATCACGGAAGGGGGTGTAACTCTAGATAGGTAGCCTGTAAGATACGCCAAAGGACTGGTAAGGTGAAAAATCACCTGGGGGTAAAGCCCGGAAGACAGACCGAATTTTGAAGATGGCCGCAAACGTTAAAGGAAACATGGACACTGTAATGCGAACGGCAATCAGAAGAAAACGGAAAGTCATAAAGGTAGAACCCCAAAAGATCGAAAATCTCAAATCGAAACCTATATGGGGGAATTTATGAAACGTATTAGTATCCTTCTCGTAGCTGTTATGGTTCTTTCAACCGTAGTAGCAACCGCAAATCCTTTCTCTGATGTTCCGTTTTCACACTGGGCATATGATGCAGTAAACAAGCTGGCTGCCAAAGGCATCCTGCAGGGTTATCCCGATGGAACCTTCAAGGGCAAGCAGACTGTTACCCGCTATGCTCTCGCCATGGTTACCGCCAAAATGGTTGCTAACGTTGAACAGATGCTCGAATCTGGCATCGGCACCAACCTCGTAACCAAGTCTGACCTCCAGACCCTCGAAAAACTGACTGTTGAATTCGCAGACGAACTGGCACTCCTGGGTGTTAAAGTTACCGCTCTCGAAGACGACATGCAGGTAGTAAAAGAAGACGTCTCCATGCTGAAGCGTGACGTAGACGGCATCAAAGACTACATGGCCAAGGGTGGCATGGAAAAGGTTAAGCTTTCAGGCGACATGCTCGTTCGCCACACCAACCTTGTTCATCGCAATGATGGTCTTGTTGGTACTCCCTGGGTTGGCAACAACGACAACGCCAGAACCGAAAGCCAGCTCCGCTTCAAGTTCAAAGCCAACATCGACGAGAACATTCATGCTGTAGCTCGCTGGCATGTTTTCACCAAGGCTGCTGATCTTAATCCGGCTCAGAATCCTGGTGCTATGCAGGGTGCTTTCGGTCTCAATGGCATCGGCATTAACACTGTTACTGATAACACAGTTGACCTTGCTTACTTGCATGTTAAAGACATGTTCCGCTTCGGTGGAGACTTCACTTTCGGTCGCAACTTCTACACTCATGGTCACGCTCTCCTGCTGAATGACTATGTTGATGCTATTCGCTTCTACAAGCGCTCTGGCGACGTAGACATCGTGTTCCAGGTTATCTATGACCGCCTCCAGGGCAAAGTTTATGACAGAGCCGCTGGCGTTGACTTCCGCAATGTTTGGAACCTCAACCTTGGCACCAAGTATCGCGATCACGACCTCTATCTGGGCATCTATGCTCAGGAAGATCCGGTTGTAGCTCTCAACATGACCAATAATATCGGTGGCATTGTTAACTTCAGTGGTCTGGCTCTTGGCAATACTAACACTGTTGCTGCTATTGCTGCTAATCCTCAGCAGACCGATGACGGCCGCTGGGATGTTGAATTCGGTTCAAAAGGCCCGATCGGTAACAACGGTCACTGGGACTATGACCTTGGCTTCGCTTACACTGGTTATGAAATTGATATCCTTGCCAATGCTGCTACTCCTTATATTCAGCCCGAAATGGAAGGCTGGATGGGTCATGTTGCAGTAAAATGGGACAGCAAAAAAGAATGGGCTGCTAAACTTGCTTACACTTTTGCTGACGACGAATCAATCGGCGCCCTTGCCCTTGACAACGACCAGAGATATCAGGACGGTATCGAAACTCCTTATGAAGATATCAGCCGCGGCAACAACTATTTCCGCAATGGTCTGATGAACATGGGCGTTCTCAAGCTCCAGGCCGAATTCCGCCCCCGCAACACCAAGCATTATTTCAGAATCGCTGGCGACTTCATCGATGAACTTGATGACAATGTTTCTAACGACCTGGCCAAATATGCTAATGGTGAAACAACTGCCGCCGCTTATGCTGCTGCAACAGCTGTTACCAAGGGTGCTAACTCTGCTTATGACAGATGGAATAACTTCATGACTGCAGAAGGCGAAGCAACTGTATTCACCTTTGAATATCGCTATCAGCTTGCTGAAAATACCAGAATCAGAGTCGGTTACACCAACTTTGAAATGACTGGCGACGCTCAGAAGCTTACCGCTACCCAGAGAAAAGTTGCTGCTGGTGGTGGCCTGTTCGGCGACTACGACTACAACATGCTCTGGACTGAAATCTACAGCCAGTTCTAATCTATCTCGTCATTGCGAGGTGGCTTAGGCCACCGAAGCAATCGCAAGGTAAACGACCTCAAACCCGCCGGGCACCCGCCCGGCGGGTTTTCTCTTTGCTAATAATTTTTTGGAGAAATGTTAAACAATTTTTGTGGTTGGGAAAGTTGACTTTGCAGCTGGCAGGACTTATCTTGCAGAGAAGAGTTTATTTTGTACCGATTTTAGAGGAGGAACACATGAAAGCAAAATTTTTACTGGTAGCCGTACTTTTCGTATTCAGCACTATAGCAGCTTATAGTAGCGTGCTGCTGCCGCTCGTTCCGAGCGATGCCTATCTGGTCGTCAATTTCGATTTTGCTGCGATCGTAGCGCAGCCCGAAATCAAGGCGGTTCTGGATACCCAGATCGAAGCTACCAACAACGATATGGTCAATTTCTACAAGCGCGCCGGCATTGAGCCCGCTCGCGACATAAGAAACGTCATGTTGTTTCTCGATGCTAAGGAGCGCCCCTGCGTCCTGGTTAATGGCACTTTCTCGGCCAAGAAGATCTCCGAGATGATTCAGACCGACAAAGATCTTGCTGCCAGCTTCGAAATCGTTACGATGGAAGGCCTGCAGGCGGTTAAGAACAAACTCAACGCTAACGGTAACATGATCTTCATCAATGAAACCACCATGGCTTTTGGCGCTGAAGACGTTCTTAAACTGGTTGCACAGCTTAGCAGCGGCAAGGCCAAAAACATCAACACTAACAAAGCTTTCTCACACATGCTGGAACGTGTCGATACAGCCTCGCGCCTTTGGGGCGCCGTAGTCACCACTCCAAATTGGGAAAGTCGCGTGCAGATTCCGGTTGCCGGTCTGCAGAACATGAAGACCGCCTTTTTCTCGGTCGATTATGACAAGCAATTCACCATGGAATTCGCCGGCCTCGTTGAAAAGAAGACCGAACTGCCCGAATTTGTCGATGCCATGATCAACCTGCTTGACGCTTTCCGCGGCTGGACAGCTTCTGTTCCCGAAATGACCGAACTGCTCAAGAGCGCCAAGGTTGAAGACAACCAGGAAAACCTGGCAAGAATATTCCTCAGCGTGCCTGCCGAACAGTTCAAAAACACTATGCTCAAGCTCTCCGAAAAAGCCAACGAAAAGAAGTAAGCGATACAAAAACAGAGCCGGGGACGCACAATCCCCGGCTTTCTTGTTAAAGAGAGGGCGAAGATTTTTCTCACAAAGCCACAAAGCCGCAGCGTCTTTATGGATGGTGCAGCAGGTATTGTTTTTCTCAGAGGGAAGAGATGAATGAGAACGAGATTGGACAAATATGATTTTCTCTGCGCTCTTGGTGGCTTTGTGAGATACAATTTGCTTTTGAACAGGCCTGTGAACGAATAGCTATGGTTTTTGATCGTTGTTCCATTTGTGGCGGAGGATTTGCAGGACGAAGAGGGGAATGCCGAGCATGCGCATGAAGCGGCGCGGTTCGAGCCAGAGGCGGAAAAGCCATTCGATGCCGAAGCGCTGCATCCAGTAAGGGGCTCTTGGCAATGTCTGCGATATTACGTCGAAACTGCCGCCTACGCCGATTGCAACGCCACGTTTAAGACAGTTGCGCAGGCGCGCGATGAAAAACTCCTGGCGCGGCACGCCAAGCGCTACAAATATGATATCTGGTCGAGCGGCGGCGATCTTTTCTAATACAGCTTCTTCTTCGGCAGAATCAGGCGTAAAGTAGCCGTGCTCTATGCCGCATACAGCTATGCCATGTTCTTGTTGCAGCAGGGCTGCCGCCTGCTCGGCTATGCCGGGTTTGCCACCGAGAAAAAAAACTTTCCAGCCGGCTTTGCCGGCAGTTTTACAGATATGTGACACCAGAGCGACTCCCGGCACCCGGCCGGGAAGGGGAGTGCCCAAAAAATCAGCCGCCCAGACAACACCGGCGCCGTCTGGCACGACAAGAGCAGCCCGGCGCATCGAATTTTTGAAGCGCTCGTCCTCGCCGGCCCGCACCAGTGCCAGTGAGTCGGCAGTTACAATATGAAAGAGCGCCGCGCCATTGTTTCCTGAGAAATTTTCTGTTGGCTTCTCAGCTGCTTCAGGCGTAAGGCGCAGATAACTATCGATTCGGGTAATAACTTCTGCCGGTAGTAAGGCATCGACGGTGATCCCAAGAATTTCGATCTGTGCCGGTGTCTGAATAATGTTGCCAGTTTCTTTGCGGGCAAAGGCAGTGACAAAAACTGATAAAGAAAAAACAAAAAGCAGAAAAAGAACAAAATAGGCCGGGCCGGGAGCATCGATGAGAACCAGCAGCGCCAGAAAGTTCAGACAAAGAAAGAACAGTCCGGCGAACAGCACGGTTTTTTCACGGCGTAGCGACCAGGAATAGATTCTTTCGCGATTGTTGCCGTGGTGCAGGCGGTTGCCGAAATACGATGCGACGATCATCGTGCTGATCAGCGCAAATGGAAACAGAATAACCATCGACGGCACAAAAAGCCCAAAAATCAGCAGTTGCCCTGAGCCTTCCAGTAGTGAGACAGCAGCCAGCAGGAATCCGGCAGCAAAAATGCCGCTGCTGCCAGTCAGAACGCGTCTTCCACCGGTTGAATAAATGAGCATTACAATTGACGCGGTCAGCAGCGAAAGATTGGCCAGAACAGCAGTCTGTGTGAACTGTTGCTGCGAAAAGAGTATGAACTGCGTCAGGGTACTGGTTGTCAGCAGGATGAAGGGCATTTCGTATACCATCGCCGCGATCTTGAGACAGAATATTATCAGCAGTGCCCACACCGTAGCCGAAATGACGAAGAGACCGCCAGTATCGGTCGCTGCAAACAGACTGGCAATTGTTATAAGAGCGCACCATGGCAGCAGAGTCAGGTATGAAAATCTCTGGCGGTCGCGCAAGAAGCCGGTTAGAGTCAGCAGACAGGTGCCCGCGGCCAGTGCCAGAAAACTCTGCTGCCAAAATATGCCGCCCGCCAGACCGGCACCGAGAAGCGCCCCAAGAAAAGGAAAAGCCCCGACATAACTGCCGCGCCCAAGATCGAAGCTCATATTAGCGGTCAAACGACGGCCCAGCGCCCATAACAATATGGTCCCTGCTGTGGCGGTAATTAGCGGTTCAATTTGGCTGGTGACAGGATTCATCTCTTAACTATAAGTTTCCGCCGCCCGTTTGGCAATATCAGCCAACCGAAGAAAATCAGCAGACTAGGAAGAGTATCCACAGATTGCGCAGATAACGCAGATAACGCAGATTGGCAGAAAGGCAGAAAGGCAGAAATGCAGAAATGCAGAAATGCAGAAATGCAGAAAAGACAGTTCGCAGGCCGAAGAAATCCACAGTTGCCTACAGGAAATGGGTGATGTTTGATTACATCAGCCTAACCGAAGGATTCTCCGGGGCGAAGCGCCCGGGTGATTTCGCCAGTCATCCTGCGCGCAGTCGCAGGATCCAGCATGGCAATAAAGACTATGGATTCTGCGACTTCGCTTTGCTGCGCGCAAAATTACAGAGAGAAAGCAATCGGAGTAATCGGGGGATGCTTTTGGGGTGATGGCTCTGGTTACGGGTCAGGTGTTGCCGGAGAGTTCCCAGTAGACTATGTAATAGAGAATCGCCGCAAAATAGGCGATTTCGACGCCGATCAGCAAAGGAAAGCGCTTGCGCTTGGCATCCCACCAGTCCCAGAAAAAGTTGAGGCGATCGAAAACGCCAAGCAACACGTGAACCAGCAGGTAGCAGAACGCAAAAAGAAGCGTCAGAAAAACCGGAATCGCATAATAATAAGCCATGCGCCAATATTACCACAGCTTTTTCCGACAGGCAAACAGCATTTAGATGCTATACAAAAGCTTATTCAAAATTCGGGTAGGGCGCCGCTTTGACTTCTCACCGGGAATTGCTGTATGTGCTATACTATTCAATAGTTAAGAATTGCCGGCAGCAACATCGCAGCCGGGCACTGCAACAGGAGGGAAAATGAAAATCGCCAGAATTTTGCTGATAGCAATGCTTGTCGTTTCTCCGCTTCTTTGCGAAGCCGTAGAAATTGTTTTCTGCGGTAGCGGTGGTATACAGTTCGATCTTTATCGCGCCGACCTCAAGACTGGTGAAATTATAAAAATCACTGATACCGAGGCCGAAGAATACATGCCGGCCGTTTCACCAGATGGACAAACACTGGCTTTCGTTTCTGATCGCGAAGGCGCCAACTCGCTTTATATAATGCCTCTGGCTGGTAATGCCAGCGCGGCCATAAATATCAGTGCCGGAATGGGTGCATACGCCGAGCCGGCCTTTTCCCCCGATGGCAGCAGAATTGCTGTTCAATACGCCCCTGACCCGGAAGTAGTCTGGGCGAGCACCTCAATTGTACTGCTCGACCCGACAACAAAACAGCAGAAGACTATTATCGACAGCACCCACCTTAAAACCAGCGAAAACACTGGAACCACAACAATAGTCAATCACCCGGTATGGGTTTCAGAAAGCCTGCTGGTTTATGCCCTCATCGAAGATCCAGATCCTGAGGCCGGTCGGATGACAAAGTCGACTCTTTACATGTATGACCTGAAAAAACAGCAGCACGCAAGAATTGCCGGCGGCGAAAGTTATTACAGTGCCGAAGGCGAGCCCATGGGTTTCAAGGCTATCATGCCCTCGATTGTTTCAGAGAAAGACCAGAGCCGCTCTCTGCTGTTTACTGCCGTTCGAGGTGCGACTGATCGTGCTCCGATGAAGATGGCTTTTCCAGCCGGCAGCAAAGGTGTCATCGAACTTAATGACCCCGAATTCCTGGGCCCAATTCTTTATCGCGACGGTCACTGGATCTACGGAACCATGGACGAAGAGGGTGGCACCGGTATCGCCTGGCGCGCTGGTGAAGGCAAAGAAGCCAAGCAGACACTCAAATTTTCCGGGCGCATCATTTATCCTGCCATAATCCCCTGAACGGCGGTTTATAGGCCGTAATATGGACTACCTGTCTCTAAAAAAACACGTCGGCGAAATCGCCGCAATGCTGGCTGACCGGCCACTGGTGACGCGTGCGGTCGATTGTTCCGGCCGCAGTTTCGCGTTTCAGCTCAAAAGAAAGGGTGGCGGCTGGTCGAGCCTCGTGTTGAACCTCGATAACCCCGATCAGGGCCTTCGTATCACAGACAAAGCAGCTGAACTCGACAAGAATTCATCGCTGGTGCGCACGGCTAATCGTTTGCTCACTGACAGCCGTCTGATATCTCTCGATCTCGCCGGCAGCGAAGAAGAATGCCGCTTCGACCGCGTCGTCAGATTGCATTTTGTGGCAATTGACAGCTTTTTTGGCAATCGCAGCGATTACTACCTTTTTTGCGAGTTCACTGGCCGCATTGCAGATATTTTTATCTGTGACGCGGAGCAGAAGATTCTAGATCGCCTGTCGCGCACATCAAACAACCTGATTGGCGCTACTTACCGGCTTCCCGGGAGCATGCCGCTGCTCAACCCGTTTAAAGCGTCAGCCCGGGAACTGATAACAGTTTTTGCTGCCCCGCCGTCGGAATGGAAAACCCGACTTGGCGCCCTTTCGCCAGATCTGCAGGCCACGTTGCTTGCACGCCTTGACAGTGCCGGGCGCGAAAATGCCGCCGAAGTTTTTGCCCGTCTGCTTGCTGATATTACCGCCGATTCTCAGGCCCACGTTTATCACGACGCCGGAAAGGTGCGCGCTATCTCGGGTTACCGTCTCGAGCATCTCGCAGGTTTCCAGAAAAGGGTTTTTGCCTGTCTGAATGACGCACTGAACTGGGTTAACGATAACTTCGTGGCAGCCCGCCGCATGAATGAACGCAAAAAACATTGCATCGACATGATTTCGCGAGAAATCAGGCAAAAAGAGCGTTTGCTTGCAGAACAGCGCAATCTGCTGGCGAAGTATTCAGACTCAGACCATTACCGCCATTATGGCGACCTGCTGGTTGCCAACCTCTATCAGATAAAGCCAGGCAGCCGCTTTGTCGAGCTCGAAGACTGGCAGACTTCACAGAGTGTCCGCATAGAGCTTGATCCGGCCCGCGCGCCGTCGGCGTCGGCGCAGCGCTTTTTCAATCTCTACAAAAAGGCGCAGCGTGGCATTGCTGAAGTTGAAAAGCGCATAAAAGTTCTCAGCGACGATCTCACCTGGCTGCGCGAACAACTGTGGCTGGCAGAAACCGCCGAAAACGAAGCTGACCTGCTACCCGATCTCAAATCGCTGGAATCGACTGCTACAGGCCGTGGCGGCCGTCGCGACAAATCAGGCGGGCGCGGAAATCGTCGGCGACCTGATTTTAAACCAGTTCTGGAAATCGACGGCTGCCGCTATTATGCCGGCCGCAACGCGCGCCAGAACGACGCGCTTACCTTTCAGCTGGCGCGTCGTGGCGATTACTGGTTTCACGCTAACGATGTACCGGGCGCGCATGTGATTTTGCGCAAGGCCGAAGGCGAGGTCAGCGAAGCTGATATTTACCGGGGCGCCGTAATGGCCGCCTGGTTCAGCTTTGCGCGCGAAAGCAGTAAGGTGCCGGTTGACTACGCCGACGTTGCACATGTAAAGAGAATTCCCGGTGGCGGCCCTGGCCGCGTTTCCTACACCAATCAGAAAACCCTGCTGGTCGATCCTTCTGCCGCAAAGCCGCTTCTCGATGTAGACCAGTAAATTGCTGTTCGGGCAAATCAGATGTATAATCTGGGCATATCGAGAAAGCTGGAGAAGCTATGAAAAAGACACTTTTTTTTGTTTTTAGCCTGATTGTGATGATTGCCGGGGTTGCACCGGCACAGACTCCAACGGCCGAAGAAATCTTAAAACTGATCCGCGATGTCAGGCTTCCCCAGGACAACCTGAGTTCACTGGCTTTCGACATGCGCATGAACCTGCCGATGCCTCTCAATATACTTTGTCAGGTGCGTTACCATGCACCAGATCACTATTCTTTGCATGTTTTCGATGATCACGACCAGACTCCGGTGCTGATAATCATCGATCACCAGGCTCTGATCAATGATCCGCTGGCAGAAAGCCTGACTCTTATCGCTTCGGCAGGCGTTGCCTTCGACTTTGTGCCGCGCGGCGAAGAATATAATGCGCAATTTGCCTTCAACATGCCGACCGACGGTGCGATCAACAACCGCGTCGAACTCGATTTCAAAAGCATGTTCGCGCGCGTCAGTGAGAATGTCAGCGTCGAAAACGCTTCGGATGGAGAAGTTATATTTTCGGGGCAGACTAGTAAAAAGAACCGATGTATTGCAGTGCTGGCGCCCAGTGAGAAGTTTGCGTTGCGCCAGACCCGGCTTTATCTCGAAGGTGAGCCGATTGCTATTCTCGAGGTTACCGACATCCGGGTTGATACGGCATCAGAAGCGGCGGTTACGTTGTTTCCAATGACAGAACTCGATGTTTCAGGGGACAAATACAGTCAAATCGAGCCTCAGGGAATGATTGATACAGCACTGGTTGCTGCTTCGGTTCTTCGAGCTGTTTTCGCCAGGTCGGCGATACGTAACCAGGAATTGCGAGAAAAAATCGAAGAAATGATCGGTCAGCGGGCCGACTGGTCGGCGATCGAAGCAGTTGATGCCGTGCGCTCGGAAAAACTGCGACGGATATTCAAGCCTCTCTGACGTATTTTGTGCATTTACTGCCAGTCAGTTCATCGAAAGTGCAGGCGGCAAATTCGCTTCTCAGTTTCTTTTGCAATAGTTCCAGGCGTGTGTGAATCGGGCAGTTCCGGCTGCGGTCGCAGGCGTCGAGATCTTGGCAGCAGATGTTCAGATTGATAGCACGCTGGTCGAACAGTTCAAGCACATCGAGAAGCGAAATCTCGGCTGGTTTGCGGGCAAGGAAAATGCCGCCCTGCTTGCCGCGGTGGGTTGCCAGTATGCCGGCTTCGACCAGATGGTGCGAAATTTTTCGCAGAAAACGGTAGGGGATCTGCATTTTTTCGCTGATTTCGGTTGTGGCAACTGCGCCATCGCTACTGTGTTGGGCAAGATACAGCACTGTTCGTATTGCGTAATCGGCTTCTCGTGTAATCATTGTCTTTCCTGCCAGCGTTTAATGATATAAAATGAGTAACAAATATCCGTCGGCGAGTCAAGCAATAGATTGTCGGCTCTGTAATGCTCATTGACAGGGTACGCGTCGTGAATTAGAATGTTGCAGAATGCAGCGGAGGTAAACGTGGCAGCACATAAAAGCGGGCAACGCCCGGTAAAACGGAAAAGCAGCAGTCAGGGGCCAGGCAGCCCTGATATCAGAAGCAGTCTGGTCGAATATCTGCGCGAGGTCGAGCTCGACGAAGAACGCATTCTCGCTAATCTCGTATTTGAACCGGTTGTAATCGGGCGCCAGCTTGAAGAAAATCACTTTACTATAACCGATTTTCAGGGCCCGGAAGCGAACCGTATACTGCTTGGCGCCATGCTTGAGCTGATCGAAGACGGTTTGCAGATCAACCTTGCCAATCTTATGGCGCTGCTTACCCAGGAACGCCCGGGCAAAAAAACGCGCCTGGAGATCAGCGGTGGAGAAGACCGTGTCAGAGAACTGTTCCTTTCACCGTTTTCGCGGCCCGGCGTCAGTATGCTTGACGATATCGAGCCGGTAGTTGAGCGCATCAGAGACCGCAATATCAGAGTCGAGGCGCACCGCACCATGGTGCAGTTTTCTGAACGCATCATTCACGGCGAGAAAGACGCTTTCGAAATTCTCGGCAACAGCATCCAGTCTTTGCGAAACCTTTTCCTGCAGGGCAGTGCCGGTTATATCAGAAGCCTTGATTCGCATCTCGCCGAAATGGAAGAGTTGATCACCGACCACCGCGAGCAGAAGCGCAGCTATCTCGGTTTGCAAACTAACTTTCCGATACTGATGGAGCGTCTTAATGGCTTCCAAAAAGAGTTTTACCTGGTCACCGGCGGTGTCGGCATGGGCAAATCGACCTTCGCGACGCAGCTGGCATGGGATCTCGCCAATCTAAACCCTGACCTTACTGTCATATTTTTCAGCCTCGACCTGAACCGCCTCGACGCGACTTCCAAGATCGTTTCGCAGGCGTCTGAGATTCCGATCGACTATGTCAAGAACCCGTATATTCCCCGTGCTGATATAGAGGAAAAGCGAAAAGCCGCTCTACAGACTGTCGGAAAAATGAGCAGCCGCCTTATTCTCGTTGATGAATCATGCGGTCGGCTGTTCATCGATGACGTAAAAAAATATGTTAAACGCACGCGCCTCGAAAGGGGTGGCGAAGTAGCTGTAATCATCGACCCGATTTTTAAGATTCTTATACGGAATCAGGCACAGATGAGTTTTAATGAACGCTGCAATCTTCTTTCGGCTGAGCTTAAAAGCCTGGCAGCGGTCGAGGGTGTAACGGTAATCGCGACGGCCGGACTGCCCAAGGCCATCAGCAGCCGGCGCCCGGTAAAAGAAGACCTCGAAGAAATAATGGGGCTGCTCTACGACCCCTACGCGGTTTTCTTTTTGTACTGTGACTATCTCAACAACTTTGACACGCCTTTCCTCGAATGGGAGTGGGGCAAGGAAGACAGTTTCATGATACCGATTACCGAGGCGTATATCGCTAAGAATAAGATGGGCAGCACCAATGCACGCATTTTTTACCGGTATTTTGAGGCATACGCAAAGTTCAAAGAATGCGCGCCGCAGGAAGTCGAAAATTATACGGCAATGATCGAGAATCTCGAGCGTTTCAAGGAACAGCAGACCAACCCGCACTCTTCCAGACGTGGTGCCGGCCGGGCCGAGGAATTTTAAATGGAAACAGAAACAGCACAGGAATTTTTTGAAAAAGGTGTCGATCTACAGCAGCGTGGCCTTTTTGACCATGCGATCGAAGAGTATGATCGGGCTTTGCGTCTTGATCCCGACAATATCAACATCATGTTGAACCTTGGGGCAGCCTGCCTTCAGAAAGGGCTTTCCGACCGGGCGGTTAAGCTTCTCAAAAAGGTGCTCGAAAAAGAACCTGAAAACAGTATGGCGCTCTACAACATTGGCAAGGCTTACGTATATCGCGAAGAATATGAGGTGGCCCTCGCGCATTTCAATCGGGCCGCCGCTTTGCAACCGGAAGACCACGACATAAAGAAGCTCATCGCGGTCTGTCTGCGGCACCTGGGTCGCATTGAGCAGTCGGTAACGATAACACTCGGTCAGCTCGATACAATCGCCGGCGACACTGATGCATTGTTGCGACTGGGTGATGACCTGATGCATCTTGAGCGTTTCGATGAAGCGCTCGATATTTTCAGGCGTGCCAGCACTGTTGCCTGTGATTCAATACTGCCATTACTCGGAATTTATCAGTGTCAGTTGCGTCTCGATAACCGAGAAAAGGCGGTTACCGCGCTCAAGCGTGCGATAATGATCGAGCCGGTTAACCAGGATCTGCTGGTAAAGCTTGCTGACGTCTATCTTGGCGACGGCAGGATTCCCGAAGCAGTTGAGGTTATCAATAAAGGTCTTGAGACAATAGACTCGCCAACGCTGTTGCGTGAAAAATACAACGAAATGGCTCGCCGTTTGCCGGTTCTGCGTAAAAAAGCAGCTGCTTCGCGGCTCGAGTCGGGCTTGAGCCGCCATGAAACCGAAGTATACGACATTCTCGACGGTCTTTATGACGGTCGTATCAGACTAGAAATTGCTGTGAAAGAGCTGGAGGGATTGCGGCGCAAGGATGCTTCCGATCTGCTGGTTGCCGATGAACTGGCTAATCTGCTGTTTCAGGCGCGTGAATTCGGGCGTGCCGCCGAGATCTATTCAGAGGTGCATCTGAGCCGGCCAAAAGAGCCCAGGCATCGTATTGATCTGGCAAAATCGCTGGCAATGAAAGGCGATACCGAGGCGGCTCGCGCCATTCTGCGCGATTCTTTGCGCGACCTCGGGCATATGCCTGAGCTGGATCTGGCTATGACCGAACTCGATCTGTTCGATAAGGAATTTGCCCGCGCTGCCGGTCGTCTTGAGATTATTCTCAAGGAATACCCGTCTGAGCAGCATGCGCTCTTCCTTTATGCTTACACAGCCATGCGGCTTGACGAACTCGAAACGGCCGAAAACACGTTTAAACAGCTGTTCGAAAAGAACCGCACCGACGAAGAACTTGCTGTCTGGTATTCGCGTCTTGCCATAATGCAGGGGCAGCCGGCACGGGCTCTCAAGGTCTGGGAAAATTTCAGCGACGGTATAGAAAGCCTTGTCGAAATAATCGCCAGGGTAGAGTTGACGCTCGCTACTGGCGACAGTAAGGGAATAATGAAGCATTTGCAGAAGATTGGCGATTATCACCCGCGCTTTATCGAAGACCATATGCTTTTTGGTAAAGCGTTTTTCTTTGCCGGCGATTTTTCGTCGGCACAGCGAGAATTTGATCTCGTGCTACGCCTTGAGGCTCGCAATGCCGAGGCGCTGGCGATGTCTGCTATTAACTCGCTGATTCGCAACAAAACGGCCAAGTTCTGGAATTTCTGGCAGCACGCTATCGACTGTGACTCGCTCTATGCCGTTATTCCGGCCATGGTTCTCAAGGATAGTCTTAACTTTTCACAGCGCGAACGTCTCAAAACTGAGACACGCAAGATGGTCGAAATCGGCGCCCTGCAAGAAATAGACAAGGCGCGTCTCGTCAGGCTGTTAAAATGCCTATGAATCAGGAGCCCGCAATGACAACAAATATCAAACCAAAGAAATCACATAACGTAAGGGCTCTCCGGCAAATGGTCGAAAAGCTTGAAAGAACCCCGGCAAAGCGGCTTGAAAGCGCAGTCTGCGACATTATTGACATGGGTGGATTCTCGCTGGCGGTTTTGCTCGAAAAGCTTCCCGCGCTGACGGTGCCGGTGCAGGTTGTGGTTGCCCGAAAAATCGAAGACTTTCTTTATTTTCACCCTGAAAAGGGGGCAAAGATATTCGGTCGCCTGCAGTCAGCCATGCGCGACGCTGACATTTCTTGCCGACCATTCCTTTTGGCAGCCATTGCTGATGTTTCAGACTCGATCGATATAGATCATCTGACGATTGGTCGCCTGGCTCCCGATGCGCTAGATGCGCTCGACAGTAACATGGATTTTGCTCGAATGAGTCGGGCGGTGGAACTGGTAGTTAAGACTTCAGGTGTCTCGGGTATACCTCTTATTATCAGATTGATGATTAAATCATCAGAAAAATTAAACGAATATGCAAACTACCATTTTGTAGAAACCGCGCTGATGGCTCTTAAGAGACTGGGTGGCGAGCCGGTAATCAGATTATTGATAAATCTGCATTCAGCAGAAGCTATTCGTCAGTTGCGTATGGAATGGCGCGCCATGGATCAACAGCTGCTCCAGGATACGATGGTCGCTTTGCAGCGTGCTGATGCTGATTTTGCTCAGGTTATGCTAAAAGTAATTGACCTTTCTGAATTTAATCTGCCGTTCGTGGCGATGATCAAAGAAGGCGTTTCGCATAGCGACAAGTGGGTGCGCCAGGCCGCTGCCGCTTCGATGCAGAAAGCTTCTGCTGCTCTTAGTCCCGAATCTCTTGCCCGTATGCTGAATGATGAATCTTCAGAAGTGCGGCTCATGGCGGTAACTTCACTTGGCGGCTTTAGTCGCGAACAGACCGGCGGCATGCTCGAAGAACTTGCGACGCGCTCGAGTGAGTCTCTGGAGATTCGTTTAAATGCCCTTTATGCGCTGTTTGCCCAGAAGAATCGGGCAGCACTCGAAAACCTTACTCAGACCGCCGACAACCACTATCTTATGGTTAACGCCTGTGGTCTTGCCGCCATGCTTATGCCCAAAGAAGATGGCGCCAAAAGCATGCTCAAAACTTTTGTAGAAGTTGGGTCGGATGTGCTTGCAGAAGCAACTCATTATCTGCTCGAAATTCTAGAACCAGAAGATCTTGAAATGTTGATAAAAGCGCATTCTTCCGCTAAAAGCGAACCTCAACGCGAGCGTATTATCGATTTTATGAGACTGTTCGTCGACGGGAAAGCCGGTCCCAGGCTGGATCAGGTGAGATCACACCTTTCCGAAGCCGAACAGAAAGCTCTTGAAATACTTGCCCCCAAAGCGCAAACCCAGCCAGAGCCGAATTTGCACTAAGGCAGCGGTTTTCTCGGTATCTGGTCGTTTTTCATAAGCGGGTTTATATGCGCCTGCGCTTTAAAAGCTCCGCAGCCTTGGTAAATTAGACCAATCTGCTCTGTAGACTGGCTTTGTTTCTGCAGTTATCGATAATTTGTAGAAGCAAAGCCTTTTTGCTGCCCGCTTTCTGGCAACTAGTGCTTTGTCAAAGTTGAAAGCATGCATAAAACTTGTCATTGCGAGGAGCGTAGCGACGCAGCAATCTCTCTGTCGATGGGATTGCTGCGTCTGACTGACGCCCTCCTCGCAATGACGATAGCACCCAGATTCAATGTTGACAGAGGACTAGCTTAGCTTTGGGGGGCCTCTTCGATGGTTCATCGGCATTCTCTTATGGTTTGTGGGTTGCAGAATGCATTCTCCTTCTTTGGGTTTTACTACTTTTTTGATAACAAGATGATAATATAAATTTTTATCTGTTAATATTGCTGCTTATATGATTATAAATATAATAAAATTATGATAATAATGATAATATTGCCACTGAAATAGTGAATTAATGCGGGTTTTGTCGGTCTCTGCTGGTCGGCGCATGCAGAAGCTCATTCAGAATTGCAATGCTAATAGGCGGGACTGTTTTTTAGAAAGCTTGTGAATGAAACGAGTCACTGTAAAAAAGCAACCCGGTTGAAGGTTGAATCCTGAAGGCTGAAGCTTTATAAAGCAATTACTCGATGAGATTCTGTTCAGCCAATTATCGTGTGCTGGCAGCATGGGAAGGATTCCGCGCCAGAGTGGTTCCATGGCAGGCGTTACAGGATGTCTTGCGCCTCGCTTCAATGAGCGGAACCTTGCTTATAGCGAATCAAGGGCAAAGCCATTAGTATCCCCAGCGACTAAGGCCGTAAGAGATGCCTGATTGCGCCGAGAGCCAGTATAAGCGGTATCCCGACGCGGCAATTTTATGGACAAAAGGATTGCTTGTCGGGGCTTATGGCCATGTGATGGAACTTTGCCAGCGGGGTTGGGCATAGGCGCGTTAATGCGGTGTTCTGTGCCTGAACAGACTGGCGGCAGAACGGCCTGTTTGTCAGCTCAGATAGTTGCTGGCGGCCTCTATTATGCGCTCCCCTGCCCTGCCGTCGCCGTAGGGGTTAACTGCATCGGCCATTCTGGTGTAAGCGGTCTGGTCACAGAGCAATTCGCTGGCGCTGGCAATGATTTTCTGTCTGTCAGTGCCGACAAGCTTGAGAGCGCCTGTTTCGAGGCCTTCCGGGCGCTCGGTTGATTCGCGCAGAACCAGAACGGGTTTGTTCAGGCTGGGAGCTTCTTCCTGGACGCCACCGGAGTCGCTCATTATCAGATGGCAGCGCTGCATGGCCATGATAAAAACCTGATAACCAAGCGGCGCGGTGAGATGTATGCGGGGGTGGTTGTTGAGCAGTCTGGCAGCTTCGTCACGCACTTTCGGGTTTGGATGAATTGGAAAAAGAATGCGCACGTCGGCGAATTTTTCGACCAGCTCGAGCAGGGCTGAGAATACCTGCCGGTGCGGTTCGCCAAAGTTTTCGCGGCGGTGGGTGGTTACCAGTATCAGGCGCCCGTCGGCAGCGAAAATGTCGGCAAATTCCTTTGGCGCGCTGAGTTTGCGTTGTAGACTCCAGTGCAGAGCGTCGATGACGGTATTACCGGTAACGAAAATGCTTTGCTCGAGCGTGCCTTCTTTCAGCAGCATCTGGCGGGCGCGCTCAGTTGGCGCAAAATGCAGGCTGGCCAGTGGCGTGACTAGGCGACGGTTGATCTCTTCAGGGAATGGGCTGTAGCGGTTTTGCGTGCGCAGGCCGGCCTCGATGTGCCCAACCGGGACTTTCTGATAAAATCCGCTCAGGGCACCGAGAAAAGCAGATGTAGTGTCTCCCTGCACGAAGATCATGTCGTATTCGTTGCGTGAGACGATTTCACCGATTCCTTCTGTTATGCGGCTGGTGAGCTGAAAGAGCGACTGGTTCGGCTGCATTACCGCGAGATCGAAGTCTGGTTCGAGTCTGAAATGCTTGAACATCTCTTCGGCCAGTTCAAGGTGCTGCCCGGTATGAAGTATCTGGGTCGTTATGTCAGGGCATTTCTGGGCAGCAAAAATGACCGGAGCCATTTTGATGACTTCCGGTCTGGTGCCAAGTATGAAGAGGAAACGCCAGTGTTTCAAGGTTTTACGGATCTTTTCGATATTCGTCAGGACTGTAGTCTTTGGGGCGATCCTTTTGTGGATTTTCGTTAGCCCGGCCAGCGTTAGCGATGGCTTCGACTGCTGCATCTATCGGTTTGGACAGCGGCGGTGGTAGCGGTGGCAATTCACGCCCTGCAATGATTTCCTTGAACTCTTCGCCGTTTATGGTTTCGCGTTCGAGCAGAGATTTTGAGGCACGGTTAAGCAGTTCGCGGTTTTCGGTAAGGATTTCCAGGGCCTTGTTCTGGGCCCAATCGATCAGATGTCTGATTTCGCCGTCGATTTTGCGGGCAGTGTCGTCAGAAAGGTCGTTGCGTGTATTGAATTCGCGGCCGAGAAATACAGTCTGGTTATCGTCACCCAGATGCAGCGGCCCAATCTCGTCACTCATGCCCAGTTCACAGACCATCTTGCGGGCAATCTTGGTGGCGCGCTCGATGTCGTTTTTAGCACCGGAAGTCAGTTCATTGAACACAATCTTCTCGGCAGCACGGCCGGCGAGCAGCACACAAAGCTGATCCTTGAGATGGCTGCGCGAAACGGTGAGGCGATCTTCGACCGGCAGCTGCATGGTCATACCCAACGCCATGCCGCGTGGGATGATGGTTATTTTATGTACGGGGTCGGTATTGGGCAGAAATGCTGCGACCAGTGCGTGACCCATTTCGTGATATGCGGTGTTTTCTTTTTCTTTGTCCGAAATAATGCGGCTTTTGCGCTCTGAACCGGCAATAACCTTGTCGATCGATGCTTCGAAGTCTGACATTAGCACGATTTTGCGGCCTAGACGGGCCGCCAGAATCGCAGCTTCATTGGTCAGATTAGCGAGATCAGCGCCGACAAAGCCGGGGGTGCGGCGCGCCAGTATTGCGAGATCGACGTCGTCTCCGACCGGTTTGTCGCGCACATGAATTTTCAGAATTTCTTCGCGGCCTCTTATGTCAGGCTGATCGACGACAATTCGACGGTCAAAGCGACCGGGGCGCAGAAGAGCCGGATCGAGAACGTCCGGGCGGTTCGTGGCGGCCACCAGGATGATACCCTTGGTGTTGTCGAAACCGTCCATTTCTACGAGCAGCTGGTTCAGGGTCTGTTCGCGTTCGTCATGGCCGCCGCCGAGTCCGGCACCGCGCTGGCGTCCGACTGCGTCGATTTCGTCCATGAATATGATGCAGGGCGCATTCTTGCGGGCCTGTTCGAACAGGTCGCGAACGCGCGAGGCACCAACGCCGACAAACATTTCGACGAATTCGGAGCCGCTGATATTGAAGAATGGCACATTGGCTTCGCCTGCTACAGCACGTGCGAGCAGCGTTTTGCCGGTGCCGGGAGGCCCGAACAGCAACACGCCGCGCGGAATTTTGGCGCCGAGATCGGTGAACTTACGTGGTTCCTTGAGGAAATCGACTACTTCAAGCAGGTCTTCCTTGGCTTCTGTTACGCCGGCGACGTCTTTGAACAGCACGCGCTTTTCGGTCGGATCGACCATGCGTGCGCGGCTTTTTCCAAAACTGAGGGCTTTGGCGCCGCCACCCTGCATTTTCTGCAGAATGTAGAGCCAGGCACCGATCAGCAGTATGAAAGGGAACCAGTTGATCAGCAGATTCAGCCACCATGACATCTGCGCCGGTGGTTCAGCTTCGATGATGATTTTTGAATTTCTGATTATATCCATCAGGCCTGGGTCTTCGGGAGCGATCACAACGAAACTTGAGGTTGGCAATTCAGTGTCTGAGCCTATTGTAGTTAACTGCTTTTGAAAGACTCCGGTAATCTCGCGATCGTTGATTTTGACGCTCAGAATCGCGCGACCTTTGTCTTCGCCTTTGACAATTTTGAGAAATTCAGAATATTTGAGCCGATCCACCTTCTTGGTGCTTGTAATATTGGTAAACGCTGTGAGCAGAAGGATCAGCAGCAGAGCGTAAAGTGCAACTGTTTTCATCTTAGTGGGTTGTTCTTTCATAATCCTGTGCCTGTTGTTGATTTTTTAGAAGTTCGTAAATATGTATGTCATGCTATCACAAGCCTGACCACTTATCAATTTAATGTTCAGAAGCCTCAGCTGTTTTTGAACAGCCGCTTTTGCTTGGTTTTTAGCCAGCTTATCCAGCCGGACGACTGCAGCACCTGCTGTTCGAGAAGGTCGAGCAACATTCCCGCGTATTTCCGGCTCTTTTCGGTCTGGCCGTTGAAAGCAAGAATGGTAGATAGTGCTCTTTCACCCATGTTGGCTACTTTGCCGGCTACTTTTGTGAATTCATCGTCGGTTTCGAGGGTTTCGAGCCACCAGGGAATGCATTCAATACCGTTCTGGCGGAAAAGGGCCTCGCGCGCATTCTGCCGAATCTTGGGGTGCTCATCCGCGGCCATGTCGGCGAGCAGTTCGAGTCGCCCCGGAATATTGACCTTGTCGAGCACAAATACAGCTGAGGCTTTCATCCAGGGGTTGTCGTCGATAGCCATGACTTTGAGGGCGGCGAGCAGTTGATCGTGGCTTTCCTTGTTCCAGAGAGCTTTGATTACATTGGCGCGCACCCGGTTATCTTCGTCGTTGAGCATCGGCAGAAGAAGTCTGGTAACGTCTGGCAGGTCAAGTCGCTCAACCGCTTCAATGGCGTTGGCGCGCACGCGCGCGTCTTCTTCCTGAAGGGCCCGTGTAAGAAAACCGACGACATTGTCATTTGGCAGCGACAGTTTACCGGTGGCGGCAACGACGCAGGCCTTTATGCGTGGGTGGGCATCAGGTTTGTAGAGTCCCTGTATGGCGCCAAGATTGCTTGGGTCACCGATTCTGCCAAGAGTTTCGACGGCCAGTGCCACCAGCTCAGGGTTGCTGTGCCTGAATACTCCAATTATCTGCGAACTGGCTGAAGAATCTTCAAGTTCGCCCAAGGCCTTCAGGCTGTTATAGACAATATCTTCGTCTTCTGATGCGAGTCTTTTTGCCAGTTCGTCGATGCGCTCGGGCGTCTGCGGGCGGTCAGGCAGAAGTTTCCAGATGCGTATTCCCTCACGCTCGATGCTGCGCACCCATGAGGCACTGTTGTAGTCTGTATAAGAGTCAAATTCGCGTTCAGCCTTTTTGAGAGCTGATTCACGATCTACGGCGGCCACGGTGTATTCGATCTTGAACTTTTTGCGTGGATTCGCCGATTCGCTGTAAGGTATAATAACTTTGTAAGTTTTTGCTGCCTGCATAAGTGTACATATTAACAGATACCGGGGGCATTCTCAACCGGAGTCGCAGGTTTTGTGACGACTGCTGTCTGCTTAAGGAGATTGGCATGAATTCAGGGAATCTGGTTTGCAGATGCTGCGGAGGTTCGTTCAGTCTCAGCGATGCGCAGCGTAATTTTCTGACTGAGCATGACTGTGCCGCGCCTCCGCTTTATTGTTCCAGCTGCTTTGCTGACAGGCTGCGGCAGATATGGGAAGTGCCCGGCGAAAAGCGGGTTGCCGTATGTAGTGTCTGTGGCATACAGACCCGCTTGTGTTTTGTACCCTGTCAGGATCGCCCGGTATACTGTCAGAAGTGTTTCCGCAAGCAAGTTTAAAGGCCCATTCACATCTTGCGAAAAACAATCCGGCTGGTGTCTGCAGTTCCGGCCGCTATTGAAGCTAGTGCTCTGGCAAAGTTGAACTTATAGATAAATTGAAGATAAAACAGGCGCTGTTAAAAACTATACTAAGGGCGCAGGCAGGCATACCATAAGCGTAAACTTTTTGCACAGGGAGGTGCTTATGTCGAACTGCGCAGGATAGAGCAGTTCGGCCGAGCCAGGCACTATTGACGCAAAGCCACTTCTATAAGCAGAAACTAACGCCTGGGGAGAGTTGAAACGTTGGTATCCTGCCGAGAGCCCGGCATAAGCGGTATACCACGTATCGAATTCTTAAACTCTTATGTGACAGAGGACTGTTCTCCGCTCAATCTTCGGCAACGGGAAAGCTGAACGTTGCCGGCGCCAGTTCTGTTGTTTCCAGCAGATCCAGACTTCCGGTGGCAGTATCGACGATTAACCTGTCGGGATCGAAAATCGAAATGTCATTGTCGGTGTCGAGTTTTTCGTAGCCAAGCTCAAGCGCGTTGTCGGCCTCGTTGTCGAGTTCTTCAAGCTTTTGCGTAGAACGGCTGATATCGATATAGCTCTCTTCAGGAACTGGCTCAGGAAACAGCTCGCTGAATCCGCGTCTGAGCCGGCGCATCATTGGCTTGACCGGCGGAGTTTCGTAACTGAACCTGAAAAGTTCGCCTGGCTGATCGGCGTGTTCAAGCGGATGTCTGATGATCTGAGGCTGACCATGCCCGGGTATTCGGTGCCAGCGCGTTATCGTCTGCGGCAACACCTGGTCGCCGCCGCATACAATAAGCATCAGCGCAATAATAGTAGTTTTAGGCGGCATACCACACTGGCAGGTTGTCGAGAACCCGATACTTGATTTCGCCGTGCTTGTGCAGCGACGAAAGATAGCCATTTACCATGGTGCGATAAAGATAATATTCCCAGTTGGTTTTTTTGAGTCCGTAATGGTCGAGAAATGCCTTAACCACACGATCCTGTGGCATCGGCGTCTTGAGCAGCCCGCGCATGAAATCGAGAGATTCGTTTAAATGACTGAGATTGCTGGCGATAAGAGAACCGATCGAATTTTGCGGCTGGAAATGGCCGCCAATAAAACAGTTGGCCTCGATTTTTCTCAGCCTTTCGAGAGTCTGTGTGTGCGAGTTCGGGTCGTAATTGAAAGGAAGGCGTTGCTTGCTGAAAAAGTTGTCAGGAAACAGCGTGTCGGCTAAAAAAGCTACGCCATCGACGAGAAAGCCTTTCTGATTAACTGAATGACCGGGTAGATCGAGTATCTCTATTCTGAGTTCATCGAGCTTAATCTCGTTTGCAGTAACAACTTCGACCTGGCTGGGATTCGCCATGATAAAGCGGTTCATCAGGTCGCCGATTGGAGCGCCGGAAAACAGCACCGCGCATTGAATCAGGGGTTGCCTTATTGTTGGCGCTTCAAGGGTCGAAGCCATGATTTTGCAGCCACACTTTTCCTGGAAAAAACTGTTGCCGCCAATGTGATCAGCATGCGCGTGCGTGTTGAGAATATGTGAAACCTTGAAGCGGTAATCTGAAAGCAGCTCGAAAAGCTTTTTGGCGAACTGCTGATCGCAGCCAGAGTCGATAAGGGCAACCTTACTGTTGTCGAGCAGAATGACGCCAACGTTGGCTGGTCCACGAACCCATAACACCCGCTCGGTAAGGCGCGCCAGTTCCATTGTCAGCCTGCCGGGCGCTCAGAATCATCGACTACCACAAATCCTTCGCTGCATCTGCTGAGAATCTCGATCGAGCAGGAGGGTTCGCCGCTGAAGCCTATGTCTGGCGCCAGCACTTCGATATAAAAAGGATTGTCGTGATAGGGTGAAAACTGTGCCTTATATATCCAGGCTTTTACCGGTTTACAGCCCTCTACTGTCAGGCTGACGCGTACGAATTTAAAAACCTCGCCGCCCTTGACCACCTTGAAAGCTGGATGCCATGGCAGCGGCTGACTGGCAAAGTCAGGTGTCAAAATTACCAGAGGCTTTTCGAGAAGAATATTTATTGTGCCTTCTTTGCACCCGCCAACTTCAGGAAAGCATTTCCGGAAAAACGGCATTTGCTCGTGAACGGTGTTTTTTGACTCGCCAAGTCCTCTCTGGATCTTGCCTTTGATGATTCCCATGCGGCTAACTCTCCTTCACAGGTTCTGTAACAAAGCATAGAACATTCAGGCTTATTTTTACAAGCAAATAAATTGTCAGGCTGTCAGCCTCAGGTGATTTTTTTTATCATCTGCAGACATGGATTGCCCTGGCCCCAGAATATCGGGTATTCTTCGAGCGGTTTGAACCCGAGAGACAGGTAAAACTTGCGGGTTTCTTCATAATGCGGCCAGTTGCTCGACGAACTCACCGTTTTTACCTGCATGTATTCGTAGCCATGCGCCCGACAGTATTCTGTGACTGATTCGATAGCTGATCTCCCGATGCCGTGCCGGTGAAATTCCGGCAGCAGGCCAAGCACGTAAAGCTCAACTGATTCCTTGAAATGTGGCTTGATGCTTATAAAACCACAGTTCTGGTCTTGCCGCCTGATGATAAAGGTCGGCAGGGTGTCTATTTCGGCGCGGTAACCGGCAAGCGCTTCACCGCTGCCAAACCATTCGGGGAGCCGGCTCAGGATCTTCTCACATTCCTCGCCTCGGTTAAACAATGGGCCCTCAACACTGAAATAATCTGATTTCATATATTCGACACCTGGTTTCTCAGAAAATGAAAACAGGTCTGCCTCATGAGACAAACCTGCTTCGATTAAATTGTTAGAACCGGCCTATTATATCACATTATCTCTTTGAGCGATTGAAATTCGGGAGAACTGGATCCTGTGACGGGGGAAGGGGCTGACCGCTTACTGCCGGTGCGCTGCTGCTGCTAGAGCCTGAGCTTGAGCTTTTCTTGCCGCCCTTTTTGCTTACTTTGCGGAAGTGACCTTTGGTGTGGCTCTTGCTGCCTTTTTTGTAGTGGCCCTTAACCCAGGTCTTTTTGGCTTTTTTGCCGGTAAGTTTGGATTTGGCTTTTACAGCGCCGTCCATGATCTTGTTGGTAACTGCAGAGCCCGCTTTTACGAAAGAACGTTTGGTCTTTTTGCAGGCTTTCTTGATATTTCTTTTCATTTTTCTGGCTGCTTTTTTGAAGAAGGACTGGCTGCTTTTCTTTCTTGCTGCCATTACTTCGTCCATTTCGCCTGAAACTGCGAAGAAGCCGAGGGCCAGAAGAAGGACTGCGAGGGTTTTATACACTTTACTCATAACTTATAACCTCCAGTTGGTTTCTTATTGAAATGCTTAATTTATGATGTTGTTGAGTATAAGAATAATTTTGCCAACCCGTAACCCCTGCGCAAAAATTTTTTAAAAAAAGTGTACACAGTGTCGTCTCGGCCGCTTGTGCGGTTTTGCCGTTACGCTTCACGGTTGTTGCGGTCTGAAATATTGTTAAATGCAAGTTTTTCTTTCGCTGTTCCGGCCAACGTGATATCTTTGCCTTGTAAAATTTGCGTTCGGAGGAACTGATAATGACCAGACACGACGGTCGCTCTTACGATCAACTCAGGCCGGTCAGCATAGAGACCGGCTATGTAAAATACCCACACGGCTCAGCTCTGATATCTTTTGGAGATACCAGAGTTCTGTGTACTGTGCAGGTCGATGAAAAAGTTCCTCCTTATGTCGCCTCCCGCGAAGTTCCCCAGGGCTGGATAACAGCTGAATATGCGCTGATGCCTGCTGCCGGGCTGGTTCGCAACGACCGCGCCGGATACGGCAAAACTACGGTTAAAGGTCGGGTTCATGAGATTCAGCGACTGATCGGCCGGTCGATGCGTTGTGCGCTTGACCTCAAAAAACTCGGGCCACGCACCCTGATGATTGACTGCGATGTTCTTCAGGCCGACGGCGGAACCCGCACTGCATCAATCACCGGTGCCATGGTGGCTCTCGATATGGCTGTCAAGAAACTTCTGGCTGAGGGCAAACTCACCGAAAACCCGATTATAAATCAGGTAGCTGCTGTCAGCATAGGAATTGTCAATGGCAAACCCTGTCTTGATCTAGACTATATCGAAGATTCGCATGCTGAAACAGATCTTAATCTGGTTATGAACGCAAAAGGTGGTTTTATCGAAGTTCAGGGGACTGCCGAAGACGGCACATTCAGCCGCGCCGAGCTTGAAGAAATGCTTAAAATCGGTGAAGCCGGCATCATTAAACTGCTTGAGCTACAAAACCAGGCCATGGGGAAAATTAAATGAATCTCTGGGTCTCCACCAGAAATGCTCACAAGGCCGAAGAAATCGCGCATATACTTGGATCGACATGCAAAATAAAAACGCTGCTTGATCTGCCTGAGTTTCCTGAAATCGATGAAAATGGTGATTCATATCGGGCGAATGCTGAACTGAAAGCGCGCGCGCTCTGGGAAAAGGTTAAAGAGCCAGTATTTGCCGATGATTCAGGACTTGAGGTCGATGCGCTTGCCGGCCGTCCCGGCATACATTCTGCCCGTTTTTCCGGGCCTGATGCCAATCATCCGCGCAACATCGCCAAACTTCTGAGTGAGCTCGCTGACCTGCCTGTCCATAAGCGCACGGCCCGTTTTCGCTGCGTGATAGTTTATATTGATAAACAGGGCGTTGCGCACGAGTTCGTTGGCACTGTTGATGGTTATATCGGTTTTGAATGCCTTGGCAGTGGTGGCTTTGGCTATGACCCGGTTTTTATGCTGCCTGATCGTGATTGCTCGGTTGCTCAGCTGGCAGCTCAAGAAAAAAATGCTATCAGCCACCGCGCCCGTGCTGTCGAAAAGCTCAAGGCCTTTCTGCAGCTTTAATCGGTTCTGAATATTTAGCCTTTTTTATCCTGGAGTTTTCTGTTATATATAAATACTCACAGGCACTCGGGTGTCGGAACCAATCACACACAGGAAAAGCAGATATGTCACAGATATTGCCGCTTATTAAGAGAATCGCCCAGAACGTTCGTGACAAGAGCGGTGATGGTCGGCTTGAAAAATTTTTCATCTTTAAAATGTCGCGCCGGGCTTTTGCAATTCCTGCTGTTGACGTCGAAGAAGTTTCCATGCCGGTATCTTTGCTTGATATTCCGCAGCGCTCAGAATTTCTCAAGGGTGTTGTCAACGTTCGCGGGGTGGTAATTCCGGTGATAAATTTGCGTTCACGCATTGGTCTTGCGGCTGATTATCAAATCGAAGACAGTTCGCGTCTGCTTCTTTTTACCTTTAAATCAGGGGCGCAGGTAGCCATGATGGCCGATGAAATTGAGTATCGTCTCAGAGATGGGGTCGTCGAGTCGTCCACAGCTGAAAGAGATGAAGACCGGGAATTTCGCATGGCGGTCATCGACAACGTCAGATACCCGGTTCTCATGATAGACATGTGGCTCGAAAAAAATGAGATTGAAATTCTGCAGACAGTTGTAGAATCTTTCTGAAAAATTTAACGGAGGTAATTCTAATGGATAAATATGTTTGCACCGTTTGTGGTTATGAATACGATCCGGCTGTTGGTGATCCCGATAACGGTGTTCCCCCGGGAACTCCTTTCGAAAAGGTACCCGCTGACTGGGTCTGCCCAGCCTGTGGCGTTGGCAAGGATCAGTTCGAAAAAATGTGATAGAGGCGTCTGTTTAAGACCGTTCACACAACCTTTTAAACAAAGGGTCTGTAGCTCGCTGCAGGCCCTTTTGTTATTTATCGTGCGCTTAATAAAAAACGCCAGCAACAATTTGAGGATGGTCGAGTAATTCTGTAAAATTTCGTGTAAAATACAGGGCGGCGAGTATTATTGACTCAAGACTTTTTGCCGGGAGCTTGAAATTGCGCAGAAGTTACTGGTTCAACCTGTTAGCCCGGCTTGTTTACGGCCTTATTTTTCCGGTTGGCTTATTGTATGTCGCAATGTTCAGCCATTACAGCCTGGTACGTGAGCGCCAGACCGGTGAGTGGCGAGACAAGATGCGGGATTCTCTCGACCAGATCAGTAAGTATAATTCTGACGACAGATTCTTTCACGGCATGCTGCAGGCAGATTTTCGCAAGGCTGACAGAGCTGCCAGTCCATTGGAAGCATGCCGTCATCGCCTAGGCTATTATCGGGCCACCTATCCTGGTATGTTCAGGTTCGTCATTTATGACGCGGCCGGGCGTATTCTTGAAGACATGTCGGATGAAAAACGTTTTCAGTATGTTCTAAAAGGCATGTATCAGGTTATTTCAAGTGTTAATGATCATGTCGCCAGGGTGATAATTCCTTATCCTGATCGTCTCGACGAAGTACGCAGTCGTATTAGCCTCATACGCGGCTATTTCGGTCAGTTTCTTATGGAAAAACACCTGAGCCTGCCTCTGCTTGAAGGCTATCTGGGCAGTTGCATAAGAGCCAGCGAAGATCCTGAAAAAAGTCTACTCTGGTATCAGAGCTTCAAAAATTTTACAATGGTAGCTTTTATACATCGTGATCTGACCGGGCTGGATATTGGCCCGCGTTTGATCATAGACCGCTATAACAGAAGCGGTGAAGCCTGCCGTATGGGTTTGTTCGATACTCAGCAGATGACTGTTTATGGCATAGACACCCATCAGGAAGAGATGGTAATGCAGGCAAATACTTATGCTAATTCTGCGGTTGAATTTGTCAACAGCGAGCGTAGCCTGATCTTCTTTCGCCAGATATCGCCGCGCCTGATCGTCTTTTCGCTTCTTGACAAGCATGAGAATCTTGTCAGTCCAGATCGTGCAACTGCCGAGTTTATGCTCAGAATGATCCGTTGGCTGATCCTGGTGGCTTTCTTAGTCTGGTGCATGAGCCTGCGCTACGCCGACTTCGCGCTGTCGGTACGACAGAAGCTTCTGCTGCTGTTCCTTTTTGCAAATGGCTTGCCTATGCTTATTCTGGCGGCCACGGCCTATGAATTTTTCGATCAGAAAAAGAATTCTCTGATCAATGCTACACATGATCAGTCGGTAAGGATCATCAAACAGTTTGACAATGGTTACCCTGATGGCCGCGAGAAAATGGCCAGTCTCATTACTGACTTTGTGCGCGAAAAGAACCGGCAATATGGCAGTGCGAAGTGGCCTGATGAAGAGGTTGAAAGGCTGAAGACATATGTTCTCACCTTCAACCCGGGTGAGACTTATGTTTATGACCGTGATGGAAACCAGATCATGCAGGCTGGTGCCGAGGCGCTCGCAAATTCAGTTAAGGTCATCAGAGACTTTTTCAAGGGTTGTCTGGAATTTTTCAACCACGCGGATGAAAATTTTGTCGCTGCCAGACGAACCATGCTCGAGAAGATAACTGATGATGCTGGTCTTTATGCGGGAGTTCTTGAGCATCTTGGCAACATAAGCCCGCAGAATTTTGGCTCAGGTATGCGCTGGACTTATCTGGAAATGCTGGGCGATCGTTCCCGGCATGATTCGTGGGGCTTTCTCGTGATTACATGGCGCCCCGGAGATCTGCAAAGAGCCTTTTTTCATCAGCATCTCGAAGAAATAAACCGGAAAATCAGCCCAAGACAGCTGCTGGTAATGGAAAAGGGAACTGAATCTATTTTCCCGCCAGGTTCTGAACATGAGCGTCAGGTGCGCAGCATAATGCACAGCACCCAATCACGCAAGCTGATCACAGAAAACAATTTCAGTCTGGCCGGAAAACAATTTGTAGCGACTTCCCTTGTTGGAATAGAGCTTTCAGATGCCATCATCATGGCATTGTATCCAAGTTCAATCATTCTCGCCGAAATCGATGAATTGCGAAGAAACTTCATCCTGGCCGGTTTGTTAAGTATTCTCATCGTTCTTGTTATCGTCAGGTTTTTTTCAGGACGTCTGCTGCTGCCGGTAAATGCCCTGTCAAAGGGAATGCGCTCTATTGCACGGCGCGATTTCGAGTTTCGCATCGATTATTCTTCCGGCGATGAATTTGGCGAACTTACCTCCACTTTCAACAATACTATTGCTGGTATGCATGAGCTGGCCGTGGGCACTGCCGTTCAGGAAAGTCTTCTGCCCCCCGGCAGGGAGAAGTTTGGCCGTATCAGTCTTTTTGCTCGCTCGATTTTTATGAGCAAAATGGGCGGCGACTATTATGATTACTTTAAAGTTGATGACCAGCGCTTTGGCGTGTATTTTGGCGATGTCGCCGGGCACGGGATTCCGGCTGCTCTGGTTATGGCCATGGCCAAGGCGGTGGTTGCTTCATCGGATGAAGCCAGACAAGCAGGGCCGGCCGAGTTGCTGAAAAGCGCCAATTCACTTTTTATACACCTCAAAGAAAAAGGCTGGAAGCGTATGATGACGGCGCTTTGTCTTGAAGTAAACCATCAGACCGGTGAGTTCAGGGTGGCAAATGCCGGGCAGTGCTACCCGGTTGTGGTCAGTGCCACGTGCGACCGGGTGAATTACATTAAAGCAGTTGGAATGCCGCTGGGAAGTATTGCCCGCCGGCCATATGTAGAAGTCAGCGGGCAGTTGATGCCCGGTGATTCTCTTATTCTGTATACCGACGGCATAATCGAAGCCAGCAACTCCAGAGGAGAAGTATTCGACTTTTCGCGTTTTGAGCAACTGCTGCTGGCAAGCTGGCACGCTGATCTCGAGACCTGGTGGGAAGGCATTTACCGTGGTTACCTCGGTTGGGCAGCCACTCAGGACGATGACATCACTTTTCTGATGCTTAAATATGAAAATGATTGATACAGACAGGAGCAGATGTGTCGCAAACTGGCTGAAGTTTGCATTCTTTGCGGTAGCTGTGCCGCTGCTGGTAGCATGGCAGGCGTTTGTCTACCTCGAAAAACTGCATGCTGAATCTGCTTTGCGCCGTTACCAGATCGCAGCTGCTGACATTCTTGAAAACCTACGGGTTTCAGCTGATGCCCATCTCTATATATGCTCTCTCATGAACCAGACGTTTCAGAGCGCAAAAAATCCCGGGCAGCTGCAGAAAGATCTTGAACAGTTGCGTAGCAGCAGTGGTATAAATTTTGAATACATGATCTGGGATAAGAATGGCAGCGTTCATTCGGCCGATTTCGACTGGCGCAGCACTGGTTCTGATATGAAATACGCCTGGCAGACCCTTCTCGGCATCGGCAGGCGCAAGATAGAGGTGGCCGATGCCAGGGCAACTGCTAATCTGCGCAAGATTTTCGGGCCGCAGTTTTTCCCGGAGCTTTATCAAAGGTGCTATTCTGGCAGAAACATCCGGCTTATTTTTTCAGACAGTTCTCTTAAGAAAAAACTTGCCTGGATAAGAACGCGACCACGCATGGGTCTGGCAACCTTTTTTGAACATGACATCGTCAAGGGCCTGCCTGGGCTCAAATTTTTTATGAGCGTTGTGGCCAGAAGTTCTGATATGCGACTTGGGGCCGTAAAAGACGGTGTCTGGCTGGGTGAGGGTTCTGCGGACTTTTCGACAGCTGAACTTGCGGTAATAAGCGGTAGTTACGAAAATCCCATCAGAGTGCGCGACTGGTATGTGTTCAAAAATGCCCTGCGTACAGACCTTTGTGGCTTCTGTTACATCGATGCCGCCAGCATCGAACGGCTTGTTATAAGCACCCGGGCGCGTTGCGGCATAATGCTTTTTCTGGTGCTGGCATTGTATGTGCTCTGGCGCAGTTTTCGGGTTATCTGCTGTGGCAGCAGCATTAATCTGAATATCAGAAGACAGTTGATAATTCTTTTTGTGCTGTCAAATGCTGTTTCGCTGCTGATAATGGCTCTTGTTGGCTATGATTATCTCGGTCAGTATCGGCTTTATCTGCAGGCTGAAAGTTTCAGCAAAGGGGTCACCTATCTGCAGAATATCGATGAAATGTTTGTCAGCGAATATTCGCGTCAGCTACGCCGGGTGCGAAAAGCTCTCGATAAGCTGGAGCAGCGTGTAACCAATCACCGCCCTGATCGCAGCAACATTGCCGAATTTCTGCAGGCACAGTCGGGTGAGCCTTTTCGCCTTTTCCTGATCGGAAGCAGCACGCCTTACATTGGCAGTGAGCTTGGAATAATGAAAGACGGCAAGTTCATCGAAGAAATCAATATGGACTGGGCCCGTTACAAATCGATGCAGACGCTTGTCGATTCTATGGGCAAGCTTGGGCAGTATTATCTGGCGGTGCTTAATCGAAAATCGATTTCTGAAATGATGGTGGCTCAGGTTGAACTCATTGCCGAGTCGCTTGGGCAGTTACGCCCTCATGAAATGTTTCAGGAATTTTTTGCGGCAACCGGTTCTTTCTGGCAGTGGGGAATGGGGTTTCGCTACTTCCCTGCTTATATTGACCTTTTCAGAGACCCCGACAGTGGGCTGGCCAACTATGTTTTTCTTTATCTGTGGAATGCCCATCAGCTGCACAGGCATTACATCGATCAGCTTATCACTGATTTTAATCGAAATCCGCTCGGAATAAAGGTCATGGCGGTAGACGAAGACTTTCGTTACGCAAATCCGCCTGAATTACTCGATCACCAGCAGTTACGACTCTATTCTGCCAAGCTGCGCGAAAGATCAGGGGCTGAAGTCGATTTTTGCGACTGGGAAGGTGAAAAACATCTGCTCATGGGGCTTAAATGCAGTTCAATAGATACTATACGTCTGATTGGTCTTTATCCCATTTCGGCCATAGATCGCGAAGTCAGTCGAAAAAAACAGCTTTTCGTTGCTCTGGCGATTGTCAGTATTCTGGTTTCGCTGGCTATGGGACTTTTTGTTGCGCGGTCGATACTTTTACCTCTTGCTGAGCTGCAACGAGGCATCGTTGCGCTCCAGAAACGTGATTTTGCCTTTCGCCTGGCAGATCTTGGCGGTGACGAATTTGGTAATCTGGCTAAGGTGTTCAACACCACACTTGTCGATCTTGAAGAACTGCAGGTTGCTTCGACCGTTCAGGAAAAACTCAGTGACAACATGTCTGAGCCGGCACAGACTGGCCAAGTCAAGTGGTTTGCTGCCAGCATCAGTCAGTATAATTTTTCCGGAGATTATCTTGCGGTTGAGCAGCTTACCGATCAACGGGTAATGATTGTTATAGGTGATGTTGCCGGTAGCGGCATCGGGGTAAGCCTTATACTGGCTTATGTTAAGGCTTGTATTTTAAAACTGAACCGCCTCTATGATCAGCCGGAAAAATTGCTGGTGCGTCTCGATACTCTTTTGCGTGAATTGAGCAGTCGTGCCGGCCGGAAGTGCATGACGATGCAGTGTGCTCTTCTCGATTGTCGCAAATCTGAAGTCACTGTTGCCAATGCCGGACATTGTTTCCCGGTCACGATTGATCCTGTTGATGGCGATGCAAATGTTGCCGATATGCCTTCAACCCCACTGGGAACCGGTCGCAAAACTGTCTGCTGCCTTAAAACTTTCAGCCTGAAACCGGGTGGGAGCCTGATACTATACAGCGGCGGCTTATACCGCAACAGTGAAACCGGTTTTTCAGATTTTATTAACGACCTTGTGAAAAATCGCAGTCATTGCCCGAAAGCATGGTATGATGAGGTGATAGCTGCAGTAAAAGGGCGGGTCGGAGCAGCGGATTGCCGTGATGATATGACCATGGCTGTGATAAGCTGTTTTGATAAGCCTGTCGAGAGTGAAAGCATTGTCTGAAGACCTCAGAAAGATAACCTTGTTGCTGGCCAGGGTCACTTTTGCCCTGGTGCTGCCGGCTTATCTGGTCTGGCTTATTCTCGTTTCGCACTTTACTATGCAGCGCGAAAGCGAGATCGCCGGGAACTTTGAAATCCTTGATCTTGCCCTCGACAATCTCGAAAATCTGCATGCCGACCGTGCCTTTATTCATGCTGTTCTGCGAAAGAATTTCGTTATGGCTGATCGTTCGGATCAGCCCCAGAAACAGCTTGAAAAAAGGATCGAAGCATTCAAAAAGCTGTTCGGCAATCACATAAGTTTTGTGGTTTATGACAGCAACGGCAACATAAATAAGCGTTTGACCGAAGAGAAACGTTTTCAGTATGTTCTCAAGTCGATGTTTGAGGTTATGGTACTGCTCCGGCAGTATTTTGAAAGCGACCCTTTCTCTGATCCCGCAAGCTTTGACAAGGTCAATCAGCGCATAAACCTTTTGCGTGGCTATTTTGGGCCGTATCTGCTGCCCGCTCACCTGTTTGCTCCACTTCGCTCCGGTTATCTTGGTAATTGTCTTACCGTAAGTGATGAGAGAGAACGCAAGCTCCTCTGGTACTATCCTGGCGACAATTTTTCTCTGGCCTGCTTTGTCGATGATCGCCTGCAGCATCGCCAGATCGGCCCGCAGCTGATTGTGGAGAATTTTAACCGCGGCAGTCAGCAGGAAAAGCTGGCTTTCGTAAAAACCCGAACCTACCGAAATTTTGGTCTGCCGCACGATCGTGGACAGGCCAGTCAGCTGCTGATAGAAGTGCGTAACTTTGAAAGTTATGCAGTATCTAAGCGGCATAGCCCCGACTTTCTGGTAAATATCAGGCAGGTCTCGCCTGAACTCATAATTCTCAGCTATATTGATAAAAAAGGCATTACCGCTCCCGAGCAGCTCGCTCTGGCACTTATGCTTAATTTGTTTAAATGGCTTCTTGTTGGTGGCTTCATATTCTATTGTCTGTCGTTGCGCTATCACGAGTTTTATCTGTCGGTGCAGCAAAAAATGCTGTTACTTTTTGTTTTTGCCAATGGCCTGCCTTTTCTGGTTCTGGTTTCAACTGGTTATGAGTTTTTCAGCGAAAAGAAAAACGAGCTGATAAACGCTGCCCACCAGGAATCACTGCGAATTTTGCGCGAATTCGACCTGCGCTTTCCTGAAGCGGCCAATGCCTTGGCAAAAAGAATGAACGAGTTTGTCGATGAGCGCAATCGGCGTTATGGCAAAGAGAAGTGGCCGGAACATGAAATCGAGAAACTGCGTGAGTTGCTGCTTGAGATTGCACCCCAGGAGGCTGCTGTGCTCGAAGCAGGAGGCAGACGGGCGCTGTATATATCGAATACATCAGAGCGCGCCGACCGACTGGTGACCGATATGCTGATGCGTGCACTCGTAGTGTTTAACCGGCATAAGGTTGAAGAGACGGTCAAGCGCGATTCTATGATGTCCAAGGTATCATCTGACGACCTTATGCTGCATTACTTCATCTCGATGCTCGACCGGTTCTCAATTCTTGGAGCCGGTGCAAGCGACCGCCATGCTTATCTCAAGTTTACCGGCGACCAGAAAAATGCTGATATGTGGGGTATCTTGGGCGTTTCGTGGGACCGGCAAAAGTTTCTACAGGTTTTGGCGCCTGAACGTCTGCAGCAGAGCAGTATGGCTGTGTTACCCCGCCACCTCGCGGTTATGGATAAAAAAAGCGAAAGAGTATTTGCTCTGAGAAATATTGAAACACCCCTTACCCGCAGATTGATGCGGCAGACCAGCAGTAGAAAACTTGTAGCCGAGCAGAATGTTGAGATTGACGGCCAAAAATACCTGTTCACTTCTATTTCGGGCAATGAACTTTCTGAAGGAATACTTGTCGCTCTTTATCCGCAGGAAATTATCGAAAACCGTATTCAGCGCCTGCAAATCGCTATTGCACTGTTGATGATTCTGGTCTTTATCGTGTTACTGCAGATTGTCAGACAGTTTTCAAGGCGCCTGCTGGTACCGGTAGGTTCTCTGGCCGACGGCATCGGTCGTATCCGTGCCCGTGATTTCAAGTTTCGGGTCGATTACCAATCTGAAGACGAACTTGGGATGCTGGTTAAAGTTTTTAATCAAACCATGAAAGATCTGCATGACCTCTCTCTGGGAACTTCTGTCCAGGTAAGTCTGCTTCCAGCAGAAAAATATCAGCGTGGCGCAGTCAGACTGTTTGCCCGTTCCCTGTTTATGAGCAAGATGGGCGGCGATTATTACGATTATTTCGACCTGCCCGATAACAGACTGGGAGTCTTTTTTGGCGATGTTGCCGGTCATGGCATACCGGCGGCAATGATAATGTCGATGGCTAAAGCCGTTATAGTCAGTATGCAGGGTAATTTTGCCGGGCCGTCTGATCTGCTTGGCAGAACCAACAAGATTTTGCTCAAGCTTAAAGAACGAAACTGGCGGCGCATGATGACCGCGCAGGTCATCGATCTGGATTGCCGGTCAGGCAACTTTACCATCGCCAATGCCGGGCAATGCTATCCCTATATCGTTGGCAAAAACGGTTCTTCGGCAACTTGTTTAAAGGTTAATGGCATGCCGCTTGGCAGTGCCAGTAAAAAAGCTCACACAGAGAGTTCGGCTGAGATTGGTGCTGATGAAACGCTCATTCTCTATACTGACGGCATAATCGAAGCCGTAGATGCCAGTGGCGAAATGATGGGCTATCCGCGCTTCGAAAAACTTTTGCAGACAGCCTGGGCCGAAGATCTTGAAGAATACTGGAAAAACATCATGGCAGGCTACAACTGCTGGGCGGTCAACCAGGACGACGATCTTACTTTCCTGATGATCCGCAGGTCAGGAGAAGTCAGATGAAAAACCGAAAAATCGCCTGGCTCAAGCTTCTTGCAGCTACGCTTCTATTGCCAGTCGTGATTCTTGTTATCGGCAGCTGGTACATGGTTACATTGAGCCGGGAACTCAGGCTCAGAGACTTTGAAACTGAAGCCGGCGAACTTCTCGAGAGCATGCGTTATTTCGCAGCTACTGAAAAATATCTGTGTAAGAGCATAAGTGACATATTCGACATGAATCCGGGTGGCGACAAGCTCAAAAATGCGCTCGAGCAGTTTATGAAAAACCATGAATTGCAGGCTCGCTTTCTTGTATGGAGCTCTGACGGCGAAATATATTACAGAAATTTCGAATTGAAGCAGATCCCTGGTAACTGGAAGAAAGCCTGGAAAGACCTCAGGAAAGCTTCAGATAGCCCTGGTTACGCCAAAAAGATGCCGGAGCAGTCGGTCAATAATCTCAGAAAGATTTTCGGGCCGCATTTCTTTCCACGTTATCATCACATGGGTTATACGGGGCGTTTTCTTTCATTTCTGCGAACAGATGTCTCAAAAAAACGACCTCTGGCCTGGGTAAAGGTCGATGAAAATTACGGCCTGTGCATGTTTCTTGATCATGAGATTCTCGACAGCAACTGTGGCCTGAGAAATATGGTCATTAATGAAAAACACGATCTCAAGCCCGGTTATATTGATTCCGGGAGGGTTATCACCGGTGATCCTGTTCTTGCCGAAAAATTGCAGCCTCATATTGCAGGCATGCAGGGCAGCTTCAGTCGCATCAATGAGTTCGCTGGTTACAAAATTTTCACCAATTTTATAACGACCGATCAAACAGGTTTTTGTGCAATAGAGTCAGAAAAGCTTGAATCATACAGCGTTTCGTCATGGTTCACTGCCGCTCTGATATTGTCTGGCATGATCATTTTATTTTTTGCCGTTGTTTCTTACCGACTGATTGTAATACAGACAAGCGTTCCTATGCCTCTGACGCGGCAGCTTCTCGTTCTTTTTCTGGTTTCAAATATGCTGCCCGGATTTGTCCTGCTGGTCATCGGTTCTGATTATCTGCAGCAGATGCGCAGAGGTCTGGTGAACAGGGCCTTTGAGCAGAGCAGCAGTTATCTGCAGAACATCGATGAGTTGTATATCAGTGAACTGACTGTACAGAAAGGCCGCTTGGAAAAGGGCATTGCGGAACTCTTAACCGCGCTTGAAAAAAACCAGATCAATCGTGCTTCGATCAGAGGTTTTCTTGACAAGCAGCAACCTCAACCATACAGGTTCTTTCTGGTCGCCAGTGACAGCGGTATTGTCGCCAATCATCGCGGTATCGTCAAAAATGGCAGGGTGCAGGATGCCTTTTTCAGGACATTCAAAAAAGATGAGGTTCTCATAAACACTTCAGACGCTGTTCATAAAATGTGCAGTTATGCTCTTAATACTCTCAACCAGAAACCTGTCAGTAAGAAGGTCGCTACCGAAGTAGAGTTCGTTGTTGAATCGCTCATGCAGAGAACGCCTGTCGAAATGCTTCAGCTGTTTCTCGAACTCGATTCATTCTGGCGATGGTCTCTGGGCGTCAGGAGTTATCCTACATACATCAGGATGCTTCGGGTTTTTGATACGAAACTCTATGATTATCTGTTGTTATACCTCTGGGAGGCCTATGACCTGGAGCTCGAATTCATGACCCGTATCTATCATAACCTCAACCGCAATGAATTTGGTCTTAAAATACTCGCAGTCGATGAGCGTTTTGATAATGCATTTCCGCCCGAAGCTTTGCAGAACGAACGCATCAAGGAGTTTCTGCTCAAAATGCGCGATCGTACAATAACCCGGCCGGAGTTCTGCACTGTCGATGACGCAGAATTTCTGCTGGTTGGTCACAAGTGCATTTTTATGGAAAATCTGCGCCTGCTTGCTCTTTATCCTGTCGAGAAGATCGATAGCGAGGTTTCCGGCAAAAGAAAGCTACTACTGATGTTCGTTCTGGTCAGCTTTCTGGTATCTGTTTCTCTTGGCCTGTTTGTTTCAGGCAGTATTATCGGACCGCTGGCTATTCTGCAGAAGGGCGTCGAGTCCATGCAGAAGCGTGATTTTGCCCATCGCCTGCCCGATCTTGGCGGCGATGAGTTTGGTAATCTCGCGCGCATTTTCAATGAGACTCTCGTCGATCTCGAAGAAATGCACGTCGCCAGAATCGTTCAGGAAAAGATCATGACCCAGATGGAAAAGCCTCGGCAGACTGGAAATCTGACGTTCTATGGGCAGACAATTTCTTTATCTGGAATGGGCGGCGATTATTTCGAAATACTCGAGTCGGCAGATGCTGAACCTGCCGTGCTGCTTGGCGACGTTGCCGGCAGCGGCGTGGCTACAAGTCTGATCCTTGCGTTTGTACATTCGGCAGTTATGCAATTGCACAAATACGCCTCTGAACCGGGCGAGTTTTTGCAGCAACTTAATCGGGTGATGGTTGACAGCAGCAGTTCCGGTCAGCGCAAACCTTTTGCCTGTCAGTATCTGTCCTTTGCTGGCGATAATCTTGTCAGGCTTGCCGGCGCCGGCCTGCCTTATCCTTTTCTGATCGATCACCTGAAGCGATGCGTGTCGCCGCTCGAAATACCGGCAATACCTGTTGGTTGCAGCATGAACTTCAAGCCGGCGGTAAGCGAAGTGCTTCTGCCGCCCGGGCACAGCCTGGTATGTTTTACCGGAGGTTTTATCGGGCACGGAACTTTTGATTATGGTAAAATGACCGATCTGATTCAAAATTCTGTTGATGCAGATCCGCAGCAGTTCTGTCAGAAGTGTTTTGATAATTATTTCGCGCAGGTAAATCGCAGCGAATGTAGAAATGACCTTAGCCTGCTGATAATCAACAACCCCGAGGCCGTCGATGGAAAACAGGATAACTGAACTCGAAAAACGCATGGCATATCTCGAAAGGTTCATTGAAGAGCTCAATGAGGTAATCGTTGATCAGCAACGCCAGCTTGATCGTTACCAGAAAGAAATTTCCCGGCTGCAGCCCAAAACGTCATCTTCTCCAATCGACGAAGATCGCCCCCACGACGAAAAACCCCCGCATTATTGAGAACGATGTGTTGTCAATAATATTTGCAAAAACAGGATATGATTATGCCTGTATGTTATAACCTGTTGAGAGTTGTAGCGAATGAGATTCCGCCGAAAGCCCGCGTGAGCAGTATAATGAAGTTAATTTGTACTTTAAACTGACTGAGGATTAGTAACGGCTCAATATTATTCTGTAGCCCATTAAAAATGCTTCGTCGTTGCTGATTTCTATCAGCAACTGGTCACCTTCTCCGGTCAGATAGTCTTCGGCCGGGCCGCCGCAGGTGATGATGCCTGCCATACCTACATTGTTGTTCATTTTCAGCGGAATCTTCGAACCTTTGGCAGACTCTATCAATATCGAGGCCTGAGCTTGCCCTGAGCGGCCGAAATAACCGTCTTTGTTGAGTTCCAGGCTGGTGATGTCAAGGTCGCCGATAGCTGCTTCGACTAGTTCCAGGCGGTAACCTGCTGGCAGGGCAATACGCAGGTTCCCGTCATTGTCCGTGCCAGCGCCAATTTCAAAACGGTGCTCTGCTGGCAGTTGCTCGAGTTGTTTTTTGCGCTGACTTCGCTTCTTGCCGAGAAGCAGAGCCCCCGGGAACCTGCCGTTCAGCCTTGGCCCTCCACCGATCAGAGGTACAGGTTTATTGCCCGCGAGATCACCGAATGCCGTTTCTGGCGTGAAAATCTTTTCGATTATGATGTCGCCGGTGTGGGCCGGCGCGAACATGATTTCGAGCTCATGAATGTTTGCTGCAGATTTTTCCGGCTCGCCTTCGCCGACATTGGTCAGGCGAAAACGGTCTGGTCTGATCGAACCGAAGGTACGCAGGCAGTTGTGCAAAGTCTCATTTTCCGCATTTTCCGGCGGCCTGACCTCAGAAAATTTGGCTATGCTCGAACGGTCGGCCCACTTATACCATAGATGGTTCAGCGAACTGCGTGCTTCGCATAAAATGTAAGCTGCATTGGGGTCGAAAGCATCGTAATTCTCGGGATCAGCCGCCAGAGTTGGATCTTTACGATGCTTCAGAATCACCTGCAAAATATCACGCTGTTTGAATTCTTCCGGAAACTCGAATTCAAAACACTCAGCCGGTTTTAACGCCAGACCGCGCATGGTATCCAGGTTGTAGCGCAAAGTTATGCTGTTGAGTCGGGCGTGTTCTCTAAATACCTGTTTATTTAAACTATTGCGCTCAGAGCTGAGATAATAGATTTCAAGTGCGTGCAGTGAGGCTACCGCTCTTGTCTGGTCGCCTTCGCCGCGATTAACCACTCTGATGCGGTCGGGCGAAAAGTTTCCAACATATTCTGGAAAATTATAAAGAGTATTTTGTTTGGGATAAAAAGGCGGCGCCAGTGCAGAGCGCTTTTCTGGCCCGAACTGATCTTGCCAGACCACCCACTCATCAGTTTGCGGATTGTGAAATGAAACCGACAGCCATGGGCTGTCAGGGTCGTATTCGTGAGCGTTTTCAGCCAGAAAACTGCGGTCTTTGCGATGTCTGATGCGTGCAAAATTGGGCAGTCTGTTTCTGAATTCTTCTGGCACAACAAATTCGATGCTCTGGCCGGGCTGTATCAACATGCCCATACTAGTGCCGGTATAAAAGTTGATGCTGTCGGCATCGATCAATCTGTAACTGGTTATCTGTGCTCTTGCCTGTGTTAAAGCTGTAAGATCGGCCGAAATAATGCTGAATAGGCCAATCATGCCCAGCATAAATCTCAGTCGCATATTTTCTCCAGATATCGATAAAATTCAGTGAAGCGTTTGAACCTGACTGGAGCCAGTTTGTCGCGATTTCTATATGACTCTAGATATTCAAGCCAAAACTCATATTTTTGTCTGGTTAGAGCCTGATAATGACTGAAATACGGGGTAAGAAAGAATTTCCTTCCCTGTCGTCGGGCCATCGCTGAGACCTTGTCCGCTATTTTGCTGAAGGCCCGCCTTTTATCATTCTGCCTGGCTCTGTGCATGACACGAGACAATGTTGGATGAGACTCTTTTAGTTGCATCATAAGCCATGTTTCACGAAACCCGCTGTCATTAGATTCTATCGCTTCAACGAACAGTCTGCTGAAATGTACGCCGCAGTTGTAGTCCCAGTGCTCGCACTTGTTGGCCATTTCACTTTGATATGCCTGACGATAAGCTTCAGCGCTATCTGGCGGCACAATGACCGCTGTCATATAATCGCGCACGGCGGCGGCTTGATAGATTCTGATTTCGTTGTTAACGATGTTGCCATTAAAAAAACAGCGTTTGAAAACAAAGCCGGGCTCAAGATCCGCGCTTTTGTTAGTCAGCCCATACTGACAAAGCCCTTCTTCAATTTCAGACAGAAGGCTGACTTTAAGATCAGTATTCGACCAGAGAACCTGTTTATGCAGATCAGCGACTTGTTTTGTGGTCTTTTGAAAGATGTTTATGGCGGCGAGACGCCCTGTGCCCTTTTCTTTCGGCTCTATGCTGTATGTGGGATAAAGCTGTATTCTATCGAGATTTACGATATCTTTGTGAAAATAGAGTCTGGGGCATGGCACATTGTTTCGGGGCTGTTTCCATGGGTCATCGAAATAGTTGATGCCCGGCCCGGTTGAGAGAAAAACCAGGTGGTTCTGGCCGCTGCCGATGTCAGTGTTATCCAGATACTGCCAGTTGATTTTAACGAAACCTGGCACCATTCCAAGTTTCAGTCGCATATCCTGCGAATACAGATGCTTCTCGTGTGCGATCAGGTCGATGACCAGTTTGCGGTCTTTCTCTGACTTTTCGGGTCGGTCTGAGACGCTTTTGTTCAACGTCGCCTTATGCACCGGCGGAAAGATGATGTTGTCAGAGGTTCTGTCCTTAATGAATTCAACCGGCCCGTAATAATTGTCGCGGAACAGATAATAGCGATTGAGCCTGACCTGTCGGCAAAGTTTTGCGTTGTTGCCAAACAGGCTTTGCAGTATTGTCTCAAGCGCTTCTTTTGACTTTAAATATGCAATGTCGATGGTGATTTTGAGATTGCCCAGATCGCTGACAAAAGCATCGTTGATTTTTCCTTCAATATTGAAGGGTACATAGAGAAATTGCCACTGTGAATTTCTATCAGATTGCCCGTCAGAGATGCAGGCGATTCCTTTCTCATACAGCGGTTCACCGTTTTGCTTGAGCGGAGAAAAAAGTGTCTTTCTGCCTGTAAAAACTTGTGGATGCAGCAGCTTTTCTTCGGCCTCTGACAGGCTCGAGTTCATAATAAAATGCCCGTCGCTGTGGCGCAGATAGAATATTTTTTCTACTGCTGCCAGTTCAACAAAAATTGCTCTTTCGCTGCCGGTATTGCTTACAAGATCCCCAAAGAAGCTATTGTCGAGTATCTGCGGAAACAGGCGGTCAATATCCGGGGCGGCGGCCAGGTTTCCCGCAAATGCCAACAGAAAGACAAATAGAAATCTTGTGACTGCCCTATTTCTCACGTTTTTTCTTATTGCCAGTTTTTGCTCTGGTTTTTTTGCTTTTTTCGCGAGAACCGCTTCTTTTCGATGCAGGTTTACTCGAATATTCGACCGGAATTTCTTTTACAACATAGCCATCTGGAATCGGGCCGAATACTTCGGTCATGTCAATTATAAGATCGGGAAAAATGCCTGATTGCGCGCCTGATAAACGGTCAAATATCTCGGGTTTGCTATATAAACCGTCTTTAAGGCGGTAGGCCATCACCATACCGTCGGTGGGGTGCACCAGCCAGAATTCTCTGACTCCGGTTTTCTCATACAATGCGCGTTTTTTGACGTTGTCATAAGACATGGTTGCCGGCGAGAGAATCTCGACAATCAGGTCAGGCGAGCCAAAGCAGCCTTTCTCGTCGAGTTTGTCGGGGTCGCAGATAATCGAAATATCCGGCTGTACAACATCGAAAATTTCGTCATCTCTTTTCGATCTGCTCGCAAGGCGAACATCGAAAGGAGCAGCATAAACCTCACAGGTCTTGCCTTTAAAATAGTTGGCAAACTGTCTGAAAAATTCACCTGATACCTTCTGATGAATACGCAACGGTGCATTCATGGCATACGAAACACCGTCTATTATTTCAAACCGCTCATCTTTCGGCCAATTAAGATAATCAGCGTAAGAGATTTCCTCTTGCGTATCTCTCTGTGCATTTCCCGCCATAATTCCACCTCCCCGAATCTCTAACGATTGTAACACAAAGTCTTGAAATGGGACAGCGCCCTTAAAAGGGCGCTGTCCCGGTTACCATTTATGCGTGGGCGAGATCGACGTAGGTCGGGCAGGTCGCTATCAGTTCGGCGTGCGTGCCGGTCGCTTCGATGCGGCCGTCTTTCAGCACTATTATGCGGTCAGCCATCATCGCGGTCGCCATGCGGTGCGTGACGATCAGACATGTGATCGCGCCATACTCTTCGGCGAGATCGGCCCAGAGTTTCTTTTCGTTGGCGGCGTCGAGACTGGCGGTGATGTCGTCCATCAACAGCAGTTCAGGCCGCCCGACCATAGCACGGGCGATTGACAGGCGCTGTCTCTGACCACCCGAAAGCGTGACGCCACGTTGGCCGACAGGTTCTGTGTAACCGCCTGGAAAAGCCAGCACTTCCTTCTCGAACTGTGCCAGTCGTGCGCATGATTGAATCAGCGCCTCGGGTTGGTTGCGCCAGAAGTCGATGTTGGTTTGTATCGTTTCCGAAAAGATTACTGGTTCCTGCTGGATGTACCCTATTTTGTCGCGGAAAGACTGCTTTCGAACGTTTGACAGGGGAATCTCATTGATCATGACGCGCCCTTCATCAGGCTTCATGACACCAGAAATCAGGTTCAGAAGAGTGGTCTTGCCTGAACCGATCTGGCCGACCACTGCCACCTTTTCGCCCTTGCGCAGTTCGAAGTTCAGTTCTTTGAATGTGAAGGGTTCCTTATCGCCTTCCAGCTTTTCAAGTGTGTTGTGCTGAAAGCTGACGTTTTCGAAACGTATACTTTCGATGCTGGCTATCTCAGTGCTGCCATCAGCGTCAAGCTCTTGCCAGGCGCGGTCAGCTTCCTGCAGATCTTCGAGACGGTCGATTGACACGCATGCCTGGGTAAGCGTTACCAGCATCATTGGTATGTCCATGAGCGGGTAGATAATCATGCCGAGGTAACTGAAGAAGGCATAGTAGGCGCCCAGCGTCAGTTCACCGCGAATGACCATGATACCGCCAAAGATCAGCACGAGAATCTCGCCGATATAGTTGAGAAACTCGAAAAAGACCATGAACATGCCCCAGAGCGTATCTACCCGTATTTCCTGGTTGATGCGTTTCTGCATCAGCCGGTCGAACAGGCCGATCTGCTGCTGTTGCGAGTTGAACGACGTGATGATTTTGATGCCTGAATAGGCTGCTTCGAGAAAGTCATTGGTTTCTGACATTCCCTCTTGTACTTCCTTGAAGCTTTCGCCGAAGCTGGTTTCCAGCCGAATGAAGATGTAAAGCATTATCGGCAGAGGAATACAGGCAAGAATCGCCAGTTTCCAGTTCAGATACATCATGGTTGCCAGGCAGAAGAAGATGATGCTGGCAGAGTTGACAGCACGAAAGATGCCTGAGCAGCACAGCCACGAAAGGCCAGGTGGCCAGCTTCTGATGTCTTCGGTAAGGCGTGTTACCAGATCGCCGGTACGGAACTTGAGAAAGAAGCGGTGCCCTTTTGACAGTATTTCTGCGAAGAATTTTTCGCGGAAATAGACTTCGAACAACACGTTCATCTTTGCCCGGAAATACGGGTAAATACCCGAAAATACCGGTCCCAGTCCCATTGCCAGCAGCATCAACAACATGCGGTTGCGTTCACTGTGGGCGTCTGCCAGAGTAATCCTGCCGGCCTGATAACTTTCGAGGCCGCTTACCAGACCATCAACGATGTACTTGAGCACGATCGGAAAGAGCACCGCGATAATTGTCGATAGCACGGTCAAAAACAGCAGGAATAATACCATTCGCCAGTGTGCGCGGTATTCGTTCCATATCCATTTTATGTAGTAGATTCGGTTATTTCTTAATTTTCTTTCTTTACCTGGCTGTTTCATGCAACAGCTCCTTTTATTTCACCGTTTTCCACGAGTTCGGAAAACCCGTTGTGCATATCGCTTCCAGTCTGAATGGCAACCAGTTCACTATATATGCCCTGTTGTTGCATCAGATCTTCATGATTACCCTTCTGGATAAGGAGGCCCTTTTCGAAGACGAGAATGCGGTCTGCCTTGCGGATGGTGCTGAGGCGATGGGCAATCACTATACAGGTTCGTCCCTGCATCAGTTTTTCCATCGATGTCTGCAGCTCACGTTCGGTGATTACGTCTACTGACGAAGTAGCTTCGTCGAGAATCAGAAGATCAGGGTTTTTGACCATTGCCCGGGTATACGACAGCAACTGCCTTTCACCATAGGAAAGGTTTCCACCGCGTTCAGCCAGTATCGTCTGGTAACCCTGTGGCTGCTTCATGATGAAATCGTGTGCGCCCAGTTCTTTTGCCGCTTTGATGACGGTTTCGTCATCGACATCAGTATGAAAGGCCTTCAGATTTTCCATTATCGTGCCTGGGAAAAGATAGATTTCCTGAAGAACCAGCGCGATTTTTCGGCGCCAGTCGATAAGTCTGATGCTTGCGATATCTCGCCCATCGACTGTTATGTGGCCGCTGGTGGGGTCGTAGAAGCGCAGCAACAGGTTAATACAGGTCGTTTTGCCAGAGCCGCTGGCTCCGACTATCGCCAGCTGCTGGCCGCGTGGAATCGAGAACGACGCATTTTTGAGCACTACCTCGCTGTCGTAGGCAAAGCTGACATCTTCGAATTCTATGCTCTCTTTGAGAGCCAGTTCGGGCGAGAGTTCGCCATTGTCGCGTACAGCCGGTTCGGTGTCGAGAATGTCGAACAGACGCACGCCAGCGGCAAGAGCTGTCTGCATCTGGGCAAGCACTTCGACCAGACTTTCGAGTGGTCTGAAGAACTGGCGCATCAGTTCGATGAACATTACCATGGTTCCCACGGTCATACTGCCCTCAAAAACGCGTGTGCTGCAATAGGCGAAGAGTATCATTATCGAACCGATTTCGGTGCAGAACCTGAAGCTCGGTGAGAACAGCGCGTATTCAATGAAGGCCGCCCGGCATTCGAGATCGGCTTTGTCCTGATTGAAGTTATGCATGTTGGCCATGATGTCGGTCTCGCGCCCATGCACCTTGATCAGCGGTACGCCCTGAATGTATTCGGTCAGATAACCGGTCAGTTGACTGCCTTTCTCTCTTACCTTTGTATAAAGCGATCTGATGTAACTCAGATAAAAGAACAGCAGCAGCGAAACCACGACCATGGCTGCCAGCGCAAAGATGCCGACTCTGGCGTCTTCGTGAAACAGCACGATAACCGTACCGAAAACCAGCAGGGCACTGGCAAAAAGCTGAGCCGAAGATTGCGTGAACAGCGATTTAAGCTGGTTGGTATCTGATTCAGTGCGTGTTATCAGTTTGCCGCTCTGGTTCTGGTCGAAGAAGCGCATACCCTGACCGAGAATGTGCGCGAACAGTTTGCTTTTGATTCCGGCTACCATTTCAGCGCCGATTCTGGCCATTATTTTGACGCGCGCATAAAGGGTTACCGCTCCAACGAGAAGACAGATAATAAAGAAGCCGGCGAGTTTGAGCGCCATTTCGATATTTTTCTGTGGTATCGCGGTATCGATAATCGAGCGCAGGATCATTGGCCTGATCAGGTGTACTGCCGTAACCACCAGCATGGTGAGCATGACGATGCCTATCTGCCCGAGATACGGGCCGAAGTAGGGTAGCAGTCTTTTTAATACCGATTTATTACTGTTTTTACTGGTCATATATATTATAAGTTTCTCTTAAGTTAAGAGGCCGTGAGAAGCCGTGTGTCGTTTTTGTCTGTCAGCAGTTCCTGGTTTTGTTTGATTTGTTCATATTTTTGTTCTCCCGTGGTTGTAATTGTGGCGATGGCGGGATTAAGGGATCGAGACGTAAAAAGCGGGTTGCCTCCATAAGGCAACCCGCTTCTGAAAACGGCTTTCAGTTACAGATATTCTGCGCAGATGGAGGCGATAACACTGCGGTTTGGGTGCTTGTACATGTTTTCCGGCCTCCTGTTCGTTAAATTCAAATTATATGCCCGAATTATATTGCGCCTGGCACCACTTGTCAATATTCAATCTGCTGAATAAAAGATTTTAGCAATGGGCTTGCTAACACTTTATCCCTGATGTTTCACATGAGCCATCGCAGGCGTGATTGTCGATGCCGGGTTGCAGGCCAAGATATTCGTTGAGGCGGCCTTCTTTTTTGAGCTGTTCAAACTCGGCATCTGATGAAACTATGCCGGCCTTGCGGAAAAGCCTTTTCAATATGGCGTCCTGAATAGCCAGCTGAAGTGCTCTTACTGCCAGCAGCGAGCAGTGTATCTTGTTTTCTGGCAGGCCATCGAGTGCTTCAACGATCTGGTTGTCGGTAATCTTGAGAGCAGCTTCGATCTGCATGCCTTCGGCAATCACCGAGGTGATGCTGGTTGTTGCAATTGCCGCCGGGCAGCCCTTGATGCGGTAACGGATTTTTTCGACCTTCTGGTTGTCTTCGCTGATATGAACTGTCATTTCGACAAAATCGCCACAATCAGGGTCGCCGATCTGGCCGATACCGTGATAATCCTCAAGTTTGCCACAGTTCTGAGGGTTATTGAAATGCTGCATCACTTTGTCGCTGTATTGCATGGCCACCAGTCCTGAGTTCAAGCTAAGTCAGAATAAATCGTGTCGCCGAGCTGATTCTGTACAGCCTGGAGAGCGGCTTCGACCGCCGAAGTATCGCCATATACGGCGATGAGAGTCATGTGGGTTGGGCAGACGCCGCGGATCTCGGCAACCTGCACTGCTGATGCTTTTTCCGCAATATCAGAAGCCGCCAGAATGGCTGCGACAGTGCCCTGAATCAGGCCGACAGCATCAGGCGGGGTTTTATATTCTGCAAAATACCCGCCAGACACTCGGCGGTTTTCGAGTATAGCCCAGAACCCTTTTGAAGGCCTTTTAACCAGTCGCAAACTCACACCCGGCGCTGTACGATTCATAATTTTACCCCAGCAATTTTTAGATATTATAACACAGATTGACCACAGGGTGGTGTGGGAGTATGCTGAGTTTGCAAGAGTTGATCAGGAGCGAGGTAAAGCTTGAATAATCAAGAATTTGAACCTGTTTTGTCGCTGCGTGCCGGTGAGTGGATAAGAACCCTGGGTTTGATTTCGCACCCTGAGGGCGGCTTCTTTTCTGAGATTTATCGCTCAGATGGCATGATCAATGGTGATGTTTTGCCGGCGCATGGCGGCGATCGGCCCTTTATGACATCGATTTATTTTATGTTGCCGCCTGGCGATGTGTCGCGCTTGCATCGTCTAAAGTCCGATGAAATTTGGTATCACCATGCCGGTGGATGTTTGAACATACACCAGATCGATTATGCCGGCAGACACAGCGTTTTCAGACTAGGCAGTAATCTCGCGGCCGGCGAGAGGTTGCAGGTGATGATCCGTGCTGGGAGCTGGTTTGGGGCAGTCGCTGCCGACAGCGAAGAGGCGCTGGTCGGTTGCGCGGTAGCACCGGGATTTGATTTTACCGATTTTGAGCTGGCTATACCGGGAAAATTGCTGGCTCAATACCCGCAGCATGAAGAGATTATCAGCCGGTTGACCTGAACATATGTTCGCAGTTTAAAAGCCTCTACATTTTGCCGAAACTTTTTATTGTCAGCAGGCGACTTTTTTGATCACAGAAGGTTGCAGCCACTCGGCAATGCGTTCTTTAATGCCGTCCACATCGATTTTGAGCAGGCGGCGAAGTTCGCTTTGGCTGCCATGTTGAATGAAGCTGTCGGGAATGCCGATGCGCAGCATCCCTGCACTGTGGCCCATTTCTATGGCATGTTCGGCGACCAGGCTGCCGAACCCTCCGGGTAGGGCGTTTTCTTCGATGGTTATCATCGGAATGCGGCGGTTGACAACAGCAGTCAGCATGTCGAGGTCGAACGGCTTTATAAATCGCGGGTTGATGACGCAGACGCTGATTCCCTGGCGTTCAAGCTCTTCAGCGGCTTCGAGTGTCGGGTGCAGCATGTGCCCGAGTGCCCAGATTGCGACATCTTTGCCTTCCTTAACTATTTCGGCACGTCCGCTGATGATCGGTTGGCGGTCTGCTACACTGTCCTCGCAGCCAGCCCCAGCTCCGCGAGGATATCTGAGCGCTACCGGTCCGTTTTGCACCGAGGCGAAAGCCAGCATTTGTTCGAGTTCGATCTCATCGCGCGGCGCCATGACCTGAATGTCGGGAATACAACGTAAAAACGATACGTCGAAGACGCCATGATGTGTGGGGCCATCTTCGCCGACAAGACCGGCGCGGTCGAGGCACATTACAACCGGAAGCTGCATCAGGGAGACATCATGAATCACCTGGTCGTAAGCACGTTGCATGAAAGATGAATAGATAGCGACGAATGGTCGCAGGCCACCTCTGGCCATGCCGGCGGCCATGGTTATTGCGTGTTGTTCGGCAATTCCGACATCGAAGAATCTCGCGGGGAAGTCGAGTGCAAAACGGTTAAGGCCGGTTCCTTCTTTCATCGCCGCGGTAATGGCGACGATGTCTTCGTTTTGCGAAGCCAGTTTACAAAGCACATTGCCAAAAACATCTGTATATGAGGGCGGTGACTTGCTGCTCGATTTTGCCTTGCCGGTAGAAATCTCGAAGGGGCCGGTGCCATGAAACTTGTGGCAGAATTCCTGTGCTGGTTTGTAGCCTCGCCCCTTTTCGGTGAGCACATGCACGAGCACCGGGCCTTTGCGATCTCGGGCTCTGATCAGCGCACGTTCGAGGGTTTCGAAATCGTAGCCGTCAACCGGGCCGAAATATTTGAAGCCAAATTCTTCGAACAGCATACCAGGAGTGAGGAGATATTTGAGGCTGCCTTCGAGGCGGCTGATAACGTTGTAAAGACGCGAGCCAAAACCAGGTATCTGCTTGAGTACATGGGCAAGATAGTCTTTGGGGGTGGTATAAGCTGGTTCCAGGCGCAGGCGGTGCAGATACATCGATACGGCGCCGACATTCGGCGAAATCGACATTTCGTTGTCGTTGAGAATGACCACCACGTCGTTTTTTTCGTGCCCGGTAAAGTTGAGGGCCTCAAATGCCATGCCGGCTGTCAGGGCGCCGTCACCGATCACCGCGACAACTTTCCCGTCTCTGTGTAACAGCTGGTTGGAAATTGCAAGACCCTGGGCTGCCGATATCGAGGTTGAACTGTGACCGGTATTGAACATATCGTGGCGACTTTCGCAGATTTTTGGGAAACCGCTTATGCCACCGAAAGTGCGAATTCCGGCAAACTGTTCGCGCCGGCCTGTGACTATCTTGTGTGTGTAGCATTGATGCCCTACGTCCCAGAGGATATGGTCTTTGGGCGAACGAAAGATGCGGTGAACAGCCAGGGTCAACTCAACGATGCCGAGGTTGCTGGCAAGGTGCCCACCATTGCGCGAGACGACACTGATGATCATCTCACGTATTTCACTGCTCAGCTGCTGCAGTTCTTCGTAAGATAGAAACTCCAGGTCAGCTGGTTCCCTAATTCGGTCAAGAATCATGCTTTATCAGAAACTCAACTTGTAGAAGTATATTGTTTCGATTATAGCACAAGCTTCTTTGTTTACAAACTGCCGTTTGTAAGTCGCATTCAAAGCTGAATTCACCAGCCTGCACCGGTAAAATATTATAGACAGAGGTTTATTCCTGTAATGCTTTGAGCAGTTCTGGTAATGCAATTCCGTGTGCTTTGGCGGCATCTGAAAGGCTTTCACCCGAGGCGACGGCGCAACCGATACAATGCATGCCGAATCTCTGTAGAACTTTGGCAGATTCAGGTTTTTGCCGCAAAATATCTGCTATTGTCATTTTTGCATCAATTGTCATGGCTGTTGCTCCTGTCTTCGGTTTCTTCTTCCTGTGGCAGTTTTTTCATGCCGTCAAGTTCGTGATGCTGGTCTTCAAGAGCTTTGTCTGATTTGAACAACAGCACCCATATTGTCTGAAATACTATTTTGATATCGAGTATCAGGCTGTAATTGTCGAGGTAGTAGTAATCGTAAGTTACCTTGTCGGTAAGGCGCAGGTAATAGCGTGAGTTTACAGCTGCCAGGCCTGTTACACCAGGCTTTGCCGATAATCTTCGACCCTGAAATTCGTAATAGTCTCTTACAAAGAACGGTCGTTCGGGTCTTGGCCCTACTACTGACATTTCACCGGTGAGCACCAGAAAAAACTGGGGCAGCTCATCAATGCCAAATCGTCGCAAAAACCTGCCAAACGGCGAAATTCTGTCATCATCGGCTGTTGCTACCCTGGGGCCTGATTTTGCTTCTGATCCGACGCGCATCGATCTGAATTTGATAACATCGAATTCTTTCCCATAGCGGCCAACTCGTTTCTGCTTGTAAAACAATGGTCCGGGCGAGTCAAGTCGCACCAGCAGGGCTGTGAAAAACATTACTGGTGATGCAACAAGCAAAGCAAAAAGAGAGAATGTAATGTCGAATGTGCGCTTGCATAGTCTTTGAAAGCTTGTTAAAGGGTGTGAATGCAAAGTTATGAGGGGAAAATCTTCGAGACTCTGCAGGGCTACGGTGCCTGAGGTTTTGCGGTAATCAGCCGAGATTCTGACCTTGAATTCATGAGGCTCTTCCTTGCGCAGGTAAAAAACCTGAGCCCAGAACTTGTCGAGATTAAGACCCGGGTCAGTTACGAATACCTCATGGGCATGCCGGAAAATCACTTCTGAGGCCAGTTCATCTATCTGTTCAGCCGCCATTGTGTGCACTATGCGAAAGCGCACGCCGCCGCGCCGGTGAAAATGCTTTATGATACGTCTGGCTTCTGACTCATCGCCGATGATCACCGCCCGTCGCAGCAACGGGTGCGGCCGAAAAACAGTAGATGCAACAGCACGCAGCAATACAGCGGCGATAACACAGCAGACTGTTGCCATGAGGAATACCGGCCTTGGGAAATTATAGGCAAGGCTGGCAATATCGCGCGAGAAGAAAGCTAGCAGGTTGAAGCTGATGAAAGTGCTAAGAAGGGCATTCGAACTGTGCGAAAAAATATCAGATGCTGCGCTGAGATTGCGAATATTGAAAATTCCGGCCAGTAGTCCGAAGGCAATGTAGAGTCCAAAGAGTATCCAGCGCACCTGCAGGTAAGCATTGAGATAAATGTCAGCCTGCTGCAGTCCGCTGAACCAAACCGTGAAGACGCCAACAAACAGGGCATTCATCAGCAGGGCATCAAAAATAAGAAGCACAGCTGAAAGTAGTCGTTCAGCACCCTGCGGCAATCTCATGCCACAGTATCGCGAAAACTTTTTTGTGCCCGTTGCCGTCATTCCCAGCTTATTTCAAACTGCTGAGAAGGGTGTATAGCTTGGCTATGTGTATCTTTTCCTGTCTGATAAGTTCTTCGATCAAAGCGCGGTTTTCGTCATCCGGGCCAAGTATGCCGAGGATGTCGCCGAAGAACAGCACTGTATCTTTTTCGAAGCCTATGGCATGATAAATGGCCTGCTCGTCATCTTTAATTTCAGCTACCAGCTCTTCATGGGACCGCAGATTTGGAAAAACACGGCCGTCAGTCATTGCCTGAACATAGGCATCCATCTCAGGAGTGTTGTATTCGTCTGCCATCTGAAAGTTTTCATCATGTTTTTCTGCGAGACGGTCGCGCACTTTTACGAAGTTTTCGAGATGGGTTTGTTCTTCGCGCACAAGAAAGCTGAAAATCTGTTTAACCTTTGGATTATCAGAGCGTTCAGCCATTGCGGCAAAATATTCCTTGCCGTTTTTTTCTATTTGAATGGCCATTTCCATCAATTCATCTGCATTGATTTTCATAATCCTGTCTCCTGTCTTAATATTTGTCTATTTCAAAGCCAGCTCGATCTCTTTGGATATTTCATCAAGGTTGAGGATGCGAACGGCTGCTTCCTGTTCAAGAGCAGCACGCGGCATGCCGTAAACTACCGATGAAGCGCGATCCTGGGCTATTGTAAGCCCTCCCATCAGCTTTATATTCTTCAGGCCACGCACGCCATCTTCACCCATTCCAGTTAGAATTACACCTACAGCCTTGTGGGCGAATTCCTTGGCTGCCGAGAAAAACAGTGTGTTGATGCAAGGTGCAAAACGATCCTGCTCGTTGCTATTGGAGACTATGGCGAAGCAGTATTTGCCATCGATGCTGCGGGTAACCCTTGTCTGGTGGTCACCCGGGCAGATGTAGGCAATAGAATTCTGCATGGTTTCCCCGTCGTTAGCTTCCTTTACTTTGATGCCGCATAACATGTTCAGTCTTGAGGCAAAAGCAGCGGTAAAAGCTTTGGGCATGTGCTGGGCGATAACAATTGGTGCCGGCAATGCCGGATCGAGCAGGCTGAGAATTTTCTGAACGGCCGGTGGCCCACCGGTTGAAGCTCCGATGAACACCGCGCGGTTAATGATTTCATCAGCTGGCGTCGATGCGCGTTTGGCATGCCTTTTGCCAGGGATATATTCAAGTTTAACCGCTTTTGGCTGGCAACCTGCGGCTGCATGGATTTTCTGAAGCAATTCTTCTTTGAGGGTGAGAATACTTGCCGACAAGGTTGAGCCGGGTTTGGGAACATAATCTATAGCCCCCAGCTCCATCGCGTCGAGTGTGGTTTTGGCTCCTTCTTTGGTCAGCGAACTGACCATCAGGACCGGTGTGGGACAAAGGCGCATTATTTCTTTCAAAGCATGCAGGCCATCCATGATCGGCATTTCGATGTCCATGGTTACTACATCGGGGCGCAGGCGAATCACTTTTTCGACTGCTTCGCGGCCGTTGGCTGCCGAACCGATCAGTTCAATGACCGGGTCAGCGACCAGCATCCTTTCTATTGCTGTGCGCATGAAGGCGGAGTCATCAACCACCAGTACTTTGATTTTTTTCTGCGTTGTCATTATTTATCTGCTGCCATTATGCTTTCTATATGCGTATGTTTTTTTGTAATTTACCAGTTCAAAGTAATCAGAAGTTCCCGAGAAGCATTCGCTTTCACCAAGAAAAACGACCCCTCCCGGGTTAAGGCACTGATAAAACTTTTCGGCCAGTTGCGCCCGCAAATGTTCGTCAAAGTATATCAATACGTTTCTGCAGAAGATGATATCCGACCCGGCCAGGCAATTCAACCCCCGAATATTTTTGAGGTTGAGTTTCTGCAGGGTTACCATCTCTTTTAACGTGTCAGAAACAGTGCAGTCGCCTTTTTCATTTCTTTCGCCAAGTTCGAAGCCAAAGCGCTCTTCAAATGCAGTCAGCTTTTCGCGCAGCGACCTTTTGCCATAGACGGCTTCCCGGGCGGCAGCCAGGTTCTTTGCATTGATATCGCCAGCATTTATGGTGAATCTTACATCTGGATGCTGACGCTGAAAGCAGCGCATGGTCATGGCCAGGGAATAAGCTTCTTCGCCGCGCGAACATCCGGCACTCCAGACCCTGATCGGCATGCTGCTGCCGTTGCGTTTGTAAAGCTCGGGCAGAAGAGTTTCCAATATGTATTCGAACTGTATCGGGTTTCTGAAAAAATAGCTCTCGCTTACCGTAAGTTCGGCAATCAGGTCATCCATTGCCTTGCTGTTATGCTCAAACCCCTCGAGAATAATTATATAGTCGTCAGCTCTGTTAACGCCGAAATTTTTCATCTGGTTCTGGATTTTTTTATCGACATTACGACTGGTTACACGTTCAAGTATGATTCCTGAATAATTGTGCACCAGCTCTCTGATACGATCTATGTGTTTTTGCGCGACAAGTATCATTCTTTGTGATAAGGCTCCCCGAACATTATGGATATGGCACGATAAAGCTGTTCTGAAAGCACCAGCAGTGCAAGCTGGTGGTTCATGGTCAGCGGCGACAGAGAAAGTTTTTCTCCGGCCGCAGCACGAACCCTTGGGTCATGCCCGTCAGCTGCGCCGAGGCATATGGTGAGTCGGTTAAGGCCGCTTTTGATTTTTGTGTCGAGCCAGCGCACAAAGCCGGCTGTAGCATGGCTTTGTGCGTGTTCATCAAGAATTATTACACTTTCGCGCCCGGTCAGCCTTTTGAAAAGTTCGTCGTGGTTTCGGCAGGCCGTTATTTCGACGGGCAGTCGTCGACTACAGCGTTCAAGATATGAATCGACAAGCTTCTGGTAGGGTTTGTCAGAAATTTTGCCGATCATCAAAATCTCGACTTTCATCTGACTGCTGAATTGAAAGTTTTCTGGTTTTTATCCTGCAGGAGAAGCGCCTGTTTAAGGGTTGCGGGGAGGATTGAGCCAACTGTGAGTCTTTCACCATAACTGTCCTGTTGAGTTATGCTGAAACGTGCGGTCCGAAACCTCGCCCCTGAATTTGCAAAAAACGGCTCAAGCGATTCTTTGATCAGTTCAGGGGTGTTCGATTCCTGGCTGACGTGCATAAGAACCACGATTTCTGGAACCTTTTGCATGCGTGACAGTATTCCGCGCACGCCTTCGTTGGGCAGGTGCCCCATCGGGCTTCTTATTCTACGTTTGAGCCAGACCGGATACGAGCAGCTGCGCAACATGTCTTCGTCATAATTGCTTTCTATGCAGGCGAGGTCAGCATCTTTCATGTGTTCGACGACCTCGGGGGTTACGTGCCCCAGGTCAGTAGCCAGACACATGATTTTGTCATCTGCAGAAAAACGCAAGCCGGCAGGTTCTGTCGCATCGTGCGGAACCTTGAACGGAATACAGCTGCACCTGTCAAGATCAAGACTGCGGCCATACATAAGTTCGACGTGGTTGGCGATTGCAAAGTTTTTGGATTTAAGGGCGCACATGGTGCCGCGGGTGCAATAAACTGGCAGGTCAGCCCTGCGGCTCAGCAGAACCCGCAATCCTTTTATGTGATCCTCGTGTTCATGTGTTATGAATATACCTGACAGATCTTCGAAGCCAAGCCCGCGATCTTCGAGATACTCCTTAACACGCTTGCAGGAAAGTCCGGCATCCAGCAGAAAATATCTGCCTGTAAGTTCCAGCAGTGCGCAGTTGCCTTTGCTGCCAGAACCGATAAATGTTATTCCTATCAAATCTGTTACCCGCTTCCAGGATATTTTGTCGTTCGTTCATTATGCACTGTGCATTAAAAAAATTCCAACACTTTTTAACTGTTGTTTACAGGTTCATTTCCACGTAGTTTTTTAAAGGCGGCGGGAAGATACGAAGCGGTTTCGCTGACTGTCATAGCGTCAGCGCCAAGCTCATTGCGCGCAATTTCTCCGGCTTCGGCAAAAAGAAAGACGCCGGCAAGTGCCGCGTGCAGAGATGGTATGCCAGATGCCGCCAGTCCGCAGATCAGCCCGGCAAGTAGATCTCCGCTGCCGCCTCGTGCCATGCCGGAGTTGGGTCGACTACAGATATAAACTTTGCCACCAGGCTCGGCAATGACGGTTACCGCTGACTTTAAAACCACAGTCAGTTTGTGTTTTGTGGCAAAATCTCTGGCAATACCGATCTGGTCGTCTTTAATCTCATCGACGGCTTTGCCGGTAAGCCTTGCCATCTCTCCGATATGAGGAGTTATGATCAAAGGGCCGGCGGCATTTTTGAGCAGTTTATGATCGCTGATCAGGTTGAGAGCATCGGCATCGACCACAGCCAGATTTTTCCAGTGTTTCAACAGTTGTTTCAGAGACTCGGCGCGCGTATTACTGCGCCCCCAGCCCGGGCCAACCAGCAGACAACCGGTATGCCCGGCTATCTCGGATGCCTGCCCGGCATCTATGGCAAATCCGCCATCGTGGGAAGGCAGGTAGTTAACAATAACCTCTGGAAGCACCTGGCAGGAAAGATTGCCGCGCAGGCAATCTGGCAGCAGCAGTTGAACCAGACCCGCGCCTGAGCGCAGCGCTCCGTAAGAGGCTATGATTCCGGCGCCGGGATATTCATTGGAGCCAGCCATCAATACCACTTTGCCGCCGTTCCCTTTGTGCATGGCATCATCACGTAGCGGCAGAATGGAAGAGATCATTTCAGCTGTCAGCAGAAAATGCTGGCAGTCGGAGCTGTTGGCAGAAACTTCCGGCAGTGAGATATCGGCGACCCAGACTTCTCCGGCCGCACGTTTTCCCGGAAAAACAAAAAGGCCAATCTTGGGGGCACCCATGGTGATTGTGTATTGCGCGTTAAAGCATGGGTCTGAAAGGCTGCCGGTTGTTGCACAAAGCCCAGAAGGCACATCTATAGCGACGCGGCAGGCCCGGGTATCATTCATGGCCCTTACTATTTCGGCGGCAACTCCGGTAATATCGCCCTTTACTCCGATGCCAAAGACACAGTCGATGACACATTCAGAAAATTCCATGGCGATTCTGAGGCGGTCGATGTCGCGTCGGCTTTTCAACAGGACTGGTTCCAGACCGATTTTTTCAAGAATTTCGCAGTTGTGTCGGGCCTCTTCTGACATTTCTGCTGGAGGGGCCACAATAAACACCTGAACTGGCACGTTGTTGTTAAAAAGATGGCGTGCTATCACCAGACCATCGCCGCCATTATTGCCCTTGCCGCAGACGATGGTGAACCTCTTGCCTTTAAGGCCGCCAAGAATCTTCTCAAGGGTTATCAGCGACTTTATTCCAGCATTTTCCATCAGAACCAGCCCGGGTATTCCGACTTCTTCGATTGCATGCCGGTCAGCAGCCCGCATTTCCTCGGTGGTGAACAGCCTCATTTTGCCAGCCTCCATATCAGAGATGGCATATTATATCAGTTGCTGGAAGATTCGGCAAAAAAAGCAGGCAGCTTAAAAATTAGCTCCAAGACCAAGAATCAGCGGGCGGTAGTCATAAAAATCATTGTAATTGCTCTTGCTGTGGACGGCAGCATCTACCCAGAAGCCACGGTGTGAGCTGTATCGCCATCCGGCCGAGACGACATCGCCATTGTAATCGAGCAGAAATTGACCACGATAACCGCGTTCTCCCGGCAATCGCTCGGGATAAGCCGCGCCAATCAGCAGGCATAAAGACTGGGGTTCGTGTTTCTTGCGGTCATAACCGCCGTAGTTCGCCATGCCAGACCAGGGATTTCCACCGAAGTTCCAGCCCAGTCCGAACCCGCCGATCGAAAAATACAGAGTATGATAATTATTGGGGTTCGTATCGAAAACCCCGCCAACTGCGATTTCTGTCAGTTCTCCACTGCCGATTGCGGGCAGTCGGACTTTAAAGTTGATCAGCGGGTCTGGGTCATTAGCGGTATTGCTTGAGTCCATAGCCTTTTGTAAGCCTATTTCAAAATCACGAAAAGGGGAAAATGCAAAGGCCATGTGCGAGAGAGAAGCGTCTTTTTCTGTTACCGGCACTTTATACATGCGGGTATGAACAGCCAGTTCGATTTCTTTTGCATCAACCGTGCGGTGCGAAGGAACCTGAATGAATCCTGATGGGCCCTGTACGGTCAGGCCGGCATAAACAGCCGGGTGAATGCATATAACTGCCGCTGTCAGCAGTAGCAGGCGAAGCAAAAGGAACTTGTTGCGGTCAGCTGATATTGCCATAAGGTTACAAAAACCTCTTTTATACTATTTCTCAGAGTCTTCTTTTGACGGGTCTTCTTTTTTCGGGTTCACGCCGTCTTCGGCGCAGAATTTTTTGTGACAATCCCAGAAATTCTGGCAGTATGTGCAGCAGTTGCGCATTTCCATGTTGCGTTCACCGCGATACCAGTTGATCTTACAGTTCTGGTAATACTGACAGCGCCAGCAGCAATGCCAGCCAATCTTGAGAAAGTTCCGCCGTTTAATTTCCTCGATTATCAGGGCCATCGACATCAGATTTTTCTCGATGTGATTGGCCTTCATCAATTCGTTGAATTCTTCAATTTCATCGTCAGTTCCGTACAGGTTGACGATGAAAATTTCTTCAGCAAATACCGGCAGATATTCTTTGGTCATATTCAGCGGATTTCCGGGTTAGGTGTAGCTATCCCTAATAGTATCGGCAATATCTTGCAATCATACGAGCAATTTTACTCGTCAAATTCATTGTCGTCCAGATAGCAAATTTACCCCGGCGTCTGTAAATACGAGAAGATTGTTCTTGTCAATCTGCGGGAACGCCCCCAGAATAAGGTCTTTCGTATGAAACGGAGTCGTTACAAAACTTTTATTTTCGAGAAAATACAAAGAATCGCGGCCGGCCACCCAGAGGCACCCTTCGTAATTCAAGGAAACCGGTTGATCATCGATTACACCAGTAAAATCAAGCTTTCCGGCGGTATACTCAAATATCCGACCGTCGTTTAATGCTATGAAAAGATTTTTATCGGGGCCGGGTTCGGCGGCAACCACTTTGAGATTATCGAGCCGGCCTTTAAAAAAGACCAGGTTCCACTGGTGCTCTGACTCGTGCAGCAGCACTCCCTTATCTACCAATACGAGGCAGCGCTTGTCGATTTCCCACAGTGAATGGAATTCGCCAGCGAATTCGTCTGGTATCTTTAATTTGTCGCTGATTATGTCGTTTTTGAAATGTTTGATGCTGCCGTCACGGAAAAGCAGAAGCAGGCTGTTATCTTCGTTGGCGCTCAGATGGAGGAGATTCTGGGTTTCTGTTGCGCTTATCATAAGCTGTGCCGCATTGTCTATGATCTGATAAACGCCGGCTGAGGAACCATATACGAAACAATTAGAACTGTTGCGTGCCATTGAATGTGCTCCGGTCTGCGGAACACCGCTAACCTGATACCAGGCGTTGCCATCATAAGTCCAGGCTCCGCGGTTTTTTGTGGTGAGCAGAAATTTGTTGTCTTTGCGGGCGATGCCTGAAAACACAGGTCGCTGCAGTTCTGTAGGCAGCGGCACATGTGGCCGTTCAAGTGGCGAAAAGGTTGCTGTCGCCGCGGCACTTTCAGTAAGGGCACTGGTTTCGCTGGCCTGCTCAAGCTGGCGAAAGTCGGGCAGGCGTCCTACCTGCAGGCCGGGCAACGGTAACAGCGACACAACCGGAATCACTTGAGTAAAGGTTCCTATTTCAGGTATTTTTGTCGTTCCTGAAATATCCTGAGTTGAACCGGCAAAGTAAAACATCATTATCGATTCGGGGTTTACCGCTGCTAGAAAAGAGCTGGTAAGAGCGAGAGCCTGACATGGAATCGAGGAAAGCCTTTCCATACGACCTTTGCTGAAGCGATACACCCCTTCGTCTGAGCCGATGAACAGATTGTCGCCGGAAACTATGAGGTCATTGACATAGCCGGGACGACCTGCCGAAAGCAGCGTCCAGACCCAGTTGCGCGAATTGCGGTAGCCGGCGACAACACCTTCGTCGGTGCCGATGAATACATTGCGGTCAGTCGTTACCATGCGTCGCAGGTGGCGGCCAGCGAGAACCTGCAGGTTCAGTGTTTCAAAACTGTCGCCCCGCCCGGTAAGTATTCCGTCTTCATGCATTATCCAGAGTTCGTTTCCCTGTCGGCCGAAATCGCGGATTGTTCTACCATGCGTGCCGAGAACCATTACGGCTGAATCGTCGTTGCCGCGCAAAAGGCCGCTGCCTATGGTTCCGATCAGCAGGCGGTTGTAGCCGGTAACAGCGAGCGTGTTGACGAGTTTGACCGGCAACTGTGATTCGCGATACATTGGTTTAATAACGGTATTTTCGAGAATATAGATGCCGGGAAATCCAGCGATAAAAAGGGAATTATCGTTGATAACGAGGTCGCGCACAAAAAAATCATCAGGCAGTTCGCTGGCAGCCGAGGCTTGCCCGGTTGCTGGATCGACCACAGTTAAGCCGCCATCGCCACCGATATATAGCTTGTTGTCAAACCATTCGGCGCAGGTAATAACTGAATGCAGAGTGAGCGGCAGATCACGCACCCTGCTGACCTGTCCGCTGAATATGCCAGGCTCTATGCCGGCTTTGGGTAGAAGACTGCGGACTGGGTTCATGGCTAGAATGCCGTAGAGAAAAACGACGAAAATGCCGACAAACATCAGCTCCGGTGCGATAGCCCAACAGCGACTGCGAACAAATTCTTCGCGGCTGGAAAGCCTTGCCAGTTCTTCGGTAATACCGACAAGAGACTGTTTTTGTTCAAGACTGGCTTCGCTGCCAAAGTTTTCTTCGCTTTCGAACAGGTCAAGAAGACTGGCACGTTGCCTTCTCAGTGACTTCAGCCTGATGGAAAGCCGGCCAATTTCCCACCAGCGGACTGTTTCATCGACCAGCCAGAACATGGCATCGATCGCGTGATGAGTCCACTTGACCAGCAGTCCGTTGTTGGTCATATCGGGCTTTGTATGCAATGATTCGCCACAGGCACGGCAGAATTCGACCATGGGATAATTCATCTCATGGCAGTGTCGGCATTCTAAAGTCTTTTCTTCCATGTTGCTATTTTCAACCAGCCGTCAATATATGTCAACTATGGCGGTGATCCTTGCTGTCACTACGGTTCATTCTGCCATGAGTGCAGAAAACACTCGCCGGCAACCGGACGGCCGAGAAAGTCGGCGGCGATATCGGCGAAGGCTTCAGTGCTGTCTGAAACAAAAAAGGTTTCGCGGCCGGCCTGGGTCGCGGCGGTGTTTATACGACGTGCCTGCAGCACTTCTCGCACCTCAATGGCGGTTTCTCTGGCCGAATCTATCAGCAGGGTTTTTCCTTCGAAAAACTCGTTGATCAGATCTTTCAGAAGCGGATAATGGGTGCAGGCCAGAATCAAAGAGCTTACCTGCTGCTTCTTGAAATCACCCAGATACATTTCAAGTGCCATACGGGCAATGTCTGAATGCATGAGATTTTCTTCGACAACAGGCACCAACAGCGGGCAGGCGCGGGCAACGACGCGAAGGTTGCAGCGCAGTCGGCTGATTCGATCCTGATACGCGCCGGAAGCTATTGTAGCGCGCGTGCCGATTACGCCAATCGGGCCTTCGCCAGCACCCTTTATCGCTGCCCGGACACCCGGGTCGATTACGCCTATAACTGGCAAGGATGTTTCGGTTTTGAGTGTGCCAAGTGCCAGGGCTGATGCCGTATTGCAAGCGATTACCAGCATTTTCACATTCTGCAGCGTCAGAAAAGACGCTATTTCGGCAGAAAATCTGCGAACCACCTGCACTGATTTGCTTCCGTAAGGAACGCGCGCAGTGTCACCGAAGTAAATAAGATCTTCATGTGGCAGCAGGTTGCGGATTTCCTTGAACACGGTAAGTCCACCGATGCCTGAATCGAAAATCCCTATAGGTCTGTTATCCATGCATTTACCTGCCTGTTACTCCGGTTTTTATGGTTCCATCGATAATAGCTTTTCGCACCGATGCCAGTTCTGAAATCAAGGCGTCGCCGACAACCTTTGAACTCAGCTGGAAATCGGTAAGTCCGATTACCCCGTCAGCTATTCCATACGAACGTTTTATCGTTGCGGGGTTCTTGCCTTCGCAAATATTACTTATTATGCTCTCAACTACCAGATCGACGCGCTTAAGCATGCTGGTCAGCACAAGGCCGGGTGCCAGCGAATCCTGGTTCATGTCGACGCCGATTACCTGTCCGCGTGATTTTACTGCGGCTGATATTACGCCAAGCCCTGAAGCCCCGGCCGCCGGGAAAACGATGTCGCAGCCGGTGCGATACATGTCGAGAGCCATTTCAGAGGCTTTTTCAGGACTGTTGAATCCAGTGTAATCTTCTGCAACAAACTGTTCGACTACTTCTGTGCTGTTGACTGCAGCCAGTGCGCCGTTGCGGTATCCAGTTGCAAAACGTTCTATTACCGGAATTTTAACTCCGCCGATAAATCCGATTTTTCCGGTCTTGCTCATGCGGGCGGCCAGATATCCGCACAGGTAGGCGCCTTCATCTTCCCTGAAATATATGCCGCGTATATTTCCCTCGTCAATTTCAGAATCAATCACAAAAAATTGCAGGCCCGGGTGCTCGGCTGCAACCTTGCGAATGGCTTCATTAAAGCCGACGCCGACAACAATTATTGCGTCGAATTTCTGGCCGGCAAAAAAGCGCAAAGAAGCTTCATGATCCTGCATCGTTGATGGTTCTATTACTACGCCCTCGATGTTGAACTTCTTTTCAGCCTGCTTCAACCCGTCGTAGGCATAATCATTGAAGCCTTTGTCATTGAGGCCGCGTGGCGTTATCATCAGGCCAATTCTTCTGGTCGAACCTGAAGCGTCCTTCAGCTCGTTCTTGCAACAGCCTGTAGTGAACAACAGGAGCACCAGAATCAGAATTCCAGTGCAGTAAACTGATTTTTTGAGAAAAGTCGGTTTTCGTGGCATTTCTCAGCCTCCATAGCATATTCGTGTGCCAGCTCAGGCCCGGTTTGTGACAGGTATGACTGCCGCAGGGCTTCCTGTGGACTTGCAAAATTTACTCTAAGTTGCGATGAAAGTCTATTCAACTCTTCTTTCAGATATTTGATGCTCTGTTTCATCTGTTGCTGAGCCATTGGCTTACGATTTTGCCAGTCTGTGTGCCGTTTGGGAACAAAAAGCGAGAATGCGGCAGAAAGATGGCTCGGAGAAGGGGCTGCAGCAATTGTTTTTTTTATCAGGCCGATTGTCGCGTCGAGATCGCTTTTATCTTCCTCTGGCAGACAGGCAACAAAATAGAGTTTCAACTGCTCGAACCCGGCTGAAAAAATCTGGCGAATGCAGTCAAGGAAACGCTCTTCGTTCAGGGGTTTTCTGATGGCTGTTTGAAGTTTTTTGCTGCCTGTCTCGGGAGCGAGCGTGAGCCCGGTTATCCCTGCCCGACGCAGAATCAGGAGCAGCTCAGAATCTAGTTTTTCCCACTTGATCGATGAGTTTCGAATTCTTATCTTTCGCTGGTCGAGCAATTTGAAAATTTCTGTGATCTGTGGATGGTCGAAAAGCGAAGGAGCCACCAGGCCAAGATCGCGGCATTCGGGGTGCTGGTCAATCCATTCCGCCAGTTTTTCCAAGCGCAGCGCGCGCACCGGCTGGTAAATAGAGCGAGCCAGACAGAATGAGCAGTTGCGTGGACAGCCTCGCATCAGTTCAATAAGATGTGCTCCGCCAAAAGCGTTCTGAGCGGATACAATGTGCGAGTATGCCGGTTGGCTGTTTATATCGTGCATACTGCACGGTGCCGAGGGTTTTTTGCCTGTTGCAGGAACCCAGACGCCGGGAAGCTCTGCAATTGCTTCTGCTTCCATGCCATGCTCTTTCAGTATTGCCATAATTGCTGGCAGTGTTGTTTCTGCTTCGCCTGGCACCAGGATGTCAAAAATCAGGCTGAGTGCCGGTGCATTAGAAGCTACGGCGGCTCCGCCAGCCATCAGAATCGGGTGAAAACGGTTGCGATCTTTGGCCATGACTGGTATGGCGAGTGCTGCAAAGATTCCCGGTATTTTATCGAAGTCGCCCTCATAGCTGAATGAGAACATGAGTATCTGAAAATCACCTAGAGGTCGACCGGATTCGAATGAGTAATAAGGCGGTCGTAGAGGCGATTCGGCGGCAAGTGCCGGAAAAAATCTTTCTACAGCGATTCCAGGGGTTGTGAGCAGGAGACGATGCACCGTAAGATAGCCGAGGTTGCTCATTCCCAGACTGTAAAGATTTGGATAAACAAGTGCGACACTCAGGGCACCCGCTGTGTGCGGCGGCAGATAGTGCTTTTCTGTCGTTTTAAGTGAATGAGCCAGTGATTCGTAGGAGTGTCTATGTTTTAATCCCAATGCTTTGTGTTCCTATCGGCAAAAGTAATGACGCAGGCTGGTTTATGCACGGGGATTCACTCGCGCAACCTCTCTTAATGAACCGGCTGTTGTTAGAAACCAGGGAAAGGCTAAGCCCTTCCCTGGTTCAAGGAGTTTACATGCAAAGCAGTTTTAGATCAGATTTTGCGGGCTCTTCTGCGCAGGAATGCGGGAACTTCACGGTCTTCTATCGAGGCATTGTAGGAAGGTGCAGCGTTAACTGCTACGGGCTGAGGAATTTCGACCTGCTGGCGGTTTACGGTGCGCAGTTCATCGAGAATGCGTTTTTTGCTGTCGATAGCTGATCTGGCTTCTTCGCCGAAACCGGTAGCAATAACGGTAATCTTGATTTCGTCGCCCATATCATCGTTCACGGCATGGCCATAGATGATGTTGGCATCGGGGTCAACTACTTCCTGAACGATTGAACAGGCTTTGTTGACTTCGTGTATGCCAAGGTCTCGACTGGCAGTAATGTTCATCAGAACGCCCTTGGCGCCTTGAATTGAAGATTCAAGCAGCGGGCTGGAGATTGCCATCTGAGCGGCAGTTACTGCGCGGTTTTCACCGGAGGCTGTTCCTATGCCCATAAGAGCAGAGCCTGCCTGGCTCATGATTGTCTTGACATCGGCAAAGTCGGTGTTTATAAGGCCAGGCACGACGATGAGGTCGGAGATGCCCTGAACGCCCTGGCGCAGAATGTCGTCTGCATAACCGAAGGCTTCGAGCATAGTAACGTTTTCCTTAGAGATTTCAAGCAGTTTGTCGTTCGGGATCACGATGATCGCATCGACTCTGTCTTTGAGATTTTTGATGCCGTGTTCTGCGGCATTTGCGCGCTTGCGGCCTTCAAATGTGAAGGGTTTGGTGACAACGGCTACGGTCAGTGCCCCAACTTCGCGAGCGATTTCGGCCACGATCGGTGCAGCGCCGGTTCCGGTGCCGCCGCCCATTCCGGCAGTTATAAATACCATGTCAGCGCCTTCGAGAACTTCGGCGATATGGTCTCTATCTTCTTCAGCGGCTTTTTTGCCAATTTCAAAATTGGCGCCTGCGCCGAGACCCTTTGTCAGCTTATCGCCAAGCTGGATCTTGATTTTGGCATTTGAATTGGTCAGAGCCTGTGCATCAGTGTTGGCTGCTATGAACTCAACACCTGTCAGGTCTGCCTCGATCATGCGGTTGACCGCGTTCATTCCGCCGCCACCAACGCCAATTACCTTAATTTCAGCATTTTCTGCTGCTGCCTGATTAAAATCGAACACCATGCCCGCCTCCTTAAATTACTGCTTTGCCTCTTGGCAAATTTTGTTAATTTTATCTCTGATTTTTCAATCCGTAAAGAACTTTTTTAACACAGATTGTATTCGGTCAACTATACCACTAAATGCTCCTTTTTCTCTAGTGGTGGTGCGATAATTTTGTGCGCCATATCTGATAAGTCCGAGAGCTGTAGAAAATTTGGGATTTCGCACCTGTTCCTTGAGTCCGGTGATGTTGACCGGCATTCCACGTCTTACCGGAAGGCCAAGAATTTCTTCGGCAAGTTCAGGGCACCCGGTCATAAGAGAACTGCCTCCGGTAAGAACCACGCCGGCGGGTATGACGTCCAATGAAACGTGCTTTTCGATCTGTGCTTTAACTTCAAAAAAGATTTCTTCCATGCGTGGTTCGATAATTTCGGCCAGATAGCCTTGCGGATACTGTTTTATACGCTCGCCGCCGGCTACCGGAACATCTATCTGCATCTGGCTGTCAACCAGATCGGCGCAGGCTACACCTGAATTGATCTTGAGATCTTCTGCTGCAACTGTCGATGTTTTTAGTCCGACAGCGATGTCGTTTGTGACCAGTCGGCCACCAACATCTATGCTGTGTGAATGAATGACGTGCCCGTTTTGAAAAATGATCAGGTCGGTTGTGCCACCGCCGATATCTACAAGAACCACGCCAAGCTTCTTTTCGTCGTCAGATAAAACCGCCATACTCGATGCATATTGCTGCAATACGACGTCGTCAACCTTGAGCTTCGCCATTTCACAACACTTCATTATGTTTTGCATGGCGGTGATGGCTCCGGTGACAATGTGCACCTGTGCTTCAAGTCTGCCGCCGATCATACCAAGCGGATTGTTTATGTCTTTCTGTTCGTCCACTACAAATTCTCTTGGGAGAATGTGTATTATATCCTGATGTGGCGGGATGCTGATGGCGGTTTTGGCATTTTCAACTGCCCGATCGATGTCTTCCGATGTGATTTCCTGATTGTTGCCCTTTATTGCGACAATGCCCTGACTGTTCATCGAGCAGATATGGGCACCGGCTATTCCGACATATACATTGTCTATTACCACATCAGCAGATTTTTCAGCTTCTTCGACCGCATCTATTATTGCCTGGGTGGTGCGCTCGATATCAACGATGGCGCCTTTCTTGACGCCATCTCCGGAAGATGCATGACCAACGCCGAGTACGTTAATGGTGTTTCCGCTCTGGAGTTCACCTATAACGGCGCAGACTTTGGTTGTGCCTATATCAAGGCCTACAATAAGATCATCCACCAGCAACTGAACCTCTACTCCCTTCATTTGCACCACTGTCTTTTTTAGGACGCACGACAATTTGATTCGGTGCTCTCATATCGAGGTAGATAGGTTCTACATTATTCTTTCTAAGGTTGTCAAGGAGTGCACGCAAAAAATCATAACGATTTTTAAAATCTTCCAGGCTGCGGGGAAAGACTTTTTCGCCGCTAATCAGTATCAGATAAGGGTTTTGCGGGCTATGAAAGTTTATTTCAGAGATTCCATCGAGTATACGGCTTTCCAGAGATTTGACCCAGTTCTGTGCAACATAGTATTGATCGTTCCCATTGAGGTTGTCTCCAGCTCTGCTGGTCTCAAGATTCAGACCGGTGACCAAAGGCAGATCTTTCTCGCCGTATCCTTCGGTATTTATTATCACGCCATCCTCCGAAATTTCGAAAAATGCGGTGCCCACTTTGGCATAAAGAAAAGGAGTGCGCTCGGTAACACTGATTCTGAGATTATACAGACCGTCCAGTTCAACTTTGGCGTCTTTGATCAGAGGATCTGTCAGAACTTTTTTTCTTACTGTTTCCCGGTCAAGCTTGAACAGGTTCAGGCCTGGCGCCATGCCTGTAATTTTGAGTATATGCTCGCGGCTGAGTGTGCTGTTGCCGGATACTTCAAGACTCTTGATCTCAAAGTATGAAGTTGCGAAAAACAGATGGCGTAACTGTGTGACAGCAAGATAGCACAGGGCTGAGATCAGCAGGATGAATCCAAGGGCACGTGCCGGTCTGACCAGTCGTGCAAAACTGTTGAGTTTGGTGCGATACTGTCGCCGGCGAAGTTTCTCCCGGGTTTCGCTGGGGAGTTCCGGTCGGCAGGGCTTATGGTACGCACGGCCTGATCTGGAAAAATCTTCTGGCAAGTTGATCCTATCCGAATAAAAGATGCTGAATCTTATCACTTTCACACTGTGATTTACAAGACGGTAATTCTCAGCATTTATCCAGGAGTTCGGAAATTTGGTTTAGGATTCGCGCTTCAACATCATCTGGGCGGCTTTTAGCAGAGGCTTCAGCCATCTTTGCCAGTTTGTTGTCGTTTCTTAGTTCATTTAAAAGGTTTACGAGACTGGCGGCATTTAAATCCCGGTCGAGTAAAAGGCTGGCTGCACCCATTTCTGCGAGAACGCGTGCATTTTTTTCCTGATGATTGTCGGTTGCGAAGGGAAACGGCACCAGAATCGCCGGTTTTCTGCACACGGCAATCTCTGCAAGTATCGTGGCTCCAGCTCTTGAAATCAGCAGGTCAGCCGCGTCAAAAGCATCTTTCATTTCGTGTAAATAGGGAAGCAGCTGGTAATTGGCCGGTATTTCGCCAATTTCGTTTTTTACCATGTCATAATCGCGTTCGCCGGTGATGTGTATTAGCCTGACCTGTGGTTGCTGTATCAGCCAGGTTTTAACCAGTTCGATGCAGGCACGATTAATGGAAAGGGCACCTCGTGATCCACCGACAGTCAGGATCACAAATTCATTTTCTCTTCTGGCAAAGCGCTGTGATGTTGGCTTTTGCTCTAGAAAAGCCGACCTTACCGGGTTGCCGGTTACTACAACACGTTTGCCGTCTTCAGGCGCGGCGGCGGCATATGTCAGCAGAACCTTTCTGGCTGATCCGGCGAAAAGCCGGTTAGTTACACCCATCGCAGCGTTCTGCTCGTGTATTACTGCCGGCAGACCAAGCATGCGGGCTGCAGCCAATACTGGAAAAGCTACAAAGCCGCCGGTTGTTACAACCAGGTCGGGTGAAAATTTTCTGAGATGTCCCAGCGCATCTGATATTCCTGCCAGATTTACGAAAGGAAAGCTCAGCCATTTCGGGCTCAGACTACGCGGCATACCCTGGGCACGAACACCGAAGAATTCGATGCCAGTTTCCCGGGAAACAATTTTTTCTTCCATCCCGCCTCTGACGCCGACATAACCGCTGGCAAAGTTGTATTTTTGCCTGAGAATCTGTTTGATGGCGAGGGCGGGATAAATGTGCCCTCCGGTTCCGCCGCCGCTGAATACAATTTTCATTGCTACCTTCTCCTGGTAAGGCCTGATGCCAGAGGGTCATTGAACTGCCCGGAGAAAGGCGTTGCGCGGGACTCATCTAATGTGTGCCGAACAGAACCATAACGCGATATGTTGAGAAGTATACCCATGCCGATAGCCAGAAACAAAAGACTTGAGCCGCCGTAACTTATAAAAGGAAGAGTTATACCGGTTGTTGGCATCAGACTGAGCACAACTCCTATGTTCACTACAACCTGCAGGCCTATTATGGCGGTAATGCCAGAGGCGAGAAGAAAGCCAAAATTGTCTGGTGCACGCGTGGCAATGTAAACGCCGCGCCAGATAAGAGCAAAAAATATGGCGAGCACGACGATTCCGCCGATCATACCGAGTTCTTCACAGATAATGGCGAATATGAAGTCGGTGTGACGCTCCGGCAGAATGAAGAATTTCTGACGGCTTTGCCCAAGCCCTAGTCCCAGAAATCCGCCGGATCCAATTGCAACCAGTGATTGAATTATATGATATCCGCTGGTTTGCGCGTTTTCCCAGGGGTCAAGAAAAGCCATGAGGCGGCGGATACGATAGCCGGCCTGAAAAATCAACAGGAAAATTCCAGATATTCCTATGGCGCCTAATGCTGATAAATAGGCGAGCGAACCGTTGCCGAGGAAATAGAGAATCAGGTAGGTGCCAAGTATAAGGGCGGCAGTCGAAAGGTTGGGTTCTTTGTAAATGAGTGCGAATAACACCGCAGCGATAGCCAGATCTGGCAGCAAACCATGCCAGAAGTTTTTTATGCGATCCTGATGCATAGATATGGAGTGTGCTATATAAATGACAAAACATATTTTGGCAAACTCAGAAGGCTGAAAGCCAATGCCGCCAAAGCGCAGCCAGCGACGGGCACCTCCGATGTCGCGTGCTACTCCTGGAATCAAAACCAGTATCAACAGGAATACGGAGAAGCCGAGCAGTGGCACTGCAAGTTTTTCAAGCTTCTGGTATGGAACCAGAGAGAAACCGAGCATGGCCAGGAGCCCGGTGATAACCCAGACCAGCTGTCGTTTAAAATAATACAACCCGTCTGCCATGGTTGCCAGTGAAGCTACCGAACTTGCAGAATAGACCATTACCAGGCCGATTCCCATCAGGGCAACCACCACGAACAGCAATATATGATCGAAATGGTGAGATCTGGTCATTTCGGTGCAAGCGCCTTTACCAGTTGTTTAAAGGTTTCACCGCGCACCTCGAAATTTGGAAACTGGTCATAACTGCTGCAGGCAGGCGACAAAAGAATCGTGTCGCCCGGTTCTGTCCACTGGTAAGCTGTTGCTAATGCCTGTTCCAGCGTTGTTGCCATTTTTAGCGGAACCAGACCTTCGAGTGCTGAGCGGAATCTTGCGCGTGCCTCGCCAAAGAGCACGACGCCACGACTGCGCGTGCGTACTGCCGCAACCCAGTCGGCAAGGTCGGTGCCTTTGTCGCGCCCGCCGGCAAGAAGCAGCATTGGCGGTTTGCATGCCTGTAGAGCTGTTATAGATGCTGCGCAGTTGGTGCCTTTTGAATCGTTGATAAAAGTGACGCCGCCAACTTCTCCTGCCCATTCCAGCCGGTGTTCAACTCCGGGAAACCTGGTTACTACGCTTTCCAGCCTGTTGCCGGATACTCCTGCCAGTATTGCGACAAGAGCAGCGCACATCACGTTTTCGAGGTTATGTCGGCCGATAATGCGCACGCTGCTGGTTGGAAAAAGCTTTTGTCTTTTACCATCGCGGTCGGTGTAAACGAATTCTTCATCGATTACGGTCATTGAAGGTTTGAGGTCACCAACCTGCCAGCCGAACCAGGCTTTCTGACAATCTAGTTCGTCAGCCATTTCGCGCATCAACTGCTGGTCTGCGTTCAGAACGATGGTTTCGCTGCTGTGCATATTAAGGGCAATGCGCTTTTTTGCTTCGATATAAGCATTATAGCTCGGATAGCGGTCAAGGTGATTTTCGAAAAAATTGGTTATTACAGCTATGTCGGGCTTGAATTCAGAAATGGTTTCGAGCTGAAAACTGCTTACTTCAAGAACCTGAAGTGATCTGTCGGTGGTTTCTGTCGCGAATTCCATGATCGGAATGCCGATGTTGCCGCCGAGAAATACTTCTTCGAACTGTTTGCGGCAAAATTCTGCCAGCAATGTCGTTGTTGTGGTCTTGCCATTACTGCCGGTAATTACAAGGCGCCGCCCGCGCGACAGACGATAAGCTATTTCGATTTCTGAGTATACCGGGATTTTGCGCGCTGCCGCTTCGATTAAAACAGGGATATCAGTCCGCACGCCGGGACTCAATACGATGAAATCGGAATGCAGAACTTTTTCGGTATGACCGCCGGCTTCGTAATCCACACAATCGAGAAGGTGTTCGCGTTCAAGACTTGCTTTAAGCTTGTCTTCTGACTGTATGTCTGAAACGAATACTTTTGCACCACATCTGGCGAGGCTGCGTGCTGCGGAGAGTCCGCTTTTTGCCGCGCCAATTATGCTTATGTTCTTCCCTGCAACTTCCATGGCAAGCCTCATTGTTGATAATTCTGCTGTATGATAGCACAGTGTGCATTAAACGACAATGTATGGCTTATATTCAGTTCAGGAAAATATAAGGTCAGTCAGAGATCATGGATTCCGCTATCAGCCTTTTTCTTACGGCGTCAGTAGTCGTCTGGTGTTGTTGCGAAAGTCGCACCAGCTCATCGTATTCGGGGTTGATCTTTATGGTGCCGTCGGGATAATGGATTTTTTTTGCGGCTACCGGGCCGAAGGATGTCTGTAGCAGAACCGTTTCACGGGGCAGAATCGAGCGGGTAACATTCTCAACACGAATTCCCAGGGTTGGCAGCAGTCTGAATATAAGCGTTTCCATGTGACTTGCGTTTTCGGGGGCAGTCATTACCTGAAGCTGATTGGCCGGACGTCCTTTTTTCATGATCATCGGAATCAGGCACGCGTCGAGGGCCCCCGCCTGCATAAATTCAGAGATGGCGTTTCCCAGCTGTTCTCCGCTGGCATTGTCGATGTTGCTGGTTAGAACCGTTACCGAATCAGAGTTTTTTTTTAACTGGCCAGTTTCTCCGAGAAAGGCGCGTAGAAAATTGGCCTGGCCGATTTTTCTGCTGCCGTGTCCGTGCCCGACCTTAGCAAAAGTGAACTGTTCTGAGATTGGCGTTGCTGCAAGCCCTTGCAAAATGGCGGCTCCGGTTGGCGTAGTCAGTTCGAATGCTATATGATGGTCAAAAACGACCGGAAGATTTTTTAGCAACAGCGCTGTTGCAGGCGCAGGCACCGGCATGATGCCATGCGCACACTTTACCACCCCGGATCCAAGATGAACTGGCGAAACATGAACCTGCTCGATGCCAAGATCATCCAGACATATTGCCATTCCAACTATATCGGCGATACTGTCGCGGGCGCCAACCTCATGAAAGTGAACTTCATCGACAGTTTTGCCGTGAATTGTCGCTTCGGCTTCGGCGAGAACTCTGAAGCAGGTAATTGCCAAAGCTTTGGCGGCGCCGGTAATAGCTGCCTGTTCAATTAGGGCGGTAATTTCTTTGAGGCCGCGGTGTGGTGCATGATGATGATTCCCGGTGTGCTCATGCGGTTTTTCTGTCTCGCAATGGTGATCGTGGCTGTGTTCCTGGTGCCCGTGTTCATGTTGATGATCAGAGCCATGTTCATGGCAGTGATTGTGCTCGTGCAATGGCTCGTGCCTCAAAAAGCCGGCTTCAGGAACTCCACCAAACTCATCATGTGCATGCTCGTGGTGATGATCGCTGTCGCCGTTTTCTGCGTGGTCTTCTTTGGTGTTGAAGTATATGCCTCTGATGCCGTCAACCGATTTTTCTTCGATTATCAGTTCTATTTTGCCTTCGGGAAAGGCCATAGAAGCCAGCCCTTCTTGAAGTTTCTCGCGGCTGGCGCCAAGATCGAGCAGTGAAGCAACTGCCATGTTGCCGGCGATACCGCTGAAACAGTCCCAATAAAGTATTTTTGTCATTTTTAGATTCCTTTTATTATGCGCACGGCTGCGGCAGCTGCGCCAAAGCCGTTGTCAATATTTACCACGGTTACTCCGGCCGAGCATGAGTTTAGCATGCCGAGCAGGGCGGCCAGTCCATTGAAGCTGGCACCATAGCCTACTGAGGTTGGCACTGCGATGACCGGGCAGCCGACCAGCCCGCCGACTACGCTTGGAAGAGCACCTTCCATGCCGGCGACCACTATGGTGACGGCTGCGTCGCGAAAGCGCGGCAGGCGATTCATCAGTCGGTGAATCCCGGCGACTCCAACGTCATAGATGCGCTCGGCGTTGTAGCCACAGAATTCGAGCGTCAGGGCCGCTTCTTCGGCTACCGCCAGATCAGATGTTCCTGCGGCGATTATCGCCACCTGGACTCCCGGATGGAGCTCTATTTCACTCACGGCCCAGGCAAGGCCACAGGCTCGGTTGATATTGGCCTGCGGGCACTTTTCTGTCAGCAGATTCATGGTTTCTTCGCTGCATCTGGTAACAAGCGCCCGGCCGTTGGCTGCATGCAGGCGCGCAAAGATTTCGCATACCTGCTGCGGGGTTTTGCCGGCGCCATAAATAACTTCGGGAAAACCGATGCGGCGTTCGCGATCGACGTCTAATACGGCATCTGGCAGCTCTATGTCATGATCGCCTTCTGATGCTGATGGTGATAGCGGTGCTGGCGGTTGCAACTTTCTGCTTTCAGGGTTACTCAGCAGCCTTGCCGCTTCGCTGGCTGTGATTCTGCCATTTTTGTAGTCGTCGAGTACTCTTACAATTCCGAGGTCTACTTTTTCCATATTTGATTCAGACAGGTTTATCTGCACTTTCTTGTGGATTTTCGCGGACTGTTTCTTTCGTGACGGTTTCGTCTTTTCTCTGTAATGCCTGCAGATCGCCCTGGTTATAACCGAACATGAAGACTATAGTGCCAAGGATTACCGCGAACCAGAGGGTCACTGCTCTTATCAGAAAGGTCGCCGATACGGCAGCAGCATCTGGTATTCCAGCGTAGACAAAAAAGGCGCCCATGCTTCCTTCAGCTACCAGAAGGCCGCCGGGCAGAAATGAAACGGCTCCGGCAATCGATGAAAATGCGTGTGCAAACAGTGATATTGCCAGAAGATTCTGGAGTTCAAGTCCCATAGATTGGAAAATCAGGTAGAGAGCCACCCCTTCTCCGCCCCAGGACAGAGCACTCAAGGGCACTGAAAAAGCAAGCGATCTTAGCGACAGCAGGTCGCGGGTGCTTTGCTGCATTGCTTTTATCGACTCGCGCAATTTTACCAGGCGCGTTTTGCCGCTGAGTATGCGATCGAGCATGCCCCAGAACGCAGGTCTGGTAATAGCCAGTATGCCTGCGGTCATAACCACCGCTACCAGCACCAGGGTGCGTCCACCGAATGCAAATTGCGAAAACCCGATTGCGCAGAGAATCAGCAGACCGAGCAGGTCAGTCAGTCGTTCGGCAACGACTATCGGTGCCGTTATGGCGACAGAAATGCCAAGGCGTGATTTGAGCAGAAATGATTTGACCAGTTCGCCAATCTTTGCCGGGCTGAGGACCATGGTGAAGGCCGAAAAGAAAATCCACAGGTTTAGTTTGAGTGGCACTTTTATGCCCAGTATACCGAGAAACCAGTTCCATTTTATGAAGCGCAGTGCGTAATTGAAGAGAACTGCTGAGACGATCGCGATCAGGTATGAGGGCGAAATGTTGCTGAAAAGGTCGATGACTTTCTGGTAATCGGTCAGCAGTGCTGCGGCGGTAATGAATAGAATCAGCGCAACACACAGCCAGATAGCCAGACGCCAGATTACTGTGTTGATTGAAAATGCTTTTGTCACCCGGCCATTTTTTCACAGACCGGTGTTTATTGCAAGAGCTACGGTTTTTGCCAAAAAGTCTTTTTCCCAAAAAAAAGTCGGCTCAACCCTGAGGCTGAACCGATTTTTCAGAATTGCGAATCAGCGGGGATTTTCTTCGTAGCGCAGGTAGTAGTCACGCATGGCTTTGTCGGTGATACGTCTGAGAGCCTCTTCGTCACGCTCTTCCGTGTTGAATATTGGCGCCAGCGGGTCTGTCTTGACAATCGCCTTGGGAACCACGCCGGTTATGCCGCTGGAAATCTGAGTCTGAACTGTTGAAAGAGTTTTATCGGAGAGACCCTTCTTAAGAAAATCAATAATTTTATTGAGGTTGGGGGCCGCTCCATCATCATACTTGGCACGTGCCAGTCCTTCGGCCAGAATTTCAGCCTTTGCGACATTCTGCCAGCCGCCATAGGTAGAGACCATCTTGGTGTTGGCTTCGTCTACTATGCTGCTTAGCCGGGCATCGATCTGCTGCTCGGTCATGCCTTCGGCGCGCATCTGGTTGACACGCATGCTGACAAATTCGTTTCTGAAAGAAGTCGGTTTTACCATTGCTGACTGATTGTAAGCCTGTCTTACCACGTTATTGATTTCGGCTTCTTTGAGTTCAGCCGGTGTTCCGCCCTTGATGCGGGATAGCAGGCTTGCTCCAGCGCCACTCTGGTATAACTGACGCATGACTACATTGCCGTTGTCGTCGGTTACTACAACGTAGTTTTTACCGTCTTCGCCTCTTTCTATCTTGCCGGCGAGGTTCATGTTCTGGCGATCGAGTTTTTCTTCCATCTGAGCCAGTCTGACTGCACTGTCTTTGGCGGCGGTATTGTATCCGTCAAGAACCGCGTATTCTGCTTTGTGGCGCAGTTCTCCCGGGGTAAGGTCAGAATTGATCGGATCTTTTGCCAGTTCTTTCATCTTGAAATCTACATAAGATTCATATCCAAGAGCTCTTGCGAGTTCGGCCTGACGGTTATGTTCGATAGTGGCCGATACCTGTTGTTCAATTTCCTTGATGCGGGCCTGCCCGGCTGTGCTGTCCTGGGCGGCTGTGGCCTCAGTCTTGGCCTTGTTGTAGTCATTGCGCAGAGAATTAAGTTCGCCTACATACTCGCGCAGAGCTCTAGAGTATTCTGACTTTGTCGCATAGTCAGAAGCGACGGGCCTGCGGTATTTCATCAGTTCAAGCTCCTGTCGGACTTCGTTAGCTTTTTTCCATTCTTCGCTCTGTTCTTCATAGGCCTGCTGCACTTTTGCGCGTTTCTGTGAGGGGAGATCCCAGATGCGGGTTTTGGCAATAGAGGTGCCGACAATTGCCGTCTGCATGGCGGCGTTACTTATCAGCGACTGCTTGCCTGCTTCCGAGAGGCTGATGCTTTTATAGGCCTCTTCGAGGTCGGCTATCTTGTTCGAATAATACTGCCAGGCGGCTGAATCTTTTTCGTATTTGACTTGCTGCATGCGGTTGTATTCGATCTGGTTGAGGATTTCCTTTTTGTCGACAGCAGCATTGGCGGCACCGGTTGCAAAAGCGAACGGGTTGCTGACTACAGCATTGGAAATCATATTGGCTTTCGACACTGTGCCAAAGATTTTGCTGGAGGCCTTTTTTGCCCAGTCGGTTTCAGCGGCGTAGCGCCCGGCGATACCGCCGAGAACGCCAGATATGCCAGCCGAAACCAGCGCTTTCTTCTCGTCTTTCCTGAAATTATCCATCGTGTATTTTTCTTTGGTGATGGTATCAAGCTCTTTCAGAGCTGCTGCGAGCTGCAGGTCTTCCTCTTTTGTTCTGACTGCTTTTGTTTCAAGGCTGGCAATGGTTGCTTTCAGCTCTTTTTCACGCTCATCATAGTTGTAGTAGTTGTTATACCAGAGATTGGTGACGGCACCTTTGGTGACATTAGATACTGTGCTGCCGAGAAAGCTTACGGCGCCAGCCTTAGCTGCAGTAGTTACAATGGTTTTCATGGTCAACGGTCCGACGGCCTGCACCATGCCGGCAGTCAGCATGTTGAACGGCGCCATGACTCCGCTGATGGCGGCCTGAATAGATACTTCACGCCAGATCTTGTCCTGTGATTTCTTTTCGGATTCCGATCGGAATTTATTTTTTCTGGTTTCGTAGGCAAAGGTCAAGACGCCGGAAGTAGCCGCGCCAATTGCGACGGCACCGATTACTATCCATGCGAGCGGGCAGACTGCCGCTGCCGAAAAAGCCATGACCGCAATCGTTGGCAGCAGGGCTTTGCCGATCGACCAGGCGATCTCTTCAAACTTGCTCATCTGCTTTTTCTTTTCAGCTTCTTCTTCGGCAGTGAGCTGATCGACCTTTTCCTGATCCAGTTCGATAACTGTTTTCTGAGCACCAGCGTTTGAGGTTGCTACCGCCAGAGGATTGTCTGGATCAATTGTGATATCGCTTTCGTTAAAGGGGGCGTCGGCGGAAGTGGTTGTGGCGGCGTGAACGGCATTGAAACTTATGGCGTCGAAAATTCCCGGGCTGGTACCGAGCATCGCGAGCATCAAGATAAGGCCGATGACACGATGAAAGAGGTTTCTGCGGATGGATTTGAAACTCATAAACTTCTCCTGATTCATCTGTAGCAATTAAGGTATAATCTAAACACCAATTATACCGGATTTTTCTGGTAAAGTTTACCAGTATGCTAAATATTGTACAGAATTCAGGTAGATGAGTCTATGGAAGGTCGTCGGCGAGGAATTTTCAGGCAGGCTTTGATTGTTGCCGCAATTTTGCTGATGACTGCTGCACTCATGTTCATGATTCTGGATCAGTATAAAAGTGAACTTCAGCGCAGTACTATCGACAGTAATCTGAACGATGCCAAGGTTGCCATGGCAGAGTTGCAAAGCCAGATGGTTGAGGCGAAAGTCATTCAGGAAGCATTTGACAGTTTTCGCGAGCGCGCCGGCAGATCGCTTGGAAATGCTTCTCTGACGCCTGAAAATACAGCCCCCCTGTCTGCTCAGTTTTTGCGGAGTTTTCCTGACAGGTCGGTTATTGTCTGGTTTTCGCGAGATTTTGACATAATTATTCCGCAGGGTTTTCCTGAACTTGAGCAGAAACGTGCCTGGCAGGCTTTTGTAAGAAGCGTTGTCGAAGGCGAAAACGCTGGTGTGCTCGACAGAAAAATCGCAGATGGCTTTGTAAAATCGAATATAAGCGATTTTCTGGCTGCCGATTATTTCGCTTCGCTCAAAAATGAGTGTCAGCTGATTATTTTCAAAAGCGAGCGAAACTATCTCGGACTGCTTCGCTTCGGCACAGAAAATTCTGCTCGTGTAGCTGGCTATATGCTGGTTCTCGTGCCAACCAGCCATGCCCGGCAGTTCTGGCTGGAAGAGCGTGCGCTGCGACTTGCGCGTAACCGTGGCGATATTGCTGGCGCCTATGTTTTGAGTCGCGATAATATGATAGAACATTCCGGTATTGGCGAAAATCAGTTGCATGGCTTTGCCTCAGATCATGCGCGCGGTATTTCATATCAGATGCGGGATGGTGTTTTTTACTATTCAGACCGGCATTTTGCCAATCCAGATATGCTTCTGGTGATCGGACTGCGGCTGAAATCTGAAGACCGGCTTCTCGAAATGATTTTGAGCGTGTCAGGCGTATTAGTCTGGTTGCCCGGGCTGGTTTGTCTTCTGCTGCCTTTCTCGCGGTTTCCGGTCGAGACTTTTAACTGGTCACTCAAGACCAGATTTAATCTGACAACGGTAGTCATCGTCATTCTTCCGCTACTTATCGGGGGGGTAACCAGTGCTATAAACACTGCAAGAATAAGTCTGGAAATGCAGAAAGACGAATTCAACCAGCTTGAAAAAAGGCTTTATGAAGTTGAAGAGTCGGTTGCCTTTCAGACAAGCAATCTCGAACTCTATTTAAAAACTGAAACCGTGGCAAAAGTTGTAGAAAGCGAGCTTTCACAAAAGGCCGCGCGTGAAATATATGAAGATCTTAAAGATCGAGGTTGTGAAGTGGTGATTGTGATTCTGCCTGACGGCAGATCGTGGGTGGCTTCTGATCTGCCGGCCGATTCAATCAGGCAGAGAAACTGCTATCTGGTGTCTCTTACCCGCAGCAATCTCAAAGATCAGGGCTTTGCCATGGATGTTATCGACAAAACCTTTCCGTCGCCTGTGCGTGGTTCACAAACTGACGATCTGGCCAGAAGCGCTTTTGTTCATACCGACTTTCATAATCGCATAAGGCGCTTTGATCTTGGCGGCAACTCATTCAGCAGTTTCGTCAGCTATGTTTCAGACCGGTCAGGTTCGATAAAAGCCTGTCTTAACATTGGCTTCAACAACAGAGCCATGCAGAATAGTTTCTTGCGTCAGGTGAAAAAAGACTCGCCCGGCTCGTTGAGCCGGCTCTATATTTCAGCTGGCTCCAGCAAAGAAATAACACGGCTTCCAGCTTCGTCGCGTTTGCAGAGCATTCTCAGCGCTTCGCAAATAACCGGCGATTCGTTTCATTTCGTGCATGCATGGAATAACCGGCAGTATCTTGTATATACCCGCCCATTCAAAGAACTTGCCGCTGTCGGAATGGCGGTAAAGCAGATTGCTTTTTCCGGGCTGAATCCGCGGCTTGAGCAGCTTCTGACTCTACTGGTGACAACTATTTCGGCCCTGTTGATCGCACTGATGATAGTCAATTTTTTCTCAGGCTACTTTCTCAGGCCTCTGCTCAAACTCTCGGCCATGGCTGCCCGGGTCGAGACCGGTGATTATTCCGGTGCGGCATTCAGTGGCGCTCTTAATGACGAAATCAGTGTTTTGTCGAATAATTTCGGGCAGATGATAGACGGGTTGCGGGAAAAGGCGGCAATGCGTGATTATCTGCGTGCCGATCTGTTCGAGCAGGCGGCAGCGGAGCAGAAAATCGTGGCTGAACGTGCCGATGTTACCGTGTTGTTTGCCGGCATTCGCGATTTTTCTGCATTGGAAGACCAGTTGTCACCAGAAGAATCCATGGGGCTTATGAGCCGTTTTCTCGAAATTTGCGAGACTTCGGTGAAAGAAAATGGCGGTGACATCGACAAATATATTGGTGATACTGCTATGGCAGCTTTTAAACAAGGCGTGGGTGCAGTTGCAGAGCGCCAGGCGCTGCTGGCTGCCCTGAAAATTCAACAGCGGGTCGCGCAGCTCCGGCTTGAACTGCCAGCATTTGCCGGGTTGCATACAGGCGTTGGCCTGGCTTCCGGATCGGTCATAGCAGGGCACATTGGTTCGCTTCATAACCGTCTTGATTACACTTTTATCGGAGATACAGTAAATCTGGCTGCCCGGCTCGAAAAGATGGCCGGCCGCGACGGAACCCCTGGAATATTAACGACACAGGAGCTTTATCAAAGCGCCGGAACAGTTTTTTCGTGCGCAAAGCTGGCGCCTGTTATGGTAAAGGGTAAGGCCAGGCCTGTAGAAGTTGTTGCCATAACCGGTTATGTCGGGGAGGTGCCTGCTTGAAACGATCGATGAGCATGGCAGTGATAGTGGCAGTTATATTGCTCGCTGCGGTTTTTCTGCTGATTATTGGCATGCAGGAGCGTCGTCTGCAGAGCCTTAACCGCAGCGCATTCCTGGCCGAAGTCCGTAGCTGGTTGCCGTTAATGCCGGCCCTTATCAATGCTGACAACCTGGCGGCAGTAAAGCTGTTGAAAGTGCTGAACCGTCATGACCGGCTTGATCGCAGAGCAATAGACGAATCTGCCGCGGCTGTTAAAGAAAGTTTTGGCGACCAGGTCAGGTATCTGATTGCAGACCCTGATTTAAAGACCTTCGCAGGTTTTGGTTTTACCGAAGATGAGCAGGCAGGCTGGATCGAATTTATGCAGATATACAAAATGACGAACATGCATGGTCGCCAGTCTATTCCCCAGCATATCTCTGAAATGCTTAAGCAGACACTTGGCCCAGCTTTCAACGTTTATTATCTTTTTAATTATATGACAGTCTATAAGGGAACATTTGCCGATCAGGAAGGCTTGATTCTATTTGGCTGTCGAATGGCAGACAATATGCCAAAGCTGGTGATGGGCCGATTTAACCGGGATCCTCTTCGGCAGGAATTTGAGCAGAAATTGTACGGGCATTATCTGGTTTTCATTCCTGAAGCATCATATGCGAACCTCGAGTGGTATCGTAAAAACCAGCAGCTGATTCTTAACTCTGCCAGCAGCATTTTAACCGGTTACCAGTCCGAGTTGCATGAAATGCTGTCTCAAAACGGTTACCCTGTTGCTGCCGAAAAGTTTGTTGCAGAATCAGAGACAAGGCCCAATGGCATTTTTGCTGGTGACAATGAGGTTTTTTCATTCTGTGCTAACAAAATAGCCGAAAATACTCATACAGAGCGATTGTTTACGATTATCGTCACCAACATGCCAGAAGAGATATCAGGCTTAAGCAACGATCTTCTCAGGGTGATCATCGTTATTTCACTGCTGCTGTTAATTACGCTGTGCATAAATAACCTCATAAATCAGCGCTGGTTCTCTCTTTCCATTTCGTGGCATTTTGCCTGGCTGGCAGCCTCTGCCTGTCTTCTGCCAATTCTCGCCCTTCTTTTTCAGGCTTTTTCACAGGTTCAGGTGCAGGCTTTTCAGAATCGTTCAGAAGTCTTCAGTCGTCTCGAGAGTCGTATTTCTGCCCTGGAAAATGATTATCAGATACACCTGAGCGAGATGATTCTTGCTTTGCAATTGTTTCAGGAAAAGTGTATCGCCGGGGAAAAATCGATAGAGGAGCTTAGCGAAGAATATAGAACAAGGCTTCAAGAACATTCGATAAGAGAATTTTACGTATGTGATCGCAATGGGGACATAAATCTTTACCGAATCAGCGACCCACAGCAGTCAAATGCTGAGCGTGCCAAGGAAGGGGCACGCCTGATGCGCCTGCTGGTGCAGTTTATTCAGCATAATGTCAAGTTCGTTTCGGATGGCGCTAGAATGTCGGTTGGTGACGGGCTGATAATCGAGTCTGTGTCTGAGGTCATTGGCCGCGAATCCTTATACCGTTATGCTCTGCAACATAATCAGTTGCTTACTTATAAAGCTTTGCATGGGGCCATCTGGCTGGCCAATTTTTTCCAGTATGATGAAAACAAGGTTCCGGTAAAGTTCTTCGTTTATGTTATCAGTCGTGCTCCTTATCAGGAGCGTATGGTCGAAAACTGGATCAGCTCATGCGCCAGTGCAAGTCCACAGCTTCTTCTGGCAAATCAAAATTCCTCTTATCGTGAAACACTGACACCGGTCTGGCTTGAGAATCGTCCTGAATTTTCCCGCCTTTTGCGGCATCTCAACTCAGTTGGTGGCGGTTTCAAAAGTGAGTATACTGAAGCCGGTCAGAACTTTCTGATCGCAGGCAGGAGCCTCGATGATATCGACTGGTCGGTTATCGCGCTTGAAAAGCGCGCCCAAGGCAGCCAGGGTGTTCCGAGAACCGCGATCCTGCTGTTCGCGGCAATAGTTTTTCTGGTTATTATCATAACCGTCATCAGTCGCTATTTTGCCAGAATTTTTCTGATGCCGGTGCGGCAGTTGTCTTCGAGTGTCGCTGCCATGGCCGAGGGAAACTATGATTTGCGGCTTGATGTCGCTTCAGACGATGAAATAGGTCAGCTTTGCCATAACTTTAACAGCATGGCCGCCAGCCTCAAGGAAAAGGAATACCTTAACCGGTTTCTCTCAGATATCGCGCGTGAAGCGATCAGCGGCCGGGTATCGCCGCGTGCGACGCGTGTCGAGGGAGCGGTTCTTTTCAGTGATATTCGCAATTTTACGACGATGACCGAACAGAAAAAGCCCGAAGAGATCGTGCAAATGCTCAACGAGTTCATGACCGAAGCCGAAGCAGTAGTTGTAAAACACGGCGGAACCATAGAAAAATTCATCGGTGACGCCATAATGGTAGTTTTTCTGCCGGCGCTTGGCTCTGCAACGCCAACAGTTCGCTCAGTCCTGGCGGCTGAAGAATTGCTTGCAGCGGTTTCGCTGATGAACGACAGGCGCGAACGGCAGGGGCTTTTTACAATCAGTATTGGTGCCGGTATAGCCACCGGTTCACTGCTGATGGGAACAATCGGCAATCTGCAGGGCCGGCGCGACTATTCGGTTACCGGTAAAACTGTTCTGCGTGCCGCTGCCATGGAAAAGCTGACGCGCCAGGTTGCCGGCAAAAAAATCGTTCTCTGCCCTGTGTCGGCCAAAATTGCCACGACTGCTCAAATCAGAACGAAAAAGCTTGTGCAAGTCGACAATGAAGCCGGCTACGAAGTTCTTTAAAGAAAGCTAGGTTTATGGAAGTCACGCATCAGCAATACCCCGGCCACTTTATCGCCGCCTTTTACATTGTTTTTACGGTTCTGGCCTTTTCTTCGATCGAGATTATTGTGAACCCTGTGCGCAACGATATCGCGCCGTTTCTCATGAATTTCTGGCGTTTTTTTGTCGCTGTGTTGATTTTGTTGCCGACTCTGCTCTGGAAACATCGCGCCAGATTGCGTGCGCTTCGGCGCGAAGACCTGCGGGATATGACTATACTTGGGTGCCTGAACATTTTGCTGGCCATGGGCGCACACGCAATATGCATCAAATATGCGCGGGCTTCGACGGCTGCCATTCTGATCTCCGCCAACCCACTGGCTACCAACTTTTTTGCCTGGCTGATTCTGCGAGAAGAAATGAACTTGAAACGCATTTTTGCGCTGCTGCTTGGGTTTTCCGGAGTGGTGATAATATCTTTAAAGGCTGACGCTGTGGTTGATACGCCGCTTGGCATTGGCGCCGGTGTTATTGCTATGGCCGGGTTTGGTTTATATACCGTTTTGTCGAAGCGTCTGGTGCATAAACACGGTGGGCTGACGGTTATGGTACTCAGTTGTGTGCCGGCGCTCGTCATTTATCTGCCTCTGCTATATCTTGGCGGCATCGATATTCTGCCGCCTTCACATACCTGGCCAAATATTCTGGGTGCCGGCATTCTCGGAACCGGGCTGGGGTATATCAGTTTTATGAAGGTGCTTGGCTTTTTGCCGGCCGGGCGTTGCAGCTATCTGTTTTTTTTAAAGCCACCGGTCGCGATATTTTTGGCCTGGTTGCTGTTGGGCGAGCAGATTGCTGTATCAGCCATCATCGGCACATTGCTGATCATGGCCGGCATACTGACCGAGATTAAAAGATCTGGACAAAAAGCGCAATCCGCGTAACCTTTTTCATTATCACATGATAAAGAAGGCCGGGTTTGCGATATGAATAATCGTTTGCAGGTCAATCTGTTTTTGCTACTGCTTCTCGCATGCGTTTTAGTGCAGCCTGGCGATGTCCTGGCGCAGTTGCCGCCCAAAATCGATGGGTTGCCGCCATTTCCCGAGACGGCGCAGTTCGATATCGCGCTGGCAGATATCTACGCCGAACTATTTCCCGACAAAAACATGGCTTTTGTCATCTGCAATCTGTGGTTGACCTGCGACGGGGTTAATCCTGTGCTGCTGCAGCTAGGCGGCGATATTCAGACGATGAAGCTTTCTTCGCCAGACAAGCTCAACCTGACATACGTTTATATCAAACCTTATCTGCATCTTGATAATCTGCCCGCCGGCAATCACCAGATCGTTGTCACCTATGAGGCGAAGCACGACGGCATTACCAGTGTCGGCCTGATATCAGCGGCTGATCTGCGTCTCGACGCGGGTTCGTATTGGTATCCGCGAAATGTTGCGCTCGATTCGCATCAGGTTATTCTCAGCCTGGTTTCTTCGCCTGACTACGCAGTCAATTCTAATGCAGCGCTATATAAAGATGTGCCGAACAATCTCAAACGAATGCGCCAGTTCGTTATTACGCAGGCGACAGCCGATGGCCTGACCCTCGACTGATCGCCAGTTGCCGATCTGCTATTGAGCGACGACCATCTTTTCTACCAGCTGGCTGAGTCGGCTGAGCACGAGAACTTCCTGCTCCAGGCTTTTGTCACCAATCGCGGAAATTTCGATTTTGAGATGCTCGCAAAATCTATCTATTTCAGTCTTTTTCGGCAGCGAAACCGTCAGAGGGCTTGCCGAACGTTCCCAGTAACTCCAGCCTGATCCGTCTATTTTGCCTTCGTTTGCCGGACCGACTCTTTTATGGCTGGCGGTTGCCGAATTTCTAACCAGGTCGGCATAGCGTGCGAGCAGAACGCCTTTGCGAATTCCAGCATCGTCAAAGTGTTCGGGTTCTGCCGTTGCAAAAGAAAATCTGCTGTTAACTTCATCCTCCCGGCCGCTGCGGTCTTCGTAATTAACGCTTAGAGTGATTTCTGGATTATCACTGAGTTTTTCAAGACGTAGCAGAATAATGCCGCCGCGCGTGCCATTCTCGTCGGTTGGTGCTGGAAAAAGGGTTTTGACATGCATAATTCTGCCAGTTGCCGCATCAGCTTCCGGTGAGCCGATTACCTGACTGATGCGAAATCCTGGAGCCTTAAGAGCCAGTGTGAGATCGAAAATCATCGGAGTGACCATGCATTCGAATTCGTCTGCCAGCCGCTTTTTGAACTCGCCTGGAGAGTGCACTGAATAGTAATTGGCGCCCTTTACTTTGCTGATAGACTTTATCAGTTGCGAATTGAAGTCTACTCCCATGCCGACAAATGTCATGTGAATGTGGTGTCTGGCCATATTTTCTGTTATCGCCAGCAGACCTGATTCACTTGTATCATCAGTGTTAGGCATGGCGTCAGTCAGAAAGATTATGCGGTTCTCAAATTCGTCTGGATTGTTGAGTGTGAAGGGCATCAGCATTTTACACCCTTCTTCGAGACCCTCTTCCATGTTGGTGGCCCCGGTCGGAGAAAGCGCCATTATATGCCCTTTCAGAGCCGCAATATCAGTTGCGTCAATTAGCGAAACCGGCTTGGCAAGATGCGCTATATTGCGAGTCTGCTCCTCAACGTCGAATCGCTTTTTGTGAGTTCCGTAGTAGTATTCGTTGAAAGAACTGCCCATTGAACCTGAAATATCGAGCACTACGACCAGATTGAGCTTTTTGCGCGAGAACTCACTCATGCTTCTGCCTGATTTGAGGCCGACGGCCAGATAATGCTCTACTTCGCCGGTAAGCGGATTTCGACTGACAGCGGACGACCAGGTTGGCACAAAGAGTTTGCCTGACCCCGCCGGTTCTTTCGCGGAACTGCCCGTATCAAAACTGTAGTCATAGAAAAGTCCTTCGTATGTGATGTCAGAAGGTTGTGGCAGGTAGCCGGCTGCAATGTTCTGGCGAAAATTGTTGATATCTTTGGCACCGCCGGCAGAATAACCGTAATCGCGTATAGAGGCCCTGCCCTGATCTGTGATCGAACCGACCATCGGCCCGGCCACAGAGGCCAGCACTAAAATTATCGTGAGTGAAATTGCCGTGCTAAGACCCAAGCCCTGCGCGAACATCAGGCGGAAAAATTCGAGCGTCAGCCAGGCGCCCAATGTGTATAAAAGAATTTCTATAAACTTATTGCCAAGGTCCGCTTCTTTTTCTTCATCTGGCGGTGTCCACTGGTAACGCCAATCATCTATGGGAGCCTGAGTAATGGCGTTGCTGGCGGCCGGAACGGCGTGCCAGGCGACCAGGATCAGTATATTTATCAGCAGGGTTATCAGAAATATTCTTCGTAGATAATACATGTTCATTCTCCTTGAACTGTGATCTTTTAGCACGGACTATGATTCGCTCTCTGTTTTTGCCGGACGAACGGAAGCAGTCCTTTGTCACCGGTTTATTTAAACCGGTTCAGGCTGATTATTTTCGTGGATTATCGCCGCGTTCTTAAGCGACTATCGTGTCAGGGGGGGCCAAGCTTTCTTCATTTGCTCATTGTTTACGACGTGCATAGGGTTGTTTGCTCAGTTTTCGGACAATACAAAACCACATCTGGCAAAGATTGCCATTTAACTACGGTTGTTTGGTGAGATTTGCCACTGCAAAGACAGTCGGTGAGCCATTTCTGCTGTGGTGAGAAGCGTACCTTTGAATTCACCGAAACCCAAAATCCGCTTCCTGGTTCTGAACCTGCATGCAATATAGCCACATTTTTTTGTATGCCAAGTAAGGAAATTTTCCTTAAAAGAGGACCTAAAACTCCCCTTTTTTTATGCACGCTTAGTATCGATTCTTACCCTGATTGCATTTATATGGGTTATCGTCGGCGGGGTGGCGGGGGCGTGAAATCGTCGCTGTCTGATTCGGGTACATAGTAGTAGTCGCGGCGATATTTTATGGGTGCGTCCGGCCATTCGTATCTGATGTTAACCAGTTGTGCCGCAAAATTTTCGGGTTCAAATGAAGTTGTGCGGACTGGCGAATAACTGCCTTCGCCATAGCCAGTACCAGCCTGTTCGTCCATTTTTTTGGCGCTGGCACTCATTCTGTCTTCTTTCAGATAGACTACAGGAGGTTCGTAATAACGTTCTCTGAATGCGGTGACCTTTATCCAGCCGATCTGGGAGTAATCACCCATGCGCCCGGCATAAGAATCGTCATCGCTGGTAAAATAGAAACGCTGAACTTGTGAATAAGACGATCGCCAACCGTCAAAATTGCCTGTCTGACCAGGATTCAAAACATACATGCTTTCGCTTGACCGGTTGTAAGAGCGTTCTCCGCTGATTATATTGCGGCCGTCTACCGAAATTGCCAGCGCAATGCGGCCATGCCAGTTATTTCTGACTCTGATCGTGTAACGTTCGCCACGCCTGGCCTCTACATACAGACTGGAGCCGTCGCGTCTGCCTGAAAACGCCAGCAAGCCGCGGTCATCACCGATAATATCTACGTCGATAATGTTTGCTGGCCATCTTACATAGTCGGGTTCTCTTATAAAATCAGGTTTTCTGGCGTCAGTTTCGCCAGTTGCGCCAATGATAATGCATAAAAGAGTTATGCCCAGAACAAATGTGCGAATTTTCATGACCTGCCTCCCACAATTATTGCTTATTATACTTTAAACGTAGCGAAACTCATTTCGGATTCAACTTTTTTTGATCTGCCGGATTGATTTTATGACAGATTAATATGAAACTGTGGTGTGCTAATATTGTTAAAGCTAAAATCTTTTTGGGGGGTCTGAAATGGAATTCAACGAACTGGTATTTGCGCGCAGAACAGTCAGAAGATACAATCAGGAGCCCGTTCGCCAGGCGGTGATTGAGAAAATTTTACGGGCTGGGCTTGCGGCGCCAAGCCCTAATAATTCAACACCCTGGTCGATAAGTGTTATTACCAACGGTGAAGTCATCCAGAAAATGCGCCATGCGGTCAACGAGAGGCTTGATCTGATGTTTGCCAATATCAAGCCTGATCATAAGGCTGTTCTCGACAAGGTTAAGGTTTTTTCGACGGTATTTGCTAATGCACCAGTAGTACTGGCTATTTTCAGCCGGCCCTATCATGCGCCGATTCACGAATTGCTCGCCGATACCGATATTTCGCCTGATCATATCAGCGAACTGCGCCGGCATCCTGAACTGCAGGCCACGGGTGCCATGGTTCAGAACATTCTTCTGGCAGCCGCGGAAGAGAGTCTCGGAGCCTGCTGGATATCGGGCGCACTTGTCGCCCGGCGCGAGCTCGAATCTATTCTGGGCGCCAAAGACATGTATCTTGAAACATTGGTCGCTCTTGGCCACCAGGAAAGCCAGCCACATCCCAAAGAACCCCTTGATCTCGAACTCTATGTAAACTATATACCCTGAGCCTGATTTTGTTTTTACTGGCTTTGACTATGGTATTCTGGAGTCGATCGTTGTAACCTCTGGTTAAATTTTAACCCGGTGGTGTTTGCATGATGCAGCCAGAATTATATATATCTGCGCAGGCGGTTTTTTTGCGCAAGCTCGCGCCAGAAGATGCCGACAAGGTTTTTCTAATGAGCATCGAGAATTCGATGAAGACCTGGATTCCTGATCAGGTCTATCGTGATGCCACGCATGCCGGCGAAGTCCTGGAATTTCTGATAAGCCAGTATCATAGTAACATCTCGCCGTATCAGGAGCCCCTGGTTTTGGGCGTGTGCCTGGCCGAAGCCGGTGAACTGATTGGCCACGTCGGTATCAGTCCATTGCAGGAAGAGGTCGAAATTGGCTATGCAATAGAAGAGCGGTATCATGGCAAAGGTTACGCGACCATGGCGGTCAGGGCTATGTGTGACTGGGCACTGGCTGTGTTTTCTCTGCCAAGACTGCTTGGCGTAGTGGCGGCCGAAAACCATTCTTCCTGTCGGGTTCTTGAAAAGGTTGGTTTCAGACTGCTTTGCGAGGAGATGGGAAAAATGCATGGCGTTGAACGACTGCTGAGAAAATACGAAATTGTTTCGGCAGATCTGACATAGAGAGATTCAAAAAAAGTCGTTAAAGTGGTATCCTTTTCTGGCTGGTCATAAAAAAGTTTATACATACTCATGGCCGCGGCAAAGGATAAACAGATGAAGATTCTTTTGATTCAGCCGAGTGGAACGGTTCATCGCTATCGAGTCGGCAACTTCCCAAAATCATTGCGTTACGCGCCCTTGACTCTCACAACGCTGGCCGCGCTGGTTCCGCCTGAACTCGACATCGAAGTCGAAGTCTGCGACGAAGGCGTGCAGCTTGTCGATTTTGAGGCCCGTCCCGACCTGATAGGCATAACCATAATCACGGGAACGGCCTTGCGTGGTTATGCGATCGCTGATCATTTCAGACGTCGCGGCATTCCTGTCGTTTTTGGCGGCGTGCATACGACTCTGCTGCCCGACGAGGCAGCGCAGCATGCCGACAGCATCGTCGTCGGCTTTGGCGAAGATACCTGGCCACAATTGATCAGAGACTTCAAAAATGGTCAGATGAAAAAGCGCTATAATGGCCTTAAGTCGCCATCACTGATTAATTACCCGATTGCCCGCCGTGATCTGCTTAAAAAAGAATCTTACATTACCACCGCGACCATCTGGGCAACCCGTGGCTGTCTTAATGACTGTGACTTCTGCTCAATTCCGGCCACCTGGGGCAAAAATTTCTATATGCGCCCGGTGGAAGAGGTTGTGGCAGAAGCCGCTGCTCTGCCCGGAAATGAATTCGTTCTGCTTGACCCGAGCCCGATGGAAGACCCGCCTTACGCAAAAGAACTCTTTCGCGAAATGAAGAAGATTAACAAGAAATGGTTCGGGCTTTCTACAACCAAGATTGGTGAAGATCCCGAACTCATGAAGATCATTGGCGATAGCGGTTGTAAGGGACTTTTGATTGGCTTTGAGTCGGTCAACCAGATGTCAATTGGCTCGATTCTCAAGAATCACAATTCGGTTAATTTTTATGTCGATCTGGTTAAGCGCATGCATGATCATGGCATGGGCGTACAGGCTTGTTTTGTGTTTGGTCTCGATGACGACAGGCCGGATATTTTCAAGCGCACTGTTGATTTTTGCGACAAGGCTTATGTCGATCTGCCGCGCTTTTCAACCTATACGCCGTTTCCTAATACTGGTGCTTATCGCAAACTGGCAGCTGAAGACCGAATCATCAGCAACAACTGGTCGTTGTATGATGTTGAGCACATAGTTATCAAGCCGAAGGGCATGACGGTTGAACAGATTCAGAATGGCCTGCTCTGGGCCTGGAACCATGCTTACCGTCTGCCGTCAATCGCAAAACGCCTGCTTGGGTCGCACACTTCGACAGGTTTTGCGATCGCCCTGAATCTTGGTTACCGGGCATACGCGAAACGGCTTGGAGAAATGTCCGATAAGATGCTACAGGATGACGTTAACGAAGGAATCCCGCCAGCATGAAGAAAAAGCTAACACTGATAATGCCTTCGATCGGTCGTAAGCCGGAGCAGAAATACATTACTACCTGGCAGATGGAACCTTTGGTTCTGGCTGTTCTGGCCTCGTTGACACCAGATGACTGGGAAATCACAATACAGGATGACCGTGTTGCCCCGGTAGATGCCAATATCGAGGCCGATCTTGTTGGAATTACTACCGAAACTTATACGGCCAGGCGGGCTTACCAGATTGCTGCAAAATATCGTAAACGCGGAGTGCCGGTGGTTATGGGCGGTTACCACCCGACCCTATGGCCCGATGAAGTTCAGAACTATGCTGATGCCATAGTTGTTGGCCCGGCTGAAGGAATATGGGAACAGGTTCTGGCCGATGCTGCGGCTGGCTGTCTGAAAAAGCGCTATGACGGGCCGCATGATTTCCCCTGGAAGGGCATTTATCCGAAACGCGAAGTATATGCTGGCAAAAACTACCTGCCGCTGGCGCTGGTTGAGTTTTCGCGCGGCTGTTCGCATCATTGCTCGTTCTGCTCGATCACCTCGTTTACCCGTGGCCGGCATTATTTCAGGCCGCCCGAAGAAGTTGCCGAAGAAATCAGGCGTACCGGCCAGAAAATTGTCTTTCTCATCGATGATAACATCGCGGCCAACCCTGCCGCTGTTCTCGATCTCTGTCAGGCTCTCAAGCCGCTCAAAATAAAGTGGGTTACTCAGATAAGTGTGGAAGCAGCCGCTGACCCTGAACTGATTGGCGCTATGGCCTCCTCAGGCTGTGTCGGCGTGCTGATTGGCTTTGAATCGCTGCGTTCCGACCTGCTCTGCAGTCTTAACAAAGACAGCAACGAGTCAATAGAACTATACGAGCGCGCTCTAGCAGAGCTTAAAAAGAACAATGTCTGCGTTTATGCAACCTTTCTGTTCGGTATCGATGGCGATGACCTGAGCTCATTTCCGAGAACGCTCGAATTTGCCAATAAGCATCAGTTCTTTCTGGTGGCATTCAACCATCTTGTTCCTTTTCCGGGTACTGCTCTGTATGCGAAACTGGCCGCGCAGGATCGCATGATATCGCCGGCCTGGTGGCTCGAAGAAAAATTTGCTTTCGGCCAGGTGCCTTTCAAGCCAACGATGTTGTCGCCAGAAATGCTTGCTGAAAAGTGTCGAGAATATCGACAAAAGTTCTATTCACTGCGTTCTATCGTGCGGCGTGGTCTGGCACCCAAAACCAACATGCAGGATTGGGCGACCCTGCTGCTTTTTCTCACCCAGAACTATTACGGGCGCCGTGAAGTCAACGAGAAATTCGGCATTCCGCTGGGCTTTCCTGAAGACAATCACCTGCTCACAGACTGAAGCTGTCACAACGGAGTCTGAATATTGTCCGCGGCGATCGAACACTTTGTTTACAGTACTGACAGCAGTTCAACAACCTGGCTGAGCTCGCTTGATTGCGAGATTCGTCATCTTGTGCGTGCCAGTCGCATGCCGTCGCCTTACATTGAACTCGATTACCAGACTGAACCCTCATTTCTGAACTCACTGCCCGTTTATGGGCATCATCACGATATGATACTGGTGCGGCCGCCTGGTTTTGCAACATTGGCAGGGCTGGGTATTCGATCTCTTCGCAAGTGCTGGCTTGGTGGAAAAATATCTGATATCGGCTATCTGCATCATCTCCGTTTTTTGCCGCAAATTCGTGGCGGTTCTTATCTTCTCAAAGGGTATCGGGCCTTGCGTCGGGTGTTCAATCAGAATCAATCCCGTTCCTCTTACTCTGACCTCAATTCTCGAAGACAATCGGTCGGCCCGTGAGGTTCTCGAAAGCCAGCGTGCCGATGGAGCAATGCCTTCTTACCGGAAAGTTTCGCGCTTCCTGACTGCCCTCATTCCATTGCGCGGCCCGGGTGCGCGCTGGCCGCAGCGGTATCGCAAGACCGCTGAACCCGGCCTGGTGCGCAGATTGACCGCTGCCGATCTGCCGCAGCTGCTCGATTTGTTTAACGATTTTGGCGGTCGCTATGAAGGCGCGCCGGCGTTTGTTGCGGCAGATTTTTTAGAGCCGATGTCAGGTTCTCTGGCCGGCCTCGACATTGATTCGATGCTCGGAATTTTTGAAAATTCTCGGCTGATGGCGGCGATAGGCATCTGGAACCAGCAAAGTTACAAACAGATCGTTGTGTCGCATCTCTGCCCGCCTCTTCTGGCGACAAGAAACATCTGGCAGGCAGGTCGTGCCATCTGGGGCAGTTGTCCGGTTCCAGCAGTCGGGGAGCAGGTCGATTCAGTTCTGCTCGATCCCTGGGCGGTCAGACCCGGGTGCGAGCGCCGAATGCTACCGATCTTGTTGAGCGCTGCAGTCTGCGAAGCGCGGCAAAGGGGGGGGGCGTTTGCGGCCTTTGGTGTTGCCGAAAAAAATCCTGCGATAAATGCAGTTAATTCTGTCTTTTTTCTGCCATACTGGAGTATTATTTATCAGGTCTGTTGGCCTGAAACATCGGCTTATGAATTTACTGACAGGCATTTGCAGCTGGCAAACCTCGGGGCATTATAATATATGGGCTTCACTTCTGAAGAAGATAAGAGGCTGGTTGGGCGGGTAGTGCCTGTAAACCAGCTTGACGATGGCATCAGAGATTCAATGTTCGCTCTGATGCAGCAGTTTTATTTTGTCGAGCGCCCGGCATTTTTCAGCGATCTTGCCAACAAGTCTTCCGTGGTGCTGCTTGCCGACTGCAATGGCGTTCTGCAGGGCTTTACCTCAGTTGCTCTGTTTGATCTGAATATCGATGATGAGCCGGTGAAGATCCTTTTCAGCGGTGACACAATAGTGCATCCCGATTTCTGGGGCAGTCTCGAATTGCCGAGGGTGTGGGGCAAATTCATGTTCGAAACACTTCAGGCTTGCGGTGAAACACCACTTTACTGGTTTCTTATTTCGAGCGGTTACAAGACTTATCGTTTCCTGCCGACTTACTTTAACGAATTTTTCCCGCGGCATGACTGCGAAACTCCTGCTCAACTTCAGAAGATACTTGATATCGCCGCGACTGAACTGTTTAACTCAGCGTATGATGCTGATCGCGGCATTATAAGACTGGAAAATCCTACGCCTCTGCGTTCTGGAGTCAGCGATCCATCTAAGGAGCGACAGGCAAACCGACATATCGCTTTTTTTCTCTTGAAAAACCCCGGCCACAATAGCGGTGACGAACTGGCATGCATTGCCCGCCTTCATCTCGATAATTTCAAATCCTATGTCAGAAGGCTGTTGAAAATCTGATGCAGCCCGCCGAACTTGCCGGCAGTGCTATACAGGCAATCTGGATGAGCACCTGCCTGCCTGAAACAATGCGCTTTCGTCATGCCGCCAACGCTTCTCTCAAAGCAGTGCAAGCAGACGTTCTGCGCGAAATTGTCGAGCTCGCTGCCGGCAGCGAATTTGCCCGTGCGCATGGAATAACAGCTAACACCGGTATCGACGAATTTCGTAACCGGGTAGCGGTTAATGATTACGAAGACCTGCAGCCGTGGATTCAGCGCATCGCCTCTGGCAATCAGAACATATTGAGTTGCGAAAAGGTGTTGATGTTCGAAGAGACCAGTGGTTCAACCTCCGGAACTCGTCTGATTCCATATACGCCTGCTCTGCAAAAAGCCTTTAACCGGGCTTTGCACCCATGGTTGTTCGACCTGTATACGCATGTTCCCGCCATCTGGGGCGGCCCGGCTTACTGGGTGGTAACGCCGAGAACTGCCGGGCGCATCACTTCTGGTGGTGTTCCGGTGGG
>PGYA01000130.1 GCA_002839435.1 Candidatus Riflebacteria bacterium HGW-Riflebacteria-2 | reverse complement strand
TTGGCTACGGCCTGGACCTGCTGGAGGTCACGGGCCAGCGCCCGCGCTGCGGAATCAGCCTCGTCACGCTGCTGCTTCAGCGGCAACAGCCTCTCGCTGAGTTCGTTCAGCCGCAGTTGCTCTGCCGCATAGCTCGCGGCCTCAGACTCCAGCGCCCGGATGTGCTCCCTCAGGCTCTTGATGCTCGCTGCCAGGGCGTTGAGTTGCGGCTTGCTCGCTCGAGGCGAGTAGATCTCGCTCGCGAGCGCCTCCACCTGTCTGCGGACGTCGATCGGGTTGACCTCGAGCCCCGTTCCGGCAGCGTAGAGCCGCGCCACAACGCCTGCGCTCTCGGCACTTCCTATCTGCGCCAGCTCGTCGAGGCCGAATCCGAACACGACCCGAAATGTCTGCTCACTCACCCCGCCCACGATCTCATCCAGCAATCCTGGGCGCTCCGGGCCGCTGAGGGCGATCACCTTGTACGGCCCTCGCTTGGGGCCTTCGGTGCGCTCGATCGCCCACGTTCCAGCACTGTCCGAGAAGACCAGACGGGCGGCCCTGCCGCCGGACGGCGGCAGATAGCCGTTCTCCTTGGCATTGGCGTACGGGTAGCCATAGAGCACGTGTCGTGTGAGCGCCGTGAAGGTGGACTTCCCGGACTCGTTGGGCCCCAAGACCACGGTGAGCCCGGCGCCTAAGTCCGCCAGACACCCATTCTCCAGTGCACCGTAGCGGAGCGCTTCGATGTTGGTGAGGGTCATCGGCCGTCCCCCCCACCGAGAAGTTGATCCAGTGCGATATCCCGCGCCTGTTCGAGTACGAGAATGGGGTCTGCGCTCGATTCGTAGCCCCCCAGGGTCGTCGCAAGCGGCGCCGTGATCTGGCCGAGCAGCTGTTGGACCGCATCCGGGTCTTCCGCCAGTTCGTCGGTGATGCGCAGGAGTTCTGCAGCGAAGTCCGGACCGCTGCGCACCTCGTCGAGATCGATGGCACCGGCGGTTCGAACGTCGAGCCGGTCGACCCACACCCATGGTGTTGCCGAGGACTGCTCGGAACGGAGCTCAGCCAGCAGGGCATCGAGCACACCGGGGCGCACGAGATCGGCATGCGCCGCAGTCCTGCCCACCAGCGCGATTCTTGTCACCACGGCGCGCTCATCGGCCTGCTCTCGAAGCCGCGCACAGGCGTCGGTCAGGAGATTCTGAACCGACTGCAAATCAGCTGCGTCCGAAAGGTCGATTTGCTCGGCCGCCCAGACCACCGGCGCGGTCTCGATGTGCTGAGCACTGACTACCCCGCTTCGCCCCACCTCAACAAGCATGCATCCATGAACGCCTGTTTCCTTGGGATTCAGCCCTTGGGGACTGCCTGCGTACACGATCCAGGGGTCTCGTGCGAGAACTTCATGCTTGTGGATGTGACCGAGTGCCCAGTAGTCCATGTGCCCTGCGCGCAGTTCCTCGAGCGTAGCCGGGGCATACGGGTCGTACTCCGGGTCGCCACCGACGTTGGCGTGCAGCACTCCGATCGCGATCGGGTCCGCCGGATCGCGCCTGTAGCCTTCGGCGAATCCGGCGGTCTCTGCGGCCTTGCCAAAGCTGCGTCCGTACACCGCCGCCACGACCTCGCCCGCGCGGCAGAACTCAAGACGCTCGACGCGGCCGGCCGAGAACACCCGCACGCTCTGGGGCAGGGCAAGACCCGCGGACCACCCGCTGACAGGGTCGTGGTTCCCGTGCGCTATGAACGCCGCGATGCCTGCGCCAGCCAGGCGCTGCATCTCTCGCCGGAAGACGAGCTGCGCACGAAGGCTCTTGTCGGCACTGTTGTAGGCATCGCCCGCGATCAGAAGGAAGTCCACCTCGTGTTCGAGGCACACGTCAACGACCCGCGTGAATGCCTGGTAGGTCGCCTGCGCAAGCGCGGCCCCCACGCGCTCATCATCGGCGGTGACCCCCTGGAACGGCGCGTCGAGATGCAAGTCTGCGGCGTGCACGAATCTCACGCTATCGGCCACGAGTCCTCATTTCCCCTCGGAATCGGGCGTGCGAGAGGGGTTCGCACGCCACACGACCACGCTACCACGCGGGTCTGACATCGACCACGCTCAGACACACTCCTCAGCGCCCGGCGCTGCGCCACCTC
>PGYA01000007.1 GCA_002839435.1 Candidatus Riflebacteria bacterium HGW-Riflebacteria-2 | reverse complement strand
AATATGCATACGGAGGAAGTAGGATTCGAACCCACGGACCTTTCGGTCAACGGTTTTCAAGACCGCCGCCTTCGACCACTCGGCCATTCCTCCAGTGCGTTTTTGATTGTAACACAGGTACAAAGGAAAATCAACGTTTTTTTGCCGGCACAGAGGCGAACTTAACACAGAAAGGACTAGTTTTGATTGTCAGAGCCTTCCTGTGCAGCAGGCGAATCGTTAACCAGTGGTGGTGGCGGATTTACCGGTTCATTTTTTTCGTTAATCGTGTAAATTACCAGTTCTTCAGGCTTAACCAGGCCGAGACGCTCACGTGCCAGCCTTTCAATGCCTTCCGGGGTCGAAAGGGTATCGAGGTTCTGCTTGAGATGGCGATTTTCGCGCTCGAGCGATTCGATGCGCTCGCGCAGTTCGGTCTCACGTTGCAGCAGGTTGCGAATATTGTTGTAGCGAACCAGGTAAATAACCGAAAGGGCCACACAAAAAACCACCGAGAGAATAAACATTATCTCGGTCGAAAATCGGACTCTTTTGCGTTTTACCGCGACCTTGTCTTCACTCATCGCGCATGGGCTCCCATAAGCATGGTTTTACATCCGTCATTGCGAGTAGAGCGACAGCTCGACGAAGCAATCTTATAGAAATAGATTGCTTCGTCGCTACGCTTCTCGCAATGACATATAATTGTCGTTTTTGTCAAATGGCTAGTTGGCCTTTTCTTCACTGGCGGGAATTCTTACTACCGAAATCAACCGGTCATCGCCGTCAAGCGTGATCAGCTTAACCCCAGACGCAGCTCGACCGGTATTTCTGATCGAATCGACGTTGAGTCTGACCACCTTGCCGTTGGTGGTGACAAGCATCAGTTCGTCGCTTTCAAACATGCGCTTGATCGCAAGAACTTCGCCGGTTTTTTCCATGATCTTGAGGTTGATAACGCCCTTACCGCCACGATGAGTCACGCGATAACTGTTAACATCGGTCTGCTTGCCGAAACCAAGTGCGGATACGGTCAGCACTTTGCCTTCGTAGCGCCCGTTGTCTTCGGGTATCGGAGCGTTTTCATCGATAACGTCTTCGACGACTTCTTCGACGATTTCAGCATCTTCGCTGTTGTCGTCACCTTCTTCGATATCGACATTGCCTGCTGCCATTTCATCGGTCTCGGGAAGAGCATCACCCTCTTCACGCTGGCGACTGAAGACTTCCATGCCAATGACTTCGTCGTCTTTGTCCCTGAAGGTAATAGCCTTAACGCCTCTGGTAACACGACCCATTACTCTGACTTCGTTTTCGCCGAACCTTATGGCATAGCCGTTCTTCGTGGCAATGACAACCTGTTCGCCACCAAAAATCGTCTTAACACTGATAAGTTCATCACCCTCATCGAGTTTGAGCGCAATGATGCCGCGCGCTTTGGGGCGGGCAAACGCTGAAAGCATGACCATTTTGCAAACACCACGGCGGGTAACCATGAACAAGCGGCGGGTAGCGTCAAAAGTTTTGACCGGCAAAATAGCGGTGAGATTTTCGTTTTCTTCGAGCTGCAACAGATTGACCATGGCACGACCACTCGCGGTTCTGCCACCTTCTGGTATCTGGTGACCCTTGATCCAGTGAACCTTTCCGATAGAAGTGAAAACCATCAGGAAAGAGTGGGTTGTCGCCAGAAACATGTGTTCGACAACATCGTCTTCTTTGACGCCCATGACGTTGCTGCCCTTGCTGCCGCGGCTGATCTGCCGGAACACGTCGGGCGACATGCGCTTGACATAACCATTTCTGGTCATGGTTATGATTATATCTTCTTCCTGCATGAGGGATTCGAGATCAAGCCGTTCGGCAGTAGACCTGGTTATCTGGGTGCGGCGGGCATCACCAAAACGCTCGCGAATCTCGATCAGTTCTTCTTTTATTATCTCGCGCACCTTGCTGTCTGATTCGAGAATGCCTTTTAGCTTCTGGATCAGGGCTAAGGTTTCATGATATTCAGTGATGATCTTGTCACGTTCGAGACCGGTAAGCCTCTGCAGGCGCATTTCGAGAATTGCCTGTGACTGCTTTTCCGAGAGCATGAAAGTATCCATCAGTCCCTGTTTTGCGTCAACCGGATCTTTGGCTTCCTTGATCAGCTTGATTACCGCGTCGAGATTGTCGAGAGCGATAGTCAAACCTTCGAGGATGTGGGCCTTTTCTTCAGCTTTGCGCAGCTGGAACACTGTTCGGCGCCTGATAATCTCACGGCAATGATCGACGTAGAATTCCATCATCTGCTTGAGGTTCAGTACCAAAGGCCGATTATCAACCAGAACCAGGTTGATGACGCCAAACGATGACTGCATCTGAGTGTGCTTATACAGCTGATTCAGAATGACATCGGTATTAACGCCTTTGCGCAGCTCGATACAGACGCGCATTCCCTCACGGCTCGACTCATCGCGCAGGTCGGTAATTCCATCGATTTTTTTGTCTTTGATCAGATCAGCAATCGACTTGACCAGCCTGGCCTTATTAACCTGGTAAGGCAATTCTTTAACGACAATGCGGTCGCGACCCTTGCCGTGATCTTCGATTTCGACGACAGAACGCACGACTATGCTGCCACGGCCAGTTTTAAACGCTGATTCGATGCCATCGGTTCCCATGATAATGCCGCCGGTCGGAAAGTCCGGACCTGGAATATAGGTCATCAGCTCATCTATCGTGATCTCAGGGTTGTCGATCAGCTGAACTATGCCATTGGTAACCTCGACAAGGTTGTGTGAAGGCATGTTCGTTGCCATACCGACCGCGATACCTGAAGAACCGTTAACCAGAAGGTTCGGAAACTTGCTGGGCAGAACAATTGGTTCATTGAGCGAACCATCGAAGTTCGGCATCCACTCGACCGTTTCCATTTCGAGATCTTTCAGCAGTTCTTCGGCGAGGGCATGCAGACGCGCTTCGGTGTAACGCATCGCGGCAGCTTCATCGCCATCGACCGAACCAAAGTTGCCGTGTCCCTGAATAAGCGGGTAGCGCAGACTGAAATCCTGGGCCATACGAACAAGAGTGTCGTAGACAGCCGAATCACCATGCGGGTGATATTTACCAAGAACTTCACCGACGGTTCTCGCCGATTTGACGTAAGGCCGTTTGCTGGTGATGTTCTGGTCAAACATCGCGTAAAGAACGCGGCGATGCACGGGTTTCAGGCCATCGCGCACGTCAGGCAGGGCGCGGCCAACGATAACGCTCATGGCGTAGTCTATGTACGACGCCTTCATATCGTCTTCGATGTTTATATACTTGATCCCAGAGGGCGGCGGCGGGGGAGGTGGGATATTGACTCCGCCATTTTCCTCTACAGGAATGTTTCCATCATTAGTATTATCCATTCTTCTGACCCCTTATTAAATATCCAGGTTCTTAACCTGTTTGGCGTATTGCGTGATAAAGTTGCGGCGTGGCTCGACCTTGTCGCCCATAAGTACCGAGAAGATGCGGTCGGCTTCGGTTTCGTCGTCGGCGCGAACCTTCTTGAGAATGCGGGTCTCAGGGTTCATCGTGGTTTCCCAGAGTTGTTCGGGGTTCATTTCACCGAGACCTTTGTAACGCTGCATGCTTACCTTGTCATTGCCACCAAATTCTTCTTCGATAATCTTGTCTTTTTCTTCATCAGAGTAGGCATACTTTTCGACCTTACCCTTCTTGATCTTGTAAAGCGGCGGCTGAGCGATGTAGAGATAGCCCTTTTCAATCAACGCCGGCATGTATCTGAAAAAGAAAGTCAGCAGCAATGTTCTGATATGCGCACCGTCAACGTCGGCATCTGTCATTATCACCAGTTTGTGGTAGCGTGCCTTGTTGATGTCGAAATCTTCTTTACCAATGTTGGTGCCGATAGCGTTGATCAAATCCTGAATGGTTTCGCTCGATATAACGCGCTCGAGTCTGGTTTTTTCAACATTCAGAATCTTGCCGCGCAGAGGCAGAATTGCCTGCACACGACGATCACGACCCTGCTTGGCCGAACCACCGGCGGAGTTACCTTCGACGATGAACAGTTCGCTGCGGGCCGGGTCGCGTTCAGAACAGTCAGCCAGCTTGCCGGGAAGTGAGCCGCCTTCGAGAGCGGTTTTACGTCTGGTCAGCTCGCGCGCTTTCTGGGCGGCAATGCGAGCTTTCATCGAGGTCAGGATTTTATCCATGACCGGACGGGCAACCAACGGATTCTGCTCAAAATAATCGTAAAGAACGTCTGTAACGATCTGGTCAACGATGCCACGCACTTCCTGATTGCCCAGCTTGCCCTTGGTCTGGCCTTCAAACTGCGGTTCAGGAACTCTTATTGAAAGAACGCCGATAAGACCTTCGCGAGTATCTTCTGTCGTGAGCTTTATCTCGCCCTGTTTAGCCTTTTCTTTGCCGAGCAGATCAGGATTTTCTTTTAAATATCGGTTGAAAACCTTGGTTAAGGCAGATCTAAAGCCAACAACATGCGTGCCACCATCTATAGTGTTGATGTTATTGACAAAAGCGTAGAACTGCTCAGCATAACCATCGTTATATGACATGGCAACATCAACTACCACACCATCTTTTTCGCGATTGAAAGCGATAACTTCTTTAAACAGAGGGTTTTTGGCTTCGTTGAGAAAATCGACAAAACTTGCAATGCCACCGCTGTATTCAAATAAATGACACTTCTGCTCAGCCTTCTGACGCAGAATGATTTTAACACCGCCATTCAAAAAGGCCATTTCACGCAAACGTTTCGACATGATGTCGAAACTGAAATCAATAGTTTCAAATATTTCAGCATCAGGTTTAAAGCGGATCTTGGTGCCGGTGCGCTCGGCGCCTTCGCTGGTAGTCATTTCAGAAACTGCGATACCACGCCGAAACGACTGCTGAAAAACGCCGCCATCGCGCCAGACGGTTACTTCCAGCCATTCCGACAGTGCGTTAACCACTGAAATACCAACACCATGCAGACCGCCACTGTATTTATAACTGTTCTTGTCGAATTTACCGCCTGAATGCAGAACGGTAAGAATGACTTCAAGAGCTGATTTTCCTGTTGCTTCGTGCATGTCTACCGGAATACCGCGACCATCGTCCAGAACAGACACTGAACCATCATCATGCATGTTAACGTGAATAGTTGTGGCATGACCGGCAAGAACTTCGTCTATGCTGTTGTCGACAAGTTCCCAGATAAGATGATGCAGGCCTGTTGGCCCGGTACCACCAATATACATGCCCGGACGCTTGCGCACCGCTTCAAGCCCTTCCAGTACTTTTATGTTACGGGCCGAATATTCGTCGCCGTTACCATGTGTATGGTTGTTGTTCGGCATCGTTTCTTCGGTATCCAAAGCTTCCTGTTCCATCGAAACAGGGGTTTCTTGGTCTGTCATAGCGTCACTCCTTGTTTTGCTCAATAACGGTACTGAGAACTGACTTTCCACTCTGCCTTAAGATAAGGCGCATCTGCGAATGGATGACAAATTCCACGTTGTGCCAGCGCCTCTGGCGAAAGAGTAGAACCTATCCATCTGCCATCGGTGGTTCTGATGGCAGCACGATATTCACTGTCTTTCTCTGGCTCAGGCAACGCCGCCAGAACTCTTTTACGGGTCTCTTCATCAACCGTATGAAGGTTGATGATCATTTCACACTTCTTGAAATCAACAAACTCGTTCTGGCCAATATGAATCAACATTGCTGTTCTCCTGCTTCCAGCGCTTCCAGGGTCAGATACATGGGCCAGTCAGGGTCGGCTATCTGCTCGGGATGAAGCTGGTCAAGATCAACTTCATCGGGCATGCAACCTGTATAAAACATTACCGCCCGAACCATTTCCTTTCGCATCTGACGATAAGAAGCCTGATTAAACTCGCCTGCCAACTCGACTGCCAGCTCTTTTATAAAAGCCAGAGTATCTTCGAGCAGAGCAAGCTTTAAAGCCGAAAATTCCAGCGAAGAAAGCTGCGCATCGAATTCATGCAGCTCTTCAAGCGTCAGCCAGGGCATTTCTTTAACCAGAGCCCTGACTTCGGCCCGATTCTTTTCGCGGGCGGCAAATACGCACATAGCACAGATACCATCAGGCGAATCTGTTACTGTCGCTTCGCAGCTGCGGCATAACTCAAAACCACGCTGGCGCAGACCGCGCAGACGAGCATCAAGCTTGCGCTGGCAGCGTTCCAGTAAACCGGCAAGTTCAACATCATCAGTCGGCAACGCATGCGCATTTTCCTGCTGCCAGTCAGGCCAGTCAGCATCAGCCAGCATTTCTTCAACTGCTTCAGAAATCTCACCAGGTCGACCGATGATGTCATGAATCTTCATGTCGGGAAAAAGCTGGTTCAGCTTCTCGATAATATTACTTTTGAGAAAAACCAATGTCTGCATCCACGGACTGTCAGAAACATTCAAATACAAACAGCCCCTGATCAGGCGGGTTGGACAGGTTTTATGAGCCAGCTGCAGCCCAACGACATCCTTCCAGGAGTTGATCAGCCGACCAAGAACCATAATCTCACGCGCGCCAAGCAGTTGGCGGCTCTTGTCGTTACAGGCCATGCGATTTTTTTCGCGCATTTCATGCAGCGCTTTGACCAGCGTAAAGCTTGCTGGTTTTGTCACTCCGATTTTACCGCGCATCGACTGTTTCCTGTTTTCCATTAACTCGCCTTCATTGACAGATACCTACTAAAGGTGGCTGCTAGCAAATTGCACTTCTCAGTGATGATAACTCATAGGTCTCCCCCAGTAGGGGGGTCTGTCATAATACATTAAAATGGAGAATTTTTCAAGTTCTACTGCCAGATATTTTTGGCTGAAAACTGCATTGGAAAAGGCTTGCGGCGGCGAATACTGCGCTCTTGAAACAGGCACCAGCAACCTCTGAGCAGGCCGCGTCAAAGCCGCATAAAATGAAGGTTTAAGCCTGTGTGTAAAAATAAATAATCGCCTTCACCTAATATTACAAATTATCATGTCGGGCGCATATAAAATCGTAAGGGCTTAACATAATCGTAGGGGCTCAACAGGTTGAGCCCCTACGGTAGGTTAAAGCAGATTGTGGCAGGTTTTTATTGTTTGTCAGGATCGACGAAGCGTTTAACCCGCTCGAATTCGTCGTGAAAATCCTTTTCCTGCTTGAGTTTCTTGTTTACCTTGTCACAGGCATGCATGACGGTGGTATGATCGCGGCCACCAAACCGTTCGCCAATCTGATTAAGCGAAGCATCGGTAAATATCTGGCACAGGCGCATGGCTACCTGTCTTGGCAGCACCAGATTCTGCGAACGCCTTTTTCCATTCAATTCATCTTCGCTGATATCATAGAATTCGGCTACCCGCTTCTGAATCCAGGGTATGCTGATTTTGCCGCCCGAATTCTCGCGCAACAGATCTTTGAGAACCTGATCGACAAGATCTTTGCTGATGGGTTTACCCATAATGCCGGCAAAGGCCAGAACGCTGTTAAAAGCGCCCTCGAGTGCCCTTACATGTGATACAACGCCCTGAGCGAGATACATGATGACATCGTCAGGAACTTCAACCATTGATTTGCTGGCGAATTTCTTGAGAATTGCCGCCCGCATTTCGAGATCGGGCTGCTGAATATCGACAACCACACCCATGGCAAAACGCGAAGCAAGACGCTCTTCCAGGCGCTGAATCTTGTCTGGCGGTGAGTCGGAAGTCAGAACTATCTGTTTGCGTTGCTGAAAAAGCTCGTTAAATGTGTGAAAAAACTCTTCCTGGGTTTGTTCTTTGCCACCAAAGAATTGAACGTCGTCAATCAGCAGCAGATCGATCTTGCGATACTTTGCCCGAAAAGCTTCTGCTTTTTTGTCTTTGAGAGAATCGATGAATTCATTGGTGAAAGTTTCAGAAGAAACATAAGCAATGCGGGTTTTCGGGTTGACCTTGATTAGTTCCTGGCCGATGGCCTGCATAAGATGCGTCTTGCCAAGCCCAACCCCGCCATAGATAAAAACAGGATTGTGCAGATTACCTGGATTACGGGTTACTGACTGACATACCGCATAGGCAAACTGGTTGCTTTTGCCGACAACAAAAGAATCGAAGGTATACTTGCTGTTGAACATGCCGTCATATTTGCCTGGAGCCGGTTTTGCCGGCTTTTCGACAATGAGTTCGCTGACGATGGTAGGAAGAACTGGTTGCGTGATTTTGCTTTCTGCGCCAGGTTGCCCGGTTTTTCCGGCGCGTGTAACCAGTTTGCATTTGAGAGCTGGCTGTTGATTACTCAGGATACGGCAGATCAGCTTTGAATAGCGCTGTTCAACGTAGTCCCGGCAAAAACCGTTCGCCGCTTCCATTACAAACTCATCGCCTTCTATAGCAGAAGGAGTAACGTAACTTAGAAACATTTTAGCGAACTTATCGCTCTCGTTTGACTTGATCTCATCGGTTATCTTTGACCAAAGCGTATCTATAGATGACATAATGTACATTAACCTCTTTACAACTATGTACAAAACCAACCTGAAAAACCGACAAAAGATCTACCGGGATAAAAACAGTTTTCATGTTGATTGGGATGGTTGAATCATAGCAGACAAAAGCCTTATCCGCAAGGACTTTTAATACCAATGATCTGATAATGATCTGGAAAACCATGTGGAAAAACTGTGGAAAATGTGTGGAAAAACCAGAACGTCGATGGATGTTGACAAACAGTAGAAAACTTCTGCCAACTACCAACAAGTTTATCCACCACAGCCAGATCGCATCACAAAACTATCACCATGCTTTTCCACAGTTTCCACCGCCTCTATTATTATTAAGACTATGTTATTTAAATAGAATTGTACAATAGAATATAAGAAACTGTGCAAAAGCCAACATCAACAAACAACACCCAACAAAGGCAAACCACCGGCAAACAGCTGTGTACACAAAAAGCTCTATCTATCATATCAGATTCACCGAGCGTGAAGTGCGATTTCATTAAGCAACCCGGTTAAAAAAGTCGGATGAACCAGTATTTTTAATACAATTGCTCTGATAAAGGTTTCGACTGGTTGACCCTGCTCTCTGCAATCTGTTATACTTCGGCGACTCCAGAAAGAGGTAGTAAAATGGCAAAAACCAGGACTGTTCAGAACTCAGAAGGCCAGGTCGTCGATCAGGTTGTTGAAATCATCCGTTTTATGGGTGAAAACAAGCTGGCAGAGATAGATCTCGAAACTTCGCAGATGAAACTGAAACTCAAAAAACACGGCAATGTGCCTGTTCATACTGTTCAAATACCAGCACACCAGTCGTATATGCCGACAATGCCTGTATTTGATTCATCCAATGCGCCAGCGAACGCTAATACAAAGAAACCAGCAGCTGAAAAGCCAGTCGAAGCAGATACCAAACATCACAAGATTATTTCACCCATGGCCGGAACCTTTTATCGAGCGCCGTCTCCGACATCAGAGCCTTTCTGTAAGGAAGGCGACAGCATCACTGTTGGTCAGACTGTCTGCATCGTCGAAGCCATGAAGATGATGAACGAAATCAAAGCTGACAAGGCCGGAAAAGTTGTAAAAATACTGCTTGAGAACGGCAAACCTGTTGAAAAGGGCGTTGTTCTCTTTCATATAGGTGATTGACATGCAAACTTATGATCTGGTGATCCTTGGCGGTGGCCCGGGTGGATACCCGTTGGCGGTTCGTATGGCCCGCAAAGGCTGGCAGGTTGCCATTGTCGATGCAGCCGATGAATTTGGCGGAACCTGCCTGAACTGGGGTTGCATTCCGACAAAGGCGCTGCTGGCTTCGGCGCGTAATTATCATCAGCTTAAAAACGCGGCTGACTTTGGTCTGAGCTGCTCAGAAGCCGGTTTTGACTGGCAGAAAATACAGGAGCGCAAGCGCCGTATTACCGTGCAATTGCGTCAGGGCATAATCAAACTGCTTGAAAAGAGCGGAGTTAAGATCTTTAACGGTCGCGGCCAGCTTTGCAAAAACCGACTGATAAGGGTTACCAGTAACGAGGATGGCTCGGTGAGCGAAATTCAGGCAAAAAAAATATGTCTTGCGGTCGGTTCAGTACCGGCTGCTCCCGGCGTTTTTCCGACTGACCGCGAAATATTCTGGACCAGCAATGAAGCGCTCAACGCTGACAATGTTCCCGAAAGCCTTCTGGTCGTTGGCGGCGGCGTCATTGGTATAGAACTCGGTCAGGTCTTTGCCGAGTTCGGCAGCAAAGTTTGTATTGTCGAAATGATGCCGCAGATACTGCCAGGCCTGGATAACGCCACTGCCAAAAGACTGCTGCCCGTTTTCAAAAAAGCCGGGCTCGAAATTCTTGTCGGCAAAAGGGTTGAGTCACTGGTCGAAAAGAACGGAAAGGCCGTTGCTACAATAGATGGCGGTGAACGCGAATTCGACAAGGTTCTGATTGCTGTTGGCCGCCGCGTTAACATGAGTTTCATGCAGGATTCGGACCTGCAGCTCGAAACCGAAAAAGGTTTTATCAGAATCGACGAGAATTTTATGACATCAGAGCCGGATGTATACGCCATCGGCGATGCTGTTAAAGGGCCAATGCTCGCCCACAAAGCAAGTTATGATGCCATGATTCTGGTCGAACAATGGCAGGGCAAAAAGGTGGCGGCCGATTATTCGCTGGTGCCTTCCTGCGTTTATACGCACCCCGAAATCGCCTGGGTCGGGCTCAGCGAAGATCAGCTGAAAGAACGCCAGATCGAATACAAAACCGGCCGCAGCATGTTCTCTGCCAACGGCAAAGCCTTGACCGCCGGCGAAGGCGATGGCCAGATTAAAACCCTGTTGTCACCAGACGGCAAGCTTCTTGGCGCCGTAATCTGGGGCCCGGAAGCCAGCAATATCATCAACGAAGCCACCATGATGTCGCAGTTCGGCATCGACAGTCACGCTTTCGGCATGATGATCCATCCGCACCCGACGCTATCTGAAGCCTTCATGGAATCAATCGAAAACGCCACTGGTGAAGGGGTTCACGGCTGATGCAGTCTGTTGGCTTCATCAATCTGCCGCCATGGCAGGCTGAGCTGCAAAAGATCCTCACCCACCTGGGTCGCGAGGATCTTTTGCGTATTCCGGTACTTGGCCGCGAAAACGTCGATAACCCCTGGGTTGCTTTTGAAAGCGGCGACTTTTTTGCAGCAGTTGATACAGGCATTCATTTCACCGGAAACGGCAATCTGAAGCGACTGCCGGCAACGGTTATCACTGCCGACGCCGACCTTGCCATCACTCGATTACTGGCCGGTGAATCTCAGAAAACTCTTTTCAGTGCTGCGACCGGCGGAATCTTTGCATTTCTGCGAGTTGCTGCCGCTGATAATGCTGTTGGTAAACCTGAAAAACTGCTTGTCCAAAATGATTCTATCGTCGGCTATGTACTAAGTCGCATGGAATCAGCCGGGAAAACCTTGGAAGAAGCCATTCACGAAGCACAGTGGGAAAATATTGCTACCGACAACCCCAGCCAGAACCTGCATGGAATAGTAACCCGCAATCGTCTGGTTTTGCAGATTGCTTCCATATATGGCTTGATAATCAGGCCGGAAGCGGTTAAAACCTCCGGTATCAGCACTCTTTCATGCCATGATGTTGAGGTTGCCCGCGAACTAGGTTGTTCGATCAGATTGCTTGGACTTGCACAGGTGAAGTCTGGTCAGGTCCGAGCTGTGGTCGAACCCTGTATGATTCCGTCGGTTTATCTGCTCGCCCAGGCCCGTGCCGGTTCTGAGATCATTTATCTGCAGACAGAATCTGGTGGTTCGCATGTTTATTCGGCGCCCGGAACGAGTTATGAGAGCCAGGTTCGTGCCATTCTCAGTGATCTTGAAATGTACAACGCGCCTCATACTGCTGTGGCTATCCACAGCGGCGAAGTCGAAGATTTTTCTGACTGTTTTTACCTGCGTTTCAGTATGATCAACATGAACGATACTCTGGCCACTATTTTGCAGCTTTTCAACCGGGCCGGAATCGATATCGAAAAAATACATCAACCGGTTGTCCCGGTTTCACGTGAAACGGCTGATACATTGCGACAAAGCCTGGTAATTATAACCGACCGAACCAGCCGCAGCAAAATTGAAACTGTGCTGGCGCAGATAGGCGAACAGGTTAAACTGGCGGGTATTCGCGCCTGTTTACGTTTTCTCAGGCGGGATTGAACAATGTTTGCCAACGGTGATGTTCTGGTACAGAAATTTGGTGGTTCATCCATGGGTTCGGTTGAGCGTATAACGCGGGTTGCCGAACGCATAGCCGCCCGCGCTGCTCGTGGCAGCCGCATGGTTGTTGTTGTTTCGGCTATGGGCGACACAACCGATGATCTGATCGAGCTGATGAATCGGATCACCCCGGCACCAGACCGCCGAGAGCTTGATAACATAATGGCAACCGGAGAAATGGTCAGCGCTTCGTTGATGGCCAGTGCGCTTACCCGCCTCGGTATACGCGCGCGGTCGTACAATGCTTTTAACCTGCATCTGCTATCAGAATTACAGGGTGAAGACTACAACATTGTTCAGATTGGCCGTCGCAATAACCTGGCGCGTTTTCTTGAGCCGGGCAGCGTAGCTGTAGTGGCCGGTTTTCAAGGCGTTACCGCGGATGGTGATCTGACTACGCTTGGGCGTGGTGGTTCAGACCTGACCGCCGTCATACTGGCACGCGAACTTGGCCAGAAAGTCTGCGAAAAATACACTGATGAAGACGGCATTTATACGGCAGACCCCCGCATAATCCCGGATGCCCGTAAAGTCTGGCATCTGGATTACGACGAAATGCTCACTTTGGCGGCATTTGGCAATGGAATACTTCATCCCCGCGCCGTTGCAAGTGCTCGCGACTGCGAAATCCGCATTCATGTTCGTTCAAGTTTTTCTCAGGCTGAAGGCAGTGTGGTCGGGCCTGACGGCGACGATCAGATACCGGTTAAAAGCATAACCTGTGACAACCGCCTGGTTTATACGCGCATTCATGGTCTGTCTAAACCAGACGACTGTTTCATGCGTGAGCTACAGGAGCAGCCGTTTGTGCCAGTCATGATGCAGTGGAAGTCCTATAATCAGCATCAGGGCAGCCTGCGCTTTGGTTTTCGCCGCGCCGACTCCTTTGCCGCGCTTCCTTTTTGTTGGGAACAAGCATATCGCCTTGGTGCCGAAGAAGTCGACTGCTTTGCCAACCTGTCTACGCTCAGTCTTGTCGGTTGCGGATTGCGTAATAACCTCGAACTGGCCGCCACTTTTTCTGCTGGCCTCACTTCGATTACGCCTGTGGTTGAGCAGCACGACGGCATCAGACTGAGTTTTGCCATCGAGAAAAGCCAGCTCAAACCCGCCCTCGAAAGCCTCCACCAGACCATCCTCCGCTGAACCTGCCGAGAGCACACGTAAGCAATATGCCTTAGTTCGTTTTTAGCATAAGGATTGGGTTTAGGCCGAGAAAATAAGCCTGTCAGTCAGGTGTTTGCTGGCGCGCGCAAAAAATTCTCAATGAGGGATGCCTGAGAGTCGATACTAGAGATGCAGGAAGTGGAAAACCAGCTTTTTGCGATAAATAATGCGGGAAATATAACAATTGTGCGTTAGCAGCAGACAAATCTACCGAATCCTGCCTGTTATTATGCTTATTTCGCTGTTCTTCGGCGAAATGCTTCCCGCACGCGCATTTGATGTGCCTTCCATGGATACCCAGAAGTTTCCTATCACTATTCAGGGCGATTATCTTGAATATCGCACCAAGGCTGAACAGGTGGTAACCAAGGGTAAGGCGTTTATATCTTATCAGGACATGAAGATCAGCGCCGAAAACATTCAGGCCAACACCAAGACTGAAGATATTTTCGCCCAGGGAAACGTTGATTTCTGGAAGGGTTTCGACCAGACCAAAGGCGATTTTCTTGTTTACAACATGAGAAAGGGCGAAGGCTGGATGCGCGATGCCCAGATCATCAAGAACCGCAATTATTTCAGCGCGAAGGAGGTTTATGTAAGCCCACGTCACAGCATTGCCAAAGAGGTCATGCAGACCACCTGCGATAATTTTGAGCACCCGCATTATCGAATTACCGCAGATCTCATCGACAGTTACCCGGAAAAATCAATGACCATGGAGAACCTGCGCCTGAAGTGGAAAGGCAAGACACTATACCGAAAAGGCCGCGACCATAGTGTTTTCAGAAAAAGCGACAAGTTTTTCCATACGCGTCAAGGCATGTCGCAGATCGATGGTATTTTCTTCAAATTCTCGACCGATCTGATTATCAACACCGCCATCTCCGGGCGTTTTAACGCTGACATATTTGAGAAGCGCGGCAGCGGTTATGGTTTTAATGGCACCTGGAGCGCCAGTGAGTCGAGCAATGGCTCGATTTATATGTATCATCTTGATGAAAGCAAGCGCAATCACAAGAATACCCAGATCAATCTGACGCACAACCATCGCTTTGCCAACGGCGAAACAATCAATACGAGCATCAACTATACCGGCGATCAGTATACTGGTCAGGCCGAGAATCAGGATATGACGGTCCAGTTGAGTTACCGGCCGGTATTCAGTTTTATGAATGTTTCGGTCACCGCCAACAAATTTTATGATCTCGACGGTGACAAATACGATCTCGATAAGGGATACCAGATACTTAACCGCCTGCCCGAGGTAAACTTCAGTTTTCCGGCTTACACCACCCCCGGAGTGCCTCTGACCATTAACTTATCAGGTATGTACGGGCGTTATGAAGAAGGCAATCTGAGCGACAAGAAAGATACCGAAAAGAAGGATTTCCGCTTTAATTTTACCGTGCCGACGGTTCAGGTGCATGAACGCTTCGATCTGACGCCATCTTACAATTTTCAGAAGAACTATTATTCAGGTGGAATCGAACGTGAAAATGGCTCGACCATGGTACGTGCCAACCACAAATTTTCAAAAGTGACGAACATGGAATTCAACTACAATATTTCGACTTCCAAGGGTAAATCGCCATTTCAATTCGACTCATTCACCAGCACCGACGTGTTTTCGACGCGACTGCGTTTTACCGAGAATTCATGGACACTTAATCCGATCAATTTTAACTACAATCGCGTGCGAAGCCGTCTGGAACAGGTTTATTGGGATTATTCGCGGCGCTCGCAGACTGATGCCTATCGTACGTGGGAATTCTTTTTGCGACGCGATTACGTGCCGGACGATGTTCCCCTCAAAAAAATGGATCTGACCAAACTGGTGCCGGGAAATTTCAATGCCCGCTATCGCCTGTCTTCGAACCTCTGGTCGTTCGATACCAGTTTGACATACCCGCAAAACTACAAGCAGATAACTAACACGTCGTTCAATTATACCGCGACGATCAGACCACTGTGGCAGGTTTCGACCTCTGGCAATTACAACCATCTCACCCACAAGTTCAGCCCACTGACAATCGGGATCACCAGAGATCTGCACTGCTGGGAAGCCCGCGCCGAATACAACCATGAGCGGCAGGAATTCTGGCTGGAACTTTATCTGAAAGCCTACCCCGACGACACCGGCCGTTTCAGATACGGTGTCGAAGACAGCAAGCTCGAAGCCAAACTGGCGGCTTACGACCAGATGACACAACGCTACGAAAGCGGCTATTGATAATCTGCGGTTGAAACTTCATCTCTACCTGTGTATTATGCTCTATGCTGACACAAGAAGATAACAGGAGATGAAAACGCATGAAAATATACGCAGGCTCTGATCATGGCGGTTTTCTTCTTAAACAGACGCTGATCAAAAGACTGGGCGAGCTTGGGCACGAAGTTGTCGATCTTGGTACTGACGGGCAGAACTCCTGTGATTACCCGGATTACGCGCATGCCGTTGCCGAAAAGATTCTGTCAGAGCCTGGCAGCATGGGGGTTTTAACCTGTGGTTCCGGCATTGGTATCTCGATCGCTGCTAACCGCCACGCCGGCATTCGTGCCGCGTTATGCCACAACTCACTCGAAGCGTCACTGGCAAGGCAACACAACAATGCTAACGTGCTGGTAATGGGCGGTCGCCTGGTTGGCGAAGCACTCGCCCTCGATATTCTTGAAAAGTTTTTCTCGACTTCTTTTGACGGAGGCCGCCACCAGGCCCGCATCGAAAAGATCGAGATACCCTGCGAAAGGCAGAATCACTGATGGGAAACCTCACAATACTGGATCATCCACTGGTCAAACACAAAATCACTCTGTTGCGCTCAAAACACACCGACGTTCAGCTTTTTCGCCAGCTGATGCAGGAACTGTCGATGATGCTCGCTTACGAAGCGACACGCGGCATACCGGTCGAGAAGAAAACCTGCGAAACACCACTGATGCAGGCCGACGCCGAAATGATCTCCACCGAAAAACTCGCGATAGTTCCTATTCTGCGGGCTGGACTCGGTATGGTTGACGGTCTGCTGAGTTTCATGCCGATGGCCAAGGTTGGTCATATCGGTCTCTATCGCGATCACGACAGCCTGCAGCCGGTTGAATACTACTGCAAACTGCCTGAAAATATCGCTGACATGGAAGTATTCGTCGTTGATCCAATGCTGGCCACCGGTGGTTCAGTCGCTCGGGCGATCGATATAGTCAAGCGGAAAGGGGCCGCTCATATCAGGTTCCTTTGCGTGGTTTCCTGCCCCGAAGGCGTCGCGTGCCTGCAGAAAGCCCATCCTGACGTCGATATATTCACCTGCGCTCTCGACAAGGGTTTGAATGATAAGGGTTATATACTACCGGGCCTTGGCGATGCCGGAGACAGACTGTATGGAACTAAATAACATGCCCGACCACATTTCCGAACGCCCCGACTGGGATACCTACTTTCTGCGCATCGCTCAGCTGGTGGCGCAACGTTCCACCTGTCTGCGCCGTCAGGTTGGCGCTGTCATTGTAAGAGATAACCGTCTGCTGGCAACCGGCTACAATGGCGCTCCCAATAATGTGGCACACTGTTTCCAGCTACCCGGAGGCTGTCTGCGTGAAGCCAGAAAGATTCCATCCGGCGAGAGACAGGAACTATGCCGCGGTCTGCATGCCGAGCAAAATGCTATACTTCAGGCGGCAGCTTTTGGTGTATCATTGAAAGGTGGCGATTGTTACTGCACTCACCAGCCCTGTATTACCTGCGCCAAGATGCTGATCAACGCAGGCATCAAGCGTGTGGTTTTTCTGGGTGACTACCCTGACGAACTCTCTCTCGAAATGCTCAAGGAAGCTAAGATTACCATCGAAAGGTTAGAAATAGGCTGATTCATGGCAAAAATCATCATAGAGGGTGGTAAAAGGCTTTCTGGCAGCATTACGGTCAGTGGCGCCAAGAATGCGGCACTGCCGATAATGGCCGGCGTGATTCTTAGTACCGGCACAGTCGAGCTTTCCAATGTTCCGGCGCTCAACGATGTCAATACCATGGACCGCGTATTGCAGGCCCTTGGCACCCGCGTCGAGAACGTCGGTAGCAACGTCTACAGATTCGATGCTTCAGGGCAACTCAATGACGAAGCTCCTTACGAGCTGGTTAAGAGCATGCGTGCCAGTTTTTTTGTAATGGGCCCGCTGCTTGCCCGCCTTAAAAGGGCACGCGTGCCGCTTCCAGGTGGCTGCGCTATCGGCGTTCGCCCGGTAAACATACATCTCAAAGGTTTCGAGGCACTTGGTGCTACCGTCTCTATCGAGGGCGGCTGCGCTGTCGCTGTCGCCGATAAATTGCGGGGAAACAAGATTCTGCTCGATTTTCCTTCCGTCGGTGCCACCGAAAACCTGATGATGGCAGCTACACTCGCCGAGGGAGTTACCCAGATCGAAAACTCCGCCCAGGAACCCGAAATCATCGATCTTGCCAATTTCCTCAATGTAATTGGCGCGAAAATAACCGGTGCCGGCAGCCCGACGATAACCATTGAAGGCGTCGAAAAGCTTGGTGGCGGCCGTTATCGGGTCATGCCCGACCGCATTGAAGCCGGAACATTCGCGATAATGGGCGCTATGACTGGCGGCAACGTTAAGGTCGAAAACTGCGACCCCGGTCATCTGCATGCACTTATCAACAAGCTGCGCGAAATGGGCGTCGAGCTAAGTCATGATGAAAATTCAATCAGCGTTAACGCACCGTCACGACTCAAGGCGGTCGAGATTAAAACTTTACCCTTCCCGGGTTTTGCTACCGACCTGCAGGCGCAACTGATGGCGGCAATGTGTGTTGCCAACGGGACTTCATCGATTACCGAAACCATTTTCGAGAACCGTTTCATGCATGTGTCAGAACTGGCACGCATGGGCGCAAGCATAGCTATTCACGATCGCACCGCCGTCATACATGGTGTCGAATCGCTTAAAGGTGCTCCGGTTTCCGCTACCGATCTGCGGGCCGGCGCTGCCATGGTACTGGCCGGACTGGTGGCCGAAGGGCGCACTGAAGTCAGCCAGGTATTTCATATCGACCGGGGTTATGAGGATCTCGTGGGCCGTGTTCGCAAACTGGGAGCCTGCATAGAAAGAGTCGATGACCCCGAAACCGAAGATTAAAACAGGAGAGATCAGCATGTCGGGAGCCGAAAAAAACCGCTTTAAAGATTTGATCGATGGTTTGAAGAGCAATAACCGTGAGGAGAAGCTGCTTTCAGTCTCTGCTCTCGGCATTCTAGGCATAAGACAACATGCCGATTATCTCAAAGATCTTCTGTCTTCGCCCGACCAGGAAATCGTCAATCAGGTGGTAAAGGCGCTTGGCCGCATAGGTAACCCGACTTCGGTAAAGCATATTATCGAATTCATTCTCAGCGATGACGGACAGCTTGCTGAAACCGCCAGTCAGGCGCTGAAAAGTTTTGATTTTTCAGCGGCGCTCGACGTCGTAATCAAGGCCTGTAGCAACGATCAGCCGCCCGCCGTACGCCGCCGTCTGCTCGAACTGCTTTCCGCTTACGATGATGTGCGGGTAGCTTCGCTGATGAACGAGATTCTCGGCCAGACCCGCGACCCCGAGCTGCTTGCCACGGCTGTCGGCTATTTTGTCCGGCACCCCTCACCTGAACGCCACACTTCTCTGAAAATGCTTTCTGGCAGCGACAACTGGGCGGTATCGCTCATGGCCAATCTCGCTCTTTCCCGCCTCAAAGACGAAGGGGCAAGTGCGCACGTCAGACGTCTGGTCAAATCAGCCAATGCTGAAATCCGGCAGGCAATTGTAGAAGCACTTGTCAGTCGCCCACTTATCGAAGATCGTAACATGTTTCAGAGCTTTTTTGAAGATACCCGGCCGCGTGTCAGGGAAATAGCCGTCGAAGGCCTGGCGTTGTTCGGTGCCGATGAGCGCATAAGTATTCTGCGGCAATGGCTGTCGAACGAAACCGACCAGAAGATCAGAATTCTTCTTCTCAAAAAGGCTGAAAAAGAAAAGTCACCGCTGCTTTATGAAGAATTTTACCGGTTGCTGCAGTTGTCGGACGACCGCATCAGAAACACTGCGATTGCTGCGATCGCAACCATGGGTGACCGCATTGCCGATCGTATTCTCGTCGATTTCGACCGCATGCCACTGGTTGTGCGCGAGCAGATGATTCTCGTGCTTGGTCGCATCGGTGGCGATAAAGTGATAAAAACCATCCGCGAATGTCTCGCCGCAAAAGATCGCTGGCTACGCATCAACGCCGTCGAAGCCTGTTCTTCTCTCGGTTCGGCCGAGCTCGATGCTGAGTTGACCAATATTTTGCGCAACAGCGAGACCGACATCTGGGTGCGTGCCACCGCAGTATCAGCCCTTGGTCGCTCAAAAAGCGCTCAAGCAGTCGATGTTATCGCAGCTCAGCTCAAACATGAAGACGCCCGGGTGCGCGCCAACGCGGTTGAAGCCCTGAGTGAACTCAGCTGGCCGCAACTGCCGGAAGCCTGTCATAAACTGCTGCACGATCGCAACGATCGCGTGCGTGTCAATTCAGCCATTGCCCTGTGGAAGAGTGGTCACCAGGAAGTGTTCAGCGAACTCGAAAAAATGTCGCGCGACCGCAGTCGCTGGGTACGCTCGTCGGCGGTATTTGCCCTCGGCCGTATCCAGGATTCTCAGGGCACGCCGATCTTGCTCAAAATCCTGCATGACCAGGAAGACATCGTTTATCGCAATGCCATCGAGGCTCTCGCCGAACAGGGTGATCTGCGGGCCATGCTGCCATTGCTCAAAGAAACCCGCTCAGGTCGTCTGTCAGCCGAATTCTACGAACGCAACCTGCAACGCTATACCGAGAATATTCACCGCAGTCTCGAGCAGAAATCCTGAGTAGAAATCATCAATAGAATTCAATAAAAGCCCCTGTTTTACCGATATATTGACCAGATAATATCGATAAAACAGGAGCAAACATGTCGGCAGATCTGCTCGAGCAGTTTCTGAACTATCTTGCTATCGAAAAGGGCCTTAAACCTCGCTCTCTCGAAGCATACCGCCGCGATCTTCAGGACTGGATCGAATTCGCCGAAGCCAGACAACGCGCCATAACCAGCGCGTCAATCGACAGTATTCTCAGTCTGTTTTTCGTGCATATGCACGACCTTGGCCTCTCACCGCGTTCTATGGCGCGAAAATCTTCTGCTATAAAAGGTTTCTATCGCTTTCTGCTGCGCGAAAACCATATTGCCATCGATCCTACCGCTTTGTTAGAGCGCCCGCGCATTGGTCGCCCATTGCCCAAGGTGCTCAGTCAGCCGGAAGTTGAAAAAATTCTTCAACAGCCAGATCTTTCGACGCCATATGGTCTGCGTGACCGCGCCATGCTCGAAATTCTGTATGCAACCGGCATTCGCGAATCTGAACTGATCGATCTCAAACTTGGCAACCTCAATGCTGCCGCAGAATTTTTGAGCGTTACCGGCAAGGGCGGGCGCGAACGCATCGTTCCCATCGGACAATATGCCATCACGGCGGTCAACGAATACCTCAAAAATGGCCGTAACAAGCTGCTCAAAGATATCAGCGAACGCACTTTGTTTTTGAACCCTTATGGAAAACCAATGTCACGCATGGGTGTCTGGAAAATCATCAGAAAATATGCGCTGATGGCTGCTATCAACCGTGACGTGTCGCCACATGTTTTCAGGCACAGCTGTGCTACCCACATGCTCGAAGGCGGCGCCGGTATTATCGCGGTGCAGGAGATGCTCGGGCACGTCGATGTTTCGACAACCCAGATTTATACACATCTTACCGGCAAGGATCTCAAAAATATTCATCGAAAGGCACATCCCCGAGGTAAATGATTAAAACTACCACCAGCAGCAGGTTCAGGCGCATCTTTTTAATGCGCATTCTTCTGCTGGCCATGCTTTATCAGGCGATTGCGCCGGTCAGCATCAGCGCCGCTGCGCAGATCACAAAAGACGCTGTCGCAGTTGACGTTGTTGCGATTAACCCAGATGACATAGCTGTCGAAGATTCTCTGCCGAAGACATACCAGATTACACTGCCAAAAAGACCAGCTGTAAAGAAGGTGGCGACTCTTTCGGCAGCCTTAACGGCTGATTCTATTTCGCCCGACGATATCGCCGTCGAGGATAACAGAATGCCGGTCAGAATAAATGAGCCACAGCGCATCAAGACGCCGCCGGCCCAGATTGTGCAGTATGCCCGTAATTTCTGGCAGGAAGCTGATGAGCAGATCGAAAAGCGCAACATCAACATTTCCGGCACCAAGACTTTCGAAATGAAAAAGGCTGATGTTTCGGGTGATATAAGCCATTTTTCCAGTGAAAACTTCGATTCGATCCCTGGATTCAAGCTTGACCAGAGCATGCATCTCGAAGTCAGCGGTAATATCACCGAAACCGCTACCGTCCATGCCGTGCTCGACGACAAGGAAGACGAAGACCGCCGTTTTACCGTAAATATCGACGGCCCAATCTGGAAATTCGTCATGGGCGACTTTCCGCTGGCCATCGATGGCACTGAATTCGCGCTGTTCCGCAAGGAAGTGCGCGGTATCATGGCGCAGGGAGCTTTTCACGAGCGCTTTCAGTCGACATTTCTGTTCTCGCAGTCAAAGGGCCAGGCCCGCCGCGAACAGTTCAGAGGCGCCGGGCAGCAGCAGGAATTCAGACTGGCTGCCAGCCCGATCGTGCAGAATTCCGAAAAAGTCAGCATTGACGGCGTTGCAGCCAATCGCGGCACCGATTACTTCATCGATTATGAAGATGGTATCATCAAGTTCCTGCCGCACATGCTGCCGATCGAAATGACCCGCTGGATCGTCGTTGAATACGAAGTTTCCGACAAGAGTATGGCTTTCAGCCGCAATCTCTTCGGCACCCGTCAGGTTTACCAGCACGACGAAAGCAGCCATCTTGGCTTCACCTGGTTGCAGGAAGTAGACAGTTCGACGCCGAAATCGGCAATCGATGCATCCGGAACTGCAACTCCGATGCAGCACGATATCCTTGAATTCGATACAAAGTGGCAGTTAACGCCGTCTGTTTCGATGAATGCCGAAACCGCAGTATCACACATCGACCCGAACCGAAATTCAGAGGCAACCGCGCAGGATCGCGGTATAACCGGCTACGCGACACGTTTTGGCCTGACCGGCAAAACCGCGCGCAGCGATGCCGACCTTTCTTATCGAAAAATAGACAACAAATTCAAGGTTGTTGGGCGTGAAGGCGGCGTGCTGGAACTGGGTGAGCGCGGACTGGTCAATGATATCATGAGCGGTCGCGCCCGTCTTGGTTACAAGTTTACCGGCACTCTAACCGGTTTTGCCGATGCCGAAAAGTCTGAGACCAATCTCGATGACGACCCGACTTTGCAGGCGATCGACTTTAACGACTACAACACCGGCTTTGTCTGGACTCCCCGCACTGATAATCGTATCGAAGTCCGGATGGGCCGCCAGAACGACCGCGAAACCGGGCCAACCAGTAATTCTGATCTGATGCGCGACACCTCTACCGCCGTCTGGGACAAAAATTTCGGCAAGCTGGTGACTCAGAGCAAGATCAATCGAACCGAATATGACGATTCAATCAATGTTGCGTCTGATTCTGAAGTTATCGAAATGAGCTTTAAAATGGGCGCACAGGCTGATGAGACATTTTCCTGGAATACCGGTATCTCGATGATTACTGTTGATGACGGCCTGGTAGATAATAACTATCGCTCTGAAACACGCAACTACGACCTCGACCTCAGCTACGAACCAAACCGGGTTCTCAGCGCCCGCGGTCTTTTCCAGTGGCGGCGTGAAGATGATTATCTCGCCAACTCACGTGCCAGTACCGAAATTGCCGATTCACAGATTCGCTACGAACCGAACCGCGATCTGCGTACACAGCTTAAATACAAGGTTGAGAATACTTCCAAGGTTATCAGAGACCCGTCGCTCGATCCGCAGAAATACATTCTGCCGACCAGTCTGCCAAATTCGGCTCAGGACGAGGCCGAAATCATCGGCCGTTTCGAAAACCCGGTACAGAAAACTACTGCCAACTTTATTACCGATTATCGCATCAATAACTATTTGCAGGCCTATTTTGACTGGCGCCGCCGTGACCTGCTCGATCAGAAGACCGATCTCGAGGTTTCCAGCAACGACCGCCGCACCTGGGAACTACGCTATACTCCATTTGAAAAGATGATGCTGACTACCGAATACGAAGAAGGCTACAATCGCAACCGTGAACCAATGACCGAACTGCGCGACTTTATCAGGTCGATTCAGTGGCGGCACGAATTTTACGAAGGCTATATTTTCGACGCTACTTACGAAGAAAAGGACGAAGACGATGTTTACATCGACCTCAATGACATTTTTACCAAAACGAAAATAGTCGGATTGCAGCGCGTATTCAGCCAGTGGGCCAGCATGGAACTGGCTTTGCAGCACGATAAGATCAGTTCGCGCGAACCATCGACCGAGTTCGAAAAGCGCATGGCTGTGGTGTTGACACCTTTTTCGCGCAGCCAGCGCTATCGCTTTTTCGCGCATCACCGCGATATCAGCGCGGCTCAGAGTGGCGCTAAATACGAGTTTGGCCTCAACTTTTCACAGTTCATCGGCACCGACACGATCATTGACGGCGAAGTCAAAAAGGTCAACTCATCCAAAACTCTTATCGGACAAGGCTACGACGCCACAGTTTTCAACGCCAAAATGGTCATCACCTTTTAGGCATCCGCAGATTACGCAGATTACACCGATTAATCCGGCCGAGAGCCAGATTGCATAAATCATGAATGAACATAAACATAGGGCGCAGGCAGGCTTCCCAAAAGCGGAAACTTTTTGCACAGGGAGGTGCTTATGTCGAACTGCGCAGGATAGAGCAGTTCGGCCGAGCCAGGCAATTTTGACGCAGATCCATAGCTATTCACCACGGCTTGCTACTGGTGAGAGTTGTAGCGTTGGGAACCTGCCGGGAGCCCGGGTAATAATTACATTATATTGAAATTATACTGTGATATATTTATGCAGAAACAGATTTATCTTTTTGAGGAAGACCGATGAGTGTAGCTGATAACCCCTGGCTGGTAATAACTATTGGTGTGGTTTTTGTTGTTCTCTTTCTCTGGGCTAATCGTTGCTCTAACTGTGGAAAGTTTTTTTCCTGCGAACTCAGGAGTCGCAGTCAGCTATCCGAGGGTTATCGAAGCTCGTGGAAATATGACGAAGACTCGAAGAGGTCAAAGCATGTCAGAGAATACACCTACAGTTACAGTGAAACTTATGTCTGCAATAAGTGCGGTCACAGTTACAGCAGCACTACATCAAGTTCACATTCAAAACCCTGTGGCTTTTTTCTGTCGTCTGCCGAAAGAAAAGCTCAGGCTGAGGCGGAACCAGCAAAACCGCGTGGCTGGTACAACCCGCTGCGCTGGCTTGCCTGGCTCTCTTTCAAAAGAGTATTCGTCGCCTTCATCATCTTTTTTACCGTTTTTACCGCCGGCTTTATCATATATGACCCTGAGGTTCTCCAGTATCCAACCCACTTTCAGGACTACCTTGAAGATTATGTCGAGTCGCTGCTCGACATCTTTTCAGATAACAAAACCATAAAACGTCGTACACAGGTCGAAGTCGTTTCGGGTTCCTGGCAGGCAAAGCGTAACGTCTATGAATATCAGAAAATTGAGAGCGAAGGCTGGGCAAAAGATATGCCAGCCGGCGCCACAGTGATCGAGACAACCACCAGAATGCGACCAGTTAAGACCTATTCCTACAGTATCAACAACATCGGTAAAGAAGAGCCGGCTGAATGGGCAAAGTATACTTTTGATAGATGGCAGTTTGTTGAAACTCTCACTGCTTCAGGAACAGACCTGCCCGTCGTCTACCCTGACAACCCGTACAAAACAGGTCTCAAAGCCGAAGCAACCGGCGAAGCTGCTGGCGAAATCGCTTACGGCACCCGCCAGGCTGATGACACTTCGGTAGCATTTTCCGTGACGCTGCGCGAAATCTCGACCGGGCTTACTGAGACCACCGGAGAGGCCCATTACATGCGCGTATCAGATCGTGATTTTGAGCTGTTCAGCGAAATGCGCGAAGTCGATTACCGCTACCTGATGGAGCAGCGAGGAAAGCCTCTCACTGCCAGATTCGTCAAATACTTCTTTGATAGCGATATAGACTTCTGGATCTACGTCGATGAATACCCGTAACATTTATTGTTTGGGGCGCTGGAACAAGATTCTGGTTTAATTCGTGGGTTTGGTTATACGCTAGCGCATCAATTTGCGCAGAACGAACCTTGTAGGCCCTTCGTTCGTCAGCTCGACCTTATACTCTTCCTTTCTTTTGCTGGTTGGGAATTTACTATTAGCGGCGTGTGACGGCACTATTGATAATAGTGCTCAACTGGCATTAGACAGCTTCAGGTGCCGGCGCGTTATATCGATAAAAAAATCTGCTGACCACAGGCCCAGAGATTCTTTATCTGTGATAAACGGCATTACATCCTGTTTGGCCTGCTGAAAATCTATCTGTGTAAATCTGCTTATCAGCAGGTCAAGCAGCTGCTCATGACTTAACATTTGGTCTGACTGCCAATGACCGGTTTGACGAAGGCGCTCGGTTAGATGTCTTACGTTCAGAGGGGTGCTTCGAGAAAGATACCAGACGTAATCGTAAAAGTCGCGACCTAGCCAGCCACGGCAAAGTAAGGCGTGTAACTTGCCCGCAAAAAGAGAAGAGGCGTCGTATAATCGAACTGAATACGGCGTTGGCAACAATTGATATTTCATTTCAAAACCGGCACCTGGCGGTGGATCAGTGTCGAGCTCGATTTTAATGCGCAGCTGTTCATCAGGGCTTACGCCGCTGACTGCTGGCTTGATTGCCGAAATCTTGATCAGATGTAGCTGGGTTCCACCTTTGATAAAAGCGGATTTAACCGCCGACCGGTTGCTTTTTAACTTTTCTTCGACAGTCATTTCAAGCCCGTATGAACCTAGCTCATCCTGCAGCGTCCGCATAAAATTCACGAGTTGAAATGAGCGATCAGGCTTGATCAAGCTGAAATCAAGATCTTCCGAAAAGCGCTCCAGGCCATAAAATATGCGCAAAGCCGTGCCGCCGTAAAATGCGGCATGACTAAAAAACCCGCCGCGATACAGGCCCAGAAGCGCTATTTCCTGCACAATCTCCTTGAGTGCATTGCGGTAATCATCAACGCTTGAACAGGAATAACGATCAAGCATGCTTTTAATGGCGCTGTTCACGAACGCTCCTCTGCTAAAAGCGATAGCAGGCAGCTGAACACTCTTTTTCGATATAGTGGCGCGATAAAGCGAAAAACCTCAAAGTCAAGTTCAGTGAGCTTTTCTGGTTCAATGCGCCAGTCTTCAAACAGCAATTGGCGCATAGCCTCGCGCCTGCACACCTTACCTGTGCGGTAGATCATGTCGCAGAGAGCCTTTTCCGGTGACGCAATCAGAAAGTTCATGCCATTTTCCTGTGCACAACTGACAGAATGAGGGTAAACTGCCGCAGGCAGATAATAGTAGAAAAAATCGCCAAACGGCGTATGAAAACTGCGATTTTTATTTTTTTTGTAAGTCGCTGAAGTAATCGCACTGACGCGTTCAGGAATCAATCCATGATAGCTTGCTGCTGACTCAAAAGAAATGTAAGAAGGGCCATAGATGATTGCAGCCAGACTTTTTAGCGAATAGCCCTTTTCGCTTGCCGCCAGAAAGAGACCCCGGCGCACCTGAATGATTTCGCCGCTCTTGATCATTCTGGTAAGCTTTGCCCGAGGCGAGGCATAGTCTTTGAGTTCCTGCATCAAAAATGCATGGTCTTTAAACATGTTTATCTCCAATAAGTATAATTATATGATACATACTGGAGATAAACAAGAGGGAGATTACGCAACCGAAAGTTACTTCCTGTGCATCAAGAACAACGCAGCACATCCAGCTTCTTACATCGTTAACATTAAATGTGTTTCCAGACTATTACAACTATAAGTATCCTGGTAGAGTTAAAATTGTTCGACCATACCATGCCCGACCAAAGACATGTTTTGTTTGTAGTTCTTTGTTGATAGGTGTTTGTGGTTGTTTAAAAATATTTTTTTAAAATGTTTGACTTTAGTTGCCGGTTTGCGGTAAGCTGTAATTGTTGAACGAACAGATCATTGACAATAGAATCGGTGGCCGCAAGGCAAATACTTCTGAGCTCCGGCAGGTTTCAGGCAGTTATCTCAAGAAGGATACTGGTATCTGGTAACAGGTGTTAAGGTCCCGAAGGGAACAAATAACCTCGGGTAACGTGAAACTGAAGAAGAAGTATAGGTCGAAAGGCAAAAATTCCATGGGGGGAGGGCTCCGCATCGTCGGAGAAACCAACTACGGCAGCAGAAAAACTCCAGGAGGGTTTCGAACCCTGAAGGAGGAAGGATTTATCCAGGGCTGTCATAGCCAGATACCCCGAAGGACAAAAGGTCAGGAGAGTTGTAATCGCGGAGTCGGGGTGAAACCTGGCAACGTAAGAGACGCTCTGAACCGGGAGCAAGGCTTCAAGGTTGGCTGAATCTCAAGATGGAAACCGGCTGCTTGCAGCAAGGGGCCAGGAAAAACCAGGATCGGGTGAATGTAAGTTCGACGGTCAGGCAGTGGGAACTGCCAGTGATTTCTGGAAGAAGACCGTGTAGAGACAGTAACAGCGAAGGAGCAGGACAGCTGGAAACAGTTGTCGATCGGCTCAGGGGAAAACTCTGTAGATCATTACCCTGCAAGTGCCAGCGGGGCGGAATAAACCCGCAAGCTACTAACGACGCAAGTTCTGCTGAGAGGTTGAGAAAACCTGGGAGCGGAATGCGACAGGGCCGGAATCCTGTCTGTCACGTCCGGTAGTGATGGCGCTAAGAGGGAAGAAACCTAGGAAGGCGTTGGTGTTATCCAACCAATGAAAGTGTGTGTTGAACCTTGAAGTCGGCAGAAGTCGAAAAGAGGATAGAAAGACTTGTTAACTCCAGTCTGGTGATTGTATCGAAGGCCTCGAAGGCGATGAACGCCTTAGGCTTGGCGTAACCAATGTGCGTCATAGTGCAATTGCGTTAATACTCTAGATGACATGTAACGACAAGAAGGGGAAACCAGAAGCGGTGACGTGACTGGTAACCACCCACTGAAAGGTCTTCAAGAAGGAAAACCGATTCTAATCTGTTAGTTCAATAAAGTCCCCGGTCAAACGGGGACTTTTCTATTTCCCTTCTTTCGTGCTCGTAATCGTGCTCGTAATCGTCTTCGTCCTATTAATCTATTTCTCGTTTTCCGATTACGATTACGCGAACGAGCACGATTTGGGCAGAAAAGATTCTTTACCTTGTCGAAACTATCTGATATATTGCGTCAGTAGAATAGTGACAACAGGGGGCTTCCCGGTGAACAACAACAAGGAACAGGTCGTTATTACCGTACTCGGTGCCAATAAGCCCGGTATTCTTGCCGGTATTACCCGTACTATCGCTGACTCGAACGTCAACGTCGAAGACGTCAGTCAGAAGATCATGCAGGATCTTTTTGCCCTTATGATGATGACCGATTTTTCTGCAGCCAACTGCAGCTTTGAGGAATTCCAGAATCGCATGCAGACAATGGGCGATCAGCTTCAGGTCAAAGTTTTCATTCAGCACGAAGATGTTTTCAGATATCAACATCGTCTCTGATACCTGGTGGAGGCCATAAATGCTTTTTTCTCTTGAAGAAGTCATCGAAACCATCAGCGCAGTAGGTGTTGAAACTTTCGATATCCGTACGATTTCGTGCGGTGTCAACATCATGAGCTGTGCTGATTCAGACGTTCACAAATGCGCTGAAAAAGTCTACGAGAAGGTAATCAAAGTGGCACGTGACCTCGTGCCGACTGCCCGTATACTCGAGAAAAAATATGGCATACCCATAGTTAACAAGCGTATTTCGGTAACTCCAGTGTCAATACTTGCCAACGCCTTTACCGAACCCACCGCGGTACCGATTGCGATTGCCCTTGATAATGCCGCTAAAGAACTTGGCATCGACTACATCGCCGGTTTTGGTGCCCTTATTCAAAAGGGTTTTACCCGTGGCGACCAGATTCTTCTCAATTCGATCCCAGATGCCTTGTGCAGCACCGACCGCGTGTGCTCAAGCGTTAATATCGGTAGTTCACAGTCAGGCATCAACATGGATGGCGTTTTCCGTATGGCTGAAATTGTTAAGGAAGCGGCTGAACGCTCAAGTGCTACTAATGGCCTTGCCTGCGCCAAGCTGGTCGTATTCTGCAACGCAGTCGAAGACAACCCCTTTATTGCCGGCTCATTCCTTGGGCCAGGTGAAGCCGAAGCCATACTCAACATTGGTCTCTCCGGCCCCGGCGTGGTGCGGGCCGCACTGGCAGGCTCTCACAACCTGAACTTCGGCGAACTTTCCGAGCTGATTAAGAAGGTCAGCTTCAAGATCACCCGCACGGGTGAACTGGTTGGTCGTGAAGCCTCACGCATGATGGGTATTCCTTTTGGTATTATCGATCTCTCGCTCGCTCCAACACCGGCTAAAGGCGATTCGATCTCTGATATTCTTGAGCTCATGGGCCTCGAACGCACCGGTTGCCATGGCACCACCGCCGCTCTCGCCATGCTCAACGATGCCGTTAAAAAAGGCGGCATGATGGCGGCTACCTACGCCGGCGGCCTGAGCGGTGCCTTTATTCCGGTTACCGAAGATGCCGGCATGTGCCGCGCCATTGAAGACGGTGCTCTCAACATTCAAAAACTCGAAGCCATGACCTGTGTCTGCTCGGTCGGCCTCGATATGGTGGCAATTCCCGGTGATACTCCGGTTGATGTAATCGCCGGTATAATCGCTGATGAAGCTGCTATCGGCATGATCAACCACAAGACCACCGCCTGCCGTCTGATTCCGGTTCCCGGTATGAAAGCCGGCGACATCGTCGATTTCGGCGGCCTCCTCGGCAAAGGGCCGGTAATGGAAGTCGGCCGCCACTCACCTTCTGTATTCGTGCGCCGCGGCGGCCGTATCCCGCCTCCCGTCCACAGCATGAAGAACTAGGATGAACAGTTATTGCGAGGCGGGCGAAAGTCCGACGAAGCAATCTCAACGGTATTGAAATGTTTCAGCCCTGAAAGCCTTAGGCTTTTAGGGCTTTTTAACAGGTAAGCGACTGCGCAATGGTTAAAAACAGAGAGTTGCATCTTCGTCTTTCGATAAGTCTGGTCTTTGCCATTGTCGTTCTTGCGCCTCTTTTCTTTATTGTCAGCGACTTGAATCATATTTCCGGGCGTCTTTGGCAGCAACAACTCGAAGTTGCTCAACAAAGCCTCAAGGAAGAGCTGGCAGATTTTCGCAAGAGCCTCATTCCACGTCAGTTTGTCGAAAATCTGATCAAACGGGCTGAGATTCAGCTCGGCCTTGTTTCGGCAACAATGAATCACCCAATTTTTCCGCAAAACCAGGAAGCTGGTATCTTTACGGCAGCAACAATCGGCCAACTCTGTGAATTTTATCAGAAAGAGGCAGGAATACAGCCACTGGCCATAGTCACCTTCAACACCGATTTCACAGATATCTGGAGCTGGTTCAACCAAAGTTATGGTGAATTGCGGGATTTTCCCATTCAGCATCGAAAGCGTTTTGAAGCGGTGGTGCCGTTTATTGTTGCCGATACTGCGACTTTCAGCGCAGTGATTGCCAATAATCACAAAGCTGGTGAATCATTGCAGAATTTTCTATTTGAGGTTGTAAAAACAGGCAGGCGTGAACGCACTTATCATCAATTCTTTTACGACTATGTTGGCGATCTTGCCTATCGCCCACCGCATCATGGTGCTGTTTACGAGATGGCAACAACCCGTTTTGGCAGCCGGCGCTTTTTTGTCTATAATCTGCCGGTTAAAGCCGGTGAACTAGTTTATGGAGGCTATTTTGTCATGTTTGCCAGCAGAGATATCGGGGTAGATCAAATTCTCGAACTGGCAACAAAGAGTTCGCGGCCGGGAACAAGAAGGCTGTTTTACACTTCACCGCCATCTGGTAACAGCACTGATCCTGATACACTCAGGTTGAATCAGCCTTTTCCAGTTGAACTGGCAGGTTACAGTCGTATCAGCGGTTATCAGAACCAGCTGCCAACACGAATCGGCGTCGAACTTTCGATTAAAAGCTTGAGAAAAGAACACGCGGCTCATCTGGGATCAATTGCTTTCGTCTGTCGTTTTGTCATAATCATCACTCTGGCAGTTGCCATATATTTTATGCTGTTCGGGTTTCCTGATGCATTTCGCCTGCGTCTGCGCATGCTCACCATAATAGCTCTTTCTATCTGCCTGCCGTGGACGATGCTTGGCTACTTCTGCCTGAGCCTGTTTGACAGTTTTCACAACCTGACCGGCCATGAACTGAGGGCAGACGCCACGAGTTCAATGTACCGCCTGATCAGCTATTACTATGACCAGAAACTGCAGCTGAATCTCGAGATCCTCAAGACCAAACAGCGAATTATCGAACATGTGGCAAGACCTTCAAGCGAGCTTTTACAAATGCACTCACACAAGATTGTGTTGCCAGACAATTTTTTTGAACTGTTCTTTTATCGCGACGACGGTATGACAAGAGCTTTCAGATCACGGCATCCAGCAAGCATCTCTTCGCGGCGCGCCGATTGTTATCTGGCAGCCAGGTATCTCGATCATCTCGGTATCCTCGACCGCAGGGTTCCGACCAATAGCAAGTACATAGACCAGGGGGATTTTTATTCTCTCGCTATCGATTCTTTGCAGCAGTCTTATTCAGAACACCTGACCATGCATCGTGAATGCGTCGAAACGCGAGATTGGAAAAAGGCCGACGAATTGTCGCGCATGGTATATATGTTGCTGCCCGATACCAGATTGCCCGGAAATCCCTTACGCGCAATAGGCAATACCAGTACGAGCAGTCCCAATTATATCTTGATTAACCCTGGACTGTTTGTTCCAGAAATATATTCGCAGCGTATGCCGTGGCGACAACATGATTTTCTTATCGGGCAGCGTCGGGTAGATGATACGATATTGCGCTGGTGGCCGGCTTATGTCAATTCATCATCCGAGCTCAAACAGCAGCTGGATATTGCCGCGGCCAGCCGCAGTGGCGGTTCACACCTCATGCAAAATGCTGACGGCAATTACAAATTTGTCAATCGTCGTTACATAAGCGGTGACAGTCTTGTCTTTGCCGGTATTTCAACGGCTTCGCAAGATCTCAGGCTTGAACTGCTGCTCAAGCTTTTTCCCTTCGTTCTGCTGGCAATGACATTATTTTGCCTTCTGCTTTTTGCAGATCTGCTTTCAGCAATGTTTATACACCCTGTTTCCGGTTTTCAGAAGGCAACAGCTGAGATAACGGCAGGCAATTACCAGGTTGCCGTACAGATGCCCGATTCTGACGAGTTCTCACTGTTGGCCAGTTCTTTCAATCGCATGGCGACCGGTCTAGTGCAGCGCGAAAAAATGCGGCGCTTTGTTTCTGATAATCTTTTTGAACAGCTGGGGCTGAGCGCGAGCGAGTGCACGAAAAGCAGTATGGTAACCTTGCTTGCCAGTGATATTCGCGGGTTCACTTCACTCAGTGAAAAACATGAGCCACAACAGATCGTGAGCCTGCTCAACGACTATTTTACCGAGATGGAAACCGCTATCAAGGAATCTGGCGGCTTTATCGAGCGTTTTGTCGGCGATGCTGTAGTGGCAGTTTTTTACCATGATCAGGCTGATCGGCCAGAAGAACGCGCGCTCACGGCTGCCATGTGTATGCGCCGGCGACTGGTTGCTCTCAATGCCCGGCGCGCCGCTGCCGGACTTTTTGTTATCGATAACGGAATTGGCATTGCCACCGGCGAAGCTGTGTCCGGCATCGCCGGCAGCCCTGATGGGCGTCAGGTGCTTTCAGTAATTGGTGAAGTGACTCATATTGCTGAAAAGCTCGAAAGTGCGAGCCGGCATGTCGGGTCGCGGATCTTGCTTTGTCAGCAGACTGCTGCCGGTGTTAAAAATGCCGCGGCCATGTCTGATGTGACTGATTTATGTGGTTTGCCGGCCTTTTGCCTGGTTGCTGATGAGGTGTCTGATGACTGAACGATCTGGATCAGTTGCAATAAATATTGAACGCCGAATCGGAACTTTTACCCTGCTGGCGATATGGCTGGCCGTGTTTGTTATACCGGTGTTGATTCTACAGTTGAGTCTGGATTTTCTGTTCAAGCAGACGAGACAGGCTAATCTGCGCGCAATGACCGCTAAAATGACCAACGAGATGGATCGCTTCCGCAATGATCTCGAAATGGAAAGCTTTCTGCAACGAAGTTGCGAAGTTTTTTTTGCCGATCCTGCTTCACAGAATATCAATGACCCGGCAAAACTGGCTGAGAGCATGCGAGATAAGACCGGGGTGCCGGCTGCTGGTGTAATTACTCATTCTGCTGATACGCAGAGTGTTGATTACTGGTTCAACGAGGAGCTCGGAAGGAGCCTGTCGAATATTTCGCGAACTCTTACCAGACGCTGGTTCGTTTCAGTAAACGAACAGCAGCTGTATGGTTTTCACAGCTCTGCTGCCGCAGAGTCGATACAGGCTCTTTTTCGTTTCAGCAACCCGCTCAAAGCGAAGAAAGATGCCGATCTTTTTTTCAGGCGCATGTTTGCGCTTATCGCTGAAGTGCCGGTGGTTCCATTTCGTGTCAGCCGATCTGTTTCGGCAAAACCTGGCGGTTCCATCTATTTCTATTATCACCCCTTCAAAGCGACGCAGGCCGGCGTTTCCCGTATTACCGGGGGCTGTCTGCTGGTCGTGAACGGTCGCGATATTGCCTGGCAGAAGGTTGCCAGAGCTGCGGTTAAGCGCTTTATCCCCGGCCTGCAACGTAGCTTTGTCAGATTTTCTGACAGTCTCTGGGAACAAAAACATTCTTTGCAAAAGCCGATAACTCGCTTTGTCGAAGATGACCAGGGCTATCATCTGCAATCGACAATGTCGCGTAGCAGTATGGTTGACCTTGTGCATGGTGGCACTTTCGTGCCTGCCCGACTGCAGGAAATTGCCAGCAGGCTGCCGCTTCTCGAAATATCGGTTGCGGAGTCGCAGTTGCAGCACCCTCTGTTTGCTTACCGATCTCACATCAGTTTTGCCGGCCGACTTTTTATACTGGCTGGTACCTTGCTTCTGGTAAATCTTTATCTGTTTGGCTTTGAGTTCAAAGCAGGTATTACCAGCAAGAGTATCGTTGCCACTGCATTCCTTCTGGTTTTGCCATTCTTGTTGTTGTTTGCGGGCTTTGTCAGCTGGAACCAGTTCAATCAGGTGATTGGTCGCTATCGGCTCGAATCTCGACAACAGCAGCTTTTTACCGATTTTACCGAGGGTCTGGCTTCTTATCTGCTCGATCTGCAGCACGCTAACTATGATCTGGCGCTGAAAATCGAAGGTCGGCTGGAAGCCGGCAAAGATGACGAGATTAGCGCAATTTTCGCGGGTTGTTTTGAAGAGAGCCCTGCTCTGGCAGAATTGAGACTCGATCGCAAGTTTCTCGATGGTTTGTATATGAGTTCGCCACATTTCTCAAACAATCGGTCAAATATAGATGAATCCAGCATGCGACTGTTTGCCGCGACGATAATGCATGGTTTCAACGAGCAGGGCATTCTTACCGGCGTTAGTTCTACGGGTGAGGAAGAAAGTGTTACCGCGATGGATTCGACTTTCATCAACGAGGTGGTTAACCGTTGCGGCGGAATTTATCAGTTTGCCGCATTTGGCAGTGATCGACGCTTTTCTTCGATCTATTTCAACTATCCTGGTAAAAACAGCATCAGGGCAATACTGACCGCATCTTTTGACCGTGATATTCTGCTGGGTGAATTTGCCAATCGTCACTTTAAAGGAGTTTCTGATCTGCGGCATCAATTTTTCATTCAGCGTGAAGATTTTGGCATTCCGCGTTTTTACGATCTTTCAGACAACAGCGAAGTTGCTGACCCGATATTGCTCGAGCATCTCAAGCTGGCATCGATTTCGGGTCACAATCTTTATGAGCCTGAAAAGAACCATCTGGCTCAGATTTTTTCGATGGCCGATATGCCTTTGTTCATGCTGACACAGGCTGAGATTGCGGCCGGACAACTGATAACACCGGGCTATATGATGCTTCTGCCTTTATATGGCCTGACGCTGATGTTTCTGATTCTGCTGGTTTTCAAACTCATCTACCTGCGGCCAATCGCAGAATTTGTCAGAGTAACCGAATGCGTGGCGGCCGGCGACTACCAGCAGCGGGTGGCTCTGACCGGCAGCGACGAGTTTGGTGAACTCAAGTCGGCGTTTGACGAGATGATCAAAGGCCTCGAACAGCGCCGCCGCCTTTCTCATTTTCTCTCAAGCGAAGCCATGCGTGCGGTAGAAGAAGATGCCGACGACAGTATGGCGCCGGGTGGTATTCGTATCGAAGCCAGTGTCGCTTTTGTGCGCCTGCATGATCTGCACGACCAGGCCGGCGATCAAGTGTTCAAAGCTCTCGGTGTTTTCATTGACGAGGCCAATCGTGCTGTCATGCCGCGCGGCGGCGTCGTCGATAAGCTCATCGAAGACACTCTCATGCTGGTATTTCGCAGCTCGCAAGATTTGCCCGACCATGCCCTGGCCGCTGCCTCAGCCATTCTCGATCTGGTCGAAGCCATGCGCCAACGCAGCTTTCATTTGCGCGGCGGTATTGCCAGCGGTAGCGTGGTTTCCGGCCGCATCGGCTCGCGTCTCGGCAAACTCGATTTTACCGTCATCGGTGATGCGGTTAATCTGGCTGCCCGTCTCAAAGCCGAAGCGCATAGAACAACACAGACCGGCATCATTGTGGCACCTTCGACCATACGCCTGCTGCGCGGCCGCGCCCGCGTCAGTTTTCTGGCAAGAACCGAAATCAAGGGCAAAAGCCGCGAATACCCGCTCTATGAGCTGACTGCCCTGCGCCAGAACTGATTGTGCGCCAGGCTTATTCTACCTCGGGCACAGCGGCGCCGCTTCCTGCACTATCTACATCAAATGGCGACGGGGTTGCCGTGTTTTTTGCGGCCGGGTCTCTTTTAAGGAAATCGGCCAGCCGTGCGGTTGCCTGCGCCAGCCTGGTCGACTTGATGGTGCCCTCCTGATCGAGCAGAGCCGCGCCGATTTTCTGTAACGCAGCAGTTCTTTCGGCAAAGCCTTCTGAGCGGTTGCGCAGTTCCCATTCACCGGCATTGGAAATCTCATTCAGGGCTCTGATAAAGCTGAAAACAGCGTATCTTGGATTTACATAGGGATAATATTTTGCGGTTTCGTTGCCGAGCCATACCAGCCGCTTCTGTGCAGTATTCAGTGATCTCGGGTTCGAATGGTCTTTCAGGTCGATTACAATTTTCAGGGCGCTGTTAAGGGTTTTCAGAGCCTTTGCTTCCGCATCAGTTAGCAACAGCGGCCCAGCGTCTGGAATCAGTTCGCCCCGCGTTGCCCGATAAATGAATTTTGCTCCGCTGCGCCAGCTATGGTCTTTGTTAACCATGGTGAAGTTACTGGCAGCGCCCTGATTGCCATAAGACCAGGTCAACAGCCCAGCATAGCCTTTGCGGGCCTGCGCCAGATAGGCGTTCCAGTTTTTACCCTGCAGAGAATAGTGCTCGTCCGGTTCCTGAGTTTTTGGCCCGCATTCACCAATGATAACCGGCTTATCAAGCTTAAGTTCGCGGGCATGCGGCAGATCAGGCTCGTCTTTATAAGAATGCCAGTCATAAAAATCCAGGCCAAGCCCTGAAAAACGGCCGGCCTTAACGTTTTTATATTCATGCCAGCCACTGCTGCAGGTGACTTTTATGCCGGGAATTGCCTGATGAAAAGCATTTGCACATTCCTTGATAAATACCCGCATCTGTTTCCAGGTGCAGCCAAGTTTGGGATTCATGCCACCGCTGAGAAAATCTATGCCGCCAATCGCGCCATCAGCTTCGTTCATGATATCGACGGCAAAAAAAGCCGGGTGGCGCGCAAATTCCTGCAAAAATGGCAGTGCCGCATGGTTGATATAGCTTTTACGCACCTTTTTGTCGGTAATGATGCGCATGTGTCGGCCATCCTGTTCTTCGCGAATCAGATGGTTAAGCAGAGACCAGTAAACTTTTACATGGTGTCTGTCCGCGCAATCCATCAAAAAGCGGCAATTCTCCATGAATTTGTCGTCGAGGCCGGTAACTTCATGATAAGGATAAGCCGGGTCAGAAGTCAGGTCAGCCGTAAAAGTAAGACCTTCCTGTCTTTCAAACGCCCAGATTCTTATCACCGGGCACCCCATCTTTTCGAGATTGGCAAACACCTTTTCGCAGTGTTCCTGAGAAAAGGTCGGTGACCAGCCACCTTCAGCATGATTGGTGCCGATATCAGCGCCATAATTGTTATTAAACCAGGCCAGATTACTGCCAAATACAAAAAATCGGTCGATGCGATTCATCAACTGCTCAGCTCTAACCGGCATGAGCGAAGCCATAAAGACTGCGAGAATAAAAACTACGCCGATAACCTTATGCCTGGCCATAAAAGCCTCCGATTATTTGCTTAATGCTCAAAGTCACTTGTATATCTTATAAGCATACACCAGAGACAGAAAAAACGTAATGCCGTGAAATCTCGCCGAAAAATCTGAAAATTCGATTGCTTTGCACCATTCCTTATGCATGATAGCCATTTTGAACAACTTGAAAAGGTTTCTGGCCGTAGCGGCTCGCGCCTTGGCAAATCTCGACTTCAAGGTTATCAGCGACCCGGTAAAGCTGGTGGCACCTCCCAAAGCGCAGGCCAAAAAGGCCGGCAGCGCTGGAGACTATCTTTTGGACAGAGATTTGAGCAGTTCATCGATTTCGCTGCCAAGCGGTTCGATAGACTCCTGCAGCTTTATGACAGCCAGTCGCCAGTATTCTGGGTCAGATTCACGCGCATGCAGACTGTCAGAAACCGCAGCTCTGGTAGCAGCCTTGCAATACTTTATCGCAAATTTAAGGCGCCATGCCGGAGAATTGAAGTCGCCGATGCGGCTTGCCGTCATGCCAGCCTCGTTTCCGGCTTGTGTCGCTCTCTCGGCCGCCTGTCGCCAGAATTCTCGGGCTTCTTCGCCGCCTATTTCATCAGGAAATACCGGCAACATCTGCTTAACCCTGACAAGACCATCTCTGGCAGTTTTCAACCACCGGGCGTCACCGGTTGATTCAGGTTCGGCTTTCTGCCAGTAGTGCATTTCGTTGAGGCCGACTTCACAGTCACTTGCGAAACTGCGGCACTGAAATTCATGAATCTTGTCGCTTTCATCTTTGTGCGGGTAAATAGCGGTTCCCATAATGAATCTTTTGCGAAAATACTTCGCGCCGAGCCGCAGCTTGATCGGCAGCCTGTTTTTTTCAAGCAGATCAAGCATTATTTTCGAACATTTAAAGCAGTCTTCAGCAACTTTTCGGCGTATCGTTTCCCAGTCTTTGCCGCGTAATCCTTCTGGCAGAATCTCCGGAAATCCTGATTCAGAACTGTAAGGTCTGATTATTTCGCGGCATTGTGCTGTTGCCTTGTCGATTTCCTTCTGCTGCAGTTTCTGGCCCGGAGCATCGACTTCAGCCATAACACTGCTGCTCGTAAACAGCAGAACGGCCAGCAGAATAAACACCGGTTTATACGTCTTCATAAGTCAATCTCCTGTAAACATTTGCATCAGAATACCATACTTTCATTCCATGTATAGAGCTGACATAACTCACCTTCCGACTATTATAGCGATAGCACAGGAGCTGATATTTTGGCATAAAGCTGGCAGATATTCTGCATTTCCAGACTGAATGAGCGCTAACGCTTATCAGTGGTCAGTCTGCAACTGGCATAAAACTTGCTTTTAAATGCTCTTGTGTACAAAACAATTGTAATTCTACTACGTGAATTAAGGTTTGTGATTCTGCGATGACAAGATTTCTGGCAATTTTAACTCTGTGCTTTTTTGCGATGGCGGCCGGTTCTGCCAGCGCCAGTCAGAACCTGCTCGAAATCTGGGCCGATATCAGGCTGATAAGTTATGAAAAAGCATATATTGTTGACGCATTTGAGGTTTCCAACATCTTTGGCGAAATTACCCGGCTTGGCGACTACGATCGCAACGATGCCGGCCAGCAGAAAGCCTTAGAGCACCTGCAACTTTATGCCAGCCAGATCAGCTTTGCTCTGCAATGCCCGCCTGACCGCCAGGAAACCATCAACCGCATTTTCCTCAAATATGCCGCTCCCCGCCCCGAAAGAATGCGCGTAAAACTGCGGGTTACGCTCGATTCCGACGATAACTACGACGTTTCAATCGTTGATCATCAGCTGCAGATAATGAATGAAAGCTATGTCTATTCGCCGGCCGGCGACCCGGCCGACTATGTTTTCATCTGGTGCCCCGAAACCGCCGAAGATCATGGTGTTGGCGCTTTTATCATCGCCGACCGCACTTATCTCGAAAAAACCGGCGATCTGCTTCAATTTGAGCCGCCCCGCGAAATCGACGATCTGCTGCGCTCACTGAACATGCCCAAAGCCGCGCCATCAACTTATCAGTACAGTGCTGGTACCGGCAACCTTGCCGACGACCGCGAGCGCGGCGCCGATATTCTTATGGCCGCCGGCTTCCAGCCCGCCGAAGACTTCAACAGCCTGTAACGCTGCATTAATCGCCGGTCATTTTCTCGCACAAAGACACAAAGCCGCAAAGAATGCAGCCGCCAACTTAGGCCAGAAGAGCAGAAACCGCAGATTGCGCCGATTGCCGCCGATTTTTTGAAACTGGCAGCATTTGCTGCTGTCAGTTTTGACAAGTTGCAATATATACGTGTATAATACGTATTGAGGGATCCGTAAATGCATAAAAAATTGACTATCACGCTCGACGAACAGGTATACGAAAGGCTGCACCGGGTTATCGGCCGCGGCAAAATCAGCCAGTTTATCGAAGATTTGCTGCGGCCACATGTTCTGGGCAACTCTCTCGATTCTGAATACAAAAAAATGGCAAAAGACGAAGCAAGAGAACGTGAAGCCGAAGAATGGTGCGAAGGAACCCTTGGAGAAACCATAGATGAACCGTGGTGAAGTCTGGTGGGTCGATTTTGCTTCGGCGGCTGGCGGTGAAATAAAAAAGACCCGCCCGGCAATTATAGTCAGTAATGATTCTTCAAATCGTTTTCTCAATCGTGTTCAGGTCATACCGCTGACTACCAGCACCGACCGACTTTACCCCAGCGAGGCTTATGTGACGCTGGGCGGTCGCCAGGTAAAGGCCATGGCCGACCAGATAACGACAGTCAGCAAAACCCGTCTCGCTAACCTGTTCAGCAACATTTCATCAGACGATCTGATCAAAGTCGAAAAGGCTATTCGAACCCAGCTGGCAATGAGCTGATACCATCACCCATACTTCGGCGCTGGCGGCGATTTTACTTTTTTCGGCTTTGGCAGGGGTGGAAACAGCCGGCGGCAGTCGATGCTCAAACCAGCAAACGGCGCAATCGCAATCTGATAATATTAATTCTTCAGTTCAGATATCGCCTTTTCGATATGTGGCTTCAGGGCTGGCAGAGAATCAGCTATGGTGTGCCAGACCAGCTCATGTTGCACCCCAAAGTAAAAGTGAATGAGTTTGTCGCACATTCTGGCCATGGCTCGCCATGGAACTTCTGGGTATTTCTCCTGAACTTCTACGGGCACCATTTTGGCTGCTTCGCCAATGATTTCGAACTTGCGAATCACCGCGCTCGAGGTCTTGTCGTCAAGTTTGAACCCTTGCAGATCCATGTTCTTAACGAATTCTTCAATGGCAAGAATAGCTGCAAGAATGTCCTCGAGGTATAGAACAAAATTTCTCACAGCATGATTGCCTCTTGCAGAATTGTTTGCCGTAATTCCGTTCTGATGCCACTTTCTGGCACCAGGTCGATGTTGCGATGCAGCTTGTCTTCTAAATAAAGTGTAAGCTCGGCCATATCGAAAAGGTTCGCAGATGGCAGAAAATCGACGAGAATGTCGATATCGCTGTCCGGGGTTGCTTCAGAGCGGGCGAAAGAACCGAAAACTCCTTTGAGATCAGCCTTGAATCGCGCTTTAATTTCGGCTTTCAGGCTTGAAAGAATCCTGATGACCTCAGATACTTCCGGGCTCATAAACACATCTCCGCTTGCAAAGTTTCAACGAGAACAGCATCGCGTTTTTCAATCTTTATTATATCGCATGTACAACAGACCGCGTCAAGAGAATCTCACCCATACTTTGGTGGTGGTGGCGATTTTACCCGTTTAACTTTCGGCAGGGGTGGAAACAGCCGGCGGCAGTCGACGCTCAAACCGGCAAACTGCGCAATCTCGATCTCTGCCGTGTCGTCATAAATTTCTTCGCGCTCGAAGCGGCCGTCTTTGCCGAGTTTGTTCACCCTGATCAGACGCTCGACCGGGCTTATCAGCCAGAATTCCCTGACGCCGGCCTGCTCGTAGACCCGGCGCTTGATAATGTTGTCTTTCGATGAAGTTGACGGCGAGATAATCTCTACCACCAGGTCGGGCGCGCCGACTATGCCGCGTTCCTCGAGTTTTTTCGGGTCGCAGACGACCATGATATCAGGCTGCACCACGGTAAATACTTCGTCCGATCTGCTGGCATTCTTTGCCAGCAGCACGTCTAGAGGTGCTGCGAATACTTTACATGGCTTATCTTCAAAATAGTTTGCCATTTGTCTGAACAATTCACCACTTATGCTCTGGTGAAGCAAACTCGGCGAAGTCATATCGAATACTTCACCGTCGATTATCTCGTAACGATTGTCGTCATCCCAGGTCAGATAATCTGCGTAAGAATACCGCTGCTGCTTTTTCTTTGTCGATCCCGCCATAAAAACCTCCGCCCCGCATTTTCTCTATTATACAATACCTCGCACAGAGACACAAAGCCGCAAAGAAGGCAGCCGGAAATCTTTGGGCAGAAGAGCAGAAACCCGGAGAAGAAGGAGAACATCCGCAGTCGCCCACAGGATGTGGGTGATACTTGGGCGCATCAGGATGGAAGCGCCCGGGTGATGCCGCCGATTAACGCAGATTTTTTAAGGGTGGTGGGGTATGCTTTAAGCAGCGATCTTTGCAGGGGTTCAACCTTGAATCAGTAGTAAACTGCTTTGGCAAATGAGGCGTTGTCTTCGTATGGCATATAACGCCAGCGTTTAAGCTGAATTACTTTGCGGGTGAAATCTATAGAACAGTCCGCTATGATTTGCGAGGTATAAGTTGCAAGAACCGTTGTCTGGTCTGGACCATAAACAAGAAAGCGACCCTGTGACTTGATCGTATAGCTTGCCGGTATGATTACACCGGCGCCCGTTGTTCCGGGGTAAGAGTGTGTTCTGAATTGATATGGTTTTGTGCTGCTGCCAGTGTCGCCATAGTCAAAAAGATCAAGACTCTCGTTCAGATAAAACCAGTCGCTGCTGGTAGCGTTTGGAAAACTTGCTGAGGTGAGAGGGTTGATATTGATCCCAAGCCAGTCGGTAGAGAGATAGCCGGGTCGGATGAAATAGATTCTTGATTTCGCTGTGGTCGTGTCGTTTATGAAGGGAATTTTATCTTCCTGGCTCTGTAAAATGGCAATTACCATGTTGACACCTGAAAATGCAGCGTCGAGCGCGCGATCGGAGTTGTCGATCATACCCTGAACCTGAGTCTCTGTTTGTACCATTTTGATATAGGCAGTAGATATCGAAACCAGCAGCCCGAAAATCAGAATTACCAATATAGTACCGGCCATCCCACGAGGCTTTTCAATGTTCATGGTTGCTCCTCATCCCGCGCCTGGTGCCATAAAAGACAATGTGTCACTGGCGATTATCCGGTAGGTCTCATCTTCTTCAGTGATATCGTTATGAATCTGAATATGTATCTGCAGCGTCCAGGTTGAGATGCGCATTACGCTGAACGATGCCACATTTTTTGCTATACGATTATTCATGGCGGCAACTCCGTCTGATAATCTCAGCAGCAAATCACTGTCTGTAGCGATTCTTATTGTGAAACTGCCGGGAAGCCCTGATATTCTGTAGTTAAGCTGGGCAGTCGGAGTGGCATTTCCTCCAAGAACTGCGCTTGGCGATGCAATGGTTACCGCCCGCAGCAGGTCCTGTCGCAGTATTTCGGTGGTCATACGCATGTAGTTAATACCTGAAATTTTGCTGTAACCGTCCTGCCAGATTTCGCCGCTGTACTGAATGTAGCCAATGACACTCACCATCAGCATGGTCATGACAATTGTGGAAACGATTATCTCAGCCAGCGAAAACCCCTTTTTATTCACCACAAAACCTCGCTGTCATCTTCGGCATCTACAATATCGGCAGCATAAGATTCAGAACTGAAAATACCCATTGGGGTAACGACAACCTTGATCCCGGCACTTCCGTAGCTGAAAGCGATGTAGTATTCTGGAATCGGTGTTGCAAACGGGCTATTTATATCTGGATCTGTGTATATCTGCCCATTTGGCCAGAAATAAAGCACCTGCGGCAGGTTGGTTTTGATTTCGGTGCCGGTGTCGAAAATGATTTCTTCGGCTTCGATCGCATCGAACCAGTTTGTGCTGTTATAGTCGCCGTCGTCGTAGGAACCTGAGTCATATGTGCCGATAGGTGGGTCGTCATAAGCAGCGTGGGTTTGTACACGATAGGCCAATGGCGGCGTAACCACAGGGTCGGTGTCGAATATCAGGCGGTAGACGGCCTGCTCTCCTATTGCCTTGTAACGAGCCAGCCTGACGTTCTGCACAAAAATTTCGCCTTCGGTTTTGACCTGCAGGCCTGAATAGAAGTTGGCAATACCAGGCAATACGATACTGGAAACTATCGAAATCAGCGCCAGCCCGGCCAGCAATTCCATCAGCGTGTAACCTTTTTTAAACAAAATTTTCATAAAGAATTTTTCTTACGCAGAGCCGCAGAGCAGGTTCCTGCCGTCATTGCGAGTCGGCAAAGCCAACGAAGCAATCTTTTTGGACATGGAGATTGCCGCGTCGGGCTGATGCCCTCCTCGCAATGACAGTTTTCAGTCATAATAACCTTTCTGCGCCTCCGCGTGAGCCTCTTCTCCTGAATCATGGGGTGAACTTGTAAACGGATGCGTCGCTGGTGCCGCCGATGAGGTAGATCGATGAGCCACAGGGAACGGCGGTCAGGCCGGCTTTTGCTACCGGCATGTCACCAAGTTGCCTGACCACGGTACTTTCAGGGTTCCATGCGAATGCAGTGCTTTGTAGGTCGCCGCTGCTGTTATAACCACCAAACACAAATATCTCATCGCCAAAAGAACAGGCCGCGGCTGAATACTTCTGTAAAGCAAGAGTTGCATTGGTGGAAAAATATGCGGTGTTAGTAAAGAGAATGTCAGCTGACCAGCTGTTGGAGTCAAAGTCAAAAATGTGAATATTGGTGGCGGTGCTTGATGGGTCTGGCCTTCCGCCTATGCGATAAAGTTTTCCCTTGTGCCAGACCAGAGAATGCATCATCATTCTGGTTGGCAGAGGTGGCAGAGAGCGCGAAATGCCAAATGAATGGTTGGTTGCATCGGTATATTCATCGAGCGCATGTGGCCAGTAAACTATGGCGGTGGTCGTTGCCGCACCCGTATAACCGCCGGCGATGACGATTCCGTATGGTGTCTGGCAGGCTGCGTTGCTCGATACTGCGATAGAACCACGCGCGTCGGTAATGGTTTTGGTCATGATGGGTTCGCCAGCAGAAATTAATCCTCCAGATTCAGTATAAAACTCAACATTGTATATCCTTGGATTGTTACCATCATGAGTAGATTGACAATATAGTCTATAATAAGTATATGGAATGATATTATTCAATGTATAAACATAGCTGGCATTGGTGTTTTGATGGGCTGCAACAGCAGCTCCATCTGAAAATGGTATAATTACTGAGGATGAAAAAGTGTTGTTATAAGCTCCCTCTATCCAGAAATTATTAAGTCTTCCAGCCGATTCGTTGCAAAGAATTCTCACATATTTTACAACTTCACCACTGAGATTTCCTGTGTAAATCCCGACCCATTCATTTGAGTTGTTGCCAGCCTCCCACCAAGTAGTTGTTATTCCAGAATCAAAAGCTTTGTAACCGTCGTTTCCACTATTCGTACTACTTTGATAAGCAGTATACGGCGATGGCCCGGAGTTGGAAGTCAATGCCACAGCAGGTATTTTAATTACACCAGATAAATAAAATTTGATTTCACGTACACCGTAGTAGCTTGCAAAGCTGCCACATCTTGAAGTCGTTTGAAACCGATATGCTTGGTAAGCGCTAGAATTACTGAAGTTTTGGCTATAGTTTGTAGAAGCTTCTGGAATCGTGTGAGTAAGGAGAGGAATCCACGATAAACCATCATAACCAAAAAAGGAATAGTCATGTGTTCCTCCATCAGTATCGGTAACAGAATTATTAACCCATATTTTATTAACTACAAATGACAAACTTGTATTTCCTGCATAATATTCAAGATACTGGCTGTTGGAATTTGTTGCCCAAGCACTACCAATTGCAATACTGCCATCAAATGCTTGAGAACCTGGACCAGCAGATCCGCTTATGTCGCCAGAATCGGTAACCGTGGTAGGGGATGGCAAACTAACTTGATTAAACGAGACCTGAATTTCTGTCGGTGTTCCGGCAACTGGATCGAATGAAGAAATTACCTGGTCGGTGGCGGGGTCGAAGCGCTGAACCCAGCTGGTAACATCGCCCACAACGGCGTTTTTGGCGCCGTTGAAGCTATATATTTTGTTGTCGTAAGCAACAACTGAATTGAGTTTGGTTGTCTGAGTCAGAGTTGCTATTTGCGTTGAAACGGTTGCCGGCGTTGCCATTGGTTCAAATTTGTATATTTTGTTTAATGGCGCTGCCCCCTCGCTAATTGCGCCGCCCATTATGTAGATGGCACCATTTGCCAGAGTCGCGTTGTTGTTGCCATAAATAAGGTTTGGCAGAGTAGCCACCTGCTCGTATTTACCGAGACGCGAGGTTGATTTGTAAGAATTGAACGGCATGACGCCGAGCGCTTTCGGCGGAGCACTACAGCCGACTGCAGTTATCAGGCTGCCAAAACTTGCCGGAGAAATAGAAGACTGCGTCACAGGGGTACCATCAAAAGCAAAGCTGTCGGGATTGCCGATATTGGTTACAAAGATTCGGTTAGAGCCTGTGTCTTCGGCAAAAATCAGCTTCTGTCCATCGGGACTGACAACAAACTGTTTGTCAGACACTTCGAAAGTCCCGCCAATATCGATTCGGGTGAATGAGGCACCGGGTTTTAACGCCCAGATGTCGTCCTGGCCGGGGTCGAGCTGAAACAGTATCGGGTTGGCGAGATCGCGCGAAAATGCCAGCGCGGTATCATGAACCGTGTTACACCCGCTTAACGGATAAGAGCGCAGCAAAATCGGCTGAAAATTGAGCGGTCTGGTCTCAGAGGCTGTTATGTGTTGCCAGTTCGCCGTTGTGCCGTATTTACTTCCTGACACCGATGGTTGAGTTATTGTTGATACTGCAGCATTCGTGGTATACATTGGGGCTATGCCTCCATTGCCCACGCCGTCAGTACCGTGATCAGCCTGTATGAATACGCTTGTGCTGGCAAGAATCTGTCTTGCACCGGGCCCGTATGGTGTGGTAGCCAGAGACCAGATTTTAAGCAATTCATTGGGCGGTGAGTTATCGACAAAGAGTCTGGCTACATCCTCTCTGATCAGATAAAACTTATCAACCGTACCTTTTGGCTGAAAATAGCCAAAAACACGTTTGGCGTCAGTGGTGGCGTTGTTATAATTCACCGGCTCAGTTTTTAAATATGCCCAGGCGTGGTTGGCGGTGAACGTTTCTCTCAATTTGATTCCACCTCCGGTAAAGCGGGAGCCGGCTGGAACCGCCACATTAAAATCGGTGCCGGTATTCCGGTTATCCATGATCAAACCGGGCAGCTGCGTTTCGTGACCGAAATTGTTGGTGGCGAAGTCATAAAGATAGACCACATGCGGAGTTCCGGAAGCTTCAATGGCCAGGAAACCTTCGTCTTGGCTGATCGCGATATTCTGTGCATAGCGTGGCGGGAAAGAACTGGTTACTGGTAAAGTCCCGGTGAATTTAACCGGGTATTGCCTGTTGGTATCGTTAGGTCCAGAAGTTATTACATGGTTGCCACCAACAATTTGTGCCGAGGTTATGGCTGTTGGGCCAGCGTTAACGTAGTCTGATCCATAAGAACCGCCTGTATTGGCATGATCGAATAAGCCCTGTCCAGCGCTGCCTCCGATCTGTCCAAACCAGAAGCCGACATAATAATTGGACGTTTGAATCAGACCTCCATTGACCTGCCATGAGATTGCGGACGTAATATCAGTAAGGTTCTGGGTTGATGAAATCGATGTTGCATAGTCTTTTATTGTTTTTACTCCACCATTTATTTCTACTATCACTGGAGTAAAATATCTTGTGCCGGCAAAGGGACCCGTAGTGTAAGTGACATGGGTTATTGTCGTGCCAACTGGGAAATTGCTTGCCTGGAGCAATTGAATACACCCAACCGATGTGTCTACATTTCCGGGGTTTCCTGGCTCTGGTGATGTGGGAAGGGTGGACGGTGCGGATGGACTTATCCAGCGGGCGAAGCGCTGGTATTTGCCTTTGCTGGCGCCCCATTTGATTTTGCCGACCCAGTCGAGCATGGCGGAACCATCGCTCTTTCTGTAAAGCATGAGAAAGCCGCCTTTCGGCATGGCTTTCATGTCCTGTGGAACCCAGGCTGCATCGATGTTGTTGTCGCCAAAACTGCCGATGGGAGCGTCTCTTAACCAGTAGCCGTTAGGGGTAGCTGAGCCATCTACTTCCAGAGTGGCATAAAAGTTATCTGAATATGTTGCAACACCGCTGGCATGGCGCACTGTTTCATCGTCGGCGGCATAAGAAACTATCCTGCTGTTTCCTGTAAGTTCATTAACCGAAATGTTGGAGGAATCTATCATGTTATAGGCATCGAGGCCGCTTACGACATCGTCATAACCGACCTTGAATCTGGTGCCCTGCGGGCTTACCCCGATGGTTCTCGGTACTCCGCGCAGACCAGTTATCTCTCTGTCTTCGTCGAATTTGAAAGTGTGCAGGTCGAAGAATTTGATTCTGCTGTCACTTGTTCCTACCAGCATGTGCTCGGGCACACGCGTCACGATGTCGGCGCAGGGTTTGCCGGTGCCGTCGTAAACCAGTATCTGGCCTGCGGGCAGACTTGATGTGTAATCATTATTCGCTGCACTGGCGATGCCGGCAAAATACAGCTCAGGCTTGTCTTTATGCGAAAATAGAACTTCATAACCAGTCGGAGAAAGAACGCAGAGGTCAGATTTCAGCGCATAACCAGGATATACTTTGCTCATATCCACTGCGGCGATTGTGGGATTGCTGGCAAAGTTGATTTCATTGATTTTCTTGATCCACAAACCACCCTTGTTTGACGCACTTTTGACATCTGTTACCATAAGATATCTTGAGTCCTGAGAAAGCTTGAAATCACGCATTTTTTCATCTGAGAATAATGTGGCGTATCCTATTTTGCCAAATGGGTGTGATTTGAACTGGGCGACCCTGTACTCATCATCGAGTATATACACATATTTGCCATCTTTTGAAGTCCAGACCGAGTTTACCGTTTTGTCGACGGTTGGTTTAAGTACGTATTCATAAGTCCAGCCGCTGGCGAAAGAGTTTGGATACATGGGAAATCTGATGATGTTTTTCTTGTCTTTTATGGAGAGGTAGAGATAGCCATCGTTGCCGGCGATCATATCGGTGAATTTATCGTGTTCTGTATCAGAATCGCCTTCTTCAGCAGCTTTCAGGCCAAAACGTTTGGCCAGAGCAACAGACGCTGCTGCCTGTGACCACCAGACCGGATCGGTGAAAGTGGCAACATCGATTTTGTAGACGTATAAAGATTTGTCACTATGACTGCTGACGAAAAAATACTTGCCGTCTGGTCGAAAAACGATGCCGCGATCTTCTTCGGCTTTGGCTGCGTCAGCTTTTGCGTCGGCATAAATGTTTTTGGCTGGATCCGGGTCGGTACCAAGATGGCTGGCAACATCGACAAATCCGGAAGTTTGCTGATAGGAGGAGTGCGATTTGTCTATGTTGAGCAGCCTTATCTTTTGTCTTGACTGAACGCCAATTAATCGACGACTGGGGTGCAGGTCGATGTTCCATGGTCGAAAAGGGTCCTGTTCGGCTTTGTCGAAGGCTTTGCTCGTATCGTAGGGTAGCTGGAATGTTTCAGCAATAGAGCGGGTACTGGCATCTACGGCCAGAATTCGCACCATGCTCGAGTTGGAAATCCAGATGAACTGGTCGCCGAAACTCGGCACTGTCAGCAGTGAAAAGTAGCTTATCGAATCAGTAGCTATAACATAGGGGCCGTCGAGCAGTTCGGCATTAACTACAACTGCTTTGAGGCCGCGTGGACCCTTTAGCATATTGGGATCAATACTTGAAGATGTTGTCGCAATGGTTACATTTTCTCTGACCGAAACATTGACTCTGTATGAGTACAGCAGATCATCGATTCCGATTCCCGAAGGGGTGATCAGGTCAGGGAAGCTGGCATTGTCGGTGGTCATTCCAGTGTCAAAGGAAATATAGTCTGCGCTGACAGGGTGCCTGAAAACATAATGGTAGGCCGGGGCTGAGTTAACTGCGGAATGGTCGAAAGCGCCAGCTGCAAGTTCTTTATTGAGGCGCGACCGGGCGAGCAGGCGCAGTTTTTCGCGGTGATTGAAGTTTTCGGTATGTCTGATTCCGCCCTGCATGCTGCCAACTATCGGCATGATGCAGTATCCGGCGATTACCGTCGCCACCAGAATTTCGGCCAGCGTAAAACCGCGGCGCCTCAGATAAAGAAATATCCGGTACATACGCAACCCCTTCTCGCCCAACCAGCTTTTATGTCGCAACAACCATGCCAGAATCCGGCTGTGTTTTCGCTGTCTCTCTTATATTATACACTGTAGCTGATATGGGTTGTAGTTAATTCTCGAAAATACTTTTTACACTAGAGCAAAATTTTTTGACAAACAAATCTCGCACAAAGCCACAAAGGCACAGAAGCATAGGAGAATCCGCAGGGCTCCCAGGGGCGAAGCGCCCGGGTGATTACACAGATTGCCGCAGATTTGTATATTAATTCGTGCTCGTGCTCGTAATCGTAATCAGTTTCTCTCTGTCATTATGCGCGCAGGATGAAGGCCTGATGTCGATTGCGACACGCACGATAAGCCTTTTCAGCGCTTCAATGTGAAATTTGCTGCTATTCATGCTAAAGCTTTTCTTGGTGTCTCTGTGCCTTCGTGAGAGGTTCTTCGGTTATTTCTTTTGTCAATCGAACTGCAATCAGCGGAACATTTTGAACAGCGGGAAAAGGCTTGAACTGTTATCTGTCCAGCGAACTGCTGCTGTCGTCTTGTCAGAAGAAATACGGTCAGCCAATTTGTGCCATGCAAGAATCGGGCTTGTCATGAGGCTCTCTGCCATCTGCTCTGATTTGGTAAATACAACATACTCAGAGACATGGCGGCCGAAATTGGCCGGGTCGTCTTTGGCAAAGACGTTGTCAAGAACGTGCATGGCAATGAAGTCCGCATTGTGAGCCAGTGTGGCCAATACCGGTTTAAGGTCGATATAGCGATTGCTGATATTGAAAACAATGATTCCATCGGGTTGGAGCCTGTCGGCGTAGATATTCAGTGCCTCCTCTGTTGCGAGATGCACAGGAATAGAGTCAGAAGAAAAAGCATCAGCAAAAATTGCATCGAAATACCTGCTCGGGCTCTGCTCGATCATGCGCCGCCCGTCTCCGCAGATTATTCGCGCGCGATCCTTGAATGCTGAAAGATAGCTGAAGTAGTCAGGGTTCTGCGCTATTTTGATGACTTCAGGATCTATCTCATAAAAAGTGAATTCCTGACCAGGCTTTGCGTAAGCGAGCATCGAGCCTATACCCAGCCCGAGAATTCCGGCCTTGAAATCGGACTTTTTTGCGAATTCCTGCGCAAAAATGCTGCCGATTGGGCCATTTTTATGAAAGTAGGCAAGCGGTTCTAACATTTTATCAAGCAGCAGGCTTTGCATGCCGTGCATGGTGGAACCATGAATCATGGCTATGGTGTTTTTTTCACTTGCGACCGTGACTTTCTTGATTCCGAAGAAGTTGCGTGAGCTGTGCAGTCTGAGGGGCATGGTTCCAGCATGGTTTATTGCCAGCAAGCCTATGCTGATTAATGAAAAAAGCGCCAGATTGAGTCGCGGCATTTTTTTGACGATGAGAAGTGGCAGGGCGGCAGCGATAAACAGAAACAGCATGGTGGTTACAAGCTGCCTTGCCGCCAGAAAATGAATCATGGCGTTAAGGTTCCCGCTACCGGGGTCGAATCCCAGGCTGTGTGCTGTCTGTTGCAGATAACGTCCGAAGTTGACGTTTTCAATGGCAACAAGCGCGGCAGCTGCGTATATGCCTATGGCAATTGACAATGAAAGGCTTTCTTCTCTGCTATCGGTTGCTTCACCGTCAGACTGTCTGAAGCGCTTTATCATGGAGCAGGCGAATATTATGGTCAGCGGGTATTCGGCATCGTTGGAAAAAAGCAAAGGCGCTATGAAAGTTACGCCAAGACTGCCAATTACGCTGCCAAGCGACATAATCGTGTAGTAACCGGTAAGATTTTTTGCGTTCGGGCGACTGCTGGCGAGGTAGCTGTGGCAATAGAGTGAGATTGCGAACAAAATGAACAGATGAGTCGGCAATGCAGCTGCAAGGCTTTGATTAAGCTTGAAATAAGCAACCGGAAACAGCAGTATGGCCAGCAGGAAAAGCGTTTCGATTTTGGCTGGTGACAGGTTGCGATTGCTGAATGCCATTACATAGGTAATCAGATAGATTGCCAGTGGTATTACCCATAGTAAGGGGATCGGAGCGATATCAGCGGTTATGAACTGGGTGACAGCAAGCAGCAACACCGAAGGAAGCATTGCTGCTATCAGCCATTTAATTCTATTGTCGGGTGTGTCAGAACCAGGGGTGGCTGTGTCATCGGCAACCGCGACTGTTTCTACCGATTTAACATACAGTCGGCAGGCCACCAGCAGAATCAGCAGCAGTGCGAAGCCGCCTGCCCAGATTTTTGTTTGAAAAGTAAGATCGAATCTGGTCTCGACCAGTGTCGGGTAGAGCAGCAGGGCTGCAAAACTGCCGAGGTTGCTGGCGGAGAAGAGAAAGTAGGGGTTTTCAGCTCGGACATGCCCGGTGCGGCTGAACCAGGTCTGCAGTAGGGGCGACAGTGCGGCCAACACGAAAAATGGCAGGCCAGCGCTTTTGAAAAGTCTGATAATTAGCCAGAAGGTCGGATCTTCCGGCACTGCGACACTGCGGTCAAACGATATCGGCAGCAGAACCAGTGCAACCAGCATGAGCACAAGATGTGTCAGTGCCTGCCGTGCCAGTCCGAGCCGGCGCAGCGAAAAATGTGCGTAAGCATAACCGGCCAGCATCAATGCCTGAAAGAAGAACAGGCAGCTGTTCCAGGCTGCCGGCGCGCCGCCGACCAGCGGCAGAATCATCTTGCCGATCATCGGCTGCACGAGAAAAATCAGAAAAGCCGACAGAAAAACCGTCGCCGAGTATAAAACCAGCAAAATGGCAGCCCTTTCATCAGTTCATCTGCATAAGAAACTCATGCAATATCAGGATTTCAGGGCCAGCTTCTTGAGATTGCTTCGTCATTCTGCTCCGCGTAACGCTACGCAGAATTCCTCGCAATGACAGGCAAAATACCGGTTGCCCGTATTCCTGAATCTCGATGATAAAAGTTTTTCCGTCTACATGCAATTACAATAAAATCCCCGCCACTAATCCAGACCTATGTCTTATCTTCTAATTGGTATCGGTATTGGTATTGGTTTTGGTTTTGGTTTTGGTTTTCGATTTCGATCCCGATACGACTTTTAAGAGAAAGACAGTATCCGCCGTCGCCCACAGGATGTGGGTGATACTTGGGCGCATCAGGATGGAAGCGCCCGGGTGATTACACAGATAGGCGCAGATTAATTTCAGGTCATGATTGCTTGTCTTGTGTGGGCTGCTGCTGAGCAGCTCAAAATCTTCTTAGTATCTCTGTGTCTTCGTGCGAGTCTCTTCTGTCTCGAAAAAACATTATGGGTGCGGAATGATGGTTATGATCGTCATTTGTACACGCTTTTTCGATGCCCGATGCCGACAATCAGAATTATCAGAACATCATCTCGCCTCTGAAATATCACGCGATAATCTCTGACCCGCAATCTGTATTTGCCGGTATGGTTTCCTTTGAGAGCTTTAATGTCGTTTTTCAGCTGTCCAGGGTTGTCTGCAAGAATCTCAAGCTTGTTTTTGATCATTTTTTGAACGACAAAATCCAGCTTTTTCAAATCTTTAACAGCACCCGGCAGGAATTCCAGTCGGTACATTACAGGTCGAGTTCCTTCCAGACGTCTTCAGCCGGAATAGTTTTATCTTTGCCGCTGGCCAGCCGGTCAAGCCTACGGTCAGCGATCATCGTATCAACAGTATCAAAGTAAAGTTCCAGCGCCTGTTCTACAATGTGGCTCTTCTTCTGGCCCAATTCTTTGGCAATACTGTCGAGCTCGAGCAGGATGTTCCTGTCGATCGTAAAAGTAACTCTTGGTCGTTCCATAAGATTGGCCTCCTGTAATTTCGAATACGATTATATGTATAATAATACCCGTTTTTCAACAAAAAGGCAAAACCTGCGCCTCAGCAGCTCAGCGTGAGACTTTTCTTCTCGCACAGAGCCACAAAGTCACAAAGCCGGCGGCAATTATTTGACTGCAACTCTAAAAAATAAAGGCTTTCTTTGTGTCTCCGTGTCTTTGTGCGCGGCTCTTCTAAAATCAGCCAAAAAGTTCTGAGTGAGAACCTGTTCTTGCAAGGGTCAGCGTATTATCTTCAATTTTGTAAACCAGAAGCCAGTCTGGTGCTATGTGGAGTTCCCGATAACCGCTGTAATCACCAATAAGAGGATGGTCTTTGTACTTTTCCGGGATTGGCTTTTCTTCAATGAGCATGGACAGTAATTTTGAAATTTCCTGGGGATTTTTCCCCTGCTTGATGATGCGCTTGAAGTCTTTCTTAAACTGGGTTTTACGAAGGATTTTGTCAATCACTCTGCAGGTCTTCCATGAGCGCTTTTATCGACTTGAATGATTTGCCACCTTTTTCAGCCATTGCTTTTCTGGTAGTTTCGTTCGGTTCATGCCCAAATTTGCGGCAAAGTTCGCACTCTTGAGGGTTTTCTTCGATTTCTTTGCCGACCAGCATTTTCAGTAATTCCGCAATGGTTGTTTCTTTCAAAGCTGCAAGAGCCTTGAGGTTTTTATGTGTCCAATCATCAAGTCTAACATTAAGGGTTTTCATATTACTAATATAACCAAAATAGATTAGTTTTGCAATAAAGATTAGTTTTCTAATATTTCTGGCCTCAGGGTCTCAGGCCTCTGCGTGAGGGCCTTCTGCTCTCATACTGAAGTCTTCTTTGGGTTTCCGTGCCTTAGTGCGCGGTTCTTCGGTTTTGTCTTTTGCCTGCGCCTCAGCGTCTCTGCGTGAGACTCTTCTGTCTTAAGGCTTTTTTCGTGTCTCTGCGTCTTTGTGCGATACTCTTCAGTTTTCTTTTTTCTCAAGATGGGCGGCGATCATCTGCCACATCGGCGCGAAAAATGGCTGTTTCTGTAGTTCCGGTTCGATGCGTTTGTGCACCGCGTTGACCGGCATGACGATGCTGCCAGTAGTTTCTTCGAGCAGAGCGATTTCACGTCCATGCTGGTCTTCGATCTGGCACCAGCTGAAGTTAAACTGACGCTGCAGCAGTTCGCCAAAAAGACTTCCGAGCCCGTCGGCAATTTCATCGGCGCTGAATTGGCCAGCACCGGCTGGCGACCTGGCCCAGAGCAGAAAGGCCTGATCGAGCGCCGCAGCATCGCGGCTGGTTTCCAGAAGCTTGAAGTGTGTACATATCGCGCGACCGCGCTCAAGGCTGCGTGCCAACCACTGCCGGTCGGCGTTGCTGAATGGATGTATCTGTGTCTGCATGATTTTTTGCTTTCCCGGTTAAGAATGTGGTAAATATAATACCAGATATAAAGGGCCGGAACCAGAAAGTTATTGTGCGGACGCAGCATAAAAATCTTGACACAATGCAGCAAAAACGCTAACATCAGCTGTACGAAGGGAATGAAAGGGAGGCCACCATGGTCGCTGAAGATGATGCAAAAGTAATTCTGGTATTAAATTGCGGCAGCTCGTCGCTCAAATACGATCTGATCAGAATGCCACACCGCATGAGCCTGGGTCGCGGTATCGTCGAACGCATCGGCGAAGAAAAAGGTTCGCTCGATCAGCGTTGTGGCGATAAAAAGCTGGTTATCGAGCAGAAGATCCCGGATCACAAAGAGGCGCTCGAACTGGTCATGCGTGCTATTACCGACCCTGACGAAGGCATTATCAAAAGTGTCGATGAGATTTGTGGTATCGGTCACCGTGTCGTACACGGCGGCGACAAGTATTCTTCTTCTGTTGTCATCGATCAGAGCGTGGTGGACGCGGTCGAAGAATTTATCGAGCTGGCGCCGTTGCATAATCCGCCCAACCTCACCGGCATTCGTGTTGCCCGCGAACTTATGCCAAAAGTGCAGCAGGTTGCAGTTTTTGATACCGCCTTTCATCAGACTATGCCGCCGCACGCCTATCTTTACGGCCTGCCGCGCAAGTTTTACGACGAGCTTAAAATTCGCCGTTACGGCTTTCATGGCACCAGTCACCGCTATGTGTCAGCGCGCGCCATGCATCTCTGCCACCGCCACCCGATCAATACCAACCTGATTTCATGCCACCTCGGCAATGGCGCTTCGCTTACAGCTATCGCGCATGGCAAATCGATCGATACCTCGATGGGCTTTACTCCACTCGAAGGCATCATGATGGGCACGCGCTCCGGCGATATCGACCCGGCGATTTTTGGCTACCTTATGGATCGCGGCTATTCAGCCAAGGATCTCATGAAGATTCTCAACAAAGAGAGTGGTCTGGTCGGTCTCAGCGGCATTTCCAACGATCTGCGCGATCTCGAAAAAGCCGCCGCAGAGGGGAACCGGCGCGCCAAGGAAGCGATAGAATGCTACGCCTACCGCGTGCGCAAATATATTGGTGCTTACTCTGCCAACCTGGTCAAGCTTGATATGCTGGTATTTACTGGTGGCATAGGTCAGCACGGCTGGCGCATGCGCGAGCGCATCTGTCACCGTCTCGAAAATCTCGGAATCTGCATGAATTATAAATTAAACAAGGAGAAAGGATCGAACGAAGGAATAGTATCTGAAGCTCACTCGCCGGTTACAGTGGTTGTGGTGCCGACAAACGAGGAGCTGCAGATTGCTATCGACGTCTACGAACTGGTGTTTGGCAAGGAATCAGAATTCCGCCGGCGCCAGAGCGATATCGTGGTTGGTATCGAACAGGCGGTTGGTTGTTCAGATCCTGTGTAACAGGATGAAACAGAGGACTATCGATTATTACGAACAAAATGCGGCTGAACTTTGCGAACGCTACGAAAGTGTCAGCCTCGATTCTTTTCATCAGACCCTGAAAACCTGTTTCGAGCCGGGAAGCTGCCTGCTCGAGATTGGCTGTGGTTCGGGACGTGATGCGGCCCGCGCCATCAGCAGTGGTTTCGATGTGGCGGCCATAGATGCTTCGCATCGTCTGCTGAAAGAGGCACAGAAACTTCATCCTGAGCTTGATGGCAGACTTTTTCAAATGGTGCTGCCATGTCAACTTCCCTTTGCCGACAAGACTTTTGCCGGCTTTTACAGCGTTGCCTGCCTGATGCATCTGCCATCAGACGATCTTTATGTTGTGATGAGCGAGATTCATCGTGTGGTTCGCCACGGTGGTCTTGTTTCACTGCCGGTCGGTCGCCCGGATGTCGATCTTTCCGGACTTGATGAGCATGGCCGGGTTTTCAATCTGATGCCGGTCGAAGAATGGACGCGGGTTTTTGCCGCGAGCGGCTTTGACGCCGATGTCGGCAGCGAAGAAGCAGACAGTCTTGGTCGCGAAGGCGTCAGATGGGTCACGATTACTCTCAAAAGCCGCACCTGACCTGAATTCAGGCGCCTGGGGCTTTGGGCAGCACGTTGTGTAGAACTATCATAACGCCAACTGACAGCACGCCGAGCACAATTACAACGAACACTATGGTATGGTCGGAACTATCTTTGGAGACACGGTGCTTTGGCGTGTATCCACTGGCAGCGCGCAGGCCATCGCGATCTTCTTCCAGGCAGCCATGGTAATCGCAGTAGATTATGGCAATGTCGCTCAGATCACCGTAACTGCGCAGATGGCAGTAGGGTTCTGGTTGATAAACAGGGCTTCTGAGGTATTTGCCGGTAACCAGCAGACCACCGGCATCTGCGACGTCTGGGTAGGCAAGAGTCGTATACATGGTGGTGTTGTCCATGTTATACATTTCGATGGCGCCGAGGGTAATGCGTTGATTGGCGTAACAGGCCTTTGTTCGGGCATCGAAGCGTGCTCCGCGATGGCCGAAAATGTTGCCGAGCAATGAGCCTTTTTCGCGGGCAATCATTTCTTCGGAAGGTGGTTCAAGTATGGCTTCAGGGACCGGGCCATATTTTTCGATCATTGCCTTGTAGTCAGTTGTATAGGCGCTGCAGGTGCTGTTTATCACTATGTAGAAAAGTAAAAGTGACCATATTTTCATGCGCATGTGGTTGAAGCCTCCTATTTTTCCAGGGCAATGCGGTTGCGTTCGAGCAGTGAGCCGTCGGCTCTGAACAGTTCGATAATGGCGTTGGTGTATTCAACCGCCGCCTTGACCTCGGCGATACGGGCGGCAGTAAGGTCACGCTGTGCCTGAGCCACCTGAAACGAGGTTGTCTTACCGACGCTGAAGCGTACCTCTTCGACGCGCAGTTTTTCGAGCTGTTTCTGGGAAGTAGCGGCGGTTGCGGTCATCTGCTGAATCGTGCGCTTAACCTCGATGAAAGCATTGATGACGTCTTCCTGGATAACCTGTTCGAGATTTCTGATCGCTTCACGACGCATTGCGTGTGAGACCCTGGCGCGTTTCAGCTCGGCTTGCTCGGCGCGGTGGCCACGGCTGATTTCGTAGACAAAACCGGCGCTGATATCATAGGTGTCTCTGTCGCCGATTCGGCTGAAAGACTTGCCCGAACTGGTCGCGTAACCGGTCGTGCCGATGGTCGCAAAGAAGTCGAGACGTGGCAGCAGGCCGTTTTCACTCTCAACTATATCGAGTGCGTCCTGCTCGCTCAGCAGGCGTGCTTGTGCGAGTTCCGGCCGTTTTTGCATGGCGGTTGCAATGTGACTGCAGAGATCGAGCTGTTCGATCTGCTTGAGCAGTGGTGCGTCGGTCAGCTCCGGGCGCAGCGACCAGAATTTTTCGCTGTCGTGGTTGATGGCCCGCAAAAGTGCGACAGCAGCGGTTACCGCCTGGCTTTCGGCATTGATCTGTTCTTCGTAGCGCAGTGCCACTTCGGCTTCGGCCGCTGCCGCTTCTGATTCGGGTATACTGCCGGCTTCGATGCGCCGCCCGGTTTCTTCGCGCTGTTGTTCTGCAAGTTGCAGAGATTCTTTGACGATTTCGAGCTGGCGCAGGCGCAGATAATACTGCCAGTAAAGCGTCTCGACGCGTGCGGTCAGTGCCAGCACGAAACCCTGCAATTCGTATTCCGACCAGTTGAGCTCGAGCTCAGCTTTGCGAAGAGAAACCAGATTAACACTGCGCCCGGCACCGCGGCGCAGTGGGTGCTGCAGTTCGAGGCCAAAGCGTGTGTTGTAGAGGTCGTCGATTGTAGCTGAGCGGCTGCGCGACTGGCTGAGCGCCAGAGCCGTTCTGGTGCCTGAAGTTGACAACTGGTTGACCGCCACCTCGGCGTCAGTCGAGTTGTTGATCGAGTCATTAAGCCTGCGTTGCTGCGAGAGAGATTTGCCGACGCGCTCGCTGCTCGACAGTTCGGCACTGAGGGTCGGGTCGAAGCGGGCCTTTTCCTTTTCGACGCCGGTTTCACTGATCTGTGGTTTGAAGTTTTCGACACTGAGGGCGATGTTGTTACGCAGGGCGCTGTTGATGGCGTCATCGAGTGAGATCAACAGGGCAGCAGAGTCGCTGGCGAAGATACTGACGGCACCGAATTCGCGGCAGCCTGATTTTGGCAGTTCGCTGACTTCAGCCGCCAGTGGAGCCAGAGTCGTCAGCAATATAAGTGTTGCGGTAAGACAGTGCTTGTTCATGAATCAACCTCTTTTTCGGCGGGTTTGCTGCGGAACGCCATTTCAAATTCGTAATAAACGATCGGGATGAACAGCAGTGAAATGAAGGTCGAGCAGAGCAGTCCGCCAATTACAGCGCGTGCCATCGGTGCCTGGACTTCGCCACCTTCGCCGATTCCTATCGCCAGCGGCAGCAGGCCGAGCATGGTAGTGAGTGCCGTCATCATGATTGGCCGGCAGCGGTCGCGGGTGGCTTCCTTGATCACGCTCATCAGGTCGAGGTCGCTTTTGCTGCGCAGGTCGTTGATGTGATCGACCAGCAGGATCGAGTTGTTGACCACTATGCCGCCGAGCATGATGCAGCCAATGAATGACTGCACGTTGAAAGTGGTGCCGGTGAAGTACAGCAGCGGGATGACGCCCAGCAATGAGAACGGCACGGTAAACATGACGATGATCGGGTCATACAGCGATTCATACTGCACCGCCATGACCATGTAAACCAGCACTAGTGCCAGGAAAAAGCTGAACAGCAGTTCGCGGAACGACTTCTGCTGCTCTTCGTAATCGCCCGACATGACAATGCTGAAGTTCGCCGGCAGCGGGATTCCTCGCAGCTTCTCCTGGGCTTCGGCGATGACGAATCCGATGGCACGCCCTTCGATATTGGCTTCGACATTGAGCACGCGCTCCTGGTCACGGCGTTCAATCTGGGTCGGGCCCTGCTGACTCTCGATGTGCGCGACATTGCGCAGCATGACCTGGCGCCCGGCTGAGTTGGTAATTGTCAGGTTGAGAATTTCATCGAGTTTGAGGTATTCGGCATTTTTCGCCTTGACCTGAATGCGGTATTCATCGCCGCCTTCACGCAGGTTGCCGGCGCTGCTGCCTGACATCATGGTTTCTAGAAATGACGATATTTTCGATACTGTCAGTTTCTGGTCGGCGGCCTTGGCACGATCGATGACGACGAGACGCTCAGGCACGCCCTTCTCGCGTGAAAGCTGAACGTCGGTTACGCCTTCTATGCCTTCGAGCACTTTCTTGACCGACTCGCCAAGAAGATCGGCGGTCTTCAGGTCGAAACCGCGTATCTGTACTTCAAGTTCATCGCCTGAGCCAGAACCCATGCGCATCATGAACAAGCCCTGACCTTCTCTGATTCTGACTACTGCGCCGGGAGTACCGCTAAGTTGGCGGCGCAGTTCGGCCGAAACTTCGGCACTGCTGCGTTTGCGATCTTTGCTGCTTTTGAGAGGAACTCGTATCGACCCGCTGTTCAAAGAACCGCCGCCGCCGCCCATGCCGCCGCCAACGTTGGTGAATACCGTTTCGGCTTCCGGCACGGCAGCAATGACGATCGCTTCGACGCCGCTGAAAATCCGTTCGGTCAGGCTCAAACGAGTGCCTTCCTCGAGTTCGATGTTAACGCGAACTTCGCCTTCGTCGGCGGTCGGCATCAGCTCGGTGCCAATGTTGCGGGCGAGGCCGAGAGCTGACGCTGCCAGTATGCCGAGAACGAATACAGCCTTTTTGCGGTGCAACAGTATGAGGTTGAGGGCGCCGCCGTGCGCGGACAGAATAACTCTTATCGCGGCTTCGGATAATTGTCGGAATATGCTGCGTTTTCCGTTGCCGAGGCGCAGATAGCGCGACGTCAGCATGGGCACGACGGTTAATGAAATTACCATCGAGCACAGCAGCGAGAATGCCACTATGTAGGCCAGCTGTTTGAACATGACACCGGTCATGCCTTCGACGAAAAGCAGCGGCAGAAAGATGACAACTGTGGTCAGGGTGCTGGCGAGAACCGGCATGGCAACTTCAGAACTGCCCTTTATGGCTGCTTCCATCATGCCCATACCCTTTTCGCGGTAGCGGAAAATATTTTCGAGCACGACGATCGAGTTATCGACGAGCATGCCGATGCCGAGAGCGACACCGCCGAGTGACATGATATTGAGGGTAAAGCCGAAGTAATACATCAGTGCAAAGGTCGCTACGATCGAAACCGGTATTGCTGTCGCGATAATGCCGGTACTGGCAAGATTGCCAAGAAAAAACTGCAGGATAAGAATCGCCAGAAGCCCTCCATAAAGCGCCGAAGAGCTGACGTTATTGATCGAGCGCTCGATGTATTTTGAACTATCGACAATCGGCGCCAGTCGCAGCTGCGGTATTTCTTCATTGATTTTTTCAAGTTCGCTCTTGACGGCCTTGGCGACTGCGACGGTATTGCTGCCCGATTGCTTGTTGACCATGATGCGCACGCCGGGTTTGCCGTTAATACGCACTATGCTGCGGCGTTTTTCCCAGAGGTCGAGTATTTCGGCGACATCACGCAGCCTGATCAGTTTGCCGGCTGTCTCGCCGATGACAAGTCGTTCTATTTCCTTGACGTCTTTGAATTCGCCGGGTGTGCGCAGTCTCAGTTCGTAGTTTCCTGACTCGATCATCCCGGCCGGCAGGTTGATGTTTTCTGCCCGCAGTCGGCTGATGACCTGGTCAGGAGCAATTTTTAGCGCCTTAACCTTGTTTATGTCGATGTTAACCTGTATCTCGCGCTGATTGCCGCCCATGACGTCAATTGCCGCCACGCCGGGAATACGCTCGATGCGATACTTTACCTGATCGTCGATGAGATCGAGCATCTGCACGGGATCGAGATCGCTGGCGGCACCGATAATCAGCACCGGAAAAGCGGCCGCGTCGAACTTGCGGATGGTTGGTCTGTCGACATCATCGGGAAATCGCGAAAGAATGCGGTCGATACGGTCGCGCAGGTCATTCGAGGCGGCATCGAGATCGGTGCCCCAGGCAAACGAAATGCGCACGCGACTGCGGCCTTCGGTCGAGGTCGAGTTGATTTCTTCGACACCGGGGATAGCGGCCACCGCCTGCTCTAATGGTCTGGTAATAAGGGTTTCGACTTCGGTCGGGCTGGCGTCTGAATAGCTGGCCATAACTGTGATCGTCGGATAGGTGATGTCGGGCATCAGATCTACCGGTAACTTATACAGAGAAATAGCGCCGAAGATGATAACGATGCACATGATCATCGTTACGCCAATCGGGCGCTTAACCGAGATGTTAGCGAGAATCATGGCTGCCGACCGCCTTTCGTCGCGCCCGGGCCCTTGCCTTTCTTTTCGCTCTTCTCTGCTGGCCGATTCTTGTCGGCAAGAATAATCGCCATACCGTCTTCCAGCAGGTGATGTCCAAGTGTGACAACATCGCCGGAAAGGCTGGGAGATGCTATTTCGACAAATTCACCCTCGGTAAAGCCTCTTTCGATTGGTATGAAGTTGGCCTTCTCACTTTCGTGGTCGATCAGAAAAACGCCCTCACGCTCGTTGCGCCTGGCCATGGCCGAAGCCGGAACCACCGTTGCGTCGTTATGCTTTGCGAAAATAATGCGGGCTCGGATGAACATCCCGGGTTTGAGCTGATAATCGCTGTTGCTGAGTTCAAGCTCAATACGGGCCTGGCGGGAAGCCTCATCGAGCATTGGTGCTATGCGCGAAATTCTTGCCTGATAAGTGCGGCCGGGTGTCGCCGATGGCTCGATCTCAGCCATTTGTCCTGTTTCTAATTTGAAATAGTCCTGCTCTACCGCATCTATTACTGCGGTTATCGTCGCTATGTCGATGACCGAAACAATCGGTGTGTTGGCCGAGATCATCGCGCCCTCGTTGAGAAAGCGCTCGGCTATGAAGCGACTGCCATTACTGTCGCTCCAGGAAGCGGTTACCCTGGCATAAGATAACCTGACTTTTGCGGTTTCAAGAGCGGCTTCCTTCTGGCTGAGCAGCGCCCGGTTGACCTGGTGTCTGGCCTGGCGGGTCTTATGCGCTGCCTGAGCGTTTTCGACATCAACTTCTGACGAAACCTTCTGCTGGCGCATGGTTTTGACACGGTCGAGCTCGCGCTGCGAAATCTCGAGCAATTCGGTGCTTTCGGTGAAATTGGCGCGGGCTATTTCCATATCGGCTTCAGCTTGTTTAACCGAGAGAAGCAGCTCTTCGTCATCGAGAAATGCTACGGTTTCACCATTATCGATGCTGTCGCCTATATCGACCAGCAGCTTTTTAAGACGGCCCGAAATCTTGGGCGCCACCATGAATTTTGACTTCGATTCAAGAGAACCGACGAAACGGCCCTCATCGACCAGGCTGGCAACTTTTATCGGAGTGATTTCAACCGCAACCCTGGCAACGCCTGGCCCGCGTCGTCCGGGGCCACCCGTTTTTGTGCCTGATCCGCCCTGTATTGTGTGAATTATAACGCCGGCTATCGCAAGACCAAGAATGAATGTCAGTGCGAATTTTTTCATTATCTTCTCCTGTTGATGTGCCTGTTTACGGTGTTCTGGCGGCAAAAAGCCGTTTGTAAAAACAGCCTCTGATTTTTTTACGCATAAATGATATCACGACGGCACAAGCCGATGAACCGTCTTTACAATTATTAACAGTTAAACTATGGACAGCTAAAGTTGACAACGTTTAAAAACTTTTGCGCCGGCGCCGTGAAGATGTGCTTGCATTTGAAGTATAATTACTTTTGTATTATCAGACGTTGACGAATCAGCTGACGAGTTTTACGATTAACTATAGAATTGGCATACAGGGAAACAATATGAATAAAATCATCTTTTCGGTCTTGATCGCTTTGTTGTCAGGAATAACTCCAGGCTTCGCCCAGCCGTCAGAGCGTTCGATTATCGCTGAACTGCCGCATGGCAAGCTTGTGTTAGAGCGCTCTGCCATACCCGACGGCCTGGCTTTTAACGACAGTATTGTGCTTGAGCAGGGCGACGAAGCCATAGAGGTTTTCGAATCGGAAGGGCGCGCCATTCAGCAGGTCATTCACGAAGACCTCGATGGTGACGGTATCGGTGAGCTGCTTATTCAGATGGATCTCGGTGGTTCCGGCGGTTATCGCGAGTTTGAGCTGCTGCATTTCAAAGAAGGCGTTTATCTGCCAGTCTGGCTTGAAACCGGTTATGCCGCCGGCGAAGCCTCGATCGAAGATCGCGACGGCAGCGGTCGTAAGCGGGTTTATATCGCCTATACCGACACCGACGTCGAACCTCAGGTTGAAGACACCGCAGTGTTCGAGTTCACTGACGGCACTTTGAAGCGCCAGCAAAAGTAAACGCGGAAAATAATCCGCAGATTCCGCCGATTTAACCGATTTTATAGTAGCAGTTAATATTGTTCATCCCTTCAACATGCTCTGCTGGTAAGCATTTCTATACAAAAATAAGTATATTGAGGGCGCAGGTGGGTATCCCATAAGCGTAAACTTTTTGCACAGGGAGGTGCTTATGCCGAGCTGCGCAGGATAGAGCAGCTAGGCCGAGCCAGGCACCTTTGACGCAAAGCCATAGCTTTTTAAAATCAGTTTTCGTCTGGTGAGAGTTGAAGCGTTGGGCCCCTAAAGGGATCCGCCGCTCTAACGACTAAAGTCGTAAGATCGGCCTAATCCCGCCGAGAGCCCGGGTAGGCAGAATATATACAGGTTTAATTATTTCTATAGCAGGTTTTGATAAGTAATGAATCAAAGATCGCGCGGGTTTCCGGTAGAAGAGAGTCTGCCTCAGATCAAGGCTGCTCTTGCTGATAATCGCGATGTGATTCTGTCGGCGGCGCCCGGGGCCGGCAAGTCTACCATCGTGCCGCTGGCGCTGAAAGACGAAGCCTGGCTGGCCGGAAAACGCATCGTGATATTGCAACCACGCCGAATCGCTGCCGTGGCGCTGGCGCGCCGCATGGCCAGTCTCGACGCTTCGCCGCCAGGTGCCGTGATCGGCCATAGAGTCCGCTTCGACAGCAATATCACGTCGGCAACACGTATAGAAGTGCTTACCGAGGGTATTCTTACCCGGCGCCTGCAGAAGGATCCTCTGCTCGAAGACGTTGGACTGGTAATTTTCGATGAATTTCACGAACGCTCGGTGCACACCGATCTTTGCCTTGCCCTGTGCCGCGAAATAAAACGTGAGGTGCGGCCTGATCTCAGGCTGATGCTGATGTCAGCGACCGCAGACCTTGAACTGGCGCAAAGCTTTCTTGACCGGCCGCAACTGATAGAAGGTAAAGGCTTTCTTTACCCGGTAGATATTCAATACCGGCCTTTTTCGTCTGGCCGTGACCGCATCGGTGAATTGGCCGGTGCGATTGCGCAGATAGTTGCTGAGTCTGGCCGCGCCGAGGAATTTCTTGTCTTTTTGCCTGGAATGGGCGAAATAATGCGGGTATCTGAACATCTGGCCGCCAGTCTTTCCGGGCATCAAATCATGCATCTGCACGGTTCGTTGCCAGTAAGCGAACAGGAAAAGGTTTTGCGACCAGCCGCGCGGCCGCGCATTATTTTGAGCACCAATATCGCCGAAACTTCTCTGACCATCGATGGAATCACCGTAGTAATCGACTCCGGCGAAGCACGCTGGCTCGAAATAGATTCACAAAGCGGCCTTGAACAGCTCAGTCTGCATCGTATCAGCCGGTCTTCGGCGGCGCAGCGCGCCGGCCGCGCCGGTCGTCTGAAGCCGGGCCGCGCTTACCGCCTCTGGAGCCAGCCAGAACATCATCAGATGGCCGAAAACGATCCGCCCGAGATACTCAGAATCGATCCGACTTCTGCTGTTCTCGAGCTTTTTGCCTGGGGCTGTCGCGATCCATTACACTTCAACTGGCTGCAATCGCCGGGCCCCGAAAAAATTGCGCGTTCGCTGGAACTGCTGCAAATGCTTGGCGCAGTAGATGAAAGCGGCAAGATCACAACTGCCGGTCGCAAGATGTCAGAACTGCCGCTTGAGCCCAGGCTGGCGCGCATGCTGATTGTTGCCGCGCAGCTTGGCATTGGCGAAACCGCGGCTTTAGCCGCCGCCGTGATTTCTGAGAAAGACTTTTTAAGAACCGGCAGAAACCGGGTCGATGCCGACCTCGAATGGCGTCTCCAGCTTCTTGCCGCCGGCGATCTCGGCAGTTTGCCGCCAGACATCGAAATTGACCGCAACGCGGTCAGAAGAATTTATAACATACAGAAGCAGCTGCTCGAACTCATGCGCAGAAAGCCGGCACAAGTGCCCACAATTTCTGGCGACAAACTGCACCGGGCTTTGCTCGCGGCATTTCCTGATCGTGTCTGTCAAAGGCGCAGTGACGGGCGTTCGGGCAGTTATACTATCTGTGGTGGCCAGGGTTTTGTTATCAGTGAAAACGGGCTGTTGCCAGGGGAACCGCTGATTCTCGCGTTACGCCTGGATCAGACTCAGAGAATCGGTGACGGCCGGATATTTCTTGCCTGTGCGCTCGAAGAATCTTTGCTGGCCGAACAGCGTCTCTATCAGCGTCGGCGCGAGCTGTTTTTCAGCAGGTCCCACGCGCGTGTTATGGCGCGCGAGCGTGTTTTCTACGGCAAACTGATGCTGCGCGAAAATGAGGCAGCAGTGAGGCCTGACGAGGCTGACGCAGCCGTCGAAATTCTGGTTGCCGCTGCGCTGGCTGACCCCGGCAAGGCACTGGCGCTCGATGCTGACGCCAACCGCAACTTTATCAACCGGGTTACTACACTCAAAGCTTGTCGGGCTGGCGCTGATTTTCCGGCGATCGACGATGACTGGCTGGCGATGCAGATACGCGCGCTGGCATCGACATGTCGCGGTTTTGCCGATATGCAGCGGCAGTCGCTCGAACAGTTATACCTGCAGAATTTAAGCTGGAAAAATCGCGAAAAATTCGAAAAACTGGTGCCTGAGCGCTTTACAGTGCCTTCTGGCAGCGCCCTGTGCCTGCAATATCAGGCGGCTGAGGCGGCGCCGATTCTCGCTGTAAAAATTCAGGAACTCTTTGGCATGGCACAGACGCCAGCCATCTGTGATGGCCAGTGCCGATTGCTGGTGCACCTGCTCTCACCGGCCGGGCGACCGGTACAGATAACCGCCGATCTTGCCTCTTTCTGGCAGACCGGGTATCCGCAGGTGATAAAAGAGCTCAAAGGCCGCTACCCGAAACACCCCTGGCCCGATGATCCCACCATCGCCGTCGCCAGCCGCGGCACCAAAAAACAGATTGCCCGCCGCTCCAGCACCTGAAGAGTCCTCTGTCACATTTGAATGTGTGTTTGAAAACTGTCATTGCGAGGAGCGTAGCGACGAAGCAATCCTTCTGTCTGTGAGATTGCTTCGCTTTGCTCGCAATGACAGATAACACCAAACTCTTATGTGACAAAGGACTAGAATTCTTTGCCCTGCATGAACTCGGTTTTGATGAAGTTGTAGCGCGCCTGGTTCACCTGTTTGAGCCAGGCCGGGGCTGCGAAATAGCCGACAACTGCCTGCTGCATGTCGATATAGGCGTCGTAACTGCTCTGGGTCTTGTCGAAGGTGTCTTTCCACTTCTGCGTGACTTCAGGGTGGAAGTAGAGAAAGCGCAGTGCCATTTCACGCATCAGTATCTCTTTAAAACGCTTGCCGCGCGCGGCATCGTCGAGATCGACAAATGATGACATGAACCATGAATTCTGGGTGATAAAGACGAAGCCTTCGGCGGAAAAAGCGGTTTCGGTATCGGTTGTCGGCATATAGGCAATAGCCTGAGTGCAGGTCGAGAAAAACTTGGGCAACACTTCGAAAAGCTCGGCAATTGCGCTCTTGAGCAGATCGGGTGCGGTTTTCCATTCAGTCGGCAGATTGGCGGCAGCGGTGCCGACATCGACTTCGGTGACAATCGGCATGTAGTCGCCATCTGGAATCTCGGGAGCGCCGCTGGCAGTAGGAACTTCGACATTATTGCCCGGATCGTCGTTGCCGGGGTCGGTGGTGTTCGAGGCTGAGTCATCGATTGGCTTGTAATCCCAGCCGGAGATGGCAGTGCCGCCCATAACGTGGGCTTTTACGAAATCAAAGCGATCTTTTGATTTCTTCTGCAGGCTGGAAGGCGCCGCACAGTATTCACCGATGGCAAATGCCAGATCGATCATCAATGGTGTTTTGCCGGGAAGTACAACCATGTTGGCTTCGGCACCCGGCCCGTAGACTTTGGTCGGGTAGTCACCGTAGGTAATCGTCTGACCGTATGCCTTGAAAATGTCGGGGTTTTCCTGAATGAAGCTGTAGGCCATGCCTCTCGCCAGGATATACTTGAAACGTGCTATTTTTTCGGCGCTTGTAGGCAGGCGGTTATAGGTCGCCTTGAACTTGCTGACGTAAACCGATGATGGATACATCGAACCATGGCCCATCTGAACTATGCCATGCTGATCGTTGTAGCCATTGTATTTGACTTCGAAATCAAGGTTGCTGGGTTCGAGGTAGATCATGCGGGTCGCCGCGCGAAAACTGGCTGGAAGCGCGGTCAGCACGGTTTTCGTGGCATTTAGCCAGTCTTCTGACCAGCGATGAACATCTGGGTCATCGGCAATCTCGATTTCGAACTGATCGCGAATGCTGTTTTTAAGGGTTTCCAGCGGGTCGGTGTCGCTGGCGTTGTCGTAGACCTGGTAGACGGCGTCGAGGTAGCTGCCTGATTGGCTCCAGGCAGGAGCTGAAAGGGCCAGAAGGATTGTCAGAACCAGTGCCAGTCTATTCATTGCTTGATCCTTTCAGCTCAGTATTCCTTGCCATCCATGATGTATTGCTTGATGAAGTTGTAGCGTTCGAGATCCATGGTGGCACCGCTTCTTGAAACGAATACGCCATTTTTGATCGAGCCGCCGGTCCAGTAGGTGGCTACCGATTCTGACATGTCTTCAACCGGCTGAGTGCGACCATAACCGGTTGGGCACTGTCCGACGAGGCGGCCACCCGGCCAGAATTGTCTGCTCCAGTTCTGCATGACCTGTGGGTAGGTATTCTGGAAACAGTGCGTCATCTCATGCACCAGAGTGCGTTTGAAATTATGCTTGAGATAGGCCATCTGCTCTTCGGTGGTTGGTGCGCGTCCATAGGCCGCTACCAGCGAATTGTAGGCGCCCTGTGTCATCTGGGCGCTGAGATCGAGCATATGAACTTTGTGCTGAGGCACTATAACATAGGCCGCGGCGCTGGGTGGTATTCTCGAGTCGTATGGCGGGCCGTCACGATAGACTGTATCGGTGCACTTGCGGAAGAACGATGGTAAGGAAGCAAGTGCTTCGTCAGCTGCCCGCAGCTGATTTTCGCTCCAGGTCTGATTCTGGCCATCGGCGGCATTTATGCCGTATTTTTGCCGGATAGCGGCACGTACTGCTTCTTTGCCTGTTGCCGTGCTGGTGCCGGTGCTGGTGGAAGTGGCCGTCGCCGTCGCCGTTGAAGTTCCGGTCGAAGTCGCTGTGCTGGTAGAGGTTTGCGTGCCAGTAGAGGTGGCGGTCGAAGTCGATGTGCTCGTCGAGGTCTGCGTGCTTGTCGAAGTGGTTGTGCTGGTAGAGGTCTGCGTGCCGGTAGAGGTCGCAGTCGAGGTCGAGGTAGCAGTAGAAGTCGATGTGCTGGTTACCGGGGGCTTGGGCTTTGGCACTATTTTTTCGCAGGGAATTACCACCACGACAATTCTGGCGCCGCACATTTTACCGCCAATTATACGCATGATCTGATTGATGATGTTCTGCAGGCGTTCGAGGGCTTTCTGTTGTGCCGGGTCACCAGTTGGTTCCGGGACGTCAACGACTTCGGGAGGATTATCGCTGTCGTCTACATATCGGGTTTCGGGTTCGTCAGCTATGGCTGAGGTGCCCTGGCCGTCTGCGCTGTAGATGCTGTCGAGATAACTGCCGCTCTGCCCATAAACTGGAGCAAAAGCAGTGAAAAGCAGTATGCTCACCAGGATCAGCCATTTCTGTGTCATATAAATACCTCCCCCTGTACATTCGCCTGTATAATTATACGAAATTTTCCTTCTATTTGTTGCAAAAAAGTGACAGAGGTCAGGGCGAGTTGAGCTGACGATTGAGACGGGCCGGGAAAATAGAGGTTTTCAGCGAAAAAGGTTTCTCGTCGCCACTTTTCATTTTAAGTTTCATGTCGAGGCCAATGCTGAGCCTTATGGTGCCGGAACCAGTACTATCAGGTTCTACAAACCTTTCCAGTTCGGTCTGCCAGGTGAGAGATGCGACGCGATCCTTTATCAGTTCGCGCTCTTTCTCGCCGCCCTCGCGCCGAAAAATACTGCCGCCGTTCTCTGCGGCCAGATAGCGGTAGATTACCGGCAGGGCTTTCGCCTCACGACTGCTGTAAACCATAAAGCTCAGCTGATCGGGAGTTGTATTGATCTGGGCCGGGGTGCCGCCGGAAGCGTCGGGCGCTATAACCGCGTTGTTAAGATCGGTGCGCAGGCGCGCCAGAAAGAGGGCGCCATCCTGCATCAGGACCGCCGTGCCTTCACTGCGGCTGAAGCCTCGCCGGAAGTTGGTGAAAAGCATAATGGCCGTGCCGAGAAAAACGGTAACTATGCCGCAGACGACAATAATTTCGACCAGTGTAAATGCCCGGGTTTTACAGGTTTTCATTGGCCACCAGCGTTTTCATGAAAAATTCGCGGATACGGTCTGAACCAGGCGCCGCGGCAAACTTTATCGTTACCGTGACTTTCTTGAACAGAGTTTTGCCGTCACGTTTGATATCCTCAATTTTCAATGTGTGCCTGAGATCTTCGACTGGCGAAAGCTTGAACAAAACCGGGCCGTCGGCAAACTGCCCGCCGTCGATAATCGTGTCACTGTCATATTCACCGCTTTTTATCTGGCCGAACGGCAGCGAAACAATCTGTTCCATCAGCTCGATCGCGGCTGTGTGTGCCCTGAATTCTGAGTCTGTCAGCTGTATATTGCGGTTGCCACTCGAAAACGTCATGAACACAGGCAGCATGATCAGGGCAAGTATGCCGATCGAAAAGACGATTTCAATCATTGATAAGCCGCTACGCTGTGTCTTATTCATTCCAGAATGAATCCTTGGGATCGATAAATACCTTGTAATATCGGTTGTAACCGGAAGTGGCAGGATCCTGGCCGGGGCGAAAGCGCAGGGTGCCGCCCTGAAAACGATGGTCGGCGTAGATAGAGCCGACGCACATGGAGCCATACATGTCGAATTTAGAACCATAACCCAGCTCGGCGTTGGGCGCAACAATGTTTACATGATTGGGCTGCGTCGAAGAAAAGCTTACCGAACCGTTACCGGCGAGAACGACGGTCAGTGCCTCGTCGGGTGATGCACAGCTGATGCCGCGCAATACCAGGTTGCCCTGCCGGAGTATGATCATTCCGCCGCCTTTTACTGTCATCGGTTGTGGTTTGCCGGCGGCTGGAATCTGCATGTCGAGCTGACGCGGATTCTTTATACTGACTATGGCATTGAGCTCAAGCTCATCGCGCTCATTGAGAAAACGTTTCCAGAAATCGTTTATCGAATCGACTTCGATTTGTGTGCGGTTGTCTATAACCTGAAGCAGTCCCTGTGCTGTCGGTCGGCCCTTGAAAAAAACGTGACTGTCGCGCGAAATTTCGAGGTTGAGGCCGTTGTCCATGGCAAGAATGCTGGCATCTGATGGAAACACCCGGCCGGCCTTATTACTGTAGACGTCCTGCATGCTGTTGTAGGATTCAGCATAAGGCAGTTCGCTGATTCGGCTCATCAGTTGCGCGTAGTCAGCGTAACTGCGGCAGAGCATGCCTGATTGCAGTAACGGCCCGCCAAACTTGCGGCCCATGATGTCTTGAATCATGATCGAATTGTGCCAGGCGCTCTCTGAAACCGAAGGCAGCAGATAAAGCGGCGGCGGGTTGACCGCGGTAAAGAGTGCCTCGACGTCGGGTTCGTCAGCTTTTACTTCAAGGCTGGCATAGCGCGGGAAAGCGATGTGAACGTTGCCAAACACGCGGGTGCGCGACTGGTAACCCTTGCGCGCATCACCGAACAGGTGCAGAATCGATGATTTAGATGAATAGGAGTTTTTTTCACCAGTTGAAAGGATGTTGCCTTCGTACATCGCGTCGCTTTCTTTGCGGTTGCTGCGGTCGTGAAAGCCATCGAGCACGAAACTGTGCCCGAATCTGTAACTGACCTGGCGGACTGAGGTGTCGCTTTTGTCCCACGGAATCATCAGCGACGTAGAAAAAGCTTCGGGAAGAGCTTCTGCCGGTGTCGAGAACTTGACCGGCGAAAAGATATTCGGGTTGCTGACATCGTAAAAATGGAATATTTCGCCGAGATCGCCGGCGCCGGAACAGAGATTCAGCCGGCTGCGCCGGCCTCCCATCCAGAGCCAGCCGCGGCGTTGCCAGATGTCTTTATCGCCTTCTTCGCGCAGAATATCGCTCATGTTGCCGGCCTCGAAGGGCGCGTCAGGGGTGGCGTGGTTGTAGACAATCAGCGCCTTAGGGCCGTCGGTTATCATACCGCGGTAGTCGTTACGGATAAGGTTGAAGCCGCCTTCGCCGGCGCGGGCGGCATCGTTGACGAACAGGCTGAACTTGCTCAGCCAGGCGGGAACGGTATTTCCCACTCTTACTCTGCGCTTGACCAGAATTACCCGGCTGCTGCCCTTGAAGGTGCCTGTCGATTCAATTACCAGATGACCGTCTTTGGCAACCGGGTCGGCCCAGCTGCCAGGCGCGGTTTCGCAGTTGCTGAAATCTCTCAGCCAGACTTCGACTTTGATCGAGGCATCTTTGTCCATTTCGCGCGCAAACTCTTCGAGGTCGCGGTTCCAGTTGGCATCGAGCATGTCATTGATACAGACATCATCGAGATCACCGGGTTTTAGCAGTATTTCGTTGAGCTGCTGGTTGCCCGAAGTGCCGGACATAACTTTGGCGACGGCCTCACGTACTGAGCCTATGCTGCTGTTGATGCCTGCTTCAGCAAGAAAATGCGCGATTTCGCCGTTGACTATGCTTTGAATTCCAGTGTGCTGGTGCCCGACGAATGTGTAAAGTGACACTGCCAGAATAAGCATGACAGTGCCGATGACGACGGCAAACATTATGGCAAAGCCATTACGTTTTATTAAATTTGATGATCGAGACAGCATTGAGTGCATAATTAAATAATCTCAACCCCGGGCGTTATTGTCAACGCTTTATCCCGTCGCGAAAAACTGTTACAATGTTGGAGTCGATCAGACGCCCGCCGATGGAGGAAAGCATGAAAAATCTCGCCCTGACACTGTTTCTGGTGATGTTGAGCATGGGAGGATATGCAATGATTGAAACTTTGAGTCTTGAGCAGCTCGCACAGGGTGCTGATCTGGTAGTGAGCGGCAGAATCGCCGGCGTTCGGGCTGGCGAAACGAAAACTGACGGGGTAGAGGTTGTGGCGAGCCTGTTTGAGATAAAAGAATGCCTCAAGGGTGGTAGTGCCGCCGGTGAAAAAATCAGAATCCGAACCTGGCGCGGCATCGAAGACAACGTCGATTTCGTTGAAGGCAAAAGCTACCTGCTTTTTTTGCGCGCTGTCGATAATCATTATGAAGTGTTCAACTCGCCTCAGGGCAGCTGGCCCGTCGAAGCGGACGGCAGTTTCTCGGGGATGGGGCATGGCAAAAGCATTGAGCAGGTAAAGGCTGCGATCGCGAGTCGCCCGCTCAAGTTTCAGCCGGAATTCAAACCACTCTCACTGTAATCAGCCGTTGATGAGTTTGAGAACGGTCGCGCGGTTTTCGTCCTGCATTTTGAACGCCTGTATGGCTGCTTTGGACTGTAGCGCCTGCATATTCATGTTGATCAGTTCTGCCGCGATATCGGCGTCTTCGATGCGTGACTGTGAAGCAGTTGTGTTGATAAGCTCACTCTGCAGCCCGGCAATCTGAGAACTTATGCCGTTGATGGTGGCACCGATCGTGCCACGTTGGGTTGCAACGTTATTGATGGCCTGACTGACCTGGCCAATTGCCTGTTCGGCATTGGCAGTCAGATTCAGCGAATTTACTCCGAGTGCTTCGGCACTGGCGGCCGGCAGCGACATGGTTTCACCGCCCTGCAGTTCAATGCTGAAACTGCCGTCAAGCAGCTTTTTATCATTGTAAACGGTGTTGCTGGCAGTCTGATCGACCTGTTGTGCCAGCTGATCTATTTCGAGCTGAATATTGCTGCGGTCTTCGCTGGTCAATGTGCCGTTGGCAGCCTGAACTGCCAGTTCATTCATCCGTTGCAGCATGTCGCCGGTCGAGCTCAAAGCCCCTTCGGCAGTCTGCAGCAGGGAAATTTCGTCCTGGCGGTTGTTAATGCCCATCAGCAGACCTCGTGTCTGCGATTCGAGGCTCATCACCATTGATAAACCGGCCGGGTCGTCGCTGGCACTGTTTATTTTTTTGCCTGTTGCCAGTCGGTCGAGGGTTTTGCTTCTGGCCTCTTCACTTTTTATAAGGCTGCTGTGCAGCCTGTTGGAATTTGTTGCCTTGATAACCACAGTTAAGACCTCCTTGTCTTTTTGTGTACCTTACCTTAAATATATCTGATTTACAGCTTTTCGTCTACCTTTACTGGCGCATCGCTTCTATTGCTTCAGATTCGCTTTCAAAGGGGTTTCCCATCTGCAGCAGGCCTACCATCTTAAATACGCCATAAGTCAGGTCGCTGAGGCCGACAAAAGCCAGTTCCCCGCCCTTGTCATCGACGATTATTTCGCTGAGCTCGATGAGCTGGGCGATTCCCTGTGAGTTGATGACCGGTGAGTCTTTAAGATTGAGAATGACCTTGTGACAGTCATCCGGCAGGGTGTTCTGTACTGCCTCAAAGACTGCAGCACCGCCGCTTTCGTCGAGGTAACCGCTCGAGCGCACGATAAAAATGTCGCTGTTATTTTCTGTTTTGACGGTAAAGTTACTCATGGAAAAAATATATAGCCTTTTTGCCGGCAAGTCAATGCAAAAGGGCTGGCGACAAATCAGAAGGCGGTCAGAAATTCGGCCGCTATTTCGCCGCTGCTGTCTTTTTCAGCTCTGATCTGAGCCTGAAAATTGGAACCGGGCTCAGGCATCCTGCCGAAGTTTTCGGGCAGCTGCATTTTGTATAATCTGCCCGGTTCAGTTTCTATTGCGACAATGCGTTGAGCTTTATCTGAAATAACAACTCGTCCTTTTATGGTAATTGTCTCCATAACTTTGCGGGCAGTTGTTGCCCTGGGCGAAGCATCAGGCGGCAGCGGTGGTGGTGGCGCCAGAAAGAGAAACCAGATAAGCGCGGTCAATACTGCGCCAACGCCATAAGAGATAACCGTAAATCTGGCCAGCGAAGCATCAATGACCACTGTTTTGTCGACGTTTTCGCGTATTTTCTGAATTTTTTCGAGTTTATAGGCGGCGCGTTCAGTTTTCTTGCGCTCTTCTTCGGCTACCATCTCTTCGCCGGCAGAGAAAAGTGCCTCTATCGGTCGGCCTGGCTCAGCTTCGACGATTGTGGCGGCGAGTTCCCGGCACAGTTTCTCATATTCGTCCCTTTTTGAAGATTTGCAGGCCTGGTAGTCTACATACAGTCGGAAAAAAGTGTCTTCGTCGGCATTTGAGCGCAGAATGGAGCTTATCTGCTTCAGATTTTCGCTGTCATTCTCACTTTTGAAGGCATTGATAAGAATCTGGCTGACCGAGTGATAGTCGAAACTGCCGAGGCAGAATAAGGCAGTCTGGCGCTGTGCCGGCTTGATAGACAGCAACATGTTTTCGACGAGAGAGATGGCCTGTTTTTTGTCAAACAGCGAAAAAACCTTTATGGCCGCCAGCTTTACTTCGTCGTAGCGATGCTTGATAAGCTGTGGCAGATAGGGGTGCAGCGCTTCCGGGTTGATGACGCTGAGAGCTTCAATGGTTGACTCAAGAATGTTTTCATCGTCGCTATGAAGACAGCCGATGAGAAGCTCTGAATCCGACTGGCCGCCAAATCTTTCGATGCGTTTGATCACCGCTATCTGCTCATTTACGTCCATTTCCCGGAAAAATGGTCTGATAATAGCCATGTACTGCTCGTAGTTTTCAGCAGAAATCGCAGAAATGAAGTTTTGCCGTTCTCTTGCGGTATATTCCTGTAAGAGCCGCTTCTCGACAGTCTTACTGGCTGGTTTTTCGGTTTTGACGACGGCTGCCCCGGAGTCCGGCGAAATTTTGTTTTCAGCCGCGGGCTTGGCTGATGCTCCGGTTGGCACAGGCTTTGGCGGTGACGGCTGCTTTGGAGGCTCAGTTTCAGCGGTTTTTTGAATTTCAAGCTGACCGGTCTCAAGAAAATATCTGACTTTTCTGACATTGTTAAGGTCGCGTTCGTGCGGCAGGTATGCTTCGACCACCTGTCTGGCTTCTTCAGCACCGCGTCTTGCGATTTCGCTCAGCTTGAGGGCTGATTGCAGACGCACAGCTGCTTCTGGCGACTTCAGCGCGTTGCCATGGTGATCTATGAAAAGCCTGATGCGCTTTTCCTTGAAATGTGTTTCGAGCACCTGCAGCATCTGTTCTGGTGCGGCATTTACTATTCTGGCCTGAAAGAGTGACTGCAGAACGCCTTTGAGTATCACATCGACCAGTCTTTGCTTGATACCTGTGCAGGCCTGACGAACCTCGAGCAGCCGGGCCGGAATGTGGCGTTCCGGGTTGGTCATAAATATCAGTCCGGCCTTTTTGATCATCTCAGGCTCGCTCTCGACACTTATATAGCGCAACATGAGAGTCTCTATCTGTTTGAAAGGAAAAAAGAACGCCTGATAAAGCGCCGCATGTTTCTCTGTTTCGAGATTCGAAAACAGCATCGACTCAAAGTGACGCAATGCTTCTGATGGGTCCCAGCGATGTAGCAGGCGCACGGCCCGCGATCTGATACCGAAATTGCTGTTGATCAGCAGCGGAACTATCAGGGCTTTGAGGCGCTCGGGGTTGTGCTTTTCAAGAGCTTCGATGGCAGCGCTGAGAACGCGGGGATCATGGTGACGGCACAGTTTTTCGATGGCCGGCGTATCTTCTGCCGCCCCGTATTTTTTGAGAAACTTTAACACCGAGGGCAGCAGCTGCTGCGAGAATTTTGGCCATTCGGCACGGCGCAGGCTTTCGGCCACAGCGGCGGCTTCGTTGCGCTTGACCGATTCCAGCATCAGGGCCAGGTTTATTTCGTCACGCAACGGGTTTTGCAGCTGTTCTTCAATGGCCTCAAGGCTGCCGCGGTTTTTGTCGCCGCTATCGAGCCTGGCGAGAACTTTCTGCATGTGAAAACGAATGCCAGGGTCTTTTTCGCCGGCAAAAATCTTGCGAAAAGCCTCTTTATGCTCATCTGACCAGGCCATGTCTTCGATTCGCGAAAGAACCGAAAACCTGATCGCCGGATCAGGAGATTTCAGGTCGTTGAACAGTTCATTTACTGCGTCCATTTATCTGTTCTTGCCAAGCAGCTCGCTTTCCTTGTCGAGTAATGTGTAGCCTTTTTTGAAGCCACGTGCCAGTCTTAACATTTCGCCGGCGGTTGCGGCGTCTTTGCCGGCCAGCATGAGCAGACCGATGTTGCGCAGTATGTAGCGTTGCAGTGGGTGCTTGCGATTGCTGTAAAAGGTTTTCTTAAATGCTTCTTCGGCCAGCCGGCGCTGCCCTTTGCCCCAGAATACAAGGCCCCTGATGTTACCGGCGGCAATTCTCAGGTTTTCGTATGCCGTCGCCGGTTCAGATTTTATGGCAGACTCAAACTGCTCGATAAAATTGCCTGCCATATCGAGGCTGTTATCCTGATAAGCCTTGACCGCCAGAACATATAGGCCATTTAGTTTGTCATAGCGCTTGCGCTTGACGTCTATGCCTGATTTCTGCATTGTTTCGAGCAGGTTGGGGTCAGACTTGATGTATTCTTCAAGTTTTCCGAACATTTCGACATCAGTTTGTGCCTGGTGAGCGCTGATCAAGGGGTCTTCGTAATAAGATGGCCCACGGAAGCCATCATGCACGATTATTCTATCGTCGTAACTGAGCCACATATCATCAGCCAGCGGGTAGAATGTTTCTTCGGGTGTCAGGGCGAATGATATGTCGACGTAACGCTTTGTAGTATCAGGCCAGCGGCGCACGGTTTCGCTCAGTTCGCCGGCATCTTCAGGTATTTCGCGGTTAAAATGGGCGATCAGTTCGCTTTTGGGAACCACAAAAGCAGCTTCGACAACAATCGAACCCTGCGACAGATAGCTGCCCGGGGTTACCTTGAAAACGGCCTTGTGCCGACTGCCAGCTTCTATTACGCTTATTCTGGCTGATTCCGGTTCTGCCTGCCAGCTTTCTGGCAGAATGAGCCTTATCTGAACATCATTCAGAGTGCCTATAACAGACTGCAGTTCGGCCTGCAGTTCAATGCTCTGGTTGAGTTCCGGCGCACGCTCCAGCCGGGCAGTGAGGCTGAACCATTCGGGAACCTGCAATGTGGCCGCCTGCACAAAACAGCTGCAGAGGAGAAACATGATTGTGACAAGGTGTTTTGTCGACCTGATATGGCGTGCCGTCATTGTTGCAGCTCCTTTTTCTTTCTCAGTTAATCTTGCGGGTTTGCTCGCTGTCTTCGATTGGTGCAAAGTCTTCAGTTTCTTCGCTTTCTTCCTCTTCAAGGCTGTTTTGCTCTGGTGCTTCCGCAAAATCGCCAGCTATTTCTGGACTATTGGCGCTATCGGACTGGTAAATCAGTTTCATCAGGTGCGGGTAAGTATCGTCAACAATGTGAATCAGCACCATGAAAGCAAGGTCAAACTGACGTCGGGTGATCATGGTGTCTTCGAGAATGTGTTGGCAGCAGGCTGAGAGGCTTTTGCCGTCTTTGCCGATTTCGAACCTGATATCGAGAATATCATTCATTACCTGCATCAGAAACTGCATGATGTCTGATCGGTACATTTCAATGTTCCTGATGAAGCCGGGTATGCGCAGAATGAGATGATTGTTGTGTACATAGACGACCACGTGCATCGTCAGGTTGTGGCCCTGCATGTAAAGCTCGATCGCATCATCGGCGATGTCGTGATATCTGATTTCGGCGGCATCCAGGTAGGTCTTTATCTGGGCGATGATCGCGAGTGGTGAGAATTCTGATTCCAGCTGGTCATTGTCCGTGTTCATCTGACAACCTCGGATATTATTCGTTTGAACTCTTCTGATGATATACCAAATGCCCGGCAGGCAAAACCCAGAATCTTTTTTTCGGATTCTTCGATAACGCCATCACGAAAAGCTGCCTGACAAAGGTTTTTGAACAGGCGCTGATGACTGAAACGTTCACGTAACCCGCCGGAAAGTTCTACGCCGGCAAGCTGACGCCTGACGTTGTTGAACATTTTCATGAACATTTCGTCAGGAACATTGAGCGCTGCCTTCAGCTTCTTTATCAATTCCTGCTCGGCCGGCTCTATCTGCCCATCACGCATTATTTCGAGCAGTACCATCGAAAAGAACTCCGGGCCGGTCAAGGGTTTGCGTTCAGGTTTATCTGATGCCTGCGGCTGGTTATCTGGTGTTGACAACTGTCTGACTGCTTTTACGAATTCATAAGAAGATTCGGTCGGAAACCGTCTGCCGATCTTTTTGAGTCTGGGTTGCAGCCACCCGGTTATCTGCTGTTCACCATGCATTTGTCGAATAAGGCCGCTCAGCATCTGTATATAACCAGTTGCCTGAGCAAAGGCGCCATTGTTGATAAACGCTTCTATTTGTCTGAAATACTGCTGAATTTTGCTGTTGGCGAGAATACCATGGTCACTGTGCAGCTGTTCGCAGTAATCTTCGATAGACATGTCGAGACGCTCGGCACTGCTGATGAGATGCCGCTGCACCGTTGCCAGTTCGCTGTAGTGCATGAGCAGCCTGAGGTTCAGCGTGGTAAACTCAGAATTTGCGACCTGGCCGGTTTCAAGAAACCAGGCCGCCCGTCGTAGCAGAGCGTTGAAATAAAACTCATCACGTTTGAGTGCTTTGCTGAAAAACTCCTGGGCTCTCATGTCGTGGCCTGTTTTCTGGTAGAGAATGCCAAGGTTGCACCAGGCATCAGGAGCATCGGCAAAAACTTCGAGTGCCTTGTAGTAAGAAGCTTCAGCGGCGGCAGTCTCGTTTTTCAGGCGCTGACACAGACCAAGCAGATTATAAACTCTGCCAACGCCGGCATCAGCCTCTATTACCTTCTGGTATGCGGTTATCGCGCCGGCTGTGTCGCCGGTCGCCTGCAAACTGATTCCTGCGGCAAATTGCCCGGTCAGGTCGAAACGCTCGAACTTGAACAGCAGGTTTTCTTCTGCTGCGGTTCCCTGGGTGTGCCGATTCAGCGCAACAGCAGTTGCTGTCGGCAATTTTGCCAGCAGGCGGGAATCAGCAGGTGCACTGTCAAGCATTGCTCCGGTCGCAAACGAAAAGATCGCCAGACCGTTCTCGATCGCCATTATCGAAACATTGTCGCCGGCAACTTCACTCCAGGCTGCTGGAGTCAGCGAAAAATCAAGTCGCAGCAGATCCTTCGATTCGACGGGCACTACTGTGCAGGTCATCAGAGCAGGCTCCTCCCGTTAATTTTGTTACAATGCCGGTGGAAAAGCGGTGATCATGAGTTCATTGCGGCCGGATATCTGCGTAAAGCCCCATTTCCCGCTATCTCTTTCCAAACTGATGTCAATGCTTTCGCTAAGTGTGGCAACTGATCCATCGACGCTGTAAACGAGTGTCAGCTGGCCGATAATCGAAGCAAAATCCTCTCCACCCATGTTGACGCCGATATTGGTAATAGTAAAGTCTACAACCGTGGCTTTTTCGAACAAATTTTCAAGGCGTTTCTGAAACTCTGTGTGATCGGCTGGCTTGATCGAATTGAAATACTTGAGGTTAGAAAAAACGTAAGACATGGCAGAAGCAAGGTTCTCGGTCTTAACGGCAGCAGCAAATGCTTCGACTGCTGTGGCTACCTCAAGCTCTTCGGGTGACAGCGTGTAATCACTGCTGCCCCCGCCACCACCGCCGCAGCCGGCCAAAATCAGCACCATACAAAAGATCGTTAACAGGCAGAATATTGTTTTCAGGTTATTCATAGATACATATTCTAGACGCAATTCAACCCGGTGTCAAAATGAATGTAGGGGTTCAGCAGGCTGAACCCCTACGGTCATACGATTATGTCACTGTGTTTTGTCTGGTTGCAATGAATCAGGCTTTGCCAGAGCAGCCCATGATGCGCATTTTGCGTTTCACGACTTCTCTTATCGCATCGCGGGCGGGGCCGAGGTATTTGCGCGGGTCAAATTCGGCCGGATTTTCGAAGAAAACCTTGCGGATCTGGCCAGTGAGGGCGATGCGCAGATCGGTATCAACATTGATTTTACAGACGCCGGTTTTGGCGGCCTGGGCGATCATACTTTCCGGTACACCGCGCGAGCCCGGCAGATTGCCGCCGTACTTGTTGCAGATATCAGTAAGATCTTCGGGAACCGAGCTGGCGCCATGCAGAACCAGCGGGAAATTCGGCAGCAACTTTTCGATCTCTGCCAGACGGTCAAAAGCCAGTTTGGGTTCGCCCTTGAATTTGTAGGCGCCATGGCTGGTGCCAATGGCTACTGCGAGCGAGTCACAACCTGTCTTTTCAACGAATTCTCTGGCTTCACTGGGATCAGTGTAAGTGGCATCCTTGGCGGCGACTTTTACATCGTCTTCAACGCCGGCCAGTTTGCCGAGTTCGGCTTCTACAGTGATGCCCTTCGAATGAGCGTAATCGACAACCTCTTTGGTTATTCTGATGTTTTCCTGTAGTGGGTGCTTCGAGGCATCGATCATTACCGAAGTGAAACCGCCATCGATACATTTTTTGCAGATATCAAAATCATCACCGTGGTCGAGATGCAATACCACCGGAATTGATACGCCAGAAGCTTCTGCCATTTCAATCGAGGCCTGAATGAGATGAATCAAATATTCATGGCGGGCATATTTTCGGGCGCCAGCCGATACCTGAATGATCAGCGGAGATTTTTCTTCGATAGCTGCTTCGAAGATACCCTGAATGATTTCCATGTTGTTAACGTTGAAAGCACCTATGGCATAACCGCCCTTATAGGCCTTTTCAAAAAGTTCCTTTGAAGTTACCAGTGGCATCGATGTCCTCCTGTGTAGACTGATAATTGATGCGGAAAATGCATCTTCTGTTCAGTCGCATCTTATCAGTTGCTGCCAAAATTGTCAAAAGCTGCCGAATAATTGTAAAGTCTTATGAAACTTTCGACTTGATTTCAACGTTATCTCTGTAACAGGAATTGACAGCAGGGTACGGTTCCGGCCGTATACTGTTAGAATAGCGGGAAATGACAAAAGTTTACTTAATAGTATGCATACTTGTATTGCTTATGGTTGGGGTGCCAACCCCGATTTTGGCGTACAGCGGGCAGGCGCGCGAGTATCTCCGCCGTGCCGAAGTTTCCTTTGACAACGGTAATCTTGTCCAGGCCCGCAATTTTTTACAGCGTGCCGAAAAAATCGATGCGAATGACGAAAAAGTAAAGGAATTCTCTGACAAGCTCAAGAGGGCGCTGGATGAAAAAATAGATAAACTTCAGCAGCAGATCGAGTTTTATCTGTCGGCAAAAAATGTTCCCGACGCCGAAAAGCTGCTGCAGGAAATGCTGGCTTTATCGCCAGAAAACCAGTTTGCTCTTGAAAATATGCAGCGGGTAACCGTGATATACCGAAAAATAGAAGAATACCAATCACAGGGAATCCAGGTCGATGTTTCAAGTGGTCGAGCGCATGATCTCGATAGTTATTCGACGATCTCCTACATGAACCGGGCGCAAGGTTTTTTTGCGCAGGGCGACCGTGTCAGATCCATGGAAATGCTTGATGTAATACTCAAGCGCGAACCTGACTACAAGCCGGCGCTTGCGTTGAAGGCCAGAATCGATCACATCAACCAGATCGAGACCTTTGTCGAAAAAGCTGAGACCGCATTTCTGGAAGGCCGCATGCTTGAAACGATCAACGCATTGACGGTTTTGATCGCCGATTCACCTGATCGTATCGAATACCTGCTTTTACGTGGTAAGGCTCATCTCAAACTGAAAGATTACGATGATGCTCTGGTTGATTTCTGGAAATATCATCATCTCAATCCTGATGATGATACTCTTTTTCCGTTGTTTTCAGAATGTTATTACGGCCAGAAAGACTATCTTATGGCACTGGGTTTCAGTCGCAATGAAAAGTCCGGTAAGACTTATCAGACACTGGGCTTCCGCTTTGAGTGCCATTTTATGGCTTTCATGGCTTCGTATCTTCTTCTGCTTTTCTTTATTGCACTCATTCCGCTGGCTGTCTACTATTCCTGGAAAGCTGGCGAAGATCTGCTGATGCGTTTTTCGCTGGGTTCCGCCTGGACCTTTGTTAAATGCCTGCCGGTGATTTTTTTTAGATCTCCGGTTGATTGTCTCGGCGAACTTGTCAGTATTGCCCGCGATCTTAACGTACCATGGTTGAATTATCTAGTCGGCATAAGCCTGTTTAAAGTCGGTCAGATCGAGGGCGCTCAGCGTTTTCTCACCTATAGCCTCGAGAGTGGTTCTCTACGTTCACGTGCATATTACTTTGTCGCTCTTGCCCGTAAGCAGCTCAAATATGCTGCTTATGAAAGTGACTTTGAAGAGGCGGTTTTGAGCGGTCTGGCGACGCAAATTACTGGCTGGCACCCGAAATTTGTCAAACGTATTGAGCGCGACCTTATTATGAGTTATAGTAAAGTGAAAGACAATGAAACTTTTGAAGGCATGGCTTATGCCATAATTGATGACCAGACAGGGAGTGGAGCATGAAAAGACTGTTTTGTGTTTGTCTGTTCTTGTTCGTAACGCTGATAACTGGCAGAGTTATGGCTCAGGATGCCTATACCATGTCGATACTTCAGTCGGTACAGATTGAGAGTGACTTTGGTAACCCTGTCGATACCTATGAAGATGTTGACCGGATAACCGGCATCAAGATGACGGTTGCGAGCGAAGATTCGGTTGTCAATCAGGGCTATATCAGCAGTACCTTTGGTGGTTTTGCCAGAAAGAGAACTGCCGACGATTTTTTTAGTCTGCTCAACAGCAATGGTGGTCTGATTTTTTCTACAGCTCGGATCAATTTTGCTGATTTCCTGTTGCTGAATTTTTATCTCGACTCTGGCTACATGCAGCGCGATGAAGATACCGGTGAGGAGTTCTGGCGTCCGCAAAAACTTCGTCCTCTGGCCGGTCTCCGTTTTAGAGATTATGAGAATACAGAAAATCCGCATCGGCGCAGATATTTTATGTGTCTGGGCACAGATTACAAATACATTGAACCTTTTACGGCCGAGCCCAATGCCATTTCATGCCAGGAATACAGAGCTTTCTGTGAATATCCTCCCTGCGTCAGAGCGACGCCTTCAGATCCTTCCGATCCTTCCGATCCTTCCGATCCTTCCGATCCGTCTGATCCTTCCGATCCTTCCGATCCGTCTGATCCTTCCGATCCTTCTGATCCGCCTGATCCTTCCGACCCTTCCGATCCGCCAGACCCTTCTGATCCTTCCGATCCGCCAGATCCTTCTGACCCTTCCGATCCGTCAGACCCTTCCGACCCTTCCGATCCGTCAGATCCTTCACCTTCGGGAGACCAGCACAACGTAACCGAACCCAATATTTATAAGAATCTGGCTTCAATTATTGGTGAGCACACAAAAGATGGTTCTGCCATAGTAGAAAATCAGAGTGGAATAGAATTCATAATGACCTTCAAAGATCGAACTCCACCGATGATTGAAGGATGCATAGATGGAGAGTTCCCTGAACTTGGCATCAATAGACCGGCCACGAGCGGTGACTGGTATCGGGTTGAAGGCTTGAGAATCAAAGACAATTCCGGCGGAAAAATCGGAACAGCACTGTTGCTTGGCAAGATTGATGCAGCTCCGGCCATCACCTGGGCAGACGAAGAGAGATGGGTCATGGAAAAGCCCAGCGTGATCCAGTCTGGCGCCGAAACTGATCATATCATCATGCCTAATTCATGCCATGGTGCCATGCGTTATACGGTTTACGCCTGGGATGAGTCCGGTAACTTGAATCCGGGGGATCCAAAGATTTATGATGATGATCCCGTCAATTGTTACGGTCTCGGACCAACGGTTGTTGGCAGCGTTAACGTTAATTTTGCTGGCGAACTTATAGATACTAATCTGCTGACGCACCCTCTTGCTGCGCGTGGTTGGCCGATACAGGTTGATTTTCGCCCGGTCGAAGCCTTTGATGACGTTTATCTGGGCGATCTGGAAGCCAAGTTGAATTCTGATTTTCGCCGCGGCCAGGGTTATGTCAATATCCGCGACAACGATCTGCCAAATATCGTTATCAGGCTTGAATCGGTCAAGGATGGCAGCCGTATTTTCTTCCCGCCGGTCATTCCACAGGGTGATCCCGATTTCACTATAGTTCATTCGACAAAATACAAGTCATCAGCGGCACCGGCCGATATGAACGTTGCTGATTACGTTGATTTTCTTGGTCCGACGACCTCGATACCCTTTTTGAGCAGCAGAGTCGAGGACGGCAGTCAGGACCTGTACTTTCGAATTGTTGATATTTTTTATAGTGATGTAATGCATGCGACGGAGCGAAGCATTTTGCTGAATCGCTTCAAAACAAGCCCGGATCCCGAATTTATACGTAAGCATTTCAGACTCGAGTCTTACGATCAGTCTGACATGCGTCAAGCTGATGCAACTCAGGATTTTGATATTGAAACCTTTGGTAAACGCAACAGTTATGGGCGCAGGGTAGTTGCGCTGCTGGAACTGCCTGGAAATAAAGCGATGATACAGGAAGACGTTGAGTATCTGATCGATGTCTGGACCGATGACAACATCAAGTGGGCAACTATTGACAGCGCCGGCGCGAAACTCGACAATATCGTTTCCATTCCTACCGGTATCAATAATGGTGAGATAATGGTGGAAGTGCCGAACCAGCATCCACGCGCCAGTTACCGGGTACCGATCGATACGCAGGAAAGTGTTAACGGCAAGCTTCGCGTCGTTTTCCGTGAACCCACCCCGCCTGATGTTATCGGTGCAGAGGAAGGTGAGCTTATCAATCAACGATTTCCGTTCATTGACGTCAGGGCAACTGATTACGCCGGTCTTGAACGCAGCATGAGACTGTATCTGAGGGTTACCAATGAGAACCCGAACATCAGAGTAATCGATCGTAAGCATGAAAAGAACAGGTAGACACGGAACAGCCTTAAGTACCCGCTGCGGGGTTTCGCTGGTCGAAATACTTGTCGCACTTGTAATTATGGCTCTTGCAATATTGCCTGCCATCGGCGCTTTTTCGACTTCATACGGCACCGCCACCCGTCAGATAGAACAGGAAACGGCACTAAAGCTTGGTGAGGCTGTTATCAACGTTTTGTTGACGGTTAACTACAACAAACTGCTGGAAGGCTCGCTGGACACAATTCCTCTCAATATACAGACGCCATCGGGCGAGTTCAAGGGTTCTCTCGAATTCTCGGGCATGACGGCAAGCTCGACTGCGGTAGCAATTGGCCGGGCTTCTTATTCGGTAAGTGTCTGGGTGAATACGGTTTTTCGAGCTCAGAACATAGAAACGCCGCACAATGATGCTCTTGTTTTTGGTTTCAGAGACTTCGAGGCTCCTCCCGGCCCTCCACCGGTTCCACCGGCGCCTCCAGCACCGGTGGCGACTTATTCCTGCTTCGACGACCTGGTTTGTGTAAAGGTCCGGGTTGATTATGGTCAGCGCGAGGCGGTTGATCTCGAAACATTTCGCGCAGATATGAGCAGATGATGGTAAAATTGTATAGTACAAAACGCGGTGTAGCTATCGCTGTGGTATTGGTATTTTGCACTGCCATACTCGCCCTGATTGGCATTCTGCTGATGAATACCAGACAGCAGCGTGGTACTTTCGGCAAGCAGTATGAACAGACGCGTGCTCTGATGGCGGCAAGGTCGGGAATACAGCTGGCGATTTATAAATACCGCGTTCTGCCTTCTGAATACTACCGGATACATCAGCTTTCACTTGATGTTAAAAATGGCGCCGACCCAGCCGAGTTCAATATGACCAGAATGATGTGGTTGCATGATCTGCAGACGGCAAATGCTGATACACCGGCTGCAAAAATCAAGCAGTTTCTTGAGACAGGCTCTGCTGGTGCTGGCGATGCTGCTCTCGTCGGTACATTTGATTTTGGCGTCGATGAGTTCGACCTGGTTTCACATAATTTGTCCGGTCTTTATACGCAGGATTATCTGAGAGTCAGGGTTTGGGGTAGTTTTAACGGTACCCGCAAAACGCTGGAGGAACTGGTTGAGATTAAGATTGCAGAATAAAAAAGCTTTTACCATTATCGAAATTGTCGTTTCGATAATGGTATTTTCTGTTTTTATTATGGCGGTAATGTATTTGTACAGTCGCAGCAGCGACTCATTTAGAATTACCGCCTGGAAGCAGGAGCGTGCGGCACAGTCCGATATTTTCTGGGCCCAGGCGCGTAAGGCTCTTGAAGAGGCGACCAATCGGCTGGAATTCAGTACTGACATTCTTAATCCTACTCTGACAGAATCGCCCCGGCCTGTCAAAATTCATCCTGACCCGAGCTCCGCTCCAAATGGCAACATACTTGCCTGGAACGTGAGCAGGACAATTTACGATATGGCCAGTTCAAATCACACCAGCGAACACAGTATATATTCGATTGCCAGACAGAATCGGAGGCTGGTTATCAACGGCGGCGGCGGTCGCGCACCGGTGCTCGATGATGTGGTGGCAATCGAATTCATCGTTTCTTCTGTTATAAAAACAGCGAACAATGCCGAAGAAATCGTAGCAGGTATCAATGCTGATGCAATTGGTACGTTGTTGGAAATCTCACTGACACTGGCTCCGCCTGATGGCTATATCGCCAGAGATTTAAAAGTTCCGATGAGTCATAAATTTCGTCTTAATGTGGCGCCGTTCTCAGATTCAGCACCGACATACTGATCTATGGTTAAATTGTTTAATTCGAGGTCCAGCCGGCCTTTTCGCATAATTCTGCTGGTCATTGCAGCGATTGCTGCCGTGGCGGCATGTGCTCATGCCGACACCCCGCCGGCAATCGTCATTGCGCCTTCGCCTTTTGCCTGGTCAGTCGTAGTTGCGCTGGTGGTTGTCATCATAGCTTTGCTGGGCGTATTTCTCGGAATGGTTAACAAGTCGCTCGGCAAGTCAGTACAGATCAAGGCCACTGTAAAAAAGACAGTTGAGGATTCTTACGCTAGAAAGATAAGAAACGAGTATCAGGCCAAACAGGCCTTACTCGACAAAAAGATCGAGCAGGTGCGCCAACGTTTCACGATGGTCATGATCAAGGTAAAAAACCTGCTTGATACGCTTGATCACAAAGAGCTTTTCAATGCGATATCCAACCTGATCGAAGTCGATATTGGCGCCAGCCGCTATGTTATTTTTCTCGTCGATCCAGTCAAGCATGAGCTTTACCCCTTTCGTTGGCAGGGCTATAGCGACTCAGCCGTGGAAAAATTTTCAATGTCGGTCGAAAATGCGCATGCACTGACCTACGCTCTCAAGAGAAAACAGACTATTTATCGCGATGCTGCGACAAGCGATATCGAGTTACGCAAATTACTCGACCGCGAACCTCTTTCCAATATGCTTGTCGCTATTCCGCTGTTCGGTAAGGAAAAGAATTTTGGCGTTGTGCATATAGCCGCTTTTGCTGATGGCCACACCGAAATAGATGAAAGCGAGATCAGATTTTTGTCAACTCTACCGACCTTTATTGGCGGTGCGCTGGCCAATGCTGACATTTTTGTGCAGACGCGTGAAGAGCTTACCTCGGCCAAGCAGGTGACCGAACATGAAATAGCTGAAAAACGCCGATTGCAGGAAATTTTTTCGCGCTATACTTCGGCAGAGCTTATCGAAAGCCTGTTGCGCAACCCGGAAAAAATTGATCTCGGTGGGGTAAACAAGACTGCGGCAATTATGTTCACCGACATAGTTGGTTTTACTGCTTTCAGTTCTCGTATGAACCCCAAAGAAGTTGTCATCCTGATGAACGAATACCTGTCACGCATGACCGAGGTGATTCTCGATTACCAGGGCGAAATCGACAAGTTCATCGGAGACGCTATTATGGCCCGTTTTGGCGTTCTCAGCGATCTGCCGTATCCCGCTAAGAATGCTGTGGAAGCTGCCTGCGCCATGATGGAAGAACTCGAACTCCTGAGTTCAGACTGGGCCAATCGTGGCTTGCAGGGGTTCAATATAAGGGTTGGTATCGCCACCGGTGAAGTGCTTGCCGGCAACATTGGTTCTTCGCGCCGGCAGGAATTCACTGTCATGGGTACAACGGTTAACCTGGCTTCCCGCCTTGAGACTCTTAATAAAGAACTGGGAACCCGTATCCTTGTCGATGAAGCAACTTTTGTGCAACTGCCGCGTGGCGTAAAGCACCAGAAGCGGGAAAACGTCAGAATTAGAGGTCTTGATACGCCAGTTACCATTTATGAAATTCTTGAGCAGGTAAAATCTGCCAAAATTGTTTCTATACAGCCCAAGCTGGATCAACTTGCCAGCCGCAATAATCAGAGTACAGACAAAGATGCCCTGCCTGATACGCCCCCCGTCGCGGGTATTAAACGGCCTGACAATTAGTGATTCAGGATGGTTTGCATGAAACGCTTTTCTGCTGACGGTTTCAGTTTTATCGAGATTCTTGCTGCATTGGTGATTTTTGGGCTTTTTCTGATACCAATGATCCCGGGTTTCGGCGAGATTCGCAGACAGAGCGTTGATGCCAGGCGAATGGTGATTGCTGGTGCGCTGGCCGCCAGCAAACTTGAGGAAATGAAACTGGCCGACAGGATTGACAGTGCAATGATGCAGTCGGAAACGCGCAGCGTGCATGGTATCGATTTCAGAATTAGCCCAGCTTTTGAATTGATCGATCCTGCCGCCGGCTTCGAAAATGCCAGACCCGCTGTTTTTTCGTACAGGCTCAGGGTCAGGGTAAAATGGGCCCGGCCGGGATTAAAAGAGTCGGAACATGACTTTTCCCTCCAGGCAATTGTGTTCAGAAACCGCTTGTTATGAGCTGTTGCCAAAGAGCAGAACATGGCGTCACCTTTGTCGAGACGCTGATTGCGTTTGTTGTTTTTATCGCAATACTTGTGAGCGTAATTCAGCTGTTTGGCTACTACCGGCGTGAAGAAGCGGCAGCCATTATGCGCAGCGGTTGTTCGGCAAAGTTTATGCTGCTTGAAGAAAGACTGCGGCGTGATATGGCTTCGGCCGGATCATTGCAGTCCGAGAGCTTACAGGCTTTCAGCCTGCTCAACGTTTTGCAGGAAGACGGTAGTAACAGCGAACAGATTCGATATGAATTTTCTGACCAGAAGCGGCAGGTAATAAGAATTTCCGGCATTGATGAGAAACGCTATTCTTTTGATGATGTAACCAGGGGTTGCCCGGTTTTCAGCTTTGCCATAAGTTATCTGGATGCAACAGGAAAACAGCCGACAGCTCCGGAACAGGCTGTTTTTGTTGAGGTAACGCTGCTGCTGGCGGTTTCTGAAAGTCAGCAGCAGATATTCAGCCTGCGTGCCAGCCGTCGCTCGAAATTCTCAGAGTCAACCCCAGCTGAAACACTGATCTGGAAAGATTAGTCCTCTGTCACATTTGAGTTAAAGAATTCAATCTGAGAGACTCCGCTTATGCGGGCTCTCGGCGGAATCTCATTCGCTACAACTCTCACCAGGCGTGAGTATTGTTGAATAGCTATGGATCTGCGTCAAAGGTGCCTGGCTCGAAGTTTTCGCTCATGAGAAACCCGCCTGCGCCCTTATCTTGTCTGCTAAATTTGTTTTGTAGTCAGCTTGATTTTACTATGCAATTCATATGTGACAAATGATTAGTCGAGTTCTTCGAGGATTTTTTTTGCTTCTTCCCAGTCGGAATCTTCAGAGCGCATGATCTCGTAAACCCAGTGCTCAAGCACTTTTATCGGGTCTGTCTCGCCTAGATTATCGCGAACAAAATCGGCTATGTCGGGGCGGCGGGTGAGAAAGTCGGTGGCGGCCTGACGGCGGCTGACAGTCTCAAGAAATGGCTCAGGAAACTGGCGTTGCTGTGAAATGTTATCTTTTTGTCCAGGTATTGCCGGCATTTCGTCAGGACGAAACTGGTTTTTGACCCAACGCGCCGGTTCTGGTGCCGGCGCTGCCAGCGCTTCTGCTATTTCGGGAGTAGATGAGCTGACCCAGCGTGACTCTGAGGTCGCCAGCATAGGTGTGGGAACTTTCATTTCGATCAGCAGGTTCTCGAAACCGATAGAGATTCGCCGGGTTTCGCTGCTGTTATCAGCGCTGACGCTGCAACATGGCGCCACAAATAATAATAAGGCAATAAGCCTTAAGCAGAATCTGTAATCGGGCTTGTTCATAATGTTACCTTTCGATTTTAAACACCAGTTTTCCGGCATTTTCGGGCGGTTCACCAAAGTCATATATGCTGTGCTGTTGCTGCTGGATCCTGGTAATGCGGTTTTTCTCCTGGTCTATCTTGAAAGTTACTGTTTCAACAGTGTTTTCATCATCGCTGGCAAGGGTAAGAATGATGTTGCCGTTCTGTTCTTCGACCTTTACGGCGCTGCGCAGATCAGCGCGCACCTGCGCAAGAAATCGGCCTGTGGTCTGGTAATATGCCGAATCTTTTGCTATCTGTTCTGACCGGAAGCTCGCCCAGAACATGATTCGCAAGGCTACGCCCGTTATCAGCACTGTAATTACAACTGCCGCCGCCAGTTCAACCAGTGTCAGTCCTTTTGTCTGCTTTGTTTTCAGCACTTAATCAACCTTTCCGAAATATTGTCGAAACTCCTGCGAAAGCGCGAGGCGGCGCGGAAAGCTCTGACCAGCCGCCGCCCGTTCTATTTCGCTGAAAATTTTATTATATCTGATGAACTTGGGCGAGTCGCCCAGAATCAAGGCAGGCAGATCGAGTTGCTGTGCCGCCAGCGGCCCTCTGATAGCAAAACCGTTTATTGCCGGATCCTTGCTGATGCGATCGCCGGCAATCAGTGACAGCTCAAGTGGCTGCGATGTTGCTATTATTATCTGGTCGCGCGCAACAATGGTAAGAGGTTCTCCGGCAGCAGATCTGACGGCTGCCCTGAGTATGACTGAGCCCGGTATGACCAGCATGCCGCCACGTTCTATTTCGATTGGCTCATCAAACGCTACAACCTGCTGATTATCACAGCCGACAATTACATTGCCCGGCAGCGCCAGCCTGGTAATGTCGTTTTCCTGCCAGCCGCAGCTGTCCAAAAAGTCTTTCTTTGAGGCGAATCTGAAAGCGGTTCTGACCAGAACATCATTATAGCCATCGACTTGCAGCAGATCACCGTGAAACAGAGTCTGACCGCTTCCGTCGCTGATTTTTACATTTCGCCCGTTGACCGCGGTTTCCTGATCAGTTCCACCGGCTGTTGCAAAGGCTTTTGCGGCTAGAGTCGAATAAATTACGCCATTGGCTGGCATGGGTGGCGTGCCATTGTTCATGGTTACTTCATTGCCCAAAGTTCCGGTCTCGCGACTGGTCGCGACAAAGTCGATGCCACGCATGTAGTGCTCCGATACCAGGGTGCAGCCGAAATATGCCGGGTAAAATTCCCAGGCTAATCTGATGTCTTCATCGCTGCCCATGCGTATGCCCATGACACCCGAGACTCCCTGCAGGGTTGCGATGGTGTGCTGATCGCGAAAATGCAGGCCAAGCTGGTTCGGGTAGCGCAGCCGCTGAAAGCCGGCAAAGTCAAGAAATGGCATGGTAACTGACTTGTATAGCTGATTTTTATAGACGCAATCCATGGTGATCAGCCGTTGATAGTATCTTTCGACGTCACCAAGCACCAGGGTCGGGCTGAATTCACGACAGGAACCGAACAGGCGCAGGGCGCAGCTTCCTTTCATTTCAGCCATCGGCGTGTTGTCCTGGTGATGACGATAAAACTGAAATCCCTGGGTGTTTTCGAGCGCTATGGCTCGATTACCCATAACGCGGTCATCGTTCATGCCAAACGTCTGAACGTGGGCAGACTGAATGCTGGCCAATGGAAATGGGCTGAGGCAGCCGGTCTGCCTGGCCTTTTTGTCGAAGGCATCGACGCCTGGCATTATGTCGTAACGCGCCATTCTCGCAAGAAATCTTTCTGAAAACTGGCTTTGTGCGGTTCCTTCGGCAAGTCCGCACCGCCATTTGCCGCCGAGAAAGACCGGCGCATTGTTGTGAACATTCTCGGGCACGGCGTTAGAAGCTGCCGAAAAGTTATATGCTCCGTCGGGTGCCAGATCTATATGCTGGCCGTGCTGTAGAATGACCGGCGCCGCCGGTTTTCGCCCGTTTTTGATGAAATATGCATGTGGGTCAATTTGCAGACTGGCTGTATCCTGATGCAGCGGATTTATCTGGTCAAGCCAGTCTGAGCCGGTTGGCGCGCGTTTCACAAACAGGCTGAATCTTGACAGAACCGGGTGGGTAATTCTGGCGACCTTGACCTGGTGAATTATATTGAGTGCCTTCACAGCCCGGCCGACTTCTGCTTTTACCTCGATTTTCAGAAGTCCTTCCTTTTCTTTGGGGTCGGCGATGATACCCACTGCAGAATCAGGCATCTTTAAAGCCTTGAATTTTGACAGAGAGGCAGTGATTTTTACGGTCAGCGGACTGGCGTGCGAAAAGTCCCCTTCTGCCATGAATCTGGTAATCTGAGGTCCTGGCTCTATTTCTGTCTTTGTCTGTTCTTTGCCGGCATCTACATTCAACAGTTGCTCAAACAGTTTTTTCAGCCCTGGCCGGCCAGAAATCTGGCCGTTGCCGGTGCGCAGAGCTTGCAGGACTTCCTGGGCCGCACTTTCGGCCAGGTTCATGGCGTTCTCAGAATCGAGGTAATAACCTGCCAGGTGTTGCTGGTTGCGCGTCATAAAGGACGCGGTGACAAAGAATATTGCCACAATAAGCATTACCACCAGGATTACCGGCAGGGCCATTGCGGTTCTGGTGTTGCCTGTGACTTTTGGCACCGGCGTCAGTTGCCCTGTGCGTTGGTTCGACTGCTACCACGTGCTCGGGGTCTGGCTGTCCGCATTTTTTCGATGAGTTCTTTCTGTAGTGGCGACCCGTTGCTGTCGAACATCGCATGGCGGCGCCACTCGTTGCCTTCGGGCGCTGCCAGCAGCCAGTGTGCGAACGACATGTAATAGTCAGGTGCTGTTGCCATGTGTTCGTAGCACCAGAAAACGTTATCGGCGAGTTTGCTCATATTACCGCCAACATCCTCAGGTCGGGTTCCCCCCTCGCCGCCGATCATCGGCAGCAAAAGGCCATGTTCGGCAAGAATCGCCTGATAAGTGGCAAATTGCCAGTATTTTTCAGTCTGGGCCTGATCGGAAGGATGCGAATCAGTCGTATAATTGTGAATTACCACGACACAACGTGCCAGCAGGTCTTTATGCCCCTTGTTGACCAGTTCGCCTGTCATCTGCCTGAAATATTCAGAGCCGTTACCGTAAGAACCGTCGGTTTTGATGTAACCAAAAGCCGGGCCACCGATTCCTGGTATGCCGCCACCTTCGATGATGGCGCGGGCCCTTGGAACAAAAGCTTCTGCCCAGCGCGCAATCGAGTTTTCCGGCAGGCGGTTGCCTTCCCATTCGCATGGCAGATTGGGCTCATTGTATATCTGAAAATATTGAACGCCTCTTCTCGTGTAATACTCGGCAAGTTCCCGTGTCTGCCTGATTTCATCAGAAGACGGAGCTGTAATTGTACTGTAATACAGGCGCATAACTGGCATGATGCCAAGCTTGACCAGGCTGTCGACAAGATGTTCGTTGGCATGCAGATCAGTGCCGGGATTGAGAAAGAGAACCCACTTGATGTGCAGCCCGTTGATTATACTGACAAAACGATCGACTTCTTCTTTTGACTGTGAAACAGTTGGAAACCAGTGAATGCCCCAGCCATTATCGTCAGCCGGTCGAACGAAACCGGCGACTGGCTGTGACGGTTTCGCAAAACCATCGGAAGGCTGCTCTATAGAGCCGGGTTGTGGCGGAGAACCGCTGTCGGGCTGCTGGGTACCGTTAAGAATGGCAATGGCAAGATGGTAATCGTCGCCACGCTCATATGTGATCTTGATCCACTCGCGCAGAATCCATTCCGGGTCAGTTTGTCCTGACCATTTGCTGATGTTGTCGCGAACGTCAGGGCGATGTTGAAAAAAATCTTCAATTGTCCAGGTTTTGGCATTTATGCTGGCTGGCAAAGTCATTGCGAGCATAAATACCATTATCAGAACAATCCATGATCTTGAACCGGCAGTAAACAGCATGGGTCCCTCCCGTGATCTGCATTATTCTTGCCACATTCTATATTTTACAATGCATGTATTGGCAAGTATGCCCGCTGGGCATACTTAAGCTTAACATGAAGTGGTGGCAGTTGGCGACACCCTGCTGTCGGCCGAATCTGGCTCAGGTTCTCAGAGACTGTATTGTTGGTTGAATGCTTTTTCGCAGGGGTTTTTGATGAGATAAACGAGCAGGTTGCCGGTTTTGTGGGCTTTGAGGATGGCCATTGGGGTTCTGATATTGTTCTGCTGCGGTTTTAAAAGGCTCGTCAGCAGATTGTGACCGATGATGTCGGGGTCGAATTGCCGTGGGAACCCTCGGTCGCGCGAAAGCACAGGCGCTGCTGCGGCCCAGAAGTTGCCGTTTGTCGCATCGAGGTTGTTGATGCTGGCTATCGTAAATTCATGCGTAGCCAGGCGATCCAGCAATGGTTCGAGCGCTCTGACCGTCGAAGGATAAATGTCATGCAGCAGCAAGGCACCGCCACGCAATCTTCCACTGCTGATACCAAGCTGGCGCTCGGTTTGTTGCAGAATGCTGGCTTCATTTTTCTGCAGCCAGTCTTTCGGATCGATTGTCCACAGAGTGATTTTCATACCTCTCTGTCGGGCAGCAGCCAGCACTTTTTTGTTCATGGCTCCGTAGGGGGGGCGCAGGTATTCTGGCCGACAGCCGGTTATGCTCTCGATCAGACTACTGGTGCGGTCAAGCTCGGTATTGAGATCTCTGTCGCTGATCTGCGCGAGATTTCTGTGGCTATATGAATGATTGCCGATCAGGTGCCCCTCATCATGTATCTGTTTGACCAGCTCAGGGTATTTGGCAGCCTGCAGGCCAAGTACGAAAAAGATCGCCCTGACATGGCGACGTTTAAGAATTTCCAGGATTTTGGGGGTCGTGCGTGGATGCGGGCCATCATCAAAAGTAAGAACCACTTTTCTGGTGGCAGCCAGCATTTTTACCAGTTGCGGACGATTGAAGTCTTCGCCAGAATCGGCAACTGAATCATCGATGAGATCATTTTCGCTGATAATTTGTTGGCTGATCGAACTGCGGTCAGCTTTGTATATTTCTCCGGTTGCTACCGTATCCATGGAAAGCAGTTCGGCATATAAACCGGTTGCAGAAGAAATCAGCATAAAGAAGCTAACAAAAATACGAACAGCAGTAAAATTTTTGTTCATGTAAATAATATCGGCAAGAACCGTGCTGCGGCTTACTGAAGATTTGCCGGCAGTATTTTCGGGTTAAATGTTTATCTTCTGATGGCGGGGCTGTTATAATTGGCCAGTCTCAAAATTATATGCAATACCGGCCAAAAAATACATGCGCAAGGTTTTAATACTGCAAATGCTTGTTCTGCTGCTCTTTGTGCAGCAATCCGCTCCTCTGGCAGCAGCAACCAGAGTGTTTCTCTGCTCGCGTCTCGAGTTTACTCCAGCACTGCTCGACATGTTGCGGCGTTCCTTTGCCAGAAGACTGAGCCTAAACGATACGATAATTCTGCAGCCGGTTGAAAATACCGGAAATCTTAGCAGAGAGGCTTCTGGCAGTCTTATTCTTGTCGAGCACGGCATGGATACCTCGCTTTTGCCAGAAGGTTACCGGAAATCCAACGCACATATTGATCTTGTCTGGGCGCTGGTTGCAAGTTTGCGAATACCCGGGCTACCGATCGATCAAGCGGTTGATGGCGAGCGTTTCGTAGTTCTTCTGCGCGAGCTCAAAAAGCAGTCACCAGACAGCTATCCATGGTTTGAAGCCTTGAGCTCAAAGGTTACCCTGCGTAACTTCGACGTTCTTTTTGCCGGTATCGCCGGACAAAAAGACGCCGGTCAGGCGCCTGCAAGTGCTACTGAAAAGCCTTTCTGGCAGGAATCAGATTCGATTATCTATCTGTATCGGGCTATTGAAGAGCATCTGTTGAACCCGTTTTCGATCGAGGCTGATCTTGGGCTGGCAATGAACGTATTTGAGGCCGACGATGCGATGTTTGTTTCACAGTGGATTCCCGCCGAATTTCTCGACGATGAACGTTTGTGCCGTGAAAATCTCGGTAAAGTTAGACTGCTGCCATTTCCAGTGCTTGGCAACAGCAGATATCCTCGCATAAGACTATGCCTCTACAGCCAGGCAACCGTTGCCAGCGCGTCTTATCAAGAAGATGCCGGCGCTGTTCCGGATGAGCGGTTTATCGACCTTGACTATATTGCTGATATGGAATGGATTGAAAAGAAATCGTCAGACAGGTATGATGCCCTGATCATAGGTGGTTTCTAATGTATATTTCGTTGCGTATCAAGGTTATATCGCTGCTGTTCGTTCTTATCAGCAGTCTGGCATTTATTTTTAACGAGAGTTCGACGGGGCTGATTCAGGAAAAGACACGCGAGATTTTTCAGCAGCGCATCGAGCTTCTGCTGGCATCGATCAGATCCTACTGGGATTCCGAAAAAAACCAGCTTCTCAACAATGCCATTCTTTATGCCGAGTCTGAAAAAATCATCAACTATTCTACCTACGGTCTCAACAATATGTTGCAGCGTGAGATGGAGCGGTTGATCGCAAAAACAGGGTTTTATGACCTCGAAATGACTCTGGTAAATGGTCAGATTGTTTCGAGTAATCAGTATGCCAGCCGGCGCGGCCTGCCCATCGATTTGCGTGATACGCGCCAGAATCTTTCATGGATAACTTTGCAGTTCATCGAAGACGCTCTGTATGTGCGTGCTGAAGTTCCGGTGCACAAGCTGGGAGAATTCATCGGTCGTCTGGCACTGCGCCGGAAACTCGATGATACAAGGCTGAAGCGTATGGCGCGCAACCTGCAGGCGGAGGTTTCGATCGCGGTAAAGGAAAAACTGGTGGCGTCATCGCTGGTAGAGGCTGGGCGTCAGGCTCTGGCAACCGATCACTTTCAGAATAACGACCGCAAGGAAGACATATTCAACCTCAAGATCGGTAATACCGTGTTTTCAATTGGTCGCGTCGTTCTCGAAAAGACGGTTGAAAGCGACCCGGCTTTGATTTATCTCGCGGTTTCGCAGGAAAAGATGTTGTCTCTTCTCGAAGAAGCGCGTTCACAGAACTTCAGTCTGACGGTCTGGGTGCTTGTTGCAACCCTTATTATGTCGATCATTTTTTCGGAAAAGGTCCTTATTTCGCGCATCAGGCAGATACGTGATGGTGCCAATATTATCGCTGAGGGAGATCTGAGTTTTCAGATTTCTTCGGTCAGCGGCGATGAGCTGGGTAATCTGGCGCGCTCGTTCAATCGCATGGCCAGCAACCTCAAGCAGAATCAGGATCGATTGCAGCATTACATAGAACGCATCGAAACGCTTGCCAACTATATTCAGAATATTCTCGGCAGTTTGCGCACCAGCGTTATCACCTGGAGTATGAGTGGTATTATTGAAACCGCCAACAATGCGGCAATGCTGGAGTTCGGTGATATTTTCAGCGAGCTTGAGGGGCTTTCCCTGCGCAGTTTTGTTAAAAAATTCAAGCCGCAGTCCCGGCGTGAATTTTTTAATGCTTTGCGACATCTTGGTGATACCGGCGACTGGCAGTTTGACATTGAGTTCGAACATGGCACGCACTCAGGATCAAAGGTTCTTCAGGGTAACTTTTCGACTTTGCTCGACAACGATAAAAAGCCCTATGGTTTTATTCTTACGCTCAATAACATTACCCAGCGCAAGATTATCGAGCAGCAGCTTTATCACGCCGACAAGCTCAGTTCTCTCGGGCAACTGGCCGCCAGTGTCGCGCATGAAATCAAGAATCCGCTGGCTTCGATAAAGACGCTGGGCCAGTTGCTACAGGAAGAGACAGACGCCGACGACAGCCGGCGCGAATACATCGATGTCATCGTCAGCGAAGTCAACCGGCTCAACGGCGTGGTTGAACAACTGCTGCGTTACGCGCGGCCTGAGGGCTCGAGTTTTTGCGAAGTCAATTTTGAAGAGGTCATCAGGCCGGTTCTTGCACTCGTTCATCATGAATCTGATCGTCACTATGTCGAACTGGTACCTGAATATAAAGGTGATCTCAAGGTATATGTTGACCCGGAAAAGATCAAACAGGTATTCTTGAATCTGATTTTCAATGGTATTCAGTCCATGGAAAAGGGCGGTAAGATTTATATCAGGGCTTCCAGAGAAGAGCCGGATAGCCCGTGGACAGTTTTTGAAGTGGAAGATACCGGTTGTGGCATGTCGGAAGAGTTAACCAGCCGAATTTTTGAGCCGTTTTACACTACCCGTCAGCGTGGGACAGGTCTTGGACTGGCAATAGTCAAAAAGATCGTCGATCTGCATGGCGGTAAAATCGAAGTAAGCAGTGAATCTGGCAGAGGTACAAAGTTCAAGTTCTACTTGCCGGGCCGGCAGGAAAGATGAGGTGGCGATGTTGTTCAAATCACATAATATTCTGATCGTAGATGACGAAAAATCTATTCTGTTCAGCCTTAAAGCGGCTCTCAGCAAGGAAGGTTACCAGGTCAAGTCGGCAGAAAATCCGGCTGAAGCACTTAAACTGCTTGAGCCAGGCTCATTTCAGGTAATCATTTCCGACTACAACATGCCGGGAATGAGTGGCATGGATTTTTTAAAGCAGGTCAAGCAGATCGACCCCGAGGCCGTATTTATTTTGATGACGGCTTATGGCTCGGAAAAGCTGGCGATCGAAGCTATGAAAGAAGGCGCCTACGACTATTTTTCGAAACCCTTCGATATAGAAGAAATGCGGGTAATTGTCGCCAAGGCGTGCGAGCGTTTCAGCCTGGCCTACGAAAAGAAAAGTCTGGAAGAACGTTTTCTCGTTGAACCGCCGGCCGATCGCATCATTGGTGAATCACAGCCAACACGGCTGGTCAAGGAAAAGATCGAGCAGGTCGCCACCAGCGATATTACCGTACTGATACAGGGCGAGTCAGGCACCGGCAAGGAACTGGTTGCCGAAGCCATTCAGCGCAAAAGTAACCGGGCGAGCGGGCCCTTTGTAACCCTCAACTGCGCGGCTTTGCCCGAAAATCTTATCGAAAGTGAACTCTTTGGTTACGAGAAAGGCGCCTTCACTGGCGCTGTTGCGCGAAAACGCGGCAAGTTCGAGGTTGCGCATGGCGGCACGATATTTCTCGATGAAATAGGCGACATGGCGCTCAACACCCAGTCCAAGGTACTGCGCGTGTTGCAGGAGCGCGAAGTCGAACGTCTTGGTGGCAACAAGCCGATCAAGGTCGATGTGCGCATCATTGCGGCAACACATAAAGATCTCAAGGAACTCATCGAGAAAAGGCAGTTCAGAGAAGACCTTTTTTATCGCATAAATGTTGTTAACATACAGCTGGCTCCGCTGCGTGAGCGCCCTGAAGATATTCCGCCGCTTGTCGATCATTTTGTCAAAATTGCCGGCGAAAAGTCGAGCAGAGAGCTGAAAGGTATAACACCCAAGGCAATGACGGCGCTTAAAAATTTCAAGTGGCCGGGAAATGTCAGGCAGCTTCAGAACATTATCGAGGGCGCTTCGGTTTTTACCCGTGGCAACATGATCGATATCGACAATCTACCGGAAGAAATCAAGCTGGGATTCGCTCCCGAAAGCTCGAGCGGCATGTTCGACTGGATCGCCGAACAGATAGATCAGGGTCGTACTCTCGATGAAATGGTCGCTCAGATCGAAAAAGAAATGATCAGCCGCACGCTGCGCCTCGCCGAAGGCAATCAGTCTAAGGCCGCTCAGATGCTTGGCATAAAACGCGGAACTCTGCAATACAAACTCAAAACCTACGACCTCGCCTGACCAACTATTTACAGGCCGATGGTGGTGCTGGCGATCTGCTCGCCGGAGTAATATATTACCCAGGTTTTGAAGTTGCCGGCCGCGGGCGTCGCGTCGATGGTCACTTCGAGGTCGCCCCAGTTGCCCTGGTTGTATTCGACCAGACTGCAGCCAAAGCCTTTTATCGACAGTGAGCGGGTCGTGACCGGGTTTTCACCCATGGGCGTGCCGCGCAGGCCTTCGATGCCCGAGGTTCCACCGCGCAGGTTGATGCTGGAAAACTGATGACGTTCTTTGTTATAGCCGACGAATCCATCGACCAGGCCGAGATCATCGCAGTACAGAGCCTTGCCGAAGTTGTGAAAGAACTCTCTGAAACCAACTTTCGGTAAGCCTGAATAACCGGTAAAAACCAGATAGTTGTTTACGTCAACAAGGCCTGACGAACCTGCCCGCCGCTCTTCGAGAGACGCAATCGCATTATAGCCGCCGCAGTGGTCGAAAAGATACTGGGTGAACAGATACTGCATGCCATAGTCAGCATACGCCGGTTCATCCGGCCAGTGGTTGAGCGAGACAGTTTCGGGATATTGCATATACTGCGAGACATAGCTGACAATACGCTGATCTTTCTGGAGAAAGCCGTAGCCGGCAACCTGACGCGCGAAAACGCCGATTCCGGCGTTCTGCCAGCTGGTGCCCTCGTCGCCTTTCTGGTTGAAATACATCATGCCCGAAAGGGTCTGCGCCAGAGACCCGTAGAAGTTGCTGCGTTCGCGGGTATACGATGTGGGATTGGCATAGATTATTTCGGTGCCGGCCGAAGTCGATGCTGTCAGATCCTTGTCGCGCGGGTCGAAATAGCAGACAAGAAGTTCGCCTGACGCTGCTGCTGCCTGGTCGAGAGTTGCTGAAACAAGAATCGCGATACGCGGCTGATCATCGACATTTCCCTCGGGTGGCAGCGAAGCCGGCAGGCCGTCCCAGCAGGCGGTCGCCAGATTGGCGTAGATTCTGTCGAATTCAGTTGCGATGGCGGCCGCATCGGTTGGCGTAAGTGCGCTTGTGGTCGATTCAAAATAGACCAGGGTTTTGGTGCTGGAGGCTACCAGGGTGGCAGTGGCGAGAATGTCGTTGTTTACATCCCAGGGGTCGGCGCTGGTAAAATCGCGCAGATAGATATTGATGGTTTCGGAGGCGGGTTCGGTCAGAGCTGCCCGCAGGTTGGAAGAGGGGTTAACGGCAGAGCCAGTCAGAACAGAACTGCTCAGAAGCACAGGGTGTCGCGCGGGCACTGTCGCGGCGCGCATGCTTCCCGGCAATATTGGCACCAGATCGAAGTTTCCGCCAAGATAGCCGGAAAAACTGTAATAAAAGGTGCCGTCGAGATCTTCTGTTTCGGCTCCAGAGAGAACACTCAGGAAAGCGATGCGGTCAGTGGGGGCCAGAGATTCTATGCGCAGTGTGCGGGCAACTGATTTTTCATCGAAATCGTATATGCCATAGTCCGCGAGGGTGACATTGGCGGTGTTGTAAGCGGTAAAGCTCAGAGCGTTGCTGCTGGCGTCGTTTACCTTTACCTTGACGTCGATGGTGGCGCCTGGTGCCAGAACCGTAGTGTCGGGCACCTTGATGACTATCTTGTTGTCGCTGAATGAATCATTGGCGGTCACCGCGATTTCGTAAGTGCCGAACAGCACTTTGACATCGTTGCGGTTGTCGCCGAAGTTATAGCCGTAGAGCGTCAGCGGAACGTTTGGGACGGCACGTTTTGGCGAAATGTGCACGAGAATCGGTTTTATCGTGATGATCTGGCTCGATATGCCTTCAAGCTGGTATTCGTTGCTCTCGATGCGTATCGACAACAGGCCGGTGCGGGCATTTACCGGCAGTTGCACCTGAAGGGTTTTTTCGTCGATTACCGCGGTTACCATGCAGTCGGTATCTTTAAGTTTGACGCGGTTGAAACGATCTATCGGATTGAAATTGCGCCCGTAAATCGTGATCAGCTGGCCGCCCTGGGCGACGATCGGCTCGGCCCGCAGAATGACCGGTCGGCCGATGAACAACAGTGGCTGCGTTTCTTTTGATGTTTCGCCGTTGATGATTACCCGTACCGGGCCGGTCTCGACTTCGGCCGGGGCCTGCACGACAATGCGGTCGTCGAGCTGCGAGTTCCAGTCGATTACTGTGGCTTCTTTGCCATTGAAGGTTACCCTGCCTTTGTTACTGCCACAACCGCGACAGTAAATGGTTACCAGCTCGCCGTCGCTGCCAGAAAATGGCACCAGAGCCATTATCGAAAAGTCGGCAGAATGTTCGGCAGTCTGGGCCGGCAGGCTGAAGTTGATGTTCTCGGTAATGCGCCCGCTGAGAACTCTTACTTCATCCTTGACCCCGAGAGAATAGCCGCTGGCACGGGCAATTACCCGGTAATCGCCGGCCGGAACCGGTCCGAGCAGATACAGGCCATTCTCGTCGGCAACTGCCTGTTTTTCGAAAGTCTCGATTATCGCACCTTTAACCGGATTACCGCCAGCGTTGGCGGTGACTGTTCCTTGAATCTTGCCGGCTTCGAGGTCGTCGAACGTCTGGGCCGGGCCGCTGCTGAGTGTTTTGCTTTTGGATATGCCAGAACAGCCGCAGATAGAGAGCATTACCAGTATGACGGCAATTGCCATGATTATTTTGTAGCGGTAATAACAGGTTTTTAAAAACAACAGACTCCCGGGGAGCGCAGACTTGTTAGGCATAATAATAATTTTTTTCTTCTTTTTTCAGTATCTATCGCAAAAAGATTGGGCAGAAACATGTGAAATTCTGCCAAATGCTTTTTTACGTGTCAAGTTTATCAACTAATTTGCCGAAAGGAAAGGTGAGAAATACTGTAAGACCGTGCCCGGTTTGCAGAAAATAACAGGAGACAAATATGAGGCAGACAAATGCTGGTGTCCTACAATGTAACGCTT
>PGYA01000006.1 GCA_002839435.1 Candidatus Riflebacteria bacterium HGW-Riflebacteria-2 | reverse complement strand
CGTAAGCTTGTGACGAGCATGCCTGCCATCCAGCAGGCAAGCGAGGAATCGCTGGAGCGAATGAGATTCTGCCGAGAGCCCGGCATAAGCGGTATACCAAGTATCGAATCCTTGAAGTCATATATGACAAAGGACTAGTTTGCAGCGCGTATGAATGTAATGACTGACCAGCGTAGAGCGATCTTGATTCTTGTTTCTACGCTGGTTTTGTCTTTACTGGCATTGTATTTTGGTTTTCTGGGGTTCGAGCGTGACCGCATGGAAACCCTGTACCGCTCAGGCACCTGGTATTTTCTACTGGTGGCACTGCTGCTCTGGCTGCAAAAGCTGACAGTTTTCATGCCGACGCTGGAAGATGCCCGCGCCGCCGGGCGCCGGCACTGGTCGGCTGCCGCGACAGCGCTTATACTGGTGCTGCTGGCATTATTCGCTTCTCCGCCTGATTATCGCATTCTTGCCGACGAAACCAATCTGCTCGGCATGGCGCAGGCGCTTTACGAAGAGCGCTCGTGCCACAACCCAACCCAGGCGTTGAACTTTTATCACGGTATCAGGCGCACAATCAGCAGTGTTGTCGATATGCGTCCGGCGTTTTACCCTTTTCTTACGGCGACGGCGCACGCATTGACCGGTTACCGCCCGGAAAATGCCTTTCTGGTCAACGCCCTTGCTGGCTTTGGTATCCTGTTTCTGCTCTACCTGCTGGTTCAGCGCTGGTATGGCCGCTTCTTGGGTATCACAGCCATGTTGCTGCTCGCGTCTTTTCCATTGTTCGTGCTGTATATGACGTCGGCTGGCTTTGAGACAGTAAACCTTCTGTTCGCCATGATCCTGATTTTCGCTGCCTGGCGATTTATCGGCCGGCCGCAGGCTGCTGCTGCTGAACTGATGTTTCTGACCCTGCCGCTACTGGCGCAGACACGTTATGAATCGGCACTGGCTGTGCTTTGCGTCATCCCGCTGGTAGTGTTGTGTCTGCCAAGGGCTGAATATGCGCGCCTGACCTGGCGCACTGTGCTGATTCCGCTTCTGTTTCTGCCGGTTGCCTGGCTGCGTGTCATCACCTATTCGCAGCGTGCGTTTCAGGTTGAGAGCATCGATCAGGCATTTGGCCTGAACCACTTGTGGATGAATCTGCGGCATGCGCTGCCGTTCTTTGCCGGCAGCGAAAAAGCTTACGGCATGGTTCCGCTGCTGGCTGTCACAACTGTTATTGGCCTGGTCTGGATGCTTTCTGATCTTTTCTGCGCCCGGCGGCGCGAACGCAACTATCTGATTTTTGGCGGCTTTATCGCGATGTTTTTCGCGCTGCATGCAACTGCGCGTTTCACCTACTTCTGGGGCGATCTGCGCCTGCAGTATACCTCGCGGCTCGGAATTATCTTTTTGCCTGTGCTGGTGTGTCTTTCAATCTATCTGCTGCAGCGGCTGGTTCAGACTGTCGGCCTTGATCGAAAATGGGCTCCACTGCTGGCTTTGCTGCTTATGGTCAATGGCTGGCCTGTCGCTGGCCAGAATCTGGCAGTGCGCGACATTTTCTATTTCCGCGAGTTCAAGACAGTAAGAGAATTTTTGCAGCAGTATTACCCGAACCCAAAGGGATACATCCTGGTATCTGATATCAGCAACCTTTATATTCCGTTCAGCTACAGCGCAGTCAATCCTTCCTGGGTTGAGCTTAATTCGGATGAAGTCGCCCGCAGCCTCGAAAAGGGAACCTGGCAGAGACTGCTGGTTGTACAGAAAATCAATATTGCCACTGACCAGCCGGTTTCCGGCTCAGAGATGCCGGCTCGATTCGCTTTAAAGCGCCTTTGCGATTCACAGCTCAGCCCTGACAAACTGATCCGCATTTCAGTGTACGAACCACCGAAAAGAGATAAACAAGAAAGACAGCAACCGCAGATTACGCCGATTCCACCGATTTTCGCCGAAGATTAACTCCCACCCAAGAGCCCGGCAGTGTGAATATACTCCTCGTCTGCTTCATTGTGTGATAAGCATGCCAATTATTCTTTTTTGACTGTTGTCATGGCGATGGTTTCGTGTTATCATGCGGGGTACGTCCCTGCTTCTATCCAAAAGTGGTAGAGGCTGATACTAATCCGAAGGGAGGTTTTCTAGTGAAACCTTACGAAACTTTGTTCTTTACCGAACCCGGCATCGAAGACACTGCCCTTGACACGCTCATCGGCAAGGTCGAAAATGCAATCACCAAAAATGGTGGCCAGATCGAAAAGATCGACAAATGGGGCAAGAGACCCCTGGCTTACCCAGTCGAGAAGCACATCGACGGTCAGTATGTCCTGGTCAATTTTCAGGCTACCGGCGAAGCCCTCAAAGAACTTGAAAGAACTTATCTGATCAACCAGACCATTCTTCGCTTCATGACTACCGTTCGCGGTCAGTAATCTAATATGGCTGGAAATCTCAATAAAGTCTTTCTGATGGGTAATCTTACCCGCGATCCTGAGCTCAGACATACAGCCCAGGGAACCTCAGTCGCCAACTTCAGTATTGCCGTTAATCGCTCTTTCAAGGGCAATGACGGTGATTTCAAAAAGGAAGTTAACTATTTTAACATAGTCGTCTGGGGTAAAACTGGCGAAAATTGCTCGAAATACCTTGCCAAAGGGCGATCAGTTATGGTCGAAGGGCGTCTGGCCAATCGCAGTTATGAGACCCAGGATGGTCAAAAACGCACCATCACCGAAATCGTTGCTGATAATGTGCAGTTCCTCGGCGGTCGTGGCGACAGTCAGGAAGAAGGCGGCGATACTTCGGGCGGCGGTGATTACGGCAACAACTATGCCGAAGGCAATGACGACGACGCAGTTCCGTTCTAAACGAAGCGTCGCAAGTCACTATTTAAATTATTCGGAGGAATAAAATGGCTGAATTTAAAAGACACAGACACAGAAAAGTGTGTCATTTCTGTAAGGATAAAGTAACTTTCATCGACTACAAAGATGTATCCCGCCTGAGAAGATATATCAATGATCGCGGCAAAATCACCAGCCGCAGATCGACCGGCACCTGCACCGCGCATCAGAAGCATCTCACCACTGCCATCAAGCGCGCCCGCAACATGGCTCTGCTGCCGTTCTCCAACGTCTGATCCAGCATTGATCGACTGTCATCCCAGGAACCATTACAATGAATAACTCCACCGCCAGCAGAACTCTCGGCATGGCTGTCATGGCTTTAATAACCATGGCAGGTCTTGTTGCCGCGATTCAGATTCCGCTGCTTGGAGCTTTCGTGCTGTCATTGGCCGGAATTCCGGCTTTTGTCATTCTTCTGGCCTGGGGTGTTCTGTGGTTTCTCGGCTACTCAGCCCTGACCCTCACTCTGGCAGGTATTCTGTCGAGTCCGGCTACCGCGATGACTCTGGTGCCGCTGATTCTCATGCCTGCTGTGCTTCTTGCTGCTGCCGTTCGCATCGGCCTCGATCCTTTGCGTGCCATCACCCTGACTTTACTGTCGGCAACTTTGTTCTCGACAGGACTCTGGGGTGTAACCAACGGGTTTGGCAGCGACAGTCAGTCGCTGGTTCCGGTTCGCGAGGAATTTGCGAACCAGATGGCACTGGTTGAAGAGAGGCTTAAGAAGATTGAGGAAAAGGGCGGCGAATCAGCTGAGGCTATCGAAGCCGCCCGCGAGAATCTGAAGCAGGTGTATGACTATACACTGCTGCTGGTTCCGGCAACCTTTCTGTTCGTCTGGCATCTGATCACGCTTGCAGTCTTTTATGGCGCGGCGCTGAAATATGCCGGGCAGATGGGACTGGCAGTAGTTCCGTTGCCGCCGTTTTCCCAATGGCGTTTTGACTGGAACCTGATCTGGCTGTTCATCAGCGGTTGGTTGCTCTATCACGTGCTTGGCACAGCCGAAAACGTAACGATCGGTTCACTGGCTCTCAATATAGGTGCTAACTGTCTGGCAATCAGCAGTATCATTTACTTTGTCGCCGGTCTGTCACTGTTGTTCTTTATGTTCGACAAATACAAGATCGGTGCGGTTGCCAGGGTCGGTTTATCCTGTCTCGCGCTCGTGTTTACGCAGGCTGTTGTCTGGTTTGGCATCATCGATGTCTGGGCCGACTTCAGAACGCCGAAACCCGCGCTGTTTTCGTCGGGTGATTCCGATGAAGACTTTTAATCATTGATAATTAACCAGGAGGAAGATAATGGAAGTCCTATTGATAAATAACGTCCCCCGGGTAGGAAGAAAAGGCGAATTCAAAAACGTCGCCGAAGGTTTTGCCCGCAATTTCCTGTTTCCGAGAAATTTCGCGATACTCGCCACTGAAGGTGCCAAAAAGCATCTGCAGCTCATGAAGACCTCATGGGAAAAGCAGGCTGTGCGTGAAAAACAGGCCTATCTCGATATGGCCAGCAAGATCGAAGGCCTCGTTGTCAAGATCACCCGCAAGGCCGGCGACAAGGGCCGCCTGTTCGGTTCGGTCACCAGCGCCGAACTGGCTTCTGAAATCAGCAAGAGCGCCAATGTCGATATCGACAAAAAACTCGTTGTTGCCGATCACATCAAAGAAGTTGGCGAACATGCTGTAACCATCAGGTTCACCGGTGAAGTCAAGGCCCACATGAAAGTGGTCGTCGTTCCCGAAGAAAAGCAGCAGGACTGATCGCAGTTTAAAGCAGGGTAGTGAGCGGCTTTTGCCGTTCACTACCCTTTTTCTTGAAGCCATAATGGAGTGTGTTGTATGACAGAGGGTTTTCAGAAGGTGCCGCCACATAGTCTCGAGGCTGAGCAGAGTGTTCTTGGTTCGATGATGCTCAGCGAGGATGCGGTTGTTACCGCTATGGAAATTATTGAGTCTGTCGATTTTTATCAGAGCTCGCATCGTCACATCTTTCAGGCACTCGTCGATCTTTATGCCGCTCAGCGCCCATGTGATCTGATAACACTGCAGGAAGAACTCAAAGGCAAAGAGCGCCTGGCCGAAGTTGGTGGCGTCAGTTACCTGTCGCAGCTGCTCAATGTGGTGCCGACCGCACGTAATGCCGAACATTACGCCAAAATCGTCAAAGAAAAGTCAATGCTGCGCCGGCTGATTGTTCTTTCCGGCGAAATTTCCAACAGCGCCTACGATCCGCAGTCGGTTGCTGAGCAGCTGATTGACGAGGCCGAACGCAAAGTCCTGCAACTCAGCCAGTTCAAGCTTACCCACCCATACATGCGGGTAAAAGACCTGGTGCGGCCAACTTTCAGCTATCTCGAAAGCCTGTATGAAAACAAACAGGCTGTTACCGGCATTCCCAGCGGCTTTACCAAGCTCGACGAATATACTGCCGGCTTTCAAAACTCAGATCTCATAATCCTGGCGGCCCGCCCTTCGATGGGCAAAACTGCTTTCTGTCTTAACGTTGCTCAGTATGCCGCCTATCAGACCAAAAAGCCGGTCATGCTGTTCTCGCTGGAAATGTCACATAAGCAGCTGGTCACGCGTTTACTGTGCTCGGAAGCGCGTATCGACGGGCAGAAAGTGCGGCGTGGTTATCTCGGTGATGAAGACTGGATGAAACTGACGATTACTGCCGGGCGCATCGAAGAGACTCCAATGTTGATCGATGATACCGCCAACGCCAGCTTGCTCGACATTCGCGGCAAGGCTCGTCGTGCCTTTGCCCAGGACAAGATTGGCATGGTTATCATCGACTATCTCCAGCTGATTTCGTGGTCAGGAACAGAAAAACCAGAGAGCCGGCAGCAGGAAGTATCAGCGATATCACGCAACCTCAAGGGACTGGCGCGTGAACTGAATGTTCCGGTAATGTGTCTTTCGCAGTTGTCGCGCGCAGTCGAGGGACGAACCGACAAACGGCCGATGCTCTCAGACCTTCGCGAATCTGGCGCCATCGAACAGGATGCCGACGTTGTTCTTTTTCTCTATCGCGATGAATACTACAACCCGAAGGGTGACAAAAAGGGTATTGGTGAAGTATTGATAGCCAAACAGCGCAATGGCCCGGTTGGCAGCGTTGAACTTGCTTTCAACCCGAATTTCGCGCGCTTCGACAATCTTGAAACCACCTACAAAGAAGAATATTGAGTCTCTTTGTTTATTCAAAGGCATAAACCAGCCCGGGGCTGATCCCTTTGCCAGTGAGATTGCTGCTGGACTACCGCCCCGTCTCGCAGTGTGACAGAGGACTTGAACAATGAGCTTTTGCATGATCAAGGCAGGGTGCCGATAATATGGAATTTCTTGTTTCACTGGATCACAGTCTTTTTGGCCTGCTCAATGGCAGCCTGACCAGCAGTTTTTTCGACTGGTTCATGCCGTTCATCACCGATGCAAAGAACTGGTTGCCTCTGATAATACTCGTCTGGCTGGCTATGGTATGCTCGGGTCGTGCGCAACTCAGGGTGCTGGCACTGGCGCTGGTAGTTTCAGTTGGGTTCACCGATCTGGTCTGTGGCAAGGTTATCAAAAAGGCAGTGGGTCGTCTGCGGCCCTGTGCGCTGGCACAGCAAACCGGTTTTAACTGTCGATTACTGTTGCCGTTGAAGACCAGTAAGTCGTTTCCATCGAATCATGCAGCCAACACTGCTGCCTTTGCCACCGCCATGATTGTTATGTGCGGACTTAAAGCCGGCTGGCCATTTATCATTATAGCCTTTCTGGTTGGCTATTCACGCGTTTACGTCGGGGTTCATTTTCCGCTCGATGTCGCGGCCGGCTGGTTGATCGGCACGCTTTTGGCCCTGGCGGTATGCCGTGTTATCCGCCACCGCTGGCCGTTGCCGCCGGCAGAAGAATGCCCACCGCCGCCAGTTCAGCCGTGAAGCTGCGCTGCGATACCGGCAGTGTCCTTATTTTCAACACGCTTATGTTGAGTTTTTCCGCTATTTCAGGGCTGATTTTGCAAAAATCCTTCTCGGTGCAGACAGGTCGCAGTTTTTTTTCTGTTGCCTTGCGACCGAGTTCAACCAGTTCACTGTCGCTGAACCGATGATGGTCTCTGAATTCAACCCGGTCACCGATGCGGCAGCCAATCTGCTCAAGCTGCGCATAAAATGATTCTGGCCGGCCAATAGCCGAAAAAGCCATAAATTCAGCCTGGCTTTCGACCAGAGGCAGTCTGTTGTCGTGACAGTCGAAAAGCCCGTAACATCGGGTTTGAACCATGATTACAGGCACTCCGGGCGCTTTTTCGCTCAGCCATTTTTTCCAGAATGCTATTTTGTCTTCACTTACTGATTCGCAGCGTGTCAGCAGAACTGCCTGAGCATCGCGCAGTCGTGAAAGCGGTTCGCGCAGACGCCCGGCTGGCAGCAGCTGAGCTTCAGTCGGGTCAGACATGGCATCCCAGAGCAGCAGCTCAACATCTTTTCGCAGTCGTCGATACTGAAAACCATCGTCGAGTAGAAATATATCGGGCTTCACGCGCTGTTCGCCAACTATTGCGGCGTGGTGGCGGTTCTTGCCGAGCAGCACAGGAATCTGCGGAAACCTTCGATTCAGCAGCAGGGCCTCGTCAGTAAGCCCGTCCGGATGCGACCCCTTGCCCTGCAGGTGGTAGAAGCTGCGTTCCCATGGGCTGCGGTAGCCTCGGCTCAATACGCAGACATTGTGGCTTTGTCGCAGTTCTTCAATGATTTCGAAAAGCACCGGGGTTTTGCCGGTTCCGCCCATACTGAGGTTGCCGACCGAAATTACCCGCGCCTGTGGTCGATAAACCAGAAAGCTGAAAACTTCGAAGAATCTACGCTCACAGGTGGTCAGCGCGAGGTATACGTTCTGCAGCAGTTTTTTCATCGCAGCTGGCTGGCAGACAAACCCTGCATCCAGTCGGCAAAAGCTCGCTGCATGGCGGCGAACTTCTGCTGCTGGTTGCTGATAAATTGGGGTGCCGCCGTTTTAAAACCGCTTATCTGGTTTTCGGCGATAGTAAGGACACCGGCTGAGCGGGCGAGTTCGCTGACTTTTTCATCATAGGCAACCAGTTTGACCGGTAGTCCGGCGCGCAACATGGCCAGGCCTGCGTGATAACGCATAGCCAGACCAAACGAGAAGTTGCGGCAGCTCTCGGCAAATTCGCTGAAAGTGGCTGGATGCATTATCGAAGCTGTTGGCGCCAGTTCACGTATTACGTCGATGTCACTGCGCCGCGCTGCCATACCAACGATCTGGCGCTGCCCGTGGCGCAGCTGGTGTGCTACCTGGTTTCGCCACTCTTCGCTTTCCCATTGTCGCAGATTGAGCGCTATCGGTGCATTTTCCCGTTCCGGGCTGGTGGTGACCGGAAAATGCCAGCTCCAGTCGGTTCCATCTGAGGCAGGTGTTTCGGCCAATTCGTTGAAAAGTTGCAGTGAAGCGTTGTCGCGCAGCCAGGCGGTTTTAACCCTTTTAAGAGCGCGCGCCGCCAGTTTCCTGCCGCCGATGCTGCGCAGGGGGCCGATGCCGGCGCCCCACAGAGCCGGTTCGCAACGCAGCGTGCTGGCTGCAATAATACGTAGCGCAAAAAAGGTTACCCCCTCGAATGACCAGTCCTGCAGCACCCCCCCTGAAAATATCGCCGCGTTATTTTCGAAGGCGGCCTGGAGGAACGCCGGCCACGAGAGCAGGCCACGCCGACGTATGGCCTGACCGCCATAGAGCATTTGTCTGCCGCTGGTAATAGTCAGGCCACAGCTGTCAGGCAACTGCTCACGTATGGCCGCGAGAATGGTTTCGTCGCCAAGATTGCCTTCGCCAAAAAAACCGCAGAGTAAAATTTTCATAGTCTAATCTGACCGCAAATCATCGAGTCTGTCAAGGATTGTCTGCAACCTTTCTGACCATCTGGCTACCAGTGGTGTCGGTCGCGTCCGGGCCGTTGCCAGATCATCGACAGCCCGGGCAAGATCGCTGGTATTTGCCATGAATCTGTCTATCAAAGGGTTCTCGCGTAGTGCTGCCAGCGGTGGAGCCCACACTTCAAGGCCACTGGCGGCATATTCATAAACCTTTACCGGATCAACACCGCGTATCAGCTCTATATCCCGGAATGGCACCAGGCCAATATCGCAGCTCTTAAGCAGATCGGCAAGTCTGGCCTGCGATAGCTGCCCATGCTCGATTACACTTTTATGCCGGCGCAGCTCTTCGTAGCTCTTGCCGCGGCCGGTCCCGGCCAGATGCAGTTCCACCGCTGCCTGCGAACACAGCATTTTCAGCCAGTCGATATCGACCCATTCATGGTGCGCACCGGCAGAAACAAGTCTGAGGGGGCGGGCGCCTGTCGCCTGGCGACGGCCTGGCGCAAAAAAGATGTCAGCGCTGGCGTTGCCGGCCAGCACGCTTTTATGCCGGGCGGTTTCCGGCAGCGTTTGCTGCAGATAGCGGTGTGAACAGCTTATCAGTCTGGCTGCAGCGAACAGCCGGTTTTCGTATTTTTGCCAGGCCCGCCGGTTCTGGCCGGGAAATAAGCCGTGCAGGTCGCAACGGTCGTAGACAACGTTTTGCCATCGTTGCCTGGTCAGCCAGGCGAGTGAAGGCTCACTTATCCACAGCATGGTCCCGGCAGTTGTCAGCCTGGTTCCTGCTCTGAGAAGCATCATGACGAACCTGGCGGCAAGCATCTGCAAAACAGGGCAGGAAACACCTTTAAAGGGAACATACAGTTGCAGGATCTCGAGATTCTCGGCAGCAGAGCTGCTTTTGCAGCTGTATCCGCCAGTTCTGACCGGGTTTAAAAAAGATACCTGCTGACCGCGCTTGGCCAGTTCTCCGGCCAGCGACTGATGGCGCTGATGCAGGGCCTCGAAGGCAACTGGCGACACGAAGAGAACTCTGCTCACTTTTTTTGCCTCATGGTCTGCAGCAGCAGGTTTTCAAATTCATCGAGCATGCTTGCATAGTTGTTGATAATCTTAAACTTGTCTATGGCGGCGCTGCTGAATCTTTGGTAATCGGCACGAACCTGCAGAATCGCATTAACCAGCGCTTCTGCCGCGCCCGGTTCAACCAGCACGCCGTTTTTGTCGTTTTCGACTATTTCAGGTATGCCGCCGATGTTGGTCGCGATACAGGGAATCCCCCAGCGCATGGCTTCAAGGAGACTGAGAGGGATTCCCTCGCCAAGAGACGGCAGCAGGGCGATGTCGATGTTATCGTAGAAAGATTCGGGGTCATCGACAAAACCATGAAAGCATACATGGTTCTTCAGAGCGCTGTTGCGGCAGTATTTTTCCAGCGCGGCCCGTTCGGGGCCCTCACCCAGCATGTCGATTCTAATGTCGCCGATGCGTTCGAGATTTTGCGCAATTGCCTCAAGAGCCCACAGGTGCCCCTTGTTTTTGTGTAGTTTGGCTGTAATAACCAGTCGCAGCGGGTTGTTTATCGCCTTCTTTGCGATAAGCGCAGGTTTGTCGATGCGGTTGGTGATAACCTTTATGTTGCTGAGACTCGCATTTTGCTCGACTACATGCTTCTTTACCGCATTTGAGACGGCGACCAGGCAGTCGCTGAAGTGGTAGTAACTCTGCTTGTTCAGCCCGTGAATGTGTGCGATGGTAGGTATATGGCAAAGCCTGCCAAGCAGACCGGTGGCGAGACTGGCGCGGTTGAGATGGGAGCTGACGATGTCGGGGCGCAGCAGGCACAGCGTTGCCAGAAGCTTGAGCGCGAAAAACAGGCCGCCGCCGCGCATACTGCTGACAGAGACCGTTGCGCCTGTTTCGGCGATTGCTGTTGCCAGTGGTTCGCCTGAACAGGTGGCGCTGATTTGCCAGCCCCTTGCTTTGAGAGACCTGATCAGGCCAAGGGCGACTCTTTCGCCTCCACCAAGTTCGCAGGAAGAAATGGCAAAGTGAACATGGCGTCTATTTGCGCAAAGCTGGCGGAAAAGTGCAATATGCCTGGCCACAGCTTTTTCTCGGTCAAAAAGGCTTGTGACACGGTTGCGGGCGTTGTTGCCGAGTCTGGTTCTGGTTTCAGGACTGCCGATAAGTTTTTCGAGAGCCTGTGCCAGCGCGGTCGGGCTTTCGGGGTCGAATAAAAGACCAGTTTCTTCGTGTTCGATCAGTTCGGGTATGCCACCGACGCAGGCACCGATAACCGGCAGGCTGCGTTCCATCGCTTCGCAGATATGTATGCCAAAGGCTTCCTGGCGGGAAGGCGCTACAAAAATGTCGAGCGCCTCAAGAAAGCTCTGGCGATCGGAAATCTCACCACAGAACCGGCAGCAGTCAGCAAGATTCAACTTCCTGGCCAGTTCGCTCAATTCATGGCGTTGCCGACCGTCGCCGCCGATCACCAGCTCAAAGTCGATCTGTCTCTGCTTCAGCTGGCTGCAGGCGTCTATCAGACGGTCAATGCCTTTTACCGGGTGCAGACGCGACAGGGTTCCAATTCTTACCCTGGGGCTGCTCTTGCGTGTGGCCACGGGCCATGAAATATCAACTCCCGGGTAAATGATACTGCATTCTTCGCTTTTCCGTGATCTGATACGGCTGATATACCAGTCGCGCAAAAAACGGCTGGGAAAAACCAGGCCATTGGAAAAGCGGTTTAGCAGCCGCTCGAGGTAATGAAAAGAAGTGCTTTCGCAGCCATGTATTGAGGTTATCAACTTGATATGAGGGGGTAACCAGCAGCAGATGCGTGCCCAGAAGGTAGCCCGGAAGAGATGCGAGTGCACGATGTCGGGTCGGAACTTTGTCAGTATACCGATAAGTCTTATAAATGCCGGGATATCGAGAAAATTCTCGCCGAGAATATGCACGGTAAAGCCTTCCTGACGCAACATGCCGCCGATCGGCCCATCCCGGAAACAGGCAATTTCTACCTCACAACCCTGGCTGCGGGCATGTCGTGCCAGGTCGAGCAGAATGAACTGGGCACCACCCAGCGTCAGGGCGTTGATAATCTGAAGTATACGCATAGGACTGAATGGAGTTTTTCTTGGTCTACTTGCTGTCGGTGGCTGTTTTTTCTCTGCGGGCATCGTTGAATCTGGCAAAATCGTTTTCTGTCATGTTGAGCATGAATTCGAAAGATTTGCCAGTAAAAACGTCTTCTCTGGCCGCCATTTTGTGCAGTTCTCCGGCGCGGTGAACTATGTTTTCGGCCATTTTTGCGCTTGCCTCATCGAGTTTTTCAGAAAGGTTATGGCAGACAGAACTGAAGTTTTTTGTGGCTTCGACTAGCTTCTGGCGATCCTGTGCCCACCAGGCATCCCATATGTGGTCGATGTGTGTGCTTGTGTCCAGGAGCAGGCGGGCGAGTTCGTTCATCTGGAGGCCGTCATACAATCTGGTCAGTCGGCGCGTGAACTTCTGGATTTCCTGGTGGGCTTTCGGTTGATCGGGTTCCTGGTTCGACAGGTTTTTTCTGATGCTTCCAATGAGATCGGTCAGTTCATCAAACTTTTGTTTCCAGGATGCATCATTTTTTGCCCATTCTGGCGGATTGACCAGATAGGTATTGCTGAATTCTATCCAGCTGGTCATCAGCTTCTGAAGGTGTCCGGGCAATGCTGCCGGTTCCTGGGAATTGTTGCCGACTGCCTTGGCAGAGCTCACCAGGCCAGTCAGTTTTTCGGCAAAGGCATTGTTTGGGCTGTTTCCAGCGACCAGGGCAAAAAGGCTTACATCGCAGGCATTGGCCGGCGCCAGTATTATCAGCATCAGGCAGACAGCAAGTATGAGTTTGCGCACGCAGATTCTCCTTGTTAGTGGTCTTATAAAACTATTGTACACCGTCGATAGGCGGATAACAATAGAGTAAAAGGGTTGTGCCGGCATTTTTTCAGGCCTGCGCCAATAATTGGTTCTTCATAATGCCAGAATACATCTTTACAGATGGCGGTAAAAAAACTAAAATTAAAAAGATAGACTCGATAAGGAGTTAAGTATGAATAAGAGTATCAGGTCGCTGTTTTGTATTCTCGCAGTCTTTTGTATGCTGACTGGGTCCGCTTTCGCGGCGGCATACCGGCCTTTTCCCGATAATCGCAGTCTCAGCGAAGTGTTCGACGGCGTCAGGGTCGATGGTTCCTACGCCCAGACCCGTATCAGGCTGATTACCGCCAACGACGAAGCTTGGTACAGCCGCTGGAAAATGGTCGAAGAAGCACGTGAGACCATTGACTGCACTTACTTCATTATTGACAAAGATATTTTTGGTCAGGCATTTATCGGGCTGCTTCTTAAAAAGGCCCGCCAGGGTGTTCGTATCCGCCTGATGGTTGACGGGCGCGTCTATCGCATGCCTTACATGAGCAAGATGCCTGACAAAGTCGAAGAACTCGCGGCTTTTCCAAACGTTCAAATCAAGCTCTACAATTCGATCCGCAAGTCGCTTGTTTCAGTATTCAATGACTACAAGAAAATTGCAGCCTCGAATCATGACAAGATAATCATCTGCGATAGTATGGTTTCTATTATCGGCGGTCGCAACATTGGCGCCGACTATTTTGCCCAGAACGGTGAAAACGACATCGTATACAACGACTCAGACGTTCTCATGCAGGGCAGACACGTTGCTGGCCAGCTTAAAAAGGCTTTTGACGATGAATGGAAATTCAATCGCAATCTTGTGGTAAAGGCAGATACGATCAACTTCAAGGATCAGCTCGCGAGAGTCGAACTCGCTTATCGTGTCATGTCCCGCTACATGCAGGGACGCGGTCTGTATGATTCCGAAAAGATGAATGAAGGCAAGCTCAAAGCCGAGCTCATCGCGATGAACAAAGAAATCAGTGCTTACAAGAACATCAGCTCTCTTACATCATTTCAGATGTTCAGAGGTGAGCGCGAAAAACAGGTCAAGATTCTTGACAAGCATTCCCGTACTGGTCCGCTCAATGGTATTACACCGGCTCTTACCCGAATGATCGATGCGAGTCGCCATGAAATCATCATTCAGAATCCTTACCTGGTTATCACCGAAGCGGCTGAATCTGCTCTTAAAAGAGCTGCTGATCGCGGCGTCAGCATAATTTTTCATACTAACAGCGCTGAATCTACCGATTCTCTTTTTCCGCAGGCCTTTCTGATGAATGACTGGAAAAGGTTGCTGCAGACTATGCCGACCGCGCGCATCTTTGTCGCGCCCAGCCAGAATGAGCGCCTGCACGCCAAGATGTTTGTGTTCGACGGTACTGTCGCGGTTGTTGGCTCATACAACATGGATCCGCTCAGCGAAGATATTAATTCAGAAGTTGTCGCCGCCATCCATGACAAGCCTTTTGCGCAGATGACCCGATTGCGCATTCTCAGACTGATTGAGAAGAAAAACATCGAGTATCGCATCGAGGTTGATGCAAACGGTAGAATAATCAAAGCCTACGGCCCCGAAGATCACGTTAACGAAAAGACCCTTAAAAAGATGAATCTGATGCGCAAGCTGCAGTGGTTGCGCCCGCTGATCTGACGACAATCCACAGATTTCGCAGATTACACCGATAACAAACCCCCGCGCCGGCTCCCGGCGCGGGGGTTTAAAATTTCTGAACGCAACTTTCCCGCACCCTGTCACATTTGAAAGCATGCATAAAACTTGTCATTGCGAGGAGGGAGCGTAGCGACGAAGCAATCCTTCTGTCAGTGAGATTGCTTCGTCGGGCTGGCGCCCTCCTCGCAATGACAGATCATACCCATATTCAATCTTGACAGACGACTAGTGGGATTCTTCGGGGAGATCCTCAGGCAGCAGCGGGGCGGTGATTCTTTCGAAATATTTCTGCGGTTGCATCAACTCGAATTCACCGTTGCCGAGTCTTACTATTTTCCATTCGCGTTGGCTGGCAATCACTGGCAGGTCTTCCTGGTTGAGGGTGATCAGACCTTTCCAGACGAGTTCGCCGATTTCGTGGTTGTAGACTGTCTGTTCGCTGATATAACCCTCAAGCAACGGCGACAAGTCTTTGCCGAGCTGCCCACGTACCGTTGGATTAAGCTTGAAACCGAAAGGGTTGACGAAAAGAAACAGATGAATTATTGCAGTCAGGGCTATAATGCCGGCTAGATGATAATTGAGCGGCAACGGCTCAACCTCGCTGAAACACTTGAGCAGCATGGTAAGCCCCATAAGGATGAAAATCGGCACTGACGCGGGGTTGATTACCGCCATGAAACCGGTGATGGCATAGAAAAACAGATTCGGCATATCCTCGTGCCCAAGGCGATGCAGCGAAATCAGGTTGATCAGCAGAAAAATGCCTGCCAGCAGATACATGATACGGGTGTCGGTTTCAGGCATGAACTGCCAGGCGAGAACCGACGTGCGATCGACGGCTGTTGCCGCGCCTTCGGGAAAGAACAGCAGCCCGGTAAGTGCGCACAACACCAGGGTTGGGCTGTATTTGTCGTTATAGAAGGCGTGACAGGCTACGAGAATCACGAGCAGCCAGCTGTTGAGACTTAAACCGCTGGCGGCTGCCGTAATCGGGATCAGAATGACCCCGAAGTTATTTTTGAGACGGTTATCGTCAAGTATGGTCAGGGTGCCGGCAACAAAAATCAGCTGCAAAAGCATGCGTAGGCTCAAATACGACTGCATCGACAACGAAAACACCGCCAGCAGCAGAACACCTGGCATGATTTCGCGGCTTTTGAATACCCATGTGCAGATCAGGCAGCACAGCAGAAAGAAGGTAATATGGAAAACCGCCTTGAGTCCAAGCAGTGAAGCTGTTGAATCTGCAATCGCCAGAGACAACGTTTCTGGCAGAAAGACCCAGCCGATCTGTAGATCGAAGTCTCGCGCCAGCGCCAGATCCCAGAATGTCGATGCCGGGAACGGCGCCGAGCGTGTGAAAAAGAAAAGCACCGCGACCGTCGCAACCAGCGCGGCGATGCGATTCCATTCTATCGGCTGCGTGTTTCCCCGCCGCTGATCTTCATTGTGGTTGGCGTCATCAATCATGTTGCACTTTATTCATCGAGTCCCAGTATTTTTTCAGGTTTGATCGGCAGTTTGCGTATTCTTATGCCGGTCGCGTTGTAAACGGCATTGGCAATCGCCGGGGCAATTCCCATCAGCGGCACTTCGCCAAACCCCTTGGCGCCATAAGGCCCGCGGTCGTAAGCATGCTCGACGATGATCGGGTCAATTTCAGGTGTGTCCTCAGTGGTCGGCAGAATGTAGGTGGCAAAGGCATTGTTGAGCATACGCCCGTTTGCGTCGTGGCGTATCTCTTCCATGGTCGCATAGCCCATGCCCTGCAGAGTGCCGCCCTCGATCTGACCCTCGACCTGCTGCGGATTGATGGCCTTGCCCATATCGTGCGCAGAAGTGATGCGGGTAACTTTGAATTCACCGGTTTCCATATCGACTTCAACTTCGGCGACATTAGTGCAGTAGCTGTAAACAAAATAAGCGTTGCCCTGACCGGTATCCTTGTCGTAAGAGGAGTCCGGCGCGATGAACCAGCCGAAGGCGCTGGGCATAAGCCTTTCTGCATATAGCTTTTCGCAAAGTTCCTTGAAGCCGATCTGCTTGCCGTTCGGTTCGGCTTTAAGGAAAGCCTTGCCATCGACAAGTTCTACTGCCTCGCTGCCGGGTGCGCCAAGCAGAATGGCAGCCGCCTGTAGCAGACGCGGACGCAGCTGCTCTGACGCCAGCATCAAAGAATTGCCCGACATGAAGGTGGTGCGGCTGGCAACTGTTGGCCCTGAATCCGGAACCAGATTGGTATCGGTCTCCACAACATTTACCAGCTCAAATGGCGCACCAAGCGCGTCGGCGGCGATTTGTGCCAAAACAGTGCGGGCGCCCTGGCCCATTTCTACGTTGCCGATGGCACAGTGAACCGAGCCGTCTTTCATAATTGTTATGCTGGTTCCAGCGCGATCAAGATGTTTGCCGCCGGCACCGAGCCCGACACCATAATATACGGTCGAAACCCCGACGCCCTTACGCAGGTTCCCGCTGCGTTGCTCGGGTTTCTGCCATTTGCCATTCCAGTCGGCTTTGGCACTGGCTTTATCGATAGTTTCCATCAGGCCGCATGACTGGTCGATGATCTGACTGGTTGCCGTGCTCGAACCGACCTTATAGCCATTGATCCGCCTTATTTCAACCGGGTCGATGTTCAGGGCGGTGGCAATTTCATCGATCATCGATTCGCCGGCGAAAATCACCTGCGGCGAACCAAACCCGCGGTAGGCACCGCAGGGAACCTTGTTCGTCGCAACCCCCCACGATCTGATATGAATGTCGTCGCATTCATAGGGCCCGAGCGCATGCACAGTGCCGCGCCAGAGCACGATCGGAGTGAGCGTCGAATAGGCGCCGCCATCAACGTAATAATCGATCAGAGCCGCAGTTATTTTGCCCTTGTCATCGGTGCCGATCTTCATTTTGATCAGCCCGGGATGCCGTTTGGAACTGGCGATGATATCTTCTTCACGTTTGTAGATAAGCTTGGCCGGGCGATTATATAGCTGCGCAACTATCGCAGCCTGACCGGCGACTACCGAAGGAAAATCTTCCTTGCCACCAAAACCGCCACCAGTTGTAGTTTGTACTATTCTGACCTGGTTGCGTTCGCGACCAAGCGCCTGGGCTACCGCATCATGCACGTAAAAGGGGCACTGCATGGTGCCATAAACCGTCATGGTGCCTTCTATGCCTGGAACAGCAATAACCCCATTGGTTTCGAGGTAGGCGTGTTCCTGATAAGGAGTTTCGTATTCCTGTTCGAATACGTGTTTTGCCGATTTCATTGCTTCTTCGGCGTTGCCTTTTTCGACATTGTAGTGGCTGAATACGTTGTCGCTGCCGTATATCTTAGGTGCTGATTCGGCAATCGCTTCTCTTATGCTGAGAAGCGGTTTGATTGGTTCGATCTCCATGGTAACCATTGCTGCAGCAGCCTGGGCTTCTTCATAGCTTTCAGCGACAACAAGCGCTACTGGTTCACCATGAAAACGTACGTAGTCCTGAGCCAGAAAAGGCTCATCCTGAAGCACCAGCGGGACTGCGTTTTTGCCGGGAACCTGATCGGCCGTAATGACTCCGACTACACCGGGCATTCTTTCGGCGGCGCTTTTATCGATACTTTTGAGTCGCCCGGATGCGTGCGGCGAGCGCACTGTGAATATGTGCAGTATGTCTGAAAAATTATAATCGTCGATGTACTTAGCTAGCCCTTTGAGCTTGTCAAGGGCATCTTTGCGCGGTACAGGTTTCCCTACAACGGGCATATTCAAACCTCCTGAGGTTTTTCTGTGTTTTTTTGCAGTTTAGCACATGCCGCCGTCAGTTTCCAAAATTTCTGACGCCAGCTCAGAGAACTTTTTCGGTTTACCCGGGCGCAAAAAAACACACGCAAAAGCGATCAGACAAAAAGAGAGAGTGTAATTGGCTGCCGGCGCTTAAAATGGCCGGCAGGAAATTTTTCGTGTTTACAGACCGAGAAGATATTTGGCGGCCACGACAACTACTATAGCAAAAACGAAGAACAGCAGTTTTTTCTTGGTTTCACCGGCAGGGTCGAATTGCGGCGTCTGCTGGTCCTGATTTTCGTCATTTTTTTCGTTCTGATCATATTCCATGTGCTGATGGTCCTTGTGTTATGGGTTCGGTGAGGTTCTACAGCTAAGTCGATAAAATCAGCCACACTGGCTCACGTCTGCATCCTAACACGACATCAGCCGGCACTGCAACAACAAATTCATGCCGTTTGCGTACAGCCAGAACACATGGGACTTGCGGCCTGTCAGCAAAAATTGCGATAAGGACTGTTATTTTGCGGCGAAATGTGGCATATATATTGGTCAAACATCATATTATCCTGCGCAAAGGAACAGGCGAACAAACATGTATCTCAAGTCACTTGAGCTGATGGGCTTTAAGTCTTTCGGCCGCAAGACAGTTTTTGATTTTCAGCCAGGTATAACCGCAATAATTGGTCCCAATGGTTCAGGCAAGAGCAACGTCTGTGATGCAATACGCTGGGTTCTCGGCGAACAGAGCGCAAAAGCCTTGCGTGGCACCAAGATGTCGGAAGTTATCTTTGCCGGTTCAGCTGAGTTCAGACCGGCCGCTTTTTCGCAGGTAAAGCTGGTTCTCGACAATGAAGATCGCGCCATGCCCATGGATTATTCAGAAGTCAGTATTGGCCGCCAGCTTTTCCGGTCGGGTGAGAGCAACTATTTTGTCAATAACGGACGCACGCTGCTTTCTGAAATCAAGGAAATGCTCATGGATACCGGTATTGGTAAAGATGGTTATTCGGTCATCGGCCAGGGCGACATCGAAGACATCGTTTTTCAGCGCACGCAGTCGCGCCGCACCTTGATCGAAGAAGCCGCCGGTATAACCAAGTTCAAGCACCGCAAACAGAACACATTGACCAAGCTTGGCCACACCCGCACCAATATCACCCGCCTCAACGACATCATCAGCGAAATCGAGTCTCAGCTTGGCCCTCTCGCCGAGCAGGCTGAAAAGACCCGCAAATATCAGGCGCTGGCATCTGAGATAAGACAGCTCGAAATTGACCTGATTCTTTTCGATCTCAACCAATATTATTCCGAGCAGGAGAATATCAACTCGATGCGGCTTGGACTGCTGGCCAAGATCGAAGAAATCGAAAAGTTTCTGGCTGAGGTCGACAGCAAAAAGGCTGATGCCCGCGTCAGATTCGCCGAGTTCGAAGAGATCCTTAAGACGCGTCAGGACGAAGTCAAGGTCGTAACATTGCAGATCGACGACCGTCGCAAACAGGTCGGAGTTCTGCGCGAAGATATTCGCAGTCAGCAGGCCCGCTGCCAGGCAATACTCGAAGAAATCGAAGGCATCGAAACCATGCTGCTTGACGGTGGCCAGGAAATTTCTGATGCCGAGAACCGCCTTAAAGACGAGGAAGCGCGTGAAATCGAGATCGGCTCGACCATGTCTGAGGTCGAAGGCAGTATCGCGAGCGTGCGCTCAGAGCTTGAGAAACATCTCAAGGAACAGGCTAACGACAAGGATTCTGCCTTTCAGATAGCAGTCAAGCTGGCCGACCGTAAGAACCGCATTACGACAGCTCAGGCTCAGGTTCAGATTCTCGAGCGTCAGCTCGAGAAAGGTGAATCTGATGTCGCTTCGGCCCGGGCGCACGTCGATAATCTTAAAGCTCAGATCGACCGGCTCGAAAAAGAAATCGCTACCATGAAGTCCGAAGTTGAAGAGAACCGCGTCCGTCAGAACGAAGAAGTTGCGCGCCTCAACAAGATCGATAGCGAATGCCGCCGGAATGAAGAAGAGCTTAACGCTGCCACTGACCAGATCAAAATTCTTAACGCCCGCAGCAATATGCTCGAAGAACTTCGTCATAGCAGCGAAAGCGGCATTTATCGCGGCGTACAGGCTGCGCTGGCACTCAAGGAAACTGGCCGTCTGCCCGATATCTTCGGCATAATCGGCGATCTCATCAAGGTGCCGCAGGGTTACGAAATGGCTTTCGAAACCGCTCTTGGCGCAAGCATTCAGGATATCGTCACTCGTGACGCTGAGACGGCCAAGCGGGCGATTGCGATACTCAAAGAAAACAAGGCCGGGCGTGCAACTTTTCTGCCTCTCGATATGATCACCGCGCCTCCGACCGTGGCAAATCCCGGCGTTAAAGGCTGCGTCGGCGTGGCTCTCGAACTGATTCAGTTCGATGCCAGGTTTTACACGGTAATGAGCAACCTGCTCGGTCGCATACTGATTTTTGACAACCTTGACAATGCAGTTGAATTCGCACGCAATAACCGCAATTTTAATCGTATCGTCACGCTCGATGGTGAAATCGTGCGCTCATCCGGCGCGCTCACCGGTGGCGGCGAAGCACGCAAGTCGGTCGGCATTCTTTCCCGCAAACGCGAACAGGAAGAGCTCGAAAGCAAGCTCAAGGCGTTTACCGCCAAAGAAAGCAAATTGCGCTCTCTGGTTGCCAATCTGCAAAAGGAGCGCCAGCAGCTGCAGAGTTCAACGCGTGCCCGCGAAGACGAGATCATGCGGCGCGAGCAGTCGATCGGTTTCTTTGGTCGCCAGATCGATCAGTTCAAGGCTGAGCTGAGCACCCGCAACGAAGAATATACCAATATTGCGCGCGACCGCAGTGAAATGACCTCGCGTCTTGCCACTCTGCGCGAAGAAATCGAAAAGGCATCGGAAGAGCTTACCTTCTTCGAGACGCAGGATGCCGAACTCAGCGGGCGTCTGAATTCATTGAGTGGTCGTGAAGAATCAATTCAGAGCCGTCTGACTGCTCTTACCGGCATGCTTGGCGAGCGCAAGCTTGAACTGGCGCAGGTAGTCGAGCGCAAGAAGGCGGTGCGCAAGGAAATTGATAATGCCAGTCGCCGCCGCAAAGATGCGCAGGATCGCAAAGACCGCGCAAGTGGCGAAGTTGAGAGACTCAAGGTTTTGAGTGGCGAGGGTGATGGCAAAGTGACCCTGCTCCAGAAGGAGATCGATGAATTCGAAAAGCATCGTGAAGCGCTGGAAAACGCTATGGCAGACATTCAAAGCGAATACCGCCGGATGTCGAAAGAACTCGATCAGCTCGATCATGCTTATCAAAGCCGCGTGCGCATCGAAGATTCAACCCGCAAAAAGCTTTCTGAACTTGATATCAAGATGGCCGAAGTCAAGACCCATATCAGCACTAAGGAAGGCATTCTCAGCGGCGAGTTTGGTCTCGACCTTAACGATCTTACCATCAATATGCACAAATACGAAAGCCGCGATGAACTGGTCGGGCGCACGACCCAGCGCAAGTTCGAACAGGAACTGCTCGAACCGGTTAACCCGTTGGCGATCGAAGATTACGAAAAGACGCGCGAGCGTTATGATTTTTTGAATTCTCAGGTCGCCGATCTCAGTGAGGCCGCCGATTCGCTCGAACAGGTCATTGCCGAGATCGAGAAGATATCTTCTGAACGCTTTCTCGAAACTTTTGCGCAGATCAACAGCGCTTTCAACGATATTTTTGAGATACTGTTTCCGGGCGGCAGCGGTATGCTGAAACTCAGCGACAAGGACAACCCGCTCGAAAGCGATGTTGATATCACCTGTCGTCTGCCTGGTAAAAAGCTGTCGACGCTCGAACTTTTTTCGGGCGGCGAAAAGTCGCTGATATCGTTGGCTCTGTTGTTTTCAATTCTGCAGGTAAAACCGCCGGCATTCTGTCTGCTCGACGAGGTCGAAGCCGCGCTCGATGAATCGAATGTCCGTCGCTTTAACCGGATGTTGCGCAGCTTTGCCGATAAAACCCAGTTTATCGTTATTACTCACAACAAGGAAACCATGCAGGCTGTCGATGTAATTTACGGTGTAACTCTTCAGAAATCTGGCATATCACGGCCAATATCGATACGGCTCGAAGATGAGAACAAAATCAAGGAATTTACTGTAGGCAAATCAGGTCAGGTCAGCGGCAGAAACATTCCGCTGGTGGCTTCGGCGGCCTCAGAGGAGAATTTGCAATGAGCGACGAACTTCAAAAGACCCAGACTGAAACCGCGGGCGACCAGGTCGTTTATTCCCGACAATGGGATGAATCACGGATAATAGTTCTTCTGATCGGTCTCAGTCTGTTGATCGAGGGCTTACTGATTTACTATCAGGCCGGCCCTTCACAGATGATAGTGGCCGGGGTTACCGGTCTGGCTGGCATTACTCTGCTGCTTTTCGCATGGCTGGTGCCTTTTGAAGTATTCGACGATACGACTGCGATCGATGCGGATGATGAGAAAAAAGAGACAATTTCAGTCCCGCCAATGGCTGAAAAAGCGGTATTAGAAGCGCCGCCAACCGCTGAACCCGCCGTTGTCGAAAAGTCAGTTGAGCCGGTTAAAATTGCTGAGCCTGCCGCGCCGGTTGCTCCTGCTGCTTTGGTCGAAGAACCCGAACCAGAGCTGTCATGGTTTCAGCGCCTGAAAAATGGATTGACCAAGACCCGGAGCGGTTTTGTCGGCAGGCTTAAAAAGCTTGTTCTTGGCAGCACAAAGATAGATGGCAATCTTCTCGATGAGCTCGAAGAGGCTCTGTTTGAAGCTGATGTGGGGGTAAAGACCACTCAGGAGCTCCTTACTTATCTGCACAAGAAGGTGGAAGAAGAAGATATCACTGAGCCCGCGAAGATCTACGAAATATTGCGCGACCAGCTGCGTGGTATGCTGACCAGATTCTCTTCTGCGGCGGTTTTTAACCCGAATGGATTGACTGTGTTTTTGGTTATCGGCGTTAACGGAGTCGGTAAAACGACAACCATTGCCAAGCTGGCACGGCGTTTTGTTAAAGATGGCAAGAAGGTTGTTCTGGCTGCCGGCGATACTTTCCGGGCGGCGGCAATTGACCAGATTTCAATCTGGGGTGAGCGCGTTGGCGTTGAAGTCATCAGGGGCAGTGAGGGTGGCGACCCTGGCGCACTTGTATTCGACGCTATTCATGCCGCTAAAAAACGCGAGGCTGATCTGCTGATTGTTGATACCGCCGGCCGTATGCATGTTAAAGCCAACCTGATGGCAGAGCTTAAAAAGATTCAAAAAATCGCTGAAAAAGAAAGCGATGGAGGTCCGCATGAGATTCTTCTCGTGCTCGATGCTACAACCGGTCAGAATGCGGTGCAGCAGGCCAAACAATTTAAAGAGGCTCTGCCAATTTCAGGTCTGGTAGTTACCAAGCTTGACGGTACTGCCAAAGGCGGCGTTCTCTTTGCTGTTGAAGAGCAGATAAGTGCGCCGGTCAAATTTATTGGTGTTGGCGAGAAGATGGATGACCTGATGCCGTTCGAGCCTGAACTGTTTCTTGAGGCACTTTTTGCTGATGACAGCGAAAAGACCAAGCAGAGCGACTATCAGGTATTGTAGAAGAACAGGCTTTCCCAGAAGGCCATGTCGAAATTGATTTCCTGCTGCAGGCTGGCAAACAGGGCCGCGACTACTTCTTTGTCGCTGCCCTGTTTTTCATGTTCGAGAATACGTTGCAAGGTCTCGATATGTGAACTTACCTCGGTTTGCAGCTGATGCTGCAGTTCCGGGTTCTCTCCGAGTTGGTCGTTAAGGGCAATGGCCGGCAATATAAGAGCTTGCTCTAACCACTTCTCTTTGTCAGGACCGATTTCCTTGCTGTCTATGAATTGACGGCGACCGGCAAACATCTTTTGCAGCGATTCAATGCGTTGTGGCTCTTTCATCAGTATTACCCTGAATCTGAGGCGGTTCATGCGCTCACGCTCGAGGCCGGTCTTGATCAGGCCAGCAATGGCATTGCCGACTTCGTCTATCGCGGCGTTCCAGCTGTCAGTTGCAATGAAAGAAAGTGTTGGCGGAATATTGACGTGATTGCCGTGCGCAAGAAAAAACCTGATCCATTCGCGGCTCAAGGCATTGTTGTAATCTGTTAAGTCGGGGTGCCCAAGATTTCTTGCCAGATCTGCTTTCTCGCAGAGGTCTAGCAGCAACTGGCAGCGCTCGGCGAATTCCGACTGCACGAATGAGCTCATGTCACAGGCCGGCAAACTGGTTGTCAGCACAAATAAAAACAACAAAACGCCGGCAAAACCCCTGATAAGGGGTGTGCCGGCGTATGTTTGAACTTTTATGTCAGTTGCGGTTTTCTTTGATTTCAAGAACACGGGTTTCGAAAGTGCTTTCTACAACCTTTATCGGAATAGTCAGCCGGCGCCGGTTGTTATTCAGGTCGCTGGCGTAAACTTCGATGAGCACCTGATTCTGTCCAGTCACAGCCTTCATCGGCATATCGACGGAATAGCTGGCGCGCGGGCGGTTGGCTACGCCATCTATGGCGTTGCCATTGATATTTTGCCATGCCATCAACGGAATCTGTGGGCTATTAGTGGGCAACAGGCTGGTTTCGCCGCCATCAAGGTTAACAACCTTGATTGTGGCTTCTTTGAGTTCTCTGAAACCAGTATTGTCAAAGATTTTGACGTTGATCATCAGGCGGCTGGCGCGTCTGAATTCGGGCAGGGCTGCCGGCATAACTGTCAGGGCGTTGATGTCAGTCTGGCCGATGTCGTCCGGGTAGGCTGTGCAGCCGGGGATCTGGTCGAAAGACAGAGTGGTTATCGGCGTATTGGTCTGCAGATTGTAAGAAGTGACTGCAAGGGTGCATTGGCCAAGGTTCTCGACCGTGGTCGGGAGACGGCAGAGGTCGTTAACCATCTCGTTAAGCTTGAATTCCCAGCGGCGGTTATCGACCTGCGAAATCAATTCAACTTCAATGCTGGGCGGGTCATTATCGACACGTTCAACGGCCTTGACTAGAACGTTGTCAATGACGATTTTCGCATTGTCATCAACAGTTATGCCAATATCATTACAGGCTTTTTCATGATAGAACTGATGCTCGACGATAGTTGAATATGAACCGATACCGTCTTTGATTGAACCCAGCACGGTATAGTTGAGTGAACCGATCCAGTTTTCCAGTTCCTTGCCGGTATCAAATCTGCTGCCCGGGCCATATTCAGCGAGGATTGCGGTGAACGACGCGCCGGCTTCCCAGTCGTTATTGCTGTAGAAGTTGGTGTCTAAGGGGCCCTTGTGTTCGGCTATATCAGTGATTGGCGGACCTTTTTTGAACTCCTTGTTGCTGTCGGTCGAATCGAAGCGTCGCAACGGGGCATCAGTCGCCGGATCGACTTTGAGCATTTCATAAGCCGGGTAGAAAATGCCGATTTCGGCATGCGGATTATTGTCGTAGACAGCGAAAGAAACCTTGACTTCGCTGGCCTCATCGCCGGTGGTCTGAATAATCGGAGTTGCGTTGGTACCTGGTGCTTCGACAAAGCGCGGCAGGGTGAAGTCGCGCGCCAGCACGCCGATGCTTTCTTTGCCACTGACAAAGAATTCATCGCCACTGTCGCTATCTTTCCAGCTCTGGTTGATCAGGGCGTTACTGCCCGGTTCGGGCGCGGTGCCTGGCACAAGCCGCATGCGGCCAAGGATGTGGAAAGGTTTGTCGCCGCCGCTATTGCTGAGCGGAACCATGCTGCTGAAGCGTTTCTCGTCAGTCGCGCTGTCGCCAAGGTCATTACTCAGCCAGCTGACTCGCGGGTAGAGTATTTCGAGGTGCAGATTGAAGGTTTCAGGGTCTTTTGGCGTATTGATGATCTGACTGAATTTTGAAGAATCTATCGGAACTCTTACGCTGTATTTGCGGTTGCCAAGGTCGGTGGTAACAACTTCAGCATCGTTACAGGCGCCCTGTGCGACGAGGATACCGCGGGTGTGCCTGCCGTCAGCGTCGAGGAACGAAGTTGGTGTGGCCATGTTATAGGGGCCAGTCGGCTGCAGATAAAGACCCCACTGGATGAAGCTCCAGTCTTTGGCGGTTGGAGCGCTGTCGACGCGGGTGCCGTTATCGACACCGACTTCGGCGCCTTTCGGTCGCGCTGGGTTGTAAACATCTGGCTTGATCTTGGTGCTTATGTCGAGCAAGGTCCCGAGCGCGTTGTAGTTGTAGGCATGGGCGCTGCTGGATTCGTTAGTGAGATCGCTAACCGTTGTCGGCGCGCCGTAAGCAGTCATACCCGGGAAGGTGTTTGGAATTTCGTTGTAAAGTCTGGCGTAATAACGGTAATCCCAGACACCTATGCCGTCAAATGTTGCCAGGGCAGACCCAATATTGGTGACACGGTTGGCATCGCGCACGAATTGCGCATCAAAAGTGATCTCAATGCCGCCAAGAGCTTTGTCTTCTTCAAAATCAAGCAGAGAAGTTACTGGGCCAGTGCCATCAACTGAGGAGTTTGCTACGCTGTGCAGACGTGACCTGACAGTCGGTTTGATCTGTATGTTGGTGATATAGCTCGGGCTGTTGTTGAGATTGAGGCTCTCTGAAAAGACCTTAACTATGAACGGAGCTGTGGTTACCGTCTTGCTGGAGAATGTCAGTTCATGTGGTCTGATGGTGTTATCGACGCCGCTGAAATTGAAATGGTTATAGGTTATAACGGCTTCGATCAGATAGTTGCCGGGGTGTGGGAAATTGAAGCTGAGAGCGCGAAATTCTCCAGCGCCGGTTACTTCCGGGAAGGTTTCGATTTCAGTGAAACTTGGGGCGGAGGCATCACTTTCTTCAACAAGTTTGATTCGCCATTTGACTACTGTATCGCGTTCGGTAGATTCAAACATGCTCGACGGGAAACCGCTTGGAGAGCCGTCATTGTTCTCATCATGCGAGTAGGTGCCGTTGGCGTTCGGTGTCGAATTGAGTCTTACATTGGTCAGAACTGTTGCGCCAGTGTTTGGATTAACTATGTTGCCCATCGGTTTGAGTTCGTGTGCAACTCCGTCTATATACGGTTTGTAGCCTTCAACCTTGAATGTCATGGTTGAGTGCTCTTTAATGCTCAGAGCGGGGTTGCTGGTAGTGTAATCCTGGTTGGGCAAGGTTGAACTGCTGTCATCAACATTGCCGATGGCGATGACGTTGAGTTTGTCGCTGCCGGGTAAGTTGTCGGGAACTTTAGCAAGATTAACAACAGCAAGTTCGCCCGCAAATGTTGAATCGCGGTCGCCTTCAGCCTCTATGCTCCAGGTGACATGCTTCCAGCCGATGCTGCCGTCCGCCTTTACCTCGAATGAGCGTGTCCACAGGTCGAAACCAGCCAGAACGCTGCCGCGGTCTTCTTCGGTGCCGAGTGCGCCAGTGCCCTGTGGATAACGTTTTACCGTCTTGTATACATCCTGCTTGAGTGTGACTTCCTTGTAGTCGCCAATTTGCTGGCTTCCTTCGGGTATCGGTGAAGGGTCAGATGTCTCGCCACCTTCGGGAGGTGGGCGCAGCCATGTTGAGCTGACCTCGAAAAACTGTGGGTGGGCCGCTGGATTGCTGATATTAACAGCCATGGCGACCATCTCGTCGTCAATCGGAAGCTTTTCGGTGCGCATGACATAAAGATAACCATCACCGTCAACGCCGATGTCATCAATCTTGCCTGACAGCACGCCAAGTTCTTCGATTGTCGGGTTGGTATTGGCCATGTAGTCGAGTTTTCTTATGGCGCCTGTATCTTCGTAATATTCGTAGGCAACACCACCGCGGCCCCACCAGGAGTCCTGGACCACGAACTTGTCGGCATCGGAGCCATACAGATAGTCAATACCTGCCACACTGGAAAAGTCGGAAGACGCGCCAAGTGTTTTCAGGTTTGCAGGAGTTACACCGATGCTGGCAAGGTAGGCGCCGTTTACAATAACCGGCGCAAAAGTTGTACCGGCTTCGTCGGTCGAGATAGAAAGCGCCTCGGTAACTGCACTGCCGGGCTTTACGACACGCAATGCCGCGTTGATTTCAGAAACGCTTGAAATCTTTCTGATGCCCTGCGGGTTGAACCCGTAGCGCGCGCCTCTGGTCGAAGTAACCACGCGCACCGTCGAAAGCTGAGTCATGATACTGTTCTGCCCGATAGATCCACCAGGAATACAGTTGTCGCCGCAATATTTGCCGTAGGCTTCGGTTACGTTAACGTCAATCGAAGAGAGCATACCGGCGCTCTGAAGCGTGGGGCTAACAGAGGGAGGTGGTGGAGCATTGTCGAGTGCGGCATAGAGGTCGAGTGACTTGGTGCGCTTCTTATAAACGCGCTTAACGATACAGGAAAAGATATATTTGGGTGCGATTTCATGGCCTGCCTGCCCGGCGGACCAGAGTGTGGTTGGCTTCAGGTTACCGTTGAGACCTATAGTTCCGTCGAGCGCCTCACGGGGAAATTCAGGATGACTCTGGGTGCCGTAGGCATAATAAGCAACACCGGCCCAGTGCGAAGGCAGAATTACCTTGCGCGGGTCGGTCGGGTGAGCTATACCTGTCGTTGCAGAGAAAGTTCCTGGCCAGACCGGTGTGCCGATTGTTCCGCTGACGCCGTTCAGGTATTTGACTTCAGTCGGGCCACCGAATTTAACCCCATAGGCATAGGTTTTTCCGGCGATTGTGTAGTTTGTCTGCCAGTAAGATCCAAAACTATGTGGATTACCGGTGCGGTTGTAATTGGTGACGCCACCTTCGGGGTCGTTGGGCAGCATGGTTTTGAGATAAATCGGCGAGTCGTCATCAAAACGCATTCCGGTCGGAAGCCAGCCGACTTCGGCATCGGCCCATTCTCCAGCCAGGGGGCCGGCAAGCAGAAATACCTGTTTCTGCTGGTTGGCCGAGAGACCACTGACCTTGCCGGGCATGCTGTTGAGATTGAAAAGCTTGTAAGGCACTGCCCGCACGCTGGCATCAGCGCTGTATTCGTTGAGACGATAAACGCCATGGCTGTCAAATTCGTTGCCGAGAAGGACGTAAGCTACGCCGTTCATACCGAGACCCTGAGCCTGCACGGCAACACTGCCGACGCTCAGAATCATCATCAGGCACAGCCCCAGAATAATGTTCTTCTTCATAATAGCCTCCCCCGAGCTGATAACAGCACTACAAAATTACTTGTCAGAGCCAACCGTGCGGAAATATTCCTGAATGAAATCGCGATGAGATTTGCTGATTCCGTGTTTCTGATAAATATAATCAACTACGGCCGGGGTCATGTTAACCCCGCCCTTGAGTACAAAACTGGTTAGTCGTGGATCAGAGCAGTTAACCAGATTATTATTTTTGAGGTCAAGCCAGGCCTTGATGCCGGCGCCAACCGTCAGCTTGCCTTCAGGATCTTCAGACAGACGGTAATCTAGATCCTTGAAAAATTCGGGCATCGGATTAGTTATGGTTGCCTGGTTGGCATTGCGTTCAAACGCAAAAGAACTGTTAAACACAAAGGGTATCTTGTAAAACTTGGCAACGGCATCGACACCTTCGTAAAGCTCATCAAGAATCAGCGAAAAAACCTTGCGCGTTTCTTCGTGCGAGGCATGCTCGACGTATGCCGAATTCTGATTCAGTTTTGTAATGGTGTTCTGCACCTTTTTTATCTCTGTACGCAAAGCTCGCAGTTTGCGGGTAAATTCAAGGTCGATAGACTTCCTCTCTTCATTATACTTCTCCATTGAGATTTCGCCAGCCTTAGGACTGGTATTTTTTTGTCGAATAAGTTTCTGCAACTGTTTTGTATAGTCGTTTTCTTCCTTGATGCGTTCTTCTTCGAGCTTTTTCAGCTCTGTCTGTGCCTTTTCGATTTCGCCTTTCAATTTTGCGGTATTTTCCAGCCGCGTTTTATCGGCATCGCCCTTTAGCGCGGTTATTCGGAAACGGCGGGGCGCTGCGTCGAATTCTTTCATGAATGGGTGCAGCAGCACTGCTTCAGCCAGGTTGACATAGCCGAACTGTACCTGTTCCTGGGCCTGGGTGGCCGAGCTGACGTATAGACTGGCGATTGCCAGCAGAAATATAACAAGCCTTTTCCCTGAGAGCATATCTTACCATCCTCCGACGTTATTGTGTGATATCAGATCTACGTTAGGTGTACCCACTGCCTGTTCCGTACGCGAGGTCTCGCCGCCCGGAATTCGACAGGTGATTTTTATCAGAAGCGGGCTGCGCGCACTGCCGACACTGGTCGGTTCGCAGGTGACCGACTCAACATCGCGAGCCAGAATCGACTTGAATATGTTGGCGCCGGTTGGCAGTGCCGGGCGGGCCATAGCGGAAACCGATGTGCCGGCGACCGTCTCCTGCCAGCGCCCATAGTTAAGATTGCCGTCGCTTGCGAGTGAAACGACGTGGTAAATAAGCACCGCGTCGTGGTTGTCGCTGGCGGCAAAGCCAATTTTCGCAGGTGTCGATTCGGTCAGGGAAAATACTTTGGCGCCGGAAAAGCCGTTGCCATTTATGCCAACCGTCTGAGTAGCATACATTGTACCGTTGAAATGATGAAGCCCGAAATCGCCGCCCGTATTTTCGCTGATACTACCGGGAAACGTGATGCTTGCAGGATAAGTGCTTTTTTTGATGGCGTTGTTTATTTCGCGGCATGCCAGTTTGAGCTTGTTTATCGTCTGCTGCGCCCATAAGGTGGTATTGCTGAGTTTGCTGCCGCCGCGGTAAAGGCTGAAAACGCCGACCATGAAGACTGATAGTATCGCTGACGCTATGGCTATTTCCATGATCGTCATGCCCTGTCGATTTTGTCGCTTAATCACGGTTAATTCTCACAGTTTTGCGGATTTCGTAGTCCCAGGCTTCGCCACGCGATGTTTCTACGGTACTGGCCACGACAATTTCTATTACTGCCGTATTGCTGACCTTGCTGCCGCTGGCATCAACCGTTTCGGCGATTTCCTGGGCTGCGATGTTAAGGTCGGTCACGCCGTATTCGGCAAGATTGAAAGGCTCACGCATGCGATTCTTGATTTCGGCCGGCAGCGGTTTCATCGACAGCACGCCATTGGTCGATACGCCATTGAAAACGGTGGCGTCAGACTTGATATCAGACATGAAAGTTTCGAGCCATTGTCGCTCGCGGCCGCCAGCAATTGAAAAACCCGGTGTGAAAAGGCGGTTTGGGTTGAACTGCCCGCTGCGGTAAAGAAAGATTGGGCCTGGATTGTAACTTTTAATTCCGCTTTCAGGCGCATTCAGGTCGGTAATTTGAGTGAAGTCGAAAAGCGGGTTGCGTCCCTGTGCCAGACAGATTGCATCATACAATTCACGATGCAGGAACTTGATTTTGAGCATTGCATGCTCGATGCCGGCTCTGGCGGTAAAGTGAGCCTGCAGCTGAGAAAAGCTGGTGAGGTTCGAGCGGTTATACTGCTGGGTGCTCTTGATCAGATAGGTTGCAACTATGCCCAGGGCGGTTGCGAAAACGAGAACCAGCGGAATTGCCATGCCGGATCGCTTTGTCTGTTTCATTTCAGATTTGCCTTCATCGTGAAGATGTCGATCGAGCGATCATGACCGCTCCGATTCTGCCAGGTAACGCGCAGCAGAATTTTTTTCATGATGCAGTGATTATTAGCGTCGGGTCCTGGAGGTGTACCCAGCTCAAAAGCACCGAGGATTTTGAGCGGTGGCTGCACGAGTTTGTCGTCATCTGGCGGGTCGTAAGGCGACATTGCCGCTCCCGATATGAAAGCCTCGTCGTAGTTGTACCAGATGTTTTGCCCGTCAGCATTTATCTGATTTTCGTAAATTGGTCGCGGCAGATGAGTGAAGGAGATTTCGTTGTTGGTATTGACGTTTGGCGATACTGGAATCGGGAAAACATAAAGTTTGGTCTTGTATTGCAGGCCACGCTCGTCAACGATGGTGCCGCGCGCGTAACCGTCGGCGCTCGCATCGTTCCCGAGGAGGGTAAGAAAAGTGCGGCGATCGAAAGCCGGGTCGGCCAGGTCAACAATTTCAGCAACGTTGTCTTCGGGGTTGTTGCCGTCTGCGTCACTGACAGGGGTTCCGGCCGGTCTTATTGCGTAAAACGGCACGTCGTCGAGCAGGGTGTCAAGAATATTGCGCACAGCCGTCTGCGCGAATACCACCGAATTAGCAACATCGGAGTCAGTCGAAGATGTGCCGATAACACCGATGAGCGGAATGAAGGCCGCTGCCAGTATCAGCATGGCCAGCGCGATTTCAGGCAGGGTAACACCCTGTTTTGCAAGCTTCATTGTGCAATACCCCGTTCTGCTCAATTAACCTTCTTCATGTACAATTTTAATTTATCCTAACTCAGAACACAAGCTTATTAGGCTGTAAAAATAATTTAACACTCCTACAATCATTTATTTGGCAAATCAGATAAAATAGCTTGACTTTGCGATTTAAGGCTGTTACAATAAAGTTCGATCAGCCGGGATGGCGGAATTGGCAGACGCACCGGACTTAAAATCCGGTGGGGTAAAACCCGTGCCGGTTCAAGCCCGGCTCTCGGCACCCATACGACGCGGGGTGGAGCAGGCTGGTAGCTCGTCGGGCTCATAACCCGAAGGTCGGCGGTTCAAATCCGTCCCCCGCAACCGTAAAACAGGGCCTGGACAAATTCAGGCCTTTGTTTTTACCCGGCAAGGTAGCTCAGCTGGTTAGAGCACACGGTTCATACCCGTGCGGTCGTCGGTTCGATTCCGACCCTTGCTACCGGAAGTAGATTTATACAAGTCTACCAAAGGCTTAAACCCCGCATTAATAGCGGGGTTTTCTATTTACCGGCGTTTATCCCCATCCATGGTTGTCTGTTGCGTCTTTTGGTTTTTAGGGATAAAATAGGGACAAATGAATAAAACTTCTACAGAGGAGTAATATTTTGTCCCTACCAAGCAAGAAAATCGGCTCTACAAAAGGGAAATCGCTAACCAACGATAGGATTGAGAAGCTGAAGGTTGGCAACCAGGATCCGACTACCCGACGAATTGTTACCAACAACCAGAAAATTTCCGACTCTTCCGGGTTGTTTGTTCAGGTCTCGAAAACTGGCAAAAAGACATTTCGGTACAAATATTATTCGCTTGAAGAGCGTAACAGTAAAGGGATTCCCAAGGATAAGGTTGTCACCATAGGGACATTTTCACTAAACGGTGACGGAATTGACTCCTTTACTATTGAGCAGGCTCGGTCAAAGCATAGATCCGAAATCGCACTTCTGAAGCGAGAAGGCACAGATCCTCAAGACAAAAAGATTGAAGAGAAAAAGCATTCTGATGCGCTTCAGGCAAAGGAAGAGAGGACCTTTAAAGTTTTGTCCCTACAATGGTTGGAAGCTCAGCCATTTACCGACCTGCACAGAGAAAAAGTTGTTGCAAGACTCAAGGGTGATTGTTTCCCATTGATGGGTAACAAACCTGTTCACACCATCGTTCGTGAAGACATCCAAGCTGTAGCTGATGTAATTATTGCCCGCGATTCTATAGACACGGCTCACAGGGTAATCGCCTGGCTGGGAAAGATATTTGAGGACGCATATTTTAGAAGACTGACACCGGTTGATCCAACTGTCGGCATATTGAAGAGGTTGCCAAGGGCAATCCGTGAGAGTCACAAGGCTGTCGTTGAACCAGACCAGCTCAGAGAAGTTCTTTTGAAGTTGGACGCCAGTCCCAGTCAACTTACTGTTAAAACTGCCATGATGCTTCTGCCGCATGTTTTTGTCCGGCAGATGGAATTGCGATTTGCCAGATGGAAGGATATTGACCTCGAAAGCGGCCTCTGGATTCTTCACAAATCAAAGGTTAAAGGTCGGTCAATTGCAGATCCAAAAATGGCAGACAAGCCGAAGGACTATATCGTTCCGTTGTCCCGGCAGGTTGTTGAAATGTTAGCGAAGATCAAGCCCTTTACCTGCAACAGTGAGTTTGTTTTCCCGGGTCTGGACAGTATTACGCGCCCAATTTCTAATGGTTCAATCAATGTAGCCATGAAGAGAATGGGAATTATCGAAACGACTGCACATGGGTTCCGATCTACAGCGCGAACTCTTTTGTCCGAGAAATTGGATATACCGGCCTTTGTAATTGAACCGCAGATGAGCCACAGCACCAAGGGCGACAAATATGGTTATCAACGTGGCTCATTTCTGGCGCAGAGACGCGCCATGGTTCAGGTCTGGAGCGATTACCTGGATCAGCTGAAAGTGGGAGAGCCAGACATAGCGTCATTGAAGGCCAAATACGAAGATCTCTGCCTGAAATTCCAGAAAATGTAGTTTTTTTTAACTCGGTTGGGTTGCTAATGCTAATCACGCTAATTTTGCTAACAATAACCTCGGGAGATAAATGGCATGCCTGTTATTAGAGACACTGAGGACAAAAGCTTGATCTCACTGCGCGTAGAGACTGATGAAATGAGCCCTTTTAGGCTTTTTAAAAATGACATTGCTGAAGTAAGGCCCATTAGTCGGGTCGTCGATGGTAAGTCAGAAATACACCTTTTCCGAGATGTTGAGAAGGATCAATTGCTTTTTGGTATGGCCAAGAGAGCCAGCCCTGATAGGATCATAGTCTATTTTTCGCCTTACAGTCAGATACTGATTAAAGAAAATGATAGCCGCTATACTATTGTTGGCGTGCTTGCCAGAAGCATTACTGAAAGAGAGCAGCTGCCAGAAAACGCTATTAAATTCGAGCTTGATCAAGATTTTTTTGAGACTAATGCCTACTGGAAGAGCATGCCTGATGCTCAGGACGAAGAAGAATTTGCGCAACAAGCTGCCAGAGAAGATGCTGCTATGCCAACAGGCAAAGCCCTGCAGAGCTCATTCTATCCATGGGCAGCTTCAGATAAAGATTGTGTTAAAGAGGCCATGAGAATGTGCGTGGAGGGCATCGTTAAAAAAGTGATGCTTGAGACGCCCAGAACAATTCACTTGAGCCCAGCTTACCGAGCTATTAGAGCAAGAGATCTGCTTGGAAGGCAAGCTCAGCTTGAAGAACTGGAAGCTGGAGAACGTGGCGGCTTTTTGCTTCAATGTTTGTTCGACTGCGCAGAGTGCCGTTTGACGCTCCCAGAATGGATTGTGAAAGAATTTAGAGATATCAAGGAGTTTGTTTCTAGCAGCAAGGCAAAGAGCAAAAAGGATAGAGATAGCGGCTGGAACAATCCGCGGGCTTTTGGTTATCCTTATGCAAAGGGAGCAAACCTGAACATAGAAAAAGAAAATCAGAAACTGGCTGCTCAAACCTGGGCGTTGTTAGAGATTGCTAAAAACGGCCCAATCAATAATCCTATCGTAAAGCGTATTAATCGCAAATCAGGTGATGATAAATTTGATGAAGTAGCTGATATACTGAAAGAAATGGGGCTGAATGCCAAGTCCGGTGGATTGATTAAAAAATCATACGATAGGTGGTTTGGGAAAAAATTTGCCAAGCAGTATGCCGAATTTTTAGATGCAGCTAAAAAAGTAAAAAAAATATTTTCTGCATAGATCACCATTTAAAAAGCAATGGGGAAGAAGTTTGAAAACTTCTTCCCCATACTTTTAGTTTCAAAAATGATTCTATAGCCATGCACTCAATTTTAATGGAGGTCATTTATGGCTATAGCGTTACCCGAAACAGGATTTTTGAGACTGAAGCAGATTTTGGTTTTTATACCGGTCTGCAAAGCGGCGTTTTACAAGGAAATGAAGGCTGGGAGATATCCAAAACCAGTTAAGCAGGGAAGATCTTCGCTGTGGCGAGTTGAAGACATCAAGGCTCTCATCAATCAGATGGGAACCAGCAGCGGAAAATAAGCCATGCTAAAAGAAAAAGCACCGAGCCAAAGCTCGGCACCAGAAAAATTTAACTGTAGTAATTCTATCACATCCGGCGCAGCCGAGACAAGGTTTTCGTTCTTCAACAACATCTTCAATAGCGAGCTGGAGTCTGTCGCGACAGCGCCAGGCGGGACTGGGAACTCGGCGTTAAACACTGCTGCAATGAAGATTGCGCAATTTCATCATCTGGGCTTGTTCGACAAAGAACCTCTCAAACAGCACCTGACCACAGCATATTTAAAGCGCGGGGGCTCATTCAAAAATAAGACTGAAGCAGATGCAACATTCGAATCAGGTTGGCGGGCGGGCTTGAAATCCCCACGAACGCTGCCAGATGGAGGTTGGCTATGAATAAAATAGATTCCCTGGAATCACTTAGAGATGAGTCAAATTCCTGGTCAGAACCAAAACCGCTCGTGGCACCAATAATGCCAGAGCCATATCCAATTGATGCCTTACCCGAAAAAATTAAAAGTGCAGTTTGCGAGGTTCAGTCATTTGCGCAGGCACCGATTGCAATGATTGCAACTTGCGCTTTATCTACCGTGTCTTTTGCTGTTCAAGGGCAGGTAGACGTAGAAAGATCGACCACGCTTACAGGTCCGGCCTCATTGTTCGCAATGATTATCGCTGAAAGCGGAGAACGCAAATCAACCATTGACAGCTATTTTACAACTCCAATCTATGAGTATCAGGCTAGAGAGCAGGCTCGGATGAAAAACGTCCGTGCAGACTATGTGGCAAAAAAAGAGGCATGGGAAGCGGAGAAAAATGGCTTGAAAGAGTTGATCAAGAACGGCGCAAGAAAAAACGAGAACACTAGCAATCCTAAGGAGCGCTTGAGAATCTTGGAGAACAACGCACCGATCCAGCCACCAGAGGCTAAAATTCTTTTCAAGGATGTTACCCCGGAGAAATTACTAGAAAGTCTTGCAGAGAACTTACCTTCAGTATGCGTTTTTTCTGATGAAGCTGGAACGGTATTTGGCAGTTATAGCATGCAGCCTGACATTTGTATGAGAACCCTGAGTGTCTATAATACCCTCTGGAGCGGCGGGCGCTGTTCTTTGGAAAGGAAAACGGTGAAATCAACTGAAGTTGATGGTGCTCGATTAACCATGTCATTACAGATTCAAGAGCCTGCAATCAGGTCTTTCCTTGACAAATTGGGTGTGCTTGCCCGTGGCAGCGGCTTCCTGGCACGATTTTTGGTCTCTTGGCCAGAAAGCACTCAAGGATTTCGACCATGGAAAGACGAACCCAATACTTGGCCGGCGCTGGAAAGTTTCAAAAATCATGTAGCTGAGTTTCTTAATATGCCTCTGCCCATTGCAGCAGGAGGACGATTAGCGCCGGCAATGATGAAATTCACGCAAGAGGCTCGACAGCTTTGGATTGATTATTACAATGCAGTAGAAAGTGAATTAAAGCCAGGCGGGGATTTAGATGATGTCAGGGACGTTGCGAGCAAAAGCGCTGACAATGCTGCACGCTTGGCAGCATGTTTTGAAGTGTTCGAAAGCGGCCTTAGTTCTGTCATAAGCTCCCATTCTATGCAGTCTGCAACAAAAATTGCACGCTGGCATCTGATGGAATCAAAGCGCTTTCTTGGCGAAATAGCACTATCCGAAGATTCACCTAACCTGGCACGTCTTGATGAATGGTTATTGAAGCGCTGCAGAGAACTCAACGTCGACAGAATTTCCACTGGAGAAATTATGCAGCGCGGACCAGGTGGATTCCGCTTGAAGGCCAAACTTGAACCGGCCTTGGAAGGACTTTTTAATCTTGACCGAATACGAGTTGTCGAAGTCAACAAGCGGCGAATCGTTCTTATCAACCCGGCGCTTTTATCCGGGTTTAAGAGCAACGACTCTCAGTGATTTCATTTACATGATTAGCTTCTAGCATCATAAAAAACAATAATTCCCAACCTGTTAGTGACATTCAAACCTACCACGAACAGCTGCAAAGCAAATTCGGACGACTTTGTCATGTTCACTGGAAAGTAAGGAGGTGTTCGCAAATGCAATAAATCGAGCGGGTGGAACGTGAGCGGCTAGCAACAACTTGTATAGGAGTAACTATAATGTGCAATTCTTTCATGACTTTAACAATTGATAACGCAGAACGATTTAACGAGATACTTACATCAGCAAACCAGCTATGGGCTACTGTTCACCCCGACCAAAATCAGTGTGAACTTAGTATCTCGGCGAAAGACGAGTCGCCAATCGACCAGATCAAAGAACTGTCCACGCTGTATCCAGATGTGACTTTCTTTGCGCAGTTAATCTTTATGTCCAATAACTTCTCTGAAAAATCTCATATAACGGTAAAGAACGGCGTCGATGACTTTAGCGGGCTTGAACCAAGCTATCACACCATCTGTAACCACCACCCGTGGTGGCCGGAAGATGATGAATTCCATCGCTTGCATTCAATGACCGAACGGGCAAAAGAGTTGTGCCGGCGGCTGGATCAGGTCAAACAAAATCCAGATGGCACTTTCTATATTGATTGGACCGATGAATGCGTTGTTATGAGAGTTGTAGACCAGGATTTAAGAGCAACCTTTGTAAAAGGGAAAAATTTTCTGATGCTTGACTTCGTCGAGAGGGCCCATCAATCCAGTGCTGATAAATGGGAAGTGGTAGATTACCGTGGAGTTGAAGATGACATAGCTCCCGAAACGTTCAATTAATAACCACTCCGTCACAGGATGTATAAATCATCGGCAACGACAGGCATTATAAGCTGTCGTTGCCCTTCTTCGTCTGGCAATAACCGCTCTGGCAAATGACATGATGTAAAAACAGAATTCTTCGACGATTGCGCAAACCCCGTCTAAACCTTCTAAAACAGCACATATTAAACAGGTGAGAATCGGAGATCTAATTTTCTGTCACAGCATAGTTGGAGTGTGTTAGCATAAATCCAATAAAATGGAAGCGAAATTGAGAGATATTTTTTTGGAGGAGTCACATGTCTTTGCCTCACCTTGAATTCCAGTGCTCAAAATGCGACTTTGAATCAACCAGTCTCAAATGCTTTGGAAGAAGAAATTATCGTTGCGATGAGAGCTATATACCAGTTAGTAGTGAGCTTGGCTGGTGCTTTAGATGCAAAAATATTGCATTGATTGAAGCGTTTCCAGACGAAAAAGAAATTATGGGCCGACAAAATTTGCTGCAAGTATTGGTGTCGGCACTTGAGAAAAGCAAAGAGAGCCAGCCTAGTGAAATACCTTGGCACAAAAAGCTGCTGGGCATAAAACCAAAACTCCCGGAAGAAGTTAAAGAATTACAATACAAGATCACAGCATTAAAACAACATGTTGCCGAAGACCTTGCCCGATTGAAGCTTATGCGGGATAGGCAGTCCCCTTATAAATGTCTGATTTGTGGTGAAGAAAAACATGTTTATTTGACAAATGTTGAATGGAAACGCCTGCATGAGCAGACCGAGGCTATTCCAATAGGCTTTAAACACCCATTCTGCGGAGGTGAAATCCTTGCTGGAAATTCAGATATACGCTTCCATTTTAAATCCATAAATTATGTATACGACAAGGAAGGAAACTTTATTGAAAAAGCTGATGGATAAAATACCCGAAAAATATTGTCAAGATTTGCATTCCGAATCTTACTAAGACCAATACAGCTGAAATTGTTCGATGATGTTTATGCTATGAGCGGCAATTAGCCATCGTGAATCTTTATCGAAGGCCATAGATACTACTGATTTACATTCTGGACATTTCCATTCCAAAATAGTTCGACCAGACAGAGCACACTTAATCTGTATAAGCCCCCCCATTCCCAAAGCTACGGCCTTCCCACATGGAGAAATCACGATGCTATGTGGGTATAAAAAAGAATTGCTCTCAGCTGAAAACAAGTCATTTTCCCATATTATGGCGGGAGCATCAGAATGCCTGGTAAAAACAGCTAATTTGCCTTTATCCAGCCAGCAAACCACAGCTGAAAGGTCATCAGAGACTGCTTCGATTCTCATTGATTTTGATCTAGCCAACTGCATATTGGTAAAATCCAGTTTTTTCCCATCAAAATCTAAAATCTCGTAGCCATAACGTGAAAAAGCAATAAAAATGCATGCATTATCACCAGCGGTAGCTTTTCTTATGAAACTGACCTCATCAGTGCCTATATCTATCTCTTGCATTTGCCCGTCAGAAAGAGCAATCCGATTGACAATTCCTGGCTTCGTTTCTGCAAAAACCATGCGATCCGTTACTGCAAGTCTTTTTATTGGCCAATTCCAGCCGGGAGCAGCTTCATAATTCACTACCCACTTATCCTGTAATTCCCCGCCAATGTTTTCGGCTAATACAAGCTTGTTTGAATACGGGGGCTGAGTTTCATGGGCATACACAAGAAAATGATTATTACCAGTTGCCGCCAGACCTATTATTACTTTGCCTTTATCTGAATAAAATTTTCCATAATGATTGGTGACTGTAGTGAGTTCTGGCATTTCAACGGTTTCTACCCTATTATAACCTTGAATAACAATTTTATTACCCTCACAGTTAAGCCCAAGAATATCTCCTTCCCAATATTGATCATAGGTTCTCTCTGGCCAGGCCCTGGTCAGCTGAAACTTATCCAACGCCTTCACGAGACTATGGCGTCTTGCAAATACCAGTTCCTGATTACCACCACCGAGAAGAGCACATTCTGAGTAGAATGTTATTGCTGATTGAATATCTCCGTATTTTTCAGCCTCATTTCCCTGACTCCATAACAATAACCTTTGAGACTTCCGTTGTAACTGTTCATCGATAGTTGAAGGCTGACAAACAATATAGCTGGCATAAACTGAGGGTTTTAAAGACAGCAATTTCCCCATGAATCGATACAGTTGGCAACATGCAAGACCCTTTGAATAATCAACATAAGGCTCCAAGCCGGGCAAAAAACCTTGAACCAAACGATTTCTAACTTCATAATATCCAAAGTCGACATCGAATAAATTGAAAAGAGCGTCTGCGTGTGGTTCAATCGCCATGTTTTGCCAAAGAATGCATGATTTTCCGGCAAGGAACAGAAGATATTTAGCAGAACCTTCTATGACAACTTTATCAAAATTGCGAAAACAACTAACTTTACGAAAATCAAGCCGGTAGGATCCAAGTTTGCCATCGCAAAAGTCATGCACGCCCTCATAAACCGAGCTATTAGCCCTCCACCAGATACTCACACGTTTGCCCATATCGTCTATGGTCAAATCTGTTACATTTGCCTGGCTCCAGATAGAATCTCCTTCTGCCGAACCCTGCAATTTGCCTTCCCTAACTGAAAATACCGACAATCGGTAAGATTTTTTTTCAGTATCAAACCCCTTGCATGAGCAGACAGCAACCAGCTTGGCGTTTTCTGAGATGGCAATTCGTGAATAGGGCCGATCCAACTTGATGTTGCATACAACATTGCGCATTTTATAGTTAAAAATCACTAACTCATGAGTTATGGTGTTTATAAAAGCCACGAGATTTGTATCAGGCCTGGCAAAACATAGAGGGAAAACAAAATTATCGTAATCTCGACAAAACAGCTGATGCAATAACTCCATGGTCTCATTCAAGTCAAAATCTGATGGCGTGCAGAAGAATTCCTCCAAGTCCCTTCGTATACTCTCTTTTCTGGAGGCCACTGCATTCAAGGTTTCCTGCTTGAAGCAAGAATTTTCAGACAGAAGCCTTGCTTGCTTTTCAGCTCTTTCCAGGTCAAGTTTCTCTAGTTCCAGTGAGAGTTTGCATGCAATAATTTCTTCATCTGTGTTTAAAGATACAAAGTTATCAAGACGACGATTTAACTCGTTAACAGGCATGCCTAGCTCTCGCCATTCCATAAGAATTTCGTTAATGAACCCAATTTCATAGTCATGATGCTTAGTTCTAAGCTCTCGAATTATTGAGTTCGCTGATTGCCCACTTGAATTAAAGTATTTCCCAAGTTCAACGAAGGAAATTGCCTTGTTGTTAAGAGAAGGAGCGTCGAGATCGGTATGAGTCGGTTTTAATAAAGGGTATTCATTGCCTGTAAAATCTTTGTAAATTAAATAGAGAGCTTTCTCTATGACTCCAAAATTTTGAGGCCGTTCTATTTCATCCTCTAAAAAGCACGCAGCAAGCAAATTTATAAGTTCCTTGGGGAGCAAATGAACCTTTACGGCAGTGTTGTTTATCTGGCCAGAAGAATACAACCGCAAAGCTTCGTTTGCCGAACGCCCATCAGGCCAAAAAATGGAACCTGATAGCATTTCAAGAACAGTAACACCCCAGCTCCATATATCTGTCCGACGCGTTACAACTGAGTCATATACCTGCTCCGGAGAACAATAGGCGGGAGTAAGACCTCCAGAGCTGCAAACAATACTATCAGGTGATATCTGAAGATCTATTTTTTGCACTCTTTCTGACTTGTAGGTTTTTGCAAGCCCAAAATCAGTTATCAAAACGGAACCAGCATCAGAAACAAGTATATTCGCCGGCTTCACATCGCAGTGAATAACATTTTTCGAGTGAGCGTATTCAAGCCCTCTGGCCGACTGTATTGCAATGTCTAAAATTCTTCGGATACTATCACCCTGATGCTTTTCCTGGTATAAACGCTTGGATTTAATCCACAATTGCAAACTACCAGCGGATATAAATTCTGAATAAACGCGCATGACGTTGCCAAATGAACTTATATAGTAGCAGGGAACAATATTAGGGTGTAAACCAAGACTAATCCAAGTCAGACACTCTTTCTCAAACCCCTCTTTTGTAGTAGGAGTTGAAAAAAATTCCGAGTTGGGAGTTTTTACAGCCAACTCTCTTTGCCATAGCCTGTCAAAGACACGATATACTTTGCCCATGCCGCCAGAAAAAATGTCGCGCACTTCATAACGTCCGAGAATCAAATCACCAATTTCCCAGTTTGCAGGCATTGAGTCCCCAGTATTTAGTGTGCCTCCCATGCTCTTTCCTTTGCTGTGACCTAAAATAGTTCAGACAACTCATTACTACTGCCTGAATGTAATCTATACAAAATTTGGGCTGATCTAAATTCTTAGCCTTTACGGCGGCTAGAGAAAAACTGTGATTCTAGTAGCTTATCTAGCCAGTCAAAGCTTGATGAAGGTTGCTTCGAAGGCTTTGCAGGGTCGGAACTGCTGCAGGCGGTTGGTGAGGCTGAGAGCGTCATTCATTTCGTAGTGTTGGAAAATGTCGAGGCCACGGTCCAGTGAGATTTTCCAGCCGTGGTCGGTGATTATGTGGCGAGCGTGGATTGAACCGTTGGTGGCGAATTCCCATTTAAACTCGATGCCCGCCATCTGGCAGGCTTCCTTGATCTTTTCAAGGCTTTCAAGCTGCTGCTCGCATTTATAGTCGTCTTCGACCGTTATCAGATCAATGCTGATTACTTCGTCTTCCTTCTTCTGCCTTACTAACATTTCAATGAATTCCATCAAATTCCTGACCTGGTAAAATAGCCGAATGTATGGGTCGGTGATAACTATTTTACGGGCGCCAAGCAGATAGGGCCCAAGCAGAGAATCAAATGAAATTCCGCGCTGGTTTTCCTGAATGGTCTGGTGATGCTCGCGCAATTCAGTTTTGGGGGCAGCTGCAATACTCTGAGCGACGGCAACCGTCGCTGCTGAATCTTCGTCAAGGATTTTGTTGTAGTAAAAGCCAGGGTATTCTTCCTCTTCGAGGGTTTTGACTAGAGATTCCTTGCCTTCTTTGTCTCGATAGGCAAAGCTTACCTTGCCATAAGTGGCGTCAATGCGCATCAACTGATCTTTAACTCTTTTACGCCCTTCAATGGCAAACTTCAAGACTTCTTCGATCTCTTCCCTGGTTGCTTCGCCATGTGGAAACAACAGTTTCATGAGCCCGGCAAAAGTCTTATTGATCCCATCACGGTCGCGGGTTGAGATGTCAGGCGACAGCGAAAAGTGCTCTGAGTAACGATCAGAAAAATCGTGATCGCGCAAAGATCTCAGAACTTCAGCCAGATAATCGACGACGAACCCGTAGCCATCGCTGAAAAGCTCGTTTCTCAGATTATCCATCTCCCAGCCCGGCACAAAAAGGTGCAGGCGGTCTAAGATTGCATGTCCACCAGCGTTGCGGTAGTTTTCCGGCAGGTCATGAAAAAGATCACTGTGTTTAAGCAGATAAGGCACATTGTGCGAGGTGTTGCCAATGAACACCATTGAGGCCTCTGCGCTCTGTGGGCCGGTGCCACGATTAAACGACTTGTTAGCCATATAGTTTTTGAGCGTATCGATCAGCTTTATATCGGGCTTCTTGTTTTTGCCGGCGAACTCGTCGAGTGCCACTACATCCCAGTAGCCGACCAGGCCAATTTTGCCGGAGTTATTGTTGATAAAAAGCTTGGCCAGAGTAGCTTCACCACCAGAAACCAAAGTGCCATGCGGTGAAAATTCTGAGTAAATATGCGATTTGCCGGTGCCTTTTGGGCCAAGTTCGATCAGATTGTAATTTCTTTCGCAGAAAGGAATAAGCCGGCTAAGCTGAGTAAGCTTGCTGCGCTTGCCGAAGAACTCTGGGTTAAAGCCGATGCTCTGCATCAGCAGGTCGATCCACTCATCGGTGCTGAAACATCTGCGCATTTTCAGGTAATTATCGTGATCGAAACTCGAAAGCTGAATTGGCTTCAGAGAAGTTAAAATCCATGGGCACACAGCTTTTGATTCTGACGGCGTATATTCGAGATCCGCGATGCACCAGACGCCACCGACCAGGAGCTTACTGTTCTTTTTTACGGTGTCGGCATCAATAAGAACCTTTGAGATGCCAAGATTCTCAAAGCTCGCTTCGTGACTGCCATTGTCATCAACAAAATCCACTTCTATGCGGTCAATAACTTTTAATCGGCCGAGACGGGCAATTTCAGAACGCACCAGGTTTGCTTCGCTACGATGAACATAATGCTTGCGCAGAATTTCTCTGACGGTTTCAATGCCGGTTTGAATCGTAGCTTCATCACTCGTGGCACAATATTGGCCGAGAAGATATTCAAGAACGTAAGAAGGCACCACGGCGTTGCCTTTGACCGCTTTTACCAGATCTTTTCTGACTACCAGGCCCTGGAAGTGATCGTTAATCTTCTGGTCGAGTGTGTTCATAAATTAGCTGTCCTTCAAAAATCAAAATCTGTAGTAAACGAACGCCGCATAACATAGCGAAGCGATTTGTATTCTTTGTAATGGGTTGTATCTTCATGCTTCTCTTCAAGCTTGAGCAAGACATCCTGGCCGTTTACAGAGTCTGCTTTTCGTGAAAGCACAAAGCGCACCTGTAGCTCGCGTTCGCGCGGGTTGTCAGAGGTAAGATCAAAGATCAGATCATGGCTCTCTGAAATCAGCTCACCATCTTCTGTATAAATGCCGGCGCGCAAAAATCTGGGCTGCAGCTTTTCGGTGACTGGCTGGCTCTGATATAGCACTACCGCCAGTTGGCCCGAGGAGATTATAGAGCTTGAACCTCGCAGAATATCAACATCAACCACAGATACGTCGCTCTGCCGCTTTTTGTTGATCTTCAGAACAGGTATTATTACTTCCTGCAGAGAAGCACCTCCATGCACGTATCTGCTGCCAGAACCCTTCAGGCGTAAACGGTTAATAGAATTCGGAATCTGTACTTCCATATTACCGCTGAGATCCAGTTCGGAGGACAAAAATTTGCGCAGACCGGCAATTTCTTTAAGACCCATGCCAAGAACAAAGCGACGGTCTCTAAACAAAATCTGATCGCCCTCTGGCTCGCAGCCGGCAAAATCACTTTCATCAATAGCTCTGTTCTGGTAGATAAAACCATGATCAGAAGTGACCAGCAGATTATTGGCGTTGGCACCGGTCAGCTTTTTAATCAGTTTTATAAGCTCCAGAAGCGTTTCTTCAACCGCTTCAAAAACCCGATCTTCTGATTCGCGTTTGTCGCCGGTAGCATCGATGCGATTGTGATAAACATAGACAACATTGTGGTCGCGCAACAAAGAGCGGCAATCATCGCCTTTAAGAGCCATCAGATCTTCAGACTTTATAGCCGTTGCACCACCGCTAACCGCTTTGCAGAGGATCTTGTCGCGATTGGCTGTTCCCTGTGAACTCTGGCCGTCAACCAGCACTATGCCAGTATCGTTCTCTGCCAGAGACAAATTTTTGTTGGGCAAAAGTGCCGCCATGCCAAGCTGTGTATAGCTGGGCAGCATTGCCAGCGCATGGGATATTTCAGCGCTGTAACGATCTTCCTGGCGAATCAAGCTCAGAAGCTCGTGACCGATTTCGTAGCGAAAGGCGTCTGAGATGATCACACAGACCTTGTTGTCTTTCTGCAGAAAAGGTTTAACCCAGCGTTCAAAAAACTTTTTCTGTGAGGTAACCGATGGCACGTTCCATTTGCCGGCCTGGTTAATCAGAGACTGCCAGGTGTCATTAATTTTAAGCAGGTAATTGTTCGAATAAAGGTTTTCAATTTGTTCCGCAAGCTCGCTCAGCAACGAAATCTGGCCAGCTGTGCGCACATGATAGACAAATTTGCGATATAACTGATCGAGCTTATACCAGCTCTGACAGTATCTGGTCACACCATCTTCAAGGCCTTCGATGGTCAGTTTTGTTTCGCCAAGCAGCTGTTTAAATTGAGCAGCGTAGTCGATTGCCTCATAAAGGCTACGGTATTCGCTATACCAGTGACTCTGGCGTCTTTGGCGAACCCAGATGGCAACATCGCCACTTGAAACGGTGCCGGCCGCCACGGTCTTTACCAGGTCGCTGATGATCTTTCGATCTATCAGGCTGAAATAATCGGGTTCGATCAGATCACGAAAGTTGATACCTGCCAGATCGCTTTCAACATTGAGAATTTCTGAGCATTCGTGCGAAAGCTTTTCAAAGCCGGATTCATACTGTCGACTGTCTTTCCAGCGCTTAAAAAAGACCTGTATTTCCTGTGACATTCGAGATGGCGGCCGTTTTGCCTCGCGGTCTTTTTTGCGTGTCTCCCAGTATCTGCCAGGAAAAACAGCTATTTCGAAGCAGTCTGCAAAAACACGAATGGCAAAATCCTTAAGGTTTTTCGCAGTTGATTCGTAGTCAAAATGTCGAGCGACCTGCTCCCACAAAACGGTATCAAGGCCACAGCGGCAGATAAGTTTGTATTTTTCGTTGCTGCCATCTGCAAGCTCCTGCAGCAGGCTTTCTAGGACAGTGTCCAGTCTGGCATCGCTGCCTGCGCAAACTGCCAGCATTTTCATGCGAATAACACCAATGGTATCGTCAGACTTGAGCAGGCGTTTAAGCGCATCTTTTCGCCGGGCAGCCTGGTAGAATTCGCCATGCGCAGCAACCACATCAGAAAAATCCATGCCAAGATCAAGTTCTGAGAGCCAGATTGCAATCTGGTCGGTGCGAAATTCGCAATGGGCAAGCTCAACGTCGAGCAACCAGTTGTCGAGCTCTGCCGGTTTTGCTCCTTCACGATAGAGCAGAAACTTTTGTTCCGGCTCTTCACGCAAAATTCGGTATTTCAGGGCATATTCGTTATTATTTATAACGATTTTTTCGACGTCCGGCATTTCCAGGGCTTCATAATCTGCCCGCAATTCGCGCTTAATGTCATACCAGAAAACAATGCGATGTTTGGTAAAAAGCCTGGCAACCGCCTGTGCTATTTTGGGGTTCATTGATTTCTCACTCTTCATCTTTTGCATCAAGGCCGGGTATTTTTTTGAGGGCAGTGCCAAATTTGGGGTAGTTGGCTTTGACGCCGTCGTCGAGGTCTATTTCTATCTTGCTGGTGGCAAGCGGATAGAGCACATCGTGTTCCCAGGTGTTGAGTTCGTCGATGGTTTTTTTGAGGTTTTCGATCTCTTTCAACGCTTTGGCTTTTTCGGCTTTTGAGGCATCGCCGCTGGCTTCGACACGCTTCAGGTGGTCAAGTCGGGCGGCGAGCTTGGTGCGGAACTCGCGCAGGTAGTCGTTAAGAACCACGCTGACCGTGTCAGGGCGGTAGCGATGCATATAGATCAGCGCGTTAAAGCTGCCTTTGGGACTTGAGAACAGCCAGTAGATCGGACGTTTTTTGTAGCGTTTAACATGGTCGCTGTAAAAATCTTTAAGAAAATCTTTGCGAATATCTTTGCCGATGGCATCTTCGATGAACTTGAGATTTTCTTCATAATGCTCAGCGCTAAAGGTGACGCGCAAAAACTGTCTGAAGCGCTCGGTGATGTCATCGGTGAACCAGTCACCGTCGAGCATTGGTATTACATTGTCTTTGTCGGCGGGAAAGCTGGGTTCGGGGATCTGCTTCAGATAATCTTCGAATGTCTCGCCCTGATTGGCGAGAATCAGCCCCGGTTTTTCGAGTGCATAGCGGCCAAACATGCAACCAACAGCGTAACTGATGAATTCTTTCATGGTATCGGCGAGCAGGCGGTCTTCGAGTTCCTGGTCTATCGGGAATTCGCCCTTTTTTTGTTCAGGCAGTTCTTTGCCATAGCGATACCAAGGGTTGCAGGTCAGGGTGATCTCGCCCAGCGGCACCTCGGGCGTCAGTTCATCTTGTAGGCCATAAGCCTCGATGAAGATACGGTTGTTCTCTTCCTCCAGGTGCTGCATCTCCAGCGTCATCTCCCGCCAGTGGGCGCGGAGCTTCTGGTAGGTGTTTTTCAGAGTTGCTTGACGGTATTCTGGATTCAGTAGTGGGAGGCCGGTGAAGTCCCAAGAGGTTTCGTAGGAATTCCAGTCAAATTTTCCCGCGGCACTTAACCGACGAGCCGTTTCAGAAACAGCATTGGTCTGACCTGTTTTGGGGAAAGGCACTGCACCAATTTGCATAGCTCCGAAGTTTACCGAAGGCGCAAGGATACGGAGGAAATGTGGAGCAACCTTAGCGTTCAAAACACTACAGGTGATATCGAGATCTCGCTCTTTTCCAAACGCGCACATACTCGCATTTGAAAAAATAAAACCGCTTGGGAAATGACGAACCCCAATTTTGTCCGTTGAGATAGCATTCCATGAAATCCCTTCCTTGAAGTAATGCCCTTGCCCCACCACGGTCCTTGTGATGCTTCCGTTCTTGTCTTTGGCAAATTGTTTTACTTCTTGGCCATCGTTTTTCCAACGGACTACGTTTTCGTGGTTTCCGAACCACTTCCTGAATGTTCCACCATTGTTGTAGGGAACCCAGTCATCCGAGTCGCCCTGCTTTAGGAAGACATCACGCAGATTGACTTCCTGCCATTCGCGAACAAACCTATTATTATCCATGGTGATCAAGCCATAAGCTGTTGTAACCTTATCAGACACGCGGTCACAAGACGTAAATGCGTCAAGAACTGGCTGACTCACCCAATATGCAATTGGACTTCCCGGTATTTTTTTAAAATTCACATCGGTAGTCCTGTAGGTAATATCCGGAGCTATACCTAACGCCGCGTTTCGCAGCATCTCAGATTTTTCACTCTCATTCTTACCACCAGTTAGGCGAACATATGTCCCAAATACTTCGGTTGCACGTCGAACTTGCGTAATAAATGCAGTTGTTGAAACAACCGCACCTCCTATCGAATCAAAGGCCCTTTCACCCAAATGTGCCATGTTGGTGATAGTTGAGCTTGAAAGCATCCAGCTCCGTAACTTCTCAAAAGAAGACAGAAACATCCAAGACTGCATGCTTATGAATCCAAGGTAGCCAAGTTTCTTACTAAGACTCCATCCGCGTTCAATGAATATTGCATAAATGTCCGCTTTCGAAAGTGGATAATTTCCTTTCGCAAAAGCATCGAGACGTTTATTCATGCTCCGGCTACCCATATAAGGCGGATTGGCAATCACCACATGGTATTTCGGGCTGAGGTAATCGGCCTGCCGCATGGCTTGCAGCACCTTATGGTGTGTAATGCTTATAAATAGATGTTCCGAAACGTTCTTTGTCTCCAGAATCCTGAGCATACCGTCCACGTCGGTGACATCCGGTCTGATCAAGGAGCCGAAGTTATCGGCTTCTTCGAACTGGCGCAGGGTGGTCTGCAGCGGGGCTGCAAAGAGATCTCTGCCAACGAAGTCCATATAATCTTTGAGTTCTTTATCATCGAAGATTACATTCTGCAGAACGCAGACATTCGGCTTGACGGTCTTATCGTCACCGTTCATGCGACGAAAGAAACGCTTGTCGTATTGCAGGGCTTTCATAGCCAGGGCAAAGGCAGCCAGTTCACCGGCGCGTTCGTCGATCTCTATGCCGTAGAGATTGTTGGTCAGGATTTTTTCTGGTATTTCGACAGCCTCGTAGCCTTCTTCTTCGTAAATTGCGTAAAGCAGATCAAAGGCATAAACCAGCATGTGCCCCGAACCGCAGGCCGGGTCGCAGATCTTGATCTCTTCGGGTTTGCTGACCCGCAAAAAATCAGTTTCAGGCTGATCTGGCTTGATGTAATAGTCCATCTTTTTGATCAGCTTTGAGTTGGGCCGGTTCAGCATCCAGAGGCGGCCAAGTGAATTTTCGACGAGATAGCGCACAATCCAGTGTGGTGTAAAAAGCTGGGTGGCGGCCGGAATGTTTTCGGGTGTGATCTTTTTGTTCTTCTTGAGACCTTCGAAAACCCGGTCTTTTTTCTCAGAAATATAAAACTGATACAGCCAGCCGATTACTTCAACATCTTGGCAAACCTCTGGTGTCATTGCTTCGCGGGTATAGGCCAGAATTGAATTGCCCGACAGCAGGTCATCTGGCATCAGCAGTTCGGTAAAATCGTCAATGCGCTGAAACAGAAACGGCATCTGCTTGTTCCAGAAATTGCAGACAGCAACAATTAACAGGCGATATGCTTCGCCCTGCGGATCGCGACTGGGTGTTTTATCGTCTAATACGGCAAAAACCTGCTGTTTGACTTTGTCTGAAGCTATTTCATCAGCGATATGCCCCATTTTGGCTTCTGCCAGAATCTCGGGTTGAAATTGCCCCGCTGCCGGTGAGACCACACCAATGCCAGTATATCGATTGATATCCATATATCGCAGAGCGCAAAAGCGGTTGAACCAGATATAGGCCACCCGCTCGACAACCTGTTCTTTGCTGCTGGCAGCGATACTTTCTTCAAGCTTCTTTATTGCTGCAGTATTCTCTCGGCGCGCTGCGCTTCCACCAGCCAGAACCAGCTTGAGCTTTGCCTCAACCTGTTCGATCAAATTCCGCCGCGCATACTGTGCAAATTTTTTGATTTTAGAAGTGTCCATCTCATGCTCCTTCTGTTGCCGTGTTGATACGTCTGGCTAGCCATTTCGGGAAGTTCTCATTCCATTTGTTTATGTTTACGACTTGGCAACTTGTAGCCAGAGCCTGAGCCCAACGGCGTGAAGCTTTGCCTACGGGAAGTTCCTGCTTAAGCGCCTTCTGCATCCGAGTGTTCAGGGCATTATCAAAGGTGGTTAGGCAGACATAGTGGATTGGTTTTTCAACCTTCTGCTCGGCGTGCCGGTAGAGGTAGGAATCTCTGAACTTGTATTTCAGATAATTTTTCAACCATTTGAAGCATGCCTGTCGAGATATCTGTTCGCCGTCGTTTGCGGCACCGAGGACGTCGTAAACAGAGGGGTCGTCATAGTCCTTCAACTCAACGTAGACATACGCTTTATCGAACTCAGCCACGATGTCAACGCCCTTCATGGGCGCTCCGTGAAATGTGGGTTTGGTTTTGTCCTTCTCGTCGAAAACGAACGCTTCCAAGGCATCCGTAAACCGAAACTCGAAACCGTCAGCTTCAACGACCTTCATTTGCCGAGGCCTCCCATGTCATTTTCGATCTCCTGATTGATGAGAGAGCCAAAGGCTTCATCAATCGGGTTCGGTGTGATTCTCGAGTAATAATCGGTTGAGGCTAATTTGATCTCTGTGGTGTCAGGATCGCGGTAAAGGCTGTGGAAGCGCACATGGTCATTTTTGTCTTTGTCTATGAGCAGATCGAGCCACTTGAGTAAGACGTAGTCATGAGTTGCCAAAATGATCTGCTGGCCATTGCGTGATAACTCCAGCAGAATTTGCACGAGTTGTTTCATCAGTTTGGGGTTCAGGTTGGACTCAGGTTCGTCCCATAATAGTGGACCGCTTGACCCAGGATTGAGTGTTTCGTTGTTCAGGAGTCGATGCAGAATTCCGATTTTTCTGAACCCCTCTGCCGTCATTTCACTCGAATATGGCTGTTTTTTGGTTGCAATAAATTTTTTTACGGTGGAATCTTGATATATTTGGGCTGTTTGGGCTTTAGACCTATTAGGAGCCGCCTTTTCCTCATATTTACCTGGTTGGAAGCAGAAGCCGCCGTTTTTCAATTGGTAACGCCCGCCTATTAGGTTAACCAGATTTGGAATAATTGCATTCAGACGCGGCTCAAGATTGATCTTAGTTTCTACATCCTCCCGTGCTGTTTTCATAAGCGCATTTGCAAGATCTACGTAACCATCATCAAAGATAAGTTCGACTGTTTTCTGGTCATGCGTTTTGTCTGTTATCCCCTTCACTAGCGAAAGAACCTCTTTGGTCGGGATGAAAACCGCCGTAGTCTGATATTGATCGTAGTTGTTCTGATTTTGAATAGAAATAGACCTGGAGTTATTGAAAAAAGTTGCAGAAATGCTCTGGTCTTGGGCAAATCTGGCGTGCATATATGCCTTCTCAATTGCCCCTTGGCGATGAATTTTGCCGAGCTTATGGTTCAAAGGCATAAAGAGACGAATTAGCTTGGTTGTAAGCGTTTCTTCTAGATCCTCATCGTTGGGATTATGCTTGGTATTAAAAAGCGGCGCGCCGGCGCACATGCTATAGACAGCCTTGAGCAAATGGGTTTTACCAGTGCCATTTTCGCCGATGATTACATTGATTTGGGGAGAAAAAGTGATCTTAATGTCGCTGAAAGCGGTGAAATTCTTTAGCTCAAATTGCGTAATCATGTTTTTATTCGTTTTGCCTTTGCCGTTTCATTTTATAATTATTTAAAATTTTAATAGAACATTTTTATGCGTCTGGCGCATAAATTGGCGCAGATCTCTAAACTCAGCGCATATCATGCTTTCTATACACGAGTCTATGCACTTGCGTGTATAGACTAAACACGACGTGCAATGCCTAGGTATTCTTTGTGTAAAAGGCATGGCGCTTTTCCCCTGTTTGTATGATTTTTTTCTGATCCTTGAGCTTTTTTAAAAGGTGATAGGCCTGTGATGGGGTCAGACTACAAAGTTCGATAACATCTGACCGCTTTATATGACCATGACTTTCTATATAGGTAAGCACCATCTGTTCCTGTCGAATCAGGTTGAATCCAGCCTGGCGAACATAGGCTGCTTTCTGACCTGACTGTCGATAAACCTTGGCACTTAACATATATATACGACCGCGTCCCGCGCCGTGTGGCTCGACCAGACCTGCTTCAACCAGCTTTTCCAGGCTGGCACGAACTGATGCTTCTGGCTTTTGCACTGAAACAAGCAGATCAGAAGTGGTCAGGCGTCTTTCTTCACTTAGCCTTGAGAGAATAATAAGACTGTCAATGGGCATAAATCCGCCTGCCCGGTCTTCGCACTGCAAAATCATCTTGAGAAAATCAAGGTTGGCTTCGGCACTCGACATCTGCAATGTAACGGTTGAAGAATCTGACATGCCATAATCTGGTGCCGGGCGACCATATCGCAACATACCCTCGTAAATTCTATCGATACCACGACCAGTGCGTTCAGCCAGGCCAATGCGCTTGATGATATCTGCCAACAAGGGATTGCGGGCGCGAGGAGAAACAACAAGCAGGTTTTCGAGCGTTACTCCTTCGACAAATCCTCCCGGGTTGGAGATAGTCAGACCATCAGTATCCATTTTGACATGAACTGCGCCGAGGCGACCGTAATCCCGGTGCGCCAGGGCATTAACAAATGCCTCACGAAAAGCGCGACGGTCAAAATCGGGAATAGGAACCCGAAAAAGGCCAACCTGAATTTCTTCTTCGCTTACCCTGGCTCTGAACAGCAATTCAACTTCTTCGAAGGTTTCTAAAAGCGGCTTGCGGAAAAACTCATTGACCAGAACATCCGTGCCACGCAGCACCTGAAAAGCAACTTCGTAGGCAGGCAAATGACGACGCAGCAAACTTTCGCTTCCCAGTAGCAGAAGGCCTGCCAAAGTTGGCCGTTTATGTCCATCGACAGTTACGACAAGACCCATAGCTCCGTCAAGTTCGTCGTCAGCTAATGGAAGCAAGCTCTGATCACCACCATACTTTTTGATGGCATTGCGAATGCGAAGTCTTTGCAGAGGATCAAGCTCTTCGACTGCGATGTCGAGCATCGGAATTGCTGAAGGATCAATCAGACCCATTGAAGACTGTCTTTGAATAAACTCATGTGGGTAAAACGGAACTGCTTCCGGTGTGCCATCAAGCTTAATGCGTCGCCGCTGCAAAAGACCTTCAGAAGTAGATACCAGCTGCCTGGATTTGGGCACGCTGATACATGCAATATTATGCCCTTGAACCTTTAAAAGCTCGACCGATACAGAAATTGATGGATTGGTTTTGTTTGCAATCATTGCCGGCAGCCCATTGAGGTTATTGTGGTTTAAGTGCAGGCCGGTAATAGAACCATCGTCTTCAACCCCAAGCAACAGATTGCCACCTTCGGTGTTGGCAAGGGAAACTATCGCGGCGATCAATTCGCGATCAGGGAGGCTCTTAAGGTCGCTTTTAAACTCCAACACCAGGCTTTCACCCTGCTGGATCAGTCTAAGAATCTCTTTCTCATCGTAGATCATTAGTTTACCTTAGATCTGAATTCTTTTGCCTTTGCGGATTTCGGCAAGCATAGCTTCACGCACTGATGTGACGTAGCAGTCGATATCGTTTTCGTCGGCAAGCCAGGCTTTGGCAAATGAGACATGTATAGCACGACTGCTGATATATTCAATCTCAGGCTCGATCTTATTGGGCTCCTTTTCAACATCCTGGAAGTCAGTCGGCTTACCTTTAGTCGAGGTTCTGGTGCTGACAGGCTTTGCCGGAGCTGGAACTGGAGCTGGTCGGCCCATGTTGGCCAGACGGGTAAGATACTTCTGATAATCACTTTCTTCAAAGCGGCGCAGCGTATCGCGTACTACAGCAATAAGCTTATGGCTGGCAATTGCCCGCGAAAACTCATCAAACGGGCCGGTGATCTCTTCTTGTTGTTCGGGTCTTAAAGAGGCAAACTCATTCATGCCACAAAGCCGCTCCTTGAGTGATGCAACTGATTTTTTTGCAATTTCTATTTCAGCGGCGATCTGGTCGTTGATCTGTTTTTGAACGGACTCGGTCAGCACTTTGACCTGCTGCATGCGATTTCCCTTATAGCAGTCTGCTTCAGTAAGAGCGCCAGCGATCTGCTCGGCCTCGTTGCCCTCAATATAGGCAAAATTCGATTCCTGATCTTGCACAAACTTGCGGGCAGTATCGAAAATGGCCTTTTGTGGGCCGTTCATGAACTTTCGGATCGGATCGATAACACTTTCTTTGAGGTCAAGCAGTTCATCCTGTCGTCGAATCAGATCGGTTAAATACCAGGTGTAAGGCTTGCCAGAAAACTCTTTAAGCTTTTCAAGTGCCGGTTTGAGAGTATTCAGAAATGGATACTGAGCTGCTTGCGCAGCAACAGGTGTAAGTTGATGCATGAGCTCCTGCATGGCGCTGCCGGTTTCTTTACCCAGAACTTTTGCTTCGTTACTCTGCGGCGGTGAATCAAAGAAATCTTCAAAAAATGCTTTAAGTGAACGCACCTGCGAAGCGGTGAACTCGATTTGAGGCTCAAGAACCAGATTGGCATGCGCCTGGGTGTTGCGCAATGATCGCTCAAGTTCGTTGTCTTCAAGAACATTGGCATCTGATCTGACTTCGAGCTTACCCCTGGAGCACAGGCTGGCTACAATACATAGAATAGCAGGGAAATTCCAGCCGTATGGTTTATGCTCAAAACGCTCAATCAGGTTTTTAAGGGTAGTGCGCACGCCCCCACGGTTATTACTCTGGATAAAGGCCAGCAGTTCCTGTTCTGATTCTGGAAGGGAAGCAACGTTGTCATCATAAAGCCCCTGATTTTTGAGGTATCTGGCGATATCATTTTCGCTGTAGACAACTCCGCGCAGCATACGTAAATTTGCGTAAGTTCGATTTATCAACTCGTAAAATCCTGAACTTATACGAGTTTGTGCGTCCTCTGAGCTGCTTTCAATGTCAGTGCCGGCCACAAATAATTTTGCCTGGCCGAGCAGTTTTTGAATACGTTGCTGCAGATCTGTATAGCGCTCCCGGTTCTGAAAGCCTTTGTCGGTGAGAATGCGCTTGATCGCTTCCTGCTGGGTTATGCTGATGTTCTGCTTTATATACTTTTCGGTGCGCTTATACATGAAAATCTCGTGGATCAGGCGGGGATCAGGCGGCATCACCACTATAAGCTCATCGCGCCCCATACTTTGCATGCGGAAAAATGGCTCATTGGCAATCTGGTCATGAAATGGGCTGATGACATTTATTGCCAGCTCATATTCGCGGCCATGCAGATGGTCATCAAGTTTTCTTGAATAGGAGTAATCCTGTGCGCTTTCCTGAAAACGGATCTTTCGGTTTTTGATTACGTAGTCAAAGATGATTTTTTCGAGTTCGGCCTGAATGTCGGCGGCTTCAACTTCGGTATTTTTGATTTCGAGCTCGACGTCTTTTTCTTCGTCGGTCAGGTATTCAAACAGATCACCGTTAAATTGAATGTAACTCTGTTGTTCAAGCAGATTCAGGGCTTCTTCAATTTTTTTGCGCAGGGCGGGCAGATCGCTCTTGAAGCCTTCAAGCATAAGCACTGTGAGATTGCGCAAAGTTGGCTTGAATTCTTTAACGTATTTTACCAGAAAAAGTGTTTTTAACAGCTTTATCGCGAACTGGTTATCGAGCTGTTTTTCGGCTTTGAGTATAGCTTGCTGAATGTTTGATTTGAGGGCTGTGCGAATACCTTCGAACATCAGGTCGAAGGTCGCCAGCTGCCCTATTTTATGGTCACCGATCTGAATAGCAACCTGCTGGAACACCCCAAGCATTGAACGTTCGCCGACTGAGCTATGCTTTCCCTCAAAAGCATTATGCTGCGAAAGGTTTAGAATTGCGGTTTGAAACAGCACAAACTGATAGGGCGTGAATGGATAACTGTGTATGAAATGCTCGCGATCCTGGTAGTTCCGGTAGGTTTGTGAACCATCGGCAAAATCGAAAAGTGTCTTAAAGTTGTTTGATTCCTTATGGTAAAGATCAGTCAGCTGCTGAATGCCTTCTTCGTTCTTGGTCAGCAGGCGCTTTTGTATGACCTCGGCCACATCAGAACTGGTCAGCTTCATGCGGTTGTTGAAGCGAGCCTGAATTTTGGAAAAGTCATTACTCTGCTGCTTGCTCATCTCGCCAACGATGTAGTTCATCTCTTCCTGGGCGGTCACAATAACCCAGGCGCGGCCGCGGCATTTTGTTGCCAGGCTTTCGGCGATGGTCTGAAGATTGGTCATCAGTTTCACGTTGTCTGCTATATACTGCCCAACCTCGTCGACGAAAAAGTTCAGCCGAAAGTTCGCTGGCTTGCGATCGAGCCAGGCCTTTATCTGGTCGGCAAAATCTTCAATAGACACACGATGCTGACTGCGGTATTTGTCGAGGATTCCCTGAGCATCGGCTTCGCTGCTGCCAGTAATTTTCGAATAAGCTTTGGCGATGTTTGCTGCTTCAAGCAAGGCCTGTTCGCGGCCTCTTTCCCATGGGCGGCTGGCAATGCTCTCATAGGCCGTTTTAAAGTCAGAATAAAGATTTCGGCTGTCCAGGTCTCGCTCAAACTGGGCTATATGTCCCTGTTTGCCATAATAACCGCAGGTTTCGTCGAACACCTTAACAAATACCGCAAGCAACGCGTCTATCTGAGTTTTACTGATAACATCAGCCTTTTGATCAATGTTGAACAAAATGCTTTTTGATGGAATGCTGACAGCGCGCTTGAGATCACCACGTAAGATTTCATTATGTTCACACTTTGGCATAAACAGATCCAGAGTTGCCATGCCGTCGATCTGGCGGTTCTCAAGAACCAGGGCGAGCATCTTGAGCAGGTGTGATTTACCAGAACCGAAGAAGCCGGAGATCCACACGCCGTTGGCGTTTTCGTAATTGATATAGGCATCAAGAAAGCTTTCCAGGCGTTTTTCGACCTCGTTGGTCAGAACGTATTCTTCTATTTCGAGTCTCAGGCTGGCTTCGTCATCGGCTTTGATGACTCCTTCGATCGGGCGGTCAACCGGTTTGGTGAAAATGTTTTTTAGCTTCATCAGATATGCCTCTCTTATGCTTCACAGTGAAAAATATTGAAAGCCCGGTAATACCCGTCATGAAACATGCCAAAAAGATTCAGCGATGCGCCGGATTCAAGCGAGTGAGTATATGCTCCCGGAAAGAACATCAATGTCGGTTTATCTTTTGCTGTGCTTTGAAGGTTATTAAGTATGTTGTGCGAACGGATATAGGGAAAAACTTCGCCGACGCCTGCCAGAAACATGACGTCAAAGTCTGCTTCTCTCATTTTTGCTGCAATTGCAGGAATCAGATGGTCTTCTGTGTCAAGAACACCCTGCAGGAGCTCTTTTAGCTCATCTTTGCTGACGGCAACTTCTCTTTCCAACGTTTGCTCCCAGATGCCGCGATCTCTCAGAATTTCGACAGACAGGTCGTAGAGATTAATTTCGAGCACTCGAATTCCCTTTTGCTCAAGCTTATTGACAAGCTGCCCCTGCAGGCGTGTCATTTCGATGCTCTCTTCTGGTTTATATGGGCAGATGAAGAAAGGGACTTCGTTGCCGAGGCCTTGTTTTTTGAGAAAGCGCGGGCCTGAGATAACAGAAAACAGGTGCTTAAATCTTTCTGCCAGAGAACTTTTCTGGAAATTATTTTTCATTGAGTTTTACCTCTCACGCCTGATTCAAAAACCGGAAAGGTAAATACATCATGACGCCTTTCGCGCGGAATTGCGCTCAAAAGACGTGGACTGAGCATTACGGCATTGATGATGTAATTGTCATTCAACATATCAGACTCACGAAGCATTTTATACAAAACCTGGCGAAGTCTTGTTCTGGTAGACGGGCTGAGACTTTCAAGCTCAGCATGCCATTCTGCTTTCCTGTTAAGAAAAAAATCGAATTCTTCCGGTTTAAGATCTGTTTGCAGGCTGAGGAGACGTTCACGCATAACCTCACTGGCAAAATCTGCGATAAAACGATAATGTCGACAGATCGCCAGCCAGAGAACGTGCTTTTGTTCGTGGACATCGCCGTCCAACAGCAGCTCAAGCTCATCTGGTGAAAGCTGTCTGAGCCTGTTGATAATTTCGTAACAAACCCGTTTTGCGCTGTTGATAGTTCTGGCCTGCAGCAGATTTGCAGCAATAACCTGCTCTTTGACGGTTTCCCAGTTCTGCAGATGTTGATGCAAAAGGGCGAGCTTGATTGATTCCTGCAGGAACAGCCCGCCGGTAGTAAAAGACATGCTGTATTTTTCGCTGTTCAAAATCGTCCCCAAATCCTGACAATTCCTTGCATGGCAACAATGTTGTGCCCGCATCTCCCGATCGAATTAGTTTTCTGGCAAGATAAACGATTTGCAATGACTTAGTCAATTGATCTTTGCCGACTGAACCTTTAATAGTAAGGCCAGTTCGAATACTTTGGGCCGATAGCAGCGGCAAATATCTCCTTGCGCTGCGATGCAGAAACATCGCTTAGAAAACCAGTGATGGCAGGATTTTTATGACTTCTATGCTGAAATCGTTAGCACCTGGGTTTCCCTGATGAAGAAAGTTTTTGTGTGGTAAAACTGGCAAAAAGTGGTAAAAGCATTGGTAACAGACGCCTGTTTATAGTTCTTACAGCTGCTTTCTCGACATTAGGTAAAACTTCTTGACGGTTCTCGGTAACAGACTTAGACTTTGAGTAGAGGATATTGACGGCAGAGCTCCGGAAGAAATTTTCAAGGGAGTGGGTGCTCAGCATGACGCGGAAAAACATGGAGCTATTGGTAAAGCAGGCAAGACAAGAACAGGACGCTCGGATGGCCAAGTTCGAGCGGGAACATCCGGTATTGATCTGGATCATGGACATGATCGGGAAAATTCTGGCACTGCCGCTGGCTCTGACGAAGTAAAATTCTCTCTTGCGACTCTTGAAAAGATCGCAGCAAACCCCAACCAGGCAGACGAAGATGATTCGTCTATTTTGCAGCAGGCCAAACATTTTGTAACGGATGGCTTGGTGCATCTGACATCTGAAGTCTCCGAGCTCGACCCGGCGTTTCAGCGTGCGCTTGCCAGCAAACCAAACGCCAGAACACCAAAAGAAATACTCCGAGCGCTCAGAGTCCGACCGGCGGCTGAACCAGCATTACAAGAAATAGACCGGCAGATTCCGGCCGGTGAAGTTTTTGTGCTGTTGTTTCATTGTTTGACTTGGTGTGATGCGGCCTAGGTATACACGCATCTTGGTCTTCCTTCGACGGCATGCCGTGTAAATCCAAACATCAGCACCATCGGTCAAACAAACGATTGAGGTTAATTTGCCCAAGCCGTAACACTTATCAACAAAAAGTCTTCACAGCTATTGTGTAAATTTGCAAAATGAGGTATGCTTAATTTGTAGAATCTCGCAAGAGTTAAAATGTGCGGATTTGATTATGCGAGAAGCAAAGGAGCAAAACATGTTGAAGAGGCCGTTTGGAGACAAAATACGGACCGCAAGAAAGCGAAAGGGCTTGTCTTTGATGGTAGTGTCTGAAAGAGCTGGCATATCATTGTCTTATCTTAGTCAAATTGAAAATGGGCGTAGGGAGCCACCGGACGACAAGACAATTGCCACCTTGGCTGTCTTGTTAGAAATTGATATCGCAGAATTGCTAAAAATCGCACATCAAGACAAGCTGCGGGTAGAACTTGGTTTGCTTAATCTTGGCCCCAAAAAGCGAGAATTGGCAATTACTCTCCAAAGATCTTGGGATGAATTAAGCGAGCTTGACGCTTCGGAAATCGAAAAAATCTTAAGCAAATTTTCCAACTGAGGTGACAAAATGACGTTTGCAGTTAAAATCCCCGAAGTGCCTCCACAATCATATAAAAGCATAGGTCGTGAGGCTGTAGAATTTTTAAGAAAATTTTATCCAGAAGGTCTGCAAAAACCTTGTCCTATCCCTATCATTGACATCTTAGATGCCAATCATAAATTTGAGGAAGAGACAGGGTTTACATTACTCGCAGAAGAGCTAGGATTTGGGATTCTAGGGCAAACTGATTTCTGTCAAAATGTGATCACCATTCCGCCTGCTACATACATTGCGGCTCAATTACATGCAGGTCGAGAAAAGTTCACGGTTGGACATGAACTGGGCCATGCCTGGCTTCATGGAGATTTTTTCAAGGGTTGTATTATGGAAAACAAAATTTCTGTTTTAAACCGGAGTGACATAAAAGTTTTCAGAAATCCAGAATGGCAAGCAGAAGCTTTTGCATCTGCGGTTCTAATGCCAACCCCTATGGTAGTAAATATTTGCCGAAAAGGAGCGACCGTAGAAGATGTTATGGACACTTTCAAAGTGAGTTATAAGGCGGCAGAAAACCGAGTAAATAAAATTCATAAATTTTTGTAACTAAACTGGCAACAAAAAAGCCTGGATGCTCTAACATCCAAGCCTTTTTAGTCCCCAAGCTGAGCCCGGAAGACCTAGAAACTATCTCAAGCAAAAGAATACCTCAGAGCCATTCTTTTTGTCAATCGTTTCACATTGTTCTTCTGATCAGCAATCTTGCGACAGGAGGAACAGTATGAAGAACATTCATGGCTTTGTGACTTGGTATATACATTACCGCACTGGCAAAAAAATGATTGCTTCTGAATATGGCTACGCAGCTTGGCCATTTGGCAGAAGAAAGTAGAAATCATCTCATACTAAGGCTCTGAAACTACTGCCCCGGATCGCATGATCTGGGGTAGTTTTTATTTTTACGGAACCGTAAGGCAGATTTAGCTGTGAGCTTCTTTGTTTCAAATGGCCCAAGAATTTCGTCATTCCATCGATACGAGGCTGCCAGACGTGCGACCTTTTTAAGGCCGGTTATCCGTTGGTTGGAATGGTCTAGTAAAAATGGACATTTTTTTAAGCGGCCACTCCAAAAAATTTATTTAAGGCCAACAAAGGAAAAAGCTGCTCTGGGAATACCGGTGCCGTCACTGTCGCTGCTATTTTGTCGCTTTGTCTCTGGCATTACTCAGGGGTTCAAATGTCACAATTAAGAAGGGCACTGTTTTTAATTCCCACAACGATAGCTTGAACATAAAAGACCCTGGCGTCAATCCCGGCTCTGACGAAGTAAAATTCTCACTGTCCACCCACGATAGCTTCCGAACTATCGCAGAAATAGCAACATTAGCAATAGCAACTGCCGCCTCGGCATTTTTTAGTGAATTCGTAAACAGTGATTTGCTTGCCAGTTTGATGGAGTTTTTTGTATTTGGTGGAAATGTGATATACTTTCATATCCAAACATGGACTATAAAAGACTTTAGGTGGAAGTGGATGTTGGATTTTTTGATTTGTAGGGACAAGATAGGGATAAGCTCAGTGTAAAAAAGACCTGTGCAGACATCAGTATTCTTCAGTTTGATAGCGACCCTTGCTAGTGTATTTCAAAAAGCCCGCTGCGTAAGCGGGCTTTTTTTCAGGCGGATAGTTTATCTGGCTTGAGGTCGTTGTGGTTTGCGGGCTGGTCAGGGGGCTGGGGTGAGGCCGGTTTTTTCGAGGTTTTTGAGGTAGAGTTGGCGTCTGGCGACATAGGCCTTGCGATTGGTTCCGTAGGGTACATATTCGGAAGCGCCGAAGCCGCTTTGTGCCAGATTCAGCTTGGTCTGATCAGCCAGGCCTTTTAAAAAGCCGAAGCAAACCTGTGACCGTTCAGTGATGGCTGTCTTCATCTGTTCGATCAGAAGCGGGTCGTGGGTTCCGACGTCGAAAGGTCGGCCGGTTGCCAGCAGCGTTTTGAAATGAGAGAAGAAACGGCTCTGGATCTCGGTAAAATCATCGGTGTCGCCACGATACGCGCCTTTGACCAGACGGATTTTCAGCCCGGCTTCAAGTGCGCGGCGGATATCGGAATCAGTTCGATCGAGGTAGGCTTGCAGGGCGAGAACAAGATTGAGGCCCATAGTCGCGAATTTGCAGGCCATAGCTACCGTAGCCTCGACCGTCGGAGTGCCTTCGATATCGATTTCGACCAGATTATCGCTGTTTCGAGCCAGTTCCAGCAGATTTTGCAGATTTGTTTCGGCGAGCGCGGCGTCAAAATTCAGACCGAGCGCTGAAAGCTTGATTGCAACCGCTACTTTGTGGCTGGCTGGCGGCAGCGCCAGCAGACAGTTTCGATAGCCTGCCAGATTTTCTGCTGCCTGTTCGGTGTCTTTTGCATATTCCCCCAGCGCATCGAGTGCTATTGATATTCCCTGCTGGTTACGATAATCAAGCCATTGCAAAGCTTCTGCGATACCCGGTAAAGCCCAGCGGTCATCGTTCTGGTCTGTCATCGGCTTAAAGTTCTCCAATTTCGTGGATATGGTATCTATAGAATGGAATGCTTTATCTGCAGTGATTTGCTTCGCTCATAAGCTTACGAAAAAGCAAACCGACTTGCACCTGAAAACATTCAAATAATTTTTGTATATATAAAGGCATCGAACTTTGGCGAGGCTGGAGGCGCTGAAATAAAAGCGGGCCCGCCTTTGCCAGGCAGGCCCGAGGTAGGTCTGAAAGATATCTGATGTCAGATGTGGTTGAGTTCGCCAGCGAGGGTCTGGTAGCTGGTTGAATCGGGGTTATTGACCTGATTGTGAGTGACGTTGTCTTTGACTGATTCGATAACATCGTTGAGGGCTGCACGCTTTTCGGGTTCGAGTTTCTGCAGGCTGGCTCTGAACTGGCTGTAGGCTTCGCCGGGCTGGCCGTTGTTTGCTTCGATTTCTGCGATCAGTTTGCTGGTGAGGTTGTCGGCGACAAGCTCGCGCTGGTCGAGTCGACTTTCGTATTCTTCAGAGCTGGTATTATTGGTGAGCGCATCTGTTCTCGCGCTGTCGAGCTCGGGAGCCTGCATTACCAGAAACTGAACCGATGCCTCTACGGTCATGTCGGCAGGATCGTTGCTGGCAGCTGCTTCTGCGCTGGCGTCGGCATAAGTGGTATTGCCGGTTTCTTCGGTTTCAGGGGTCTGTGGCACTTCGGCAACCGGTTCTTCTCTGGCGGGTTCCTGGGGAAGTGGCTCTTCGGCGGGAATATCGGTTGGCAGGCTTTCTGCCGGTTCTTCGCTTTTACCAGAATCTTTGATGTAGCCTGACGCTACCACCGAGCCTTTTTTGCCATTGCCGCCGTTGCAGCAGTTGTCATCACAGCAACCTTCAGCTACACAACCGATAGCGGCACCGACAACGCCGCCGATAGCCGCACCGGCCAGCATGCCGAGCGGACCGCCGCAGGCGCCGTGCATGGCTCCGATTGCAGCGCCGGTAAGGGCTGAGGTGCCGGTTGTCGAAGTGAGGGCGCCCATGGTTATTCCACCAATAATGGCACCGGCGGTGAATCCTGCCAGAGCGCCAACCGGGCCCCCGGTAACGCAGCCAACTACAGCGCCAATGACTCCGCCAGTTATGGCAGAGGCGGTAACGGCAACAGCGCGGCCGATTTTGGCGAGGGCTCTGAACAGGCCGGCTTCAGCTGGCGGCGTGGCGGCCAGAAAAAATATCGAAAACAGCATGCTGAACGCCAGCAACATTGATATGTGATTCTTTCTTGCGATGGTAAAAGTCATTTCGTTCCTCCAGTTTCAAGCAACATATAGGTAACCCCGCTTACGCAAAAGGCATGCCATGTCGATAACGCCTTATCTGGAGCTCGTTTTAGAGATTCGATTGGCAAAACTGGAGAAAAATTGTCAATTCATCGATGAAAATTGATCTGTTGCTGAAAGACTTGATTTCAGCTATCCTGACTCTATCATCAGTCATGGGAGCGAAGATGAAGGGCAGATCAGTTCTGGCTGTTGATGGCCAACCGCCTTGCAAGATAATACTTGATCTTAAAACGCCGCTAGAAAGCTTTTTCTTTACCGCCTCTTTTTACAGCTTAGCTGTTTTGCTGGGTGGTTGCCACGGCTGGATGAAAGATGGCATGACAATGGTGACGAAGTTGATGCTGCCGGCAGGTGCGATCTGTAGCGTAGCTTTTGTCACTCTTTACAATTTCACCGACAACTATTATGTGCTCGATATTGATGAAAAGTGCCTGTTTTATCACTTTGAATTTCTTGGCTATGAAAGCGAAAGAGTGATGCTGACTTTTTCGCAGGTGCATGCTTTGACGGTGACGGCTATGCAGCAGGTTATCGGAAAGAAACTCTTATGGACATATCAGACTGTACTGGTCGATAATACCGGCGAGGTAAAGGTATTGAGTGATATGAAATCTGGTTCGCTTGAGGAAAACAAGAATCTGGCAAAACAGATTGCCGGGATAATCGGTGCTGCCTACGTTGAGCCTCAGGTAGAAATGGTTGCTGAGCCTGTGCGCGGCCTGAACATGCGGTTTTCATTCGAATTTCGTGAGTTCAATATCATGGACAGGTTTTGGCATGCTTTTCTCGGTTACTTGCAGGTATTTGTTTTTATTGGCTGCATCTTTCTTCTGACGAAGTATGGAATTTCGTTTGTAAGGTGAGGGGTGGAGTTTGTCAGGCTTTCTATTCTGACTGCCAGCAAATCCTGGCCGCCCAGTTTTCGGCGGCGTGGTAGATGAGATCGACGGCGGGGTCTTTGACGTCGGGGTAAGTTCTGGAGTTGGCAAGATTGGCGGCCAGCCGCTTTTTTAGTTCACCATACGACTTCGCGTAATTGGGATGCGCGCGTAGAAAATCGCGAAACAGCAGCGGGTAGCGTTGATTGGCGCGGCCAGCGATGCGAACATGCGTGTTGGTTGGTCTTTGACCGGGCGGTGCCTTGAAGAACCACTTCTGCCATTCATGCGGTTTGTCGCTCATGCAGGCCGGAATGTGGTCGCTGGTGGCGATTTCTGAGCGGGTGTAGCCCATGGCAGTCATTGCCGCAAGCAGCTGGTCGCTGAGTTCGCTTACGGTAATCTGAATGTCTATCACGTCCTTGGCAGCCAGCTCTGGCACAGAAGTAGAGCCAATGTGGTCGATGCGCAGAGCCAGATTGCCAAGGCCGCTATGCAGTTGCGTTGCGATTTCTGTAAATTCACCTGGCCAGCCCGGGTTGTATTCGACGATGCGGCGTTTGCTGCCCTGCCAGTGAGTTGAATGATCGGAGCAGACTTCAACCGCAAGCTGCAGCGCGCGGGTGATGTCGGCGAGTGGCATGCCGGGACCTTTATTGCCAGACATTTCGGGAGTGGCCGGAACGTGGATGAAGCCGCCAAGAATTTTGGGGTAGCGGTTGGCGATCAGGTGCAGCAGGCGAAACATGACATGGTTACAGACATAGGTTCCGGCTGAGTCGGAGATAGCCGCGGGCAGGCCGGCCTCGCTAATTTTTTCGCAGATGGCGCGAACAGGCAGGCAGCTGAAGTAGGCATCTGGCGCAGAGTAGTCGATTCTGCGCTCGATCGGGTGGTAGCCTTCGTTGTCGGGAATGCGCGCATCGTCAATATTGATTGCAATGCGCTCGATCGAGATGCTGTCGCGTCGGGTGGCCAGGCCGGTGCAGATGACCAGATCTGGCTGGCAGGCGACGATTGCCTCTTCCAGTCTGCCAAAGGCCTTTTCAAAAGAGACCGGTAGCAGAAGTCGCGTCAAGGTGAACGACCCGACGCTGGCCGGCAGTGCGCTGACTGCAAGCCATGAAGGGTTGACGCCGCAGTCAGCGAAAGGCTCAAAACCCGTAATAATGGCAATGCTCATATAAGCAAGCTTATCATTTAGACTGAGCGAGGGCAAATCGTTCGCTAACGGCTGTGGGTTTCTCAAAAAAAAAATAATTTTTGAAACAATCCTTGGTGTTTTTTTCGTAACAGAATTAGAATGGTTAAAGGTACTGCAGATCTGATTCAGAGAAATATGGAGGAAACCTTATGAAATTTTGGAACAGGTTCTGGTTTGTTGTTGCAGTGATGTTTGTTTGTGCTTCAGTATGGCCGGGTTATGCCCAGGACACTACCGCAACCGAAGAAGAAGCGCCGGCTTTGCCTGAAAGCGTCGATATGTCGCTTGGAGTTGTTAACAGCGAATATGTTATGCCGGAAGGGTTCAGGGGCAAGGATGCTGAAGAGGGTGATCTGCAGTGGCTTGAAGATGTTGGCTACCTTATGGCTGAAAACTCAGACCTTTACAACGTTGACGCCAACGCGATTGCAGAAAGCGCACAGTTTGAAGGCCCGCCCAACATCAACTGGGAAGTCAAAAAAGAAGACGAATCAGGCAACCTGAACACCGAAAGTTCAGAAGACACCAATGTTGCCTCTAATCCCTGTAATATCACTGACCCCGGTTACTACCAGGTTCACAACGGTGGTGCCCGCCAGGTTTCTTCTGCTGGCGGCGCCGAGGGTGATGCCGTAGGAGGAACCGATGAAGAAGCCGGCGGTTCAGCAACTGCTACTACCGGTGCTGAAGGCGAAGAAGGCGGCGAAGCCTCGGGTGCAGCAAGCACCGTTACGGCTCAGCAGCGTGTAGGTATTGAAGTTCATGACTGCACCTCTCCCGACGTCTGGATAGCTTTCCAGGAAGGCGCCGGTAACATCAATATGGCAGAATCTGAAGAGGCTCTGAAAGCCCAGATGGTTGGCAAGATCATCGAAAATATGGGTCAGCCGTTCTCAACAGATTCCAAAGATTTCGAAGATGCCAGCTACATCTTTATCGAAGAAGGTAAAGACGAAGAGCGCAACAGCATACCCTGGGAAAAGACTGCCAGACTTTCGATTGCCGGTACTCTGTTCAACGAGCGCGGCGCGCCCAAATATGAGAGTGGCAAGCTGAACTCGAAGATCGATCAGAAGGAATATACCAACCACGTCAGCGTCATTGGCGGCGAAGACAAGAGCATTAAGGGCGTATATGTCCGCCGCAACGTTCCTTTCATCATCGCGGCTGTTTCAACCGACAATGGCAACAAGCGTGCTTCTGCCGGCGAAGTTGAAGTCAGAATCGTTGATGCCAACGACAAGGAAGTCGAAAGAGATGGCGATGCTTATCTGTTCCGTGTTCCCAATTATCCCCGTGCCGAATATAAAGACCAGCCGGATTACTATTTCACCACTTCAGCAGCCGACAAAGATGGCAACCTGACCACTATCAGAATGCCTCTTTACATTGTTAACACCCAGGCTGCATTTGAAGGTGGCAGAAATCAGTAACCGAGTTCTGGAGAAGAATAAAGCATGAAAAATCGTTCTATCTTTGTAGTTGTCGCAATAATCGTCAGTTTGGCAGGTTCTGTGGCTCTGTATGCCCAGGATGACGCCACAAAAAAGGAGACTCCGCCCTGGCTTGAAGGTATAAACATGCCGCCGCACCCGGAAAACCTCAGCCCGGTTATGCCGTTGAAAATATTCATGGAGAACGGCGAGGCTATTCCGGCGACTCTGACCGAGGATATACCAATAACTCTGGTGGCTGATACCGCTATCTTTGATGCTGAACCGCCGGCTCAATACAATGGGAGCGACATTCCCAATGCAAAATGGTCGCGCAATGCTGCGGTTTCGTGGTTCTTCATCGACTGGGAAAAGAACAAAAACGTTCCTGCTTCTTCAACCCAGCAGCTGGCGTTGAATCAGATGGTGGTAACGCCGATCAATCCGACCGGAAAAGGCGCGATAACCTGTCATATCGGCCGCAAGATGCGCTACACTGATCCGGTGACCGGCAAGACCAGAGGCACCTTTGCCAATGCAAGTGTCGGGCATGACGCGCGTGTTCTTGATATCACACCGCCGACCTGCGGCCTCGAGATTCTGGTTGAAGGCGGTCGCTCAGGGACATTCTGGGTGGCTGAAAATCCGCCCAATAAATATCCGCTGCCCAAGCTGGCAGATGTTTACTTCAGCGGTGCCCTGATTAACGAGGCTGACCCAGGAGCCATTCTCGCGGTACAGGGTCTCGAACTGGGTGCTGGTATGGTCGTGCCGCCTGAAAAGGCAGCGGTGAAGGTTCCGGCGGGTTCTGTGTTGAAGATCAAGGTTAACGGCGAAGACAACTATAAGCTTGATAATACTAAGCTTAAATACGGCATCTGTAGTAACGCCAGCGGTGAACCAGTTCCGGTAAGTGCTATCAATGCTACTGAGATTGCGCTGGCAGAACTTGAACTTCCTGAAAACCCGCATTTCTATGTGGATGCATCTGATGTAAGCGGTAATCGTCAGGTTCTTTACGTTCCTCTGAAAATCAAGTAAAGGACTGGCCTGCCAGTTCTACAAAAGAGCTCTTAAGATTGGCTGCTCCGGCAACGGGGCAGCTTTTCTGCGTTAACCGATATGCACCAGCTTTGCCCGCGCTGACCGGTAATATGCTATAATACGCAGTGACAGGAGTATCCTGCGAATCACTTTTACAGAGGCTTGAATACGATGAATGAGGCGCGGCGCCTTCAGCAGAGGCTGATCTCATCTTTTACCGCTGTGGGAAAAGGTGGCAGAATTGCTGCAGCTGTTTCAGGCGGCATCGATTCTGTTGCGATGCTGCTTTTACTGCTGCATTACTGTCGCATGAAGCGGCTGCAACTTGTGGTTTTTCATGTCGATCATGCTTTGCGTGGAGCTTCCGAGGCTGACCGGCATTGGGTTGGTGAACTGGCGAGCCGACTCGGGCTTGAATTTTTCTGGCGGCGTGCCGGCGCTGAAGATCATGCCGGCAGCAGTCGACCGGGCAGTGAGGCCTGGGCTAGAGCCTTCCGCTATCGCTGTTTTGCGCAGATGCTTGAAGAATCGGGGGCCGCAATTATCGCAACCGGACATACTGCCGATGATCAGGCCGAAACTGTTCTTATGCGCATGCTACGCGGTTGTGGCGTTGCCGGTGCCGGTGGTATCAGAAGCCGCCGCCGTCTCATCATCGATGAAAAACCATTGTACCTGTGGCGGCCACTGCTGAATATAGAGAGGCAGGAGCTCAAGCAGTATCTTGGCACCGTCGGGCAGGTCTGGCGTGAAGACGAAACCAACAGCAGCGAGGTGTATTTTCGTAACATGGTTCGGCATCGCATTATGCCGGTTATAAACACCGCGGCTACAGGCGCTGCCCGTCACTTTTCCGAACTGGCCGAAGAGATACAGCAGTTGCATGGCATGGTAACACGCGCGGCCAGCATGTTTTTGCAGCGCAACCGTAAGGCAGCAATTCTCAAGGTCACCAGGGTTCCGCCCTCTTTTTTACGGCGGGAAGTCATCCGGCTGTGGCTGATAGAAGCCGGGCTGGGAGAAATCGCCAATCGACGGTTGATCGGGCAGATTGATAGTTTATGGCAAAAAAAAGGTGGCGGCCGCCGGGTTTTGAGTGGTTCCAGGGTTTTCAGCCGTCATGGTGACGAGCTTATTCTGACTGAGGCTGCCGGCTGAAGTTGATCTGGTCAGGGGTGTTGACGTTGGCGCTGGCAGAGAATGTTCTGTTCAGCTGGTTGCCGGTTATGCTTCCGATGAATTGCCAGTCGCCATTTGTGGTAGCAACACCTTTGAGTCTAAGCAGAACTCCGGGCATGATTTCTTTTTCGAGAATCTGCTCAGGCAGCGTCGGGTTGAAGTGTGCTTGCTGCAACTGCATGATAATGGCAGATTCGGCCTGATAATCAGCATTTATAAGTGAAATCGCCGGAACAACATTTGAAGTATGCATACTGCTGAGAAGAATGGCAGTCAGTATGACAAGAAGAGACAATACTGTCGCCATGATGATATGAGAGATGGCTCCGTGTCGTGGTTTCCTCATGACTGGCGCCCTCGCAGTGCGAAAGATGTGAAGAATGGCAACTGCATGTGATCTACCGGCAGCAGGGTTACCAGCAGAAGGTTTTTGAGCTCGGGATGTAGTTTGAACGAAGCTTTTTCGAGGTTGTTGATGATAAGCTGCCCTTTTTCGCTTTCGTCGAACCGATACAGGCTTTTTTCGAGCAGCCGATAGACTGCTATCGGCTTGTTGTTGTCGCCGATAATGGCAAAGCCGTTCTCGGTTATTTCGAAACGGTTGCCGAGGCGGGTGTCCTGGCGCAGGTTGATTAGAACCAGGTTGTAGCCAAGTGTTATATCCTGATCGACGCGTTGTTCTATCTGGCGTGACAGATGAAACTGCAGCATGGCAAGCCCGGTAGCAACTATTACTGTGATGAAAGCAAGAATAATTATGCCATCGAGTGACAGTTCGCCGCGTCGTCGTTTCATCAGAATTCTTCTCCGATGTCGTTTTTGTCGGCTGACTGGGGCAGCAGGCGCTCAAAGAATACCCGCATTTTTCGCCCTTCGTTCAGGTAGGAAATATAGACAATCACCTTATAAAGCGCGCCTTCCAGATAATATGTGTCGATCTGGCAGTTGAATTGTTTGAGGTGCCAGAAAAGCTGAGTCGTGTCGTTTTCGCGGATGTTTTCGCCATCTTCGCCGATTCCTCTGAAATAATAGCTGACTGGCGCGACAGAGTCAGAGGATTGCACAACCGGCTCAGCTTCGCTCATGAACGGAAGAAATGTGGGGTTGACGCTTTTGCGTGCGACTATGGTTTCGATGACGTGGTGGGCCAGCAAAGTTGCCAGATATTCAGTCTGGGTTTTCTGGCGAGGCACCTGTGAGATGCGAAAGATATAGACAAGTGGATACATCGATACCGATAGAATAGACAACGCCAGAAGCAACTCAAGAATGTTGGCCGGCTGCTTGCGCTTTTTCTGTTGTGTTTCGGGTTCGGTGTGGTTTGCCATGGCAAGATTATAGCACGTGATACCTGGTCGGTCGCAAAAATTTTGCCGATTTGTAACTTGCCTGTCAAATTTATGAGGTTTTTTGCCGATGAAGTTCGCAGGAATGAAAGCTCAGGAAGGAGCAGGGTATGGTTAAAAAGTTTCAGATTCTGCTGGCGCTGGTTTTGAGTCTGTCGCTGCTTACGGCGGTGGGCTGCGGCACCAAGAGTACATTGCGTGGAACACTCGTCGGCACTGTTGTCGATTCGCAGACAGGCATCGGCATTGCTGGTGCGACAGTCATGACATCACCGACAACAGTTTCGGTAATGACAGATATCAACGGCAATTTCACTATTGCTGATGTTCAGCCGGGCGTATACACGGTAACTTCGCACGCGACCGATTTTAATTCGAATTCGCTTACCGTTACTGTTGACAGTGGCCTGTCGGCAACTACCCATCTGGTGCTGGTGTCGATGGGTGGAAGCTTTTCGCGCAACATTCTGCCGATTCTTAATGTTAACTGCGCGATAGTAGGCTGTCACAACGATGGCGCTGCTGCCGGCGGACTCAGGCTGAACAGTTATGCCAATCTGATGCGTGGTTCGCGCTATGGCGCGGTCATATATCCTTATGACGCCCAGAGCAGCAAGCTGGTTAAACGCATAAAAGGCACAGAGACGCCAAGAATGCCCAAGGACAGACCTTCGCTGTCCACTTCCGACCAGGGTTTGATTGTTAACTGGATCAACGGTGGAGCAAGAAACAACTAAGTTGTTTAACGAATATGAGGAGAAATCAATGAAAAATTTCAGGCTGGGAACATTTATCGCAGGAGTTCTGGTGATCGGCGGGACGATGTTCGTTTCTTCGACATTTGCCGGAACTGAAAATTCTGCCGCCTTGACCGTGGTCAGGCACACAAGACCTGTAACTACAGCCAGGAAGGTTGTAGACCATGCTGCTCCAGTGCTCTCCTCTGGTGTGGTAGACAGCAAAGTTGTTCTTGTCGCTCCTCCTTCTGAATTGCCGGCTAACTTGGCCACAACTATGCCAGCTTCAGCCAAAATGGTCACTTCTACCAAGGCATTCGCTCCGCCTGCCCAGACAGCTAAATTGTCGGCTGCTCCCGCGGTAACTACCAGAGTCGCTGCGCCTGCAAAAACTGCTACAGCAAAAAAAGTTACCGGCGAGAACAAAGCCGCCCGTGCCAGCAAAGTTGCTTCGGCCAAAGCTCCCGCTCAGAAAGCCGACACTAAAAATCTTTTCACTCTTGTCAGAATGCTCAACTATTCTCCTCATCCGCTGGACGAAGACCTGCTCCGACAGTCTCCGCTGGCTCTCAACGGCAACAATTACTGGTTCACCGTCAAATATGACGAAGACTGGAAAGTCATCAGCGATGAAGAAGCCTACATGAATGGTATCAGCTTCGAAATTTCGGTGATGGAAAACAACCAGAAAGTGCGTTCACTCAAAACCCCCAAGGTTGCTATCAATCCGAGCAAAATCAAAAAGGGGCAAGTCCTTGGTATCGCTGAAGTTGCGCCCTACAAGTTTACAATTTCCGTTGAAGAATTCACCAAAACCAAAAAAGGTATCTCTGAACTGGTGTTTAAACTCGACCTGCTTGGCTGATTCAAAATATTTCAGCCCAGGCTGAAACGCAGGAGAATTTCCTTTGGATAACAATACAGTATTAGGTACATTGCTGGGAATCATTCTGATCTCGATCGGGATCAAAATGGGCGGCAGTTTGAGTGCCTTCATCAACATTCCCTCCGTATTCGTCGTATTTGGTGGCGGACTTTCGGCCATGGCTGTTGCATACAGCTATGATCGAATGCGCGGGGCCCTTAACATGATCAAGTTTTGCTACATGGCTCCAAAGGAATACAATTACATGAAATTGATCAGCAGTATTCTGCTGACTGCCGATGTTGCGCGTAAAGAGGGCATCCTTGCCCTCGATTCGCGAATTGCGGAAATAGACGAGCCATTTTTTGCACGTGGCCTGCAGATGGTAGTTGATGGTGTTGATGTTAAGATCATCCAGGATATTCTTGATACTGAGCTTGATTCACGTGCAACCCGTCACAGTGACGTCAAGGCTTCGCTCGACTTTCTGGCATCGGTAATTCCCGCTTTCGGTATGATTGGCACAATCATGGGGCTGGTCGGCCTTCTTGGCAATCTCGACGACCCTACTTCAATCGGCCCAAACATGGCGGTTGCACTTATCACGACATTTTACGGTGCGGTTGCCGCCAATCTGCTGTTTATTCCTTATGGTAAAAAGGCTGAAGAACGCAGCGCCGCTGAGCAGATGTACGGCGAAATTATTGCCCGCGGCTGCATGCTGATCGCGGGTGGCGTACATCCGCGCATTATTCAGGAGCGTCTGTTGGCCTTCATGTCTGATCAGTCGAGAATACAGTTCAACGAACTTCATCTCTCTGAGGAGCTGGGTCAGGGTGGCTAAACGAAAAAAGTCCGAAGACGTTACGGCGCCATTATGGTTTGTATCATATGCAGACCTGGTGACTAACATGCTCTGCTTTTTCGTCATGCTGTTCGCTTTCTCATCGCTGGATTCTCCTAAAAAGCGGCAGGAAAGCGAATCGCGTGACGAAAAGTTTCATGCTGTTTTCAGTATCAACACGGCGCAGGGTTCGAGCCAATGGCTTACGCATGGCGGCAAGGGCATTCTGCTGACACCGTCTTCACGCAAAAGCGAAATTCCACATCTCGTAAAAAAGGTGAAAAACCAGCTGCGCAAGGCCCCAGCGGCTGATCGCATGCTGGTCATGGCATCTGATCAGATGGTCAAAATCGAAATTCCTTCGAACGTTCTGTTTGAAAGCGGCAGCGCCACAATGCGCAAAGGTGCCGAAGAAGTTCTGATTTCGCTGGTTCCAGTTCTCAGCACGATTGACAACTACATTCGAATCGACGGTCACACCGATGATGAGCCAACCCGCAGTGGAACTTTCCCTTCCAACTGGGAGCTTTCGACCGCGCGTGCCTGTTCAGTCGTGCGTTTCTATGTCGAGAATATGCAGCAGGATCCCGAAAGGTTCTCGGCTCAGGGCTACGGTGAATTCAGACCAAAAGTTCCCAATACCAGCGCCGAAAACCGCGAGATAAACCGCAGGGTTGAAATCATCGTTCTTTCGACCAAAAAGAAAGTGACACGGAATTATACATGGGAATAAGCCATTAAGGCTGTTCTGCAAAAGCCTTTTGCCGCGCATCGCTTAGCAGTTGGCGGGCTTTTTTTATTTCTGTGGCATTGAACCCTTGTGTTTCCGGGGCAGCCAGCAGCGGTCCCAGCATGTCAACAACCTGTCGGTAGCGTTTCATGTGAAACGCTGATTCGGCACGGCCTATGAGAAATCGGCGGTTAGTCGGTTGTGAGGCCAGCAGCTGCGAATAAAAAAGATACGACTTGTGGAAATTACCTTCGGCAAAAGCTTTTTCAGCAATATCAAGGACTGGTTGTGTCTTGAAAATGCTTTCTGTTTCGGGATGTGGCATCGGCAAGGCAACTTCTGGCGTCGCCAGCGCCGGGTCTATTACATTGCCTGATGTGTGAGTAAATCCCGGGCCAAAGTAGCCACGTTTGAAGAAGCCGGCAGTTTCATATTCGTTGCTTGCCGGCGGCTGCAAGGGAATCGGTGACAAAGAACCGCCGCGATATTCGATTTCGCGCAGCAGAGCGGCATATTCTACGACGAGAGGGTGTTTGGGTTCTCTGGCGTGCGCTTTGGCAATATGTTTTTTTGCGCTTAAATAGTCGCCATTGTTGTAAGCGCTGATACCGGCTATAACAAGGGCCTGAAAATCATCGGGAAAAAAACGCAGATAATCATTGGCAGTCCGGGCGGCATCCTGGTAACGCCCGGCCTGATAAAGCCTTTCGGCTTCGCGCAACTGTGGCTGAAGTTCTCTGGCATCAAGGCTGACAACCGTTAAACCCAGTAACACAAGCAGCGTTGCTGTAGAAAAATGCGTGATACGCATTGGCGCTATTCCTCAGAAGGATCTTTAACCTTGTTCCAGTCGATATCTTCGTCGATAATCACCGGCTCAAAAGCCTCCTCTGAATCTGAGGCAGCTGTTCCGAGTGGTCGATCAAAACCATCGGGCAATTCTGGCGACAGCTGTACCGGTTGTCCCGCTCCCGGGCCGCCCTGGTGTTCGATATCCCAGGAGTCGCCCTTGAGATAGTCATCAGGCGCTTCATACTCTTCCTGACTGGTGACGTGTTGATAGGCCTGATTGGCTGTTACCAGAAAAATTGCCAGTAATATGAATACGACTCCCCATTTCCAGGTTTCGTTGCCGTTCTGCATTTTTATCTCCTCGTTTTAAGTTGCTAATTGCCGTTCTCAGCAACTGGAAAATTCATGATCAGCGTGCCTTTGACAATTCCGTCGCTTTTCATCAGCAGATCCATTGACCTGACAGAATTTACCGGCATACTTTTGCCGGCGTCGCTGAGGAACTTGCCAAAAGAACGATAAGTCGATGTGAATGTCATTTTGACCGGGATTATCTCGACGCCCGGCCATTCTTCGTCTTCTTCTGCCAGGCCGACCGGCATGCCCTGTTCGTCCAATTGTGGCAGTTCTCCAATATTTCCTGTCGACTGGCTCGGGCTTTCTGTATAACTTTCTTCTTCGGCAGGCTTGACCATGAATGATGGCAGCATCGAGTAAGAATTAAGCCGCATGCTTTTGCCGCCAAGATCGATAACCGAGCGCAGCAGCGAAGCTTCCTGGCCGGCAATAAGCAGTTTATTGCTGCGTAAAGGAACCTCTGAGTTCTTAACACGATTCTTCAGTTTTTCATATTCGGCTTCGAGTGTGGTTTGTTGCGTCTGGTGCTCTGCAAGCTTACTCTCAGCCTGGGTCAGCTGGGTTTTAACGTCAGCCAGCAGGAAAATGCGACCGGCGAAAAATACTACGATAAGAACGATGAAAAGCGCCACCAGATTGGTTGCTATATTATTCATGGTAATTCTCCACTTATGAGAAATTCCAGGCCGGAAGGCCTGGCTTTCCGGCTGTTGATGACTTTATAACGCTTGATTACGCGCTTTTCAGCCATTTGTCCGGTAAAATGGCTGATTTCTTCATTGCTGGCGGCATTACCCTTGATAATGATGATCTTGCCGATGAGGCCTTCGCCGACCTGGTCTGAATCTCCAATCTGCTCGGCGAGGCTGCTGGCAAATTCATTCTTGGGAACATTTTCGCCGTATTCATCAGTTTCGCCGGCGCCTGCAGATGTCTGTGGGTTTTGTTCATCAAACCCGAGGTTTTCTGCTTCAGCTTCAGTGCGAATGAGAATTTCATTGATTTTCAGACCCTCGGGGCGAGCCTGCGCCATTATAAACAGTAGATGATCGACGCTGAGTCGATTATGAATAATCGGAAGAAGAGCTTTGCGTGCCGACGGACTCAACTTTACTGCGGTGTCGAGAGATGCTCGCAGGCGATTGGCTTTGATGGTTATCGCTTCGGCACCAATTCTGGCTGAATCCATCTGCTTCTGGGTTTCCTGTAGCCGTTCTCGCAGATTGCTTCGAGTGTATAAAAGCAGTGTCAGAATAAGAAACAGGCCTATGATGCCAATCCAGAGCGGCAAAAGGCGAGCCAGTTCCTTCAGGCGCTTGTCGCGTTTTTTGCTCTTGAGACATTCGCTCAGGTTCATCGTCTTTGATTGTGCTGAAAGGCAGGCAAGAATCGCCCCAACAGCCGGAATAAAAGGCAAAAGAAGTCGCTGCTTTTCTTCGGCCGGCGAGTTGTCGGTTATTTCGGGCAGAATTGGGCTGATATCAATGCCGCCGGATGTGTCAACTATGTTGATGCGTGATGGATTGAAATAACTGCGGGAAAAAGGCAGGGCACCTTGCAAAGCTGCACCGCCGCCCATAAAAAACAGGCTGTCGATCTGATTGAGTTTGCTGATGGCGCGAAAATAATCGAAGCTGAATCTGATTTTTTGCGCGAACATTTCAAGTTCGTTATCGGTTGGCGGTATCGACATTTCACTCATTCCTGAAGGGATGAACCGATAGAAACGCAGTTCACCGGCGGCAAATATCTGCAGGTGCGTACCGCTGTAACCGAAGTTTACGATCGACATCGCTGGCAGTCCTGAAAGATCAACGATCTCTCTGAGTGCATCAGCGGCAAAAACTTCACCATAGGTGCTGTCAAGCTTGATTCCAGCTGCTTCAAATATATCGACAAAGCGCTCGAGCAGTCGTTGCGGTATTACCGTAAGCGCAACCATGTAAGGACTTTTGCGAATGATCCGGTAGGCAAAAGCATAAGGTTCTTCGCGAAAGGTCGGCGAAAGAAGTTTTTTGGCTTCCCAGTTAAGAATCTTGTCGATCTGGTCTTCCTGTACCTGACTGGGAAGTTCTATAATCTTTACCTGCAGCTCGCGATTGGAATACAGCGCTGAAACATGGCGGCATTCCTTTATCGGCAGACGTCCGGCCAGACCCTTGAGTGTTTCGATAACATGCTGCCGGTATTCGTCTTCGCCGGGAAAGTCGGAAACAGGCTTGAGTTGTTCGTCTTCTATCGTGGCCAGGCGTCGGCCTGTATCGGTAATCTCTATAATCACGGCTTTTATTGCCGCGGTCCCTATGTCAAATGCTGCGTATAAGCCGTTACTGCTGGTGCTCTTCATGTGGCCTCCACTAACTTTCCGATACCATTGCGCCCTTTAAGATTTTCGATTCCGCTACGTTTCAAATGCTGCCTGGCTACTTCACGATTGCCCTCAAACAGGCCGGCTGACACCAGCAGATCAATCAATCCGCCGCTTTTAACAGCTTCTACCTCGATCACCAAACGGCGATGCTGGCTGATGATAGAACTGTAGCTCATTTTGAATGGCGCATACTGCTTGCGCAGTCGCGTCAGACCACGTTCGATACCGCCATCGGCTGCATGGAAAACCTGGGTTTCTATAGCTTCCGAGCGCCCGAGATCAAGGGCAGTTCTGCTGATTTCGTAACTGGTAGTGACCAGCAGAAAAATCACGGTGCTGATGAGAAATGTCAGGTAGAGGCTGAAGCCGCGTCTGTTCAAGCTGATCGCCCCCTGAAACAGAAAAGTCTGGTTTCAGACTCGCCGGGATCCGGTTTTTTGTTGCGGTTGCGGTCATCGAAAAAGTCGAGTGTGATGAACCAGGTGTCGTTGTTATGCTCGCGCAGTTTTATTCCGGCAATGCGCAAACCGGCAGGCAGTCTGACCGCATCGACCAGATTTTCGATATTGATACGGTCGAGTTCTGAATGCATAACTCGCTCGCGCAGCCATAATCTGATTTCGGTAAGCCCGGCTCGTCGCTGCCAGCCCCGCGAGATATCGGTATAGCGCATCTGACTCCAGTCAAACATCTGCAGCAGGGCAGTGATAGTCAGACCCATGATCAGCATGACCACGGTGATCTCAAGTAGAGAAAAGCCCTGGCGGTTAATCATTCTTTGGCTCCTGCGTCTGGAACAAACACGAACGATTCCAGCTGAAACTGTCGGTCGCCTTTGCTGACAAAGCAGATAAGGCGTACATCCTCTTTGCTGTCTGTCGCTGATGTTATGCATGACAGCTTCCAACCGGGTTTGAGTCTAAAACGACTTGGCAGTGAGCCTGCTGCCGGCTTGATCCGTCCTTGTAGCAGCTCAGACTTGAGCAGCTCGATTTCGCGTTCGGCGAGAAATGCCGCCTCAGATTCGAAGCTGGCAAACATGTCGAGTTGCGCCGCCTTGTCGAAGCCCGAGAACATTATGACAATCGAGCCTGACAGCACGAGCAGAGTGATGAGAATTTCGAGCAGCGAAAAGGCGCGCCGGTTGCCGGCGGCGGAAGAATGCTCTATTCGTGCCTGTCTCTGCATTTAAAGCTCTACTGTAATTATGCTGGAGTGCCCGCCGGGTAGTTTGACCGGTAGTTCCAGCTGATCAACCGGTCGTCCGTTCAGTATGAATATCCCGTTGCGGTCAACCGAGAGATTGTTGAACAGCTTTGTCGCAAGCTGAAAGTCGATTTCGCTGATTCTCTGGCGAAGATTGTTCGACTGGTCGGTGCCGAGAATACCGTTGTCATAAATAAACTTTACTGGCGTTTTGCGCAGAAGGGCGCGATGTCGGCAGGCGGCAAAAAAGCTGGTGAGTTCATCGGTTCTTGTGCGCAGTTGCGAATCGCGGGTAATCCCGGAATAAACCGAAAGGCCGGTGCCGAAAAGAACGCCCATGACCAGAACTACGATCAATACCTCGATCAGGGTGAAGCCAGAAACTCTGCCACGGGCTTGACTGAACCGACTGCGGTTGTGGAGACTCGATCCCGGTGTGGCATTGTTTGCTGAACTATCGGCCTGGCAGCTTGTGCTCTTAGCCATTCAGCTTACCAGTAATGGTGAGCGCTGTCCTTTGAACCGTCCGGGCCCATCTGGCCGTTCATCCCGATCCAGCGGGTGCCAAGCCTGAGGGCGCATACGACGCCGCGGCCGCCCATTTTTCCGGTCGATCCGATGATCCACAGACCGGTGTTGTCCGTGTTATAAAAACGATAACTCGAGCCGTTCCAGGTATAACCCCAGCGGTTGGCTGCTTCCGGGCAGATGAACAACTTGGTGTCCTTGGCGATATCGTTGAGCTGTAGAAGCGCATTCGAATATTTCCAGCGCATGTTACCTGAGCGATCAACCCATGACCAGCGGTTCTTACCCGAATCAAGCTCGAAATTCTTGGCTTCCCAGAGGGAGATAAGGCTTTCGATGCCTTTCTGATTCGACAGGCATGACTTAGCGCGGGCTATGGAGGCGATACTCTGATATCTCGGAATGGCAATGGCAACCAGGATGCCTATTACCAGCACAACGATCAATAACTCGACAAGTGAAAAACCTTTTTTTCGCATAGAGCCTCCACGAAGATTTTGCGACAAACGATTGCAGTCTTTGTTACTTTATCTCACAGTTTTAATTATGTCAAATAATGGAAGGTACATGGCCATGGTCAAAGTTACCACAAAAACCGAAAGAAAGATTACCAGGGCCGGCTGTAGCAGTGAAACCAGAGTTTCAACCGTGGTTTCGAGATCACGTTCGTAAATGATACCGGCTTTTTCCAGCATTTCACCAGTGTTGCCGCTACGTTCACCGACATCGGCCATTAGAATGATGCTTTCGGGAAACAGGTCGCGGTGCTTGCTGATCGCCTGAGTAAGAGATTCTCCGCGACTCACTGCTTCGCGGATGCCATTAATGGCTTCTTTGTATATTACGTTGCCAAGAGCCTTTTCAACCGCATGCAGCGACGTCAGAATCGGCACGCCGCACTTGAGCAGAGTGCCAAGTATGCGCGCAAACAAAGAAAGTTCCATCTGCATGAACATCGAGTTGACCAGCGGGATACTGATAACAGTTCTCGATATCAGACGTGCCCCGCTTGCTGAACTGCGCAGCATAAAAAAACCGAATATCAACAGAGCCAGCATACTGCCGATCAAAATTGAGTTGCCGGTAAGCAGGTTGGAAGCGAACAGAAAGATTCTGGTCGGCAGCGGCAGGAGGTCGCCGCTGATCTGAATCTTTTCGATCAACACCGGAAAAACGAAGGCAAGCAGCGCCCAGGCTACGATAATGGTAAAAATTAGCAATATGGCCGGATAAATCATTGACTTGATGATATTAGCGCGCAGACGGTACATCGAGTCGTTGATGTAGGCATAGCGCTCGAGAATTTCACCGAGAATGCCACCTATTTCACCGACTTCGACCATTGTGATGAAAAGGTTCGAAAACACTTTTCGATGTGCTTTCAGCGCTTCTGAAAATGATTTGCCTGATTCAATCTTTTCGCGCAGGTCTTTTAATAGCTCGCGCAAAGGCCCTTTTGGCGTCTGCCGGTAAAGGGCGTGCAGGCTCATTATCAGCGGACATCCGGCATTGATAAGGCTTGACAGCTGGAGCAGAAAGAAGTTCATCTTGCGTGCCGGGATTCTTAGTTCAGCTTTGCCGGTAGCTACCAGTGTCTGCAGCGGGGCTGAGGCAATTTCAAGCACGAAGTAGTTGCGGTCGGCCAGCCAGGTTCCAACTTCTTCGGTAGTTGCGGCTTCCATGAAGCCTTCCATGGTCTTGCCGTTCAGGTCGAGTGCCTTGTATGCAAATCTTCTGTTCACCCAGTGCTACCTGTCTTCAGACTGCTGACCCGGCGGATTTCTTCGCCGCGCGTCAGGCGCATGACTTCTTCAAGCGTGGTCACACCTTTGACCGCCTTGATAACACCGTCGATACGCATAGTGCGCATGCCGGCATTGATAGAGGCGTGTCTGATATCGCGGGCCGAAACTGATTTGAGGATCAGGCTGTGAATTTCTTCGTTGATCGTCATGATTTCGTGAATCGCGGTTCGCCCTGAGTAACCGGTGCGCCGGCAGGTCAGACAGCCCTTGCCGCTGAACAATTCGGCATCGGCATAGCCATGTTCGGTAAGAAGTTCAAGAGACTCGCCGGCAGGTTTGAAAGATGTGCGGCATGATGGGCAGATCTTGCGGACAAGACGCTGGCCACCGACGCCGATAACTGCTGAAGCGACCAGATAAGGTTCAACCCCCATTTCAATCAGTCGGGTTATCGCCGATGCGGCATCGTTGGTATGCAGAGTCGAAAATACCAGATGGCCGGTCAGAGCCGATTCGATGGCGATCTGGGCGGTTTCGAAATCGCGGATTTCGCCGATGAGTATGACGTTGGGATCCTGGCGCAGAATCGAGCGCAGGGTGCGCGCGAAGGTCAGGCCAATTTCGGGGCGAACCTGCACCTGGTTGATACTGGGTATCAGGTATTCGACCGGATCTTCGACTGTTGTTATGTTGATCTGGCCATTTCTGATAAAGTTGATGGCAGCATATAAAGTAGAGGTTTTGCCTGAGCCAGTCGGACCGGTCATCAGAAAGATGCCGTTCGGCGATGAGGAAAGGGTTTTGAAGAGCTCGAGCAGGTCATGGTCGAAGCCAACCTGGTCGAGGGTTAGCTGCATGCGGCTTTTGTCGAGAATACGAATGACTATTTTTTCGCCAAATACCGTTGGCAAAGACGATACGCGCAGGTCGATGCTTTTGTTCTGCACTTTTACCTTGATGCGGCCGTCCTGTGGCAGGCGTTTTTCGGAAATATCCATCTGCGCCATGATTTTCAGGCGCGAGAGAAGCTCGCTCTGAATGTTTTTTGGCGCCTTCATGAGCTCGTTGAGAATTCCGTCTATTCTGTATCTGACCCTGATAATTTCTTCGTCGGGCTCGATGTGAATATCGCTGGCGCGGTCGTTGATGGCCTGCTGAATGATCGTATTGACCAGGTTGATAATCGGAACGCTCTGCTCTTCGCCGCCGAGATCGAAGGTGGTAAAGAAGCTCTCGTCGAGTGTAACCTCAGAACTGCGTTCGGCCGCGATATTATCGACAGCATTCTGCAGACTGTCACTGGTGCCGTAGTAATGACGGATTGCCGCTTCGACCTGCGATTCAGGACTGATCGCTACCTCAAGCTCATATCCCGTCTGGTAGTGAATCTCGTCGATAATGAAAACGTCAAGCGGGTCAGCCATGCTGATCTGCAGCAGATTGCCGGTAAGATGAACCGGCAGCAGATTGTGACTGCGCACAATGCCCTCGGGAATCGTCGTCAGCACTTCGGGCGGCACAGTCATCTCATTAAGGTTCAGATAGGGTATGTTCATCTGGCGTGCCAGCGTGGTGGCAATGCTGTCTTCGTTAGTCATGCCGGTTTCGACGAGAACCTTGCCGAGGCGCTTGCCGAGAACTTTCTGCTTGCTCAAGGCTTCCTGGAGTTGCTCAGAGGTGATCAGGCCGGCCTCGACGAGAATGTCGCCAAGTCGTTTGCGTTGCTGAGGGGCTGGTTTAGCGCACATTACTATTCACTTATTTTTTCCAGAAGCATTTTCTGGCGGTTTCGTAACTGGGATTGATCTCAAGAGCACGCCGGAAGGCCATCATTGCTTCGTTTTTAAGGCCTTTGGCCTCGAGAGCCTGGCCAAGCTTGTAGTAGCCATCGGCGAAACCAGGGAATTTCTGGATATAGCGGCGCAGCTGCCTGATCAGTTCTTCGACAAGCTCGTTGTTGTCAAGCAATACTGACATTTCGTAACTGTACATCTCGGCCTCATTAGCCTGATATTCGGCAAAAAACAGTGCGATAATCTTTTTATACTCGATCAGGGCTTCTTCGATCCGCCCGAGTGCTTCGAGAATATGGGCCCTTTCATTAAGTGCCTCGCGATATTTCGGGTTGATCTTGATGGCAGCAAGCAATTCTTCGTTGGCCTTGTCGAGCTGGTTGAGACTGCGGTAGGCGAGAGCCTTGTGATAATGGGCATCAGGCCAGTTGTTGCGGCTGAGAACCTGCGAAAAAGCTGCGATGGCTTCCTGATACTGGCCGGCATTCAAAAGTGCCTTGCCGAGATTGTTCCAGTATTCTATGCTCTCACAGGCTTCTATACACTTTTTGTAGTGGGCAATCGCCTCGTTAAACTGGCCCAGACGGGCCAGACCATTGGCCAGGCTGCATCTTAGCAGGTGGTTGTCTGGTTCCTGTTCGATCTTTCTGCGGTTTTCCTGGACAGCTTCTTCCAGCAGTCCTTCGCTGTAGTAAGAATTTTTACTCTCGGGAACTAACATTACTTGTCCTTGCCGATTTTCAGTTTCAGATTGTCGGTGGGCTTGTCAGTTTTTTCGGAAGTTCCTTCGCTGACCGTACCGATAACAGGTCTGGGACTGCCAGGAACCGGGGGCAGGGTGGGTGCTATTACATGCGCCGGCCCTTCGTTCTTTTTGGCAGAAGCTTCCTTTACTTTATCAGGCTGTGCTGGTGCGGCTGAAGTCGCGGCTGGTTTTTCCCAGTTACGGTATTCTTCTTCGGGACCGGAGGGTGAATAATACTGCAGGAACTTGACAACATCAGTTGAGTCGTTGAGGTATTCATGAAAAGACTTGGCCGGTATGTGCGCAGTGCTGTTGGGGCCCAGGATCTTGATTTCGTCGCCGATGCGCAGGGTCAGATTGCCCTCGAGAACATAGATTATCTCGGTTACGTAAACATGGCGGTGACTGGTGATGTGGGCGCCCGGCAGGTAGGTGAGGTGAACGAGAGAAGATATTGACGGGCCGACTTTTGCGGGATCGGCGATTATTTTAGCGCCAATACGCTTGTCGGGCGAAGTATGATAATCGGCGTCTTCGAAGGCGAAGAAGTGGTTAGAAGATGCGGCTTTACCAGCGGTTTTTTCTGCGGAGAATGAAATTGCAGGACACGCCAGCATTACTGCTATCAGGATGGATCCTAAGTTCGTGAACAGGTTTGTTGATTTTTTCATGTGCAAATTTTAGCTTGAATACAAAGGCTTGTCAAGGCAAGTTTATTGAGTCAATACAACTCGTCTGATTGACTTTGCGCTCTCCATGGAATAGTATTATTAGAACTATATTACAGTTACAGGAAATTCGCTTTGCTCAGAAACATCAAATGGCTGCTCCTCCTGAACTTTATGGCAGTCGTCTTGTGCTGTACTGGTTGCTGTACGAGGTTAAGATCGCGGCCGATCCGCAATATTTTTCCCGATGAACCTGTCAGGCCTGTCAGCCAGTCTGATTCTCGGCCGGCAGATGCCAATACTGGCGAAGCATCGGTTCTGGCTGAGCTTCCGCCACCCGAGCGCAAAAAAGATCGCCTCACCCAGGAACTCTATCGGCGGCTTGAACTTTCTTTTGAGATGTTCCAGAAAGAAAATTTTGACGGGGCTCTGCGTGAGGTCGAACGTGTTCAGATGGATGTTAACGAAGATCCCTACCTTGAAATGCAGACGTGGTATCTTTCTGCAATGATCTATCACAAAACGGCAAAGCCAAGCCGAAGAGGTAGGGCAATGCGAAAAATGCTTGAACTTATGGAGACCCTGCAGAAAGACCCGCGATTTCGTGAGTCATTCGAAGAAGGCTTGATGAGCCAGCAGGTGATCGATATGGCTCTAAGCCAGGGGGAAGGAAAATATGCCGAATAAGCGTGGATCGATATTCCTTCTTGCCTTAACCTGCATGACCGTTTTGTTCATTCTCGGATTTTCGCTGACCTTTTTCACCGGTTCAGAAGATTATTCTTCGGCGATGTCCTACGAATCGGAAGTCGCCTTTAACCTGGCGGAAGCTGCGGTCGAAGAGTTTGTCGCCCGTCTGAAAAACTCACTTAATCACGATGATGACAACAACCAGCTTTACAAGGTGTTGCGCTCAGCCCAGATAGATGTCAGCAAGGAAATTCCACTCGAAGCAAATCAGGTGGCCAAGCTGACGGCATATACGCGAGAAACCGCCCGGCAGATCTATGGCATACAGTTTGGCCGTGGCCTCGTTGAATCAAAAGATTTCGTTGTTGATGCCGTAATAAAGCTTCAGCATATTAACCCGGTCGAAGCCGCCAATGGCGATCAGGTTCTCTATAAATACCACCCTGACAAGAAAGAAAAGCAGGGCGAACTTGAAGTCAGGGCGAGTGTTACCTATCGCGGTCATACCGCAAAAGTTTCGCTGAAATTTCTAATCAGGGTGGTTAAAACCTTTGTTCCACCTTTCAATTTTTTTACTCTCTATGTAAAAGATGCCAGTGTTTATGGTGGTTCGCACTTCAATCATCGAACATCGAGCAGTGGGTTGCAGGAAAACTTAAAACCAAAAGATGGAAAACCACTGGTTGGTTTGTTGCGCCTGGATCACGGATGGAACTCAATTCGCAGAGATTTTAATGCTCTCAGCAATGCCAGCAGCTGGGAAACCGATCTCGCACAGTTCGGTAACAGCGCACTGACCCCTCCTGGTCGCGTTTATCTTGGCCAGGATCTCAACAGCCTCATGCAGGCCGGGCCGGCCGTTCTTATACGTTCTACCAATGGCGGCAAGCTTTTGTTCGGTGCCAATATCGATCCGAACGACCGCAATGCGCGCCAGGTCAACGGTCAGGAAAACTTTTTCCTGCGTTTCGATGTTCCCTGGTATGGCATGAAGGATTACGTTAAGGATTTCATGGAACTGCAGGGGCAGAAGAAAACTAAAGATGGTATCTTATGGACAACCGGCTGGGGTAATAAGCACAAGATCCGTCTGTTCAACGTCGGTGCCGGTGAGGAACTTACAAATGTTGTTACCAACGGGCCGCCATCATTTATAAATTGTTTCCAGTCTTATCAAACCCACACCCAGGAATTGGTTAATCAGACCCCCGGCGCTCCAAGCTCCAGCGAAGCAATGATGAAGGCCCGGCTGATGGCCCCGATTGACCGCAGCGGCTTCGATGTTTTTGGGAACATGCCGCCGATACCAGGCTCTAATCTCGCTCCTGATGGTCCTGCCGACGCTACGAAGTTATCGCCGACTCTTGTGTATGGCCCGGCCATGCGGCAATATTTCAGAGCTGTTCAAATTCATCCTGATGGTGGTCAGCCTTTTGAGCTGCCATTTATTGCGACCGACGGGCCGATTGTGACCTCTATGAACATCAAAGGCAACGTCGAACTCAACGCGACCCAGGCCAGAGACCTGTTCATTATAGCAGGCGTTACCAAAGAATTTGGCGAAACAATCTATCAAAACTGGGACAGAATGCCAGATGGTCTCAAAGAACTTGATAAATACGGAAACTTTATGAGCGACTCGGGGGTCGAGCTTTATAACCGTGGACTTAGCAACTTTTTGCAGCGTGCACGTGGTGAAACCAAAGAGTATAGCGGCCCTCTCAAAGATGCGCTCGGCGGTTTCCTCGAAAACTTTCCGTATCCTTATGACAAGATTCCGTCAGGAATGGATGGCGTCATTCAAGGAACTCCGATGCGTGAGTTTTACGAGGGTGCTCTGTGGCATGCTTTACCTGATCCTTACAGCTCATATCTTCTTGATTTCTATTTTATTCCGAGAAGCACCGAAGATTTCTTTCGCGGGCGCACTACGGTTGCGATCGGCGGGACCTCTTATGACCGCTTTGAATTCAAATATATCAACGAAGTAGCGGCATACCGCAGCGGAGCCAATAACCAGGTTCTCGAGCTGAATGGCATTCTTGCGCTCAACGATTCTGAGCCACTTGGCCTGAGAAATCTGCGTTTTCGCGGGCACAGCGTAATTTATTCCAGCCCGATGATGGGTGGCGGCAAGGTTCTTATTGAGGGCGATCTGGTCGGTATCGATACTGACATCAACAACATCAGTTCATCGATAGGCAACGATATGATCACAATTATTGCTCCGCAGATCATTATCAGAACCACAAATGCCCAGGCAAACGATCGTTGTTATGTCGAGGCAAACCTGATTTCGGTTTCTGAGCCGCTGATGGTGATGGGCGACAAACCAGTGACTATAAAGGGTACAGTTGTTACGCCTTATCTCAATCTTGAAGAACATTTTGCAACACCGGGCGAGAATGTTATTATCTATAACGCTCTCAATGGAATCTGGCGCAACGCCCAGCCACAGTTGATGGATAAGCAATACGTCGCTAAGATCGTTACTGGCGGGGTTGGCAAATTCGACTGGAAATACGAGCGGAAACACTACCAGGAAGAAGAAGAATGACGGTCAGACAAACAAAAAAAAGCGGCTTTTCGCTGGTGGAAATTCTCATCGTAATCATGATGATTTCGGCCGGAATTCTACCAATTTATTCTTTGATGCAGTCAGGTCAGAAACGTATAGTGCGCGCCGACACCAGAACCATGGCGACCCTGTTCGGTGCTTCAGCAATCGAACTGGCGCGTACTCTTGGTTATGACAAGGCGCAGAAGCTTCATAATGACGAAGAATACATGGAACTTGTCAAGACCGCTGACAATAACGGTTTTGAAATGCATTTTGAACCGACTCTGCAGCCGGTTACGCCGCTTCCCAAAGATGCCAAGCCGCTCTTCCTGCTGCGTATCAAGATTACTGTAATATCGAAACATCGCTCTACCGACGCTGATGTGCCGGTTCTGACTTTTGTTTCGCTACTGACTGATCCGAGGTATAACTACTATTGATGAGAATGTTCAGGCGTAACAGAACGACTGGTACGACAATAATCGAACTGATTTTTGCAGTTGGATTGTTTGTGCTGCTTTCTACATCTCTCTATCAGATTCTTCGCATGGTCAGAACATCTTTTACGCATTCGCGTAACAAGCTCGATATTCTGCAGACGACTCGTATCATTATGTCAGGTATTCGCAACGAGTTGCGTAATGCCCATGATAAGCCGGTTGTCTATGAAGATATTCTTCAGATACCTCTTTCCCCTACCGAGACTGTGCTTTACCATTTTGACCCGACAACCCGCCGGCTTGCCCGCGATAAAAAGGGTGCGCTGTCAGAACCGAATCCGCACCCGAGTCAGATGCGGCCGTTTCTCTTCAGTGACGGGCAGATTCTCAATTTTGAATATGATTCGAGCTATCGCGACTCAAATGCTTTTGTCGAATCAGAGCTGGCGCTTAACTCTAAGGTCTGGTTCAAGGTTTCCATGAAAATTCTTTACACCGAGAAGTTTGATCGTCTGCCCGAAGACGAAAAAGCCAAAATTATAGCTAACCCTGATGAAGACCCGCGGGTTAAGTCTTTTTTCATGATGATTACGCCACGCAAGGTCAACTGGCTGCTGCAGGCCACTCAATAGCCTCCCCCCTCGTTTTATCGCTTTCACACCCTTCCTAATCATTCATCCGAACAATTATTCGCGCTCAGCGAAGCGGTGCTCGTAATCGTCATCAAAAAACGAAGACCGTCACTGCGAGAAGGGCGCAGCCCGACGAAGCAGTCCCAATGCTCAAAGAGATCGCCACGTCGCTTCACTCCTCGCGATGACAAAATAAAATGCTATATATCAACCATATTGACTGATAAACGAGCAATAAAAAACCACCACCAGGCATTCGCGCTGGTGGTGGTCTATGTTTTGGCTGTTTACTGAGGATCTTTGCCAGTCAGTTTTTTATAATCTTCGAGCGCTTTCAGATAGTCTTTGTGGGTTGTTGTGATGTTCTGAGAATTGCCTGCGCGGGTTGCGCTGATGTATGCCTGGTAGGCATTGCGATAAGCTGCATCGGCTTTTCTGATTTCTTCGGTGCTGGGTGCTATGGTTACCGATCCACCGTCGCTGACACTTGAAGTCACCGGCATCGGAGCCGGAGCGGCGTTGTCGAGCGATATGGGCACTTCTGGCGAGAGGGCTACGCCTGAGGTTGTTGCCGGTGCTGAACCTCCGGTCATGAACAAGATTCCACCGGTAGCTTCGCGGTCAGCTTTATGTAGAAGAGCCATGGCTGTTTTGCCGAGGAAGCCGCCGATCAGTGCGCCAGCAACATAGCCCACCGGGCCAAAGGAAGAGAGCGCCATAACTCCGGCAGCTGCTCCGCCAAGTGCCGCCAGATTACTCAGGCTGCCAGTGGCGTAACCGGTTACTATACCGCCCACTATCCAGCCGGCAATACCGCCTGCAATCATTCCAAGCGGCGGAACGAAACCGGCACACAGCGATGCACCCGCAACTGCGCCGGCGATCTTGCCGATAACCTTGGCATAGGGCCGCGCAGCATTGAGTATGCTGCCGAGAATGCCAGCTTCTGCTGTTGCCGGCACGATTAGAATCGCGAATATGAACGAAGCCAACAGAAACAGATTGAACTGTCGATTTTTCACAAGTTTATAAACCATTTTGCAACCTCCCTTGAACATCTTTTGTAAGTATAAGAAAAACTAGTATAACCCGCAATGTACAGAGCAAAAATTTAATTCACTTGCAGTTCAGCTTCCATTGGCCTGCTGACAGCGGTTTTGTTATTTATCTGGGTTTAAACAGCATGCCCTGTAGTGATTTATCACCGTCACTGTTGTCGAATTCAAAAATCACCAGATAACGTTGGCGCCGGCGCATGGCATCGATCTGATCGTCTTTGAAAACCCAGCCCTCACCCTCGCTTTCACGGCCGACGATGCGGCCGGTGCCAAGCAGGTGAATTTCCGGCATGGTTACCAGATACATGTTGGCGCTGACTACCCAGTCTTCTACCCGGTTGGCATATATTTCCGCGATCAGGCTGCCTGGTTCACGTTCAACTTCCTCGTCAGCATCCTGTTCTTTGAGATTCCTGGATCTTACCGGTTTTTTTGCGCGCTTGACCACACCTCTTTGGTGAACCAGCCCAAGCGCCCATGGTTTGCCGGCGATGCTTCTGATAAAACTCTGCCCTTCGTGATCGATTCGACGTTGTGAAAACTTCTCGTCGGCATCCATTACATAACGCGCCAGAAGATAGCCTATTCTCTCAGACTGTATAGGACTCAGAGAATCTTTATCACCCAGCGCCACCATTTCCTCGAGCAGGTCGTCGGTAATTGTCTCGCCAGAATAAAGCAGTGCTTCGACCAGCATGATTCGTGACGAAATGCGGTTGCTGCTCGACATCAGGCCGCGATTATCAAGTTGTTCAAGCAGTTCGACAGTTTGGGCAAAGCGACCCTGGTAAAATTTCGTAGCTGCTTCGTAGAATGTGTTGTCGCCCGGCATCAGGCGAGGATACAGATGTGCCGCTGTCGAATACTGTTCTTTGGAAAAGGGCCCCTTGAGCTTTTTCAACAGTGCGGCAACTATGCGCGCTTCCATTTTGTAGCGGTCTTCGCCTGTGATGTTGGCGAGCTGGTCAAAAACGCCTTCGAGCAGCCACAAGGCTTCGTCTACCTGCGGGTAGTCCTGGGGAACAATGATCTTGAACTTTTCCAGTACTTCGACGGCTTCTTCATAACGGCCCATCATGGCCAAGGTCAAGCCTCGCATGTGATTCCAGGCGGCATCCTGAATGTCGACTGTGCCCGGGGCCGTTCTCGTCGCGGCAAAGCTGTATTCGCTGAGCAGAGCGTAGGCTTCGGCCTGCTGCCCGCCCAGAGCAAGCGTTTCGATAAGTCGCATGCGAACTTCTCGAACCGTCTGGTCTCGACCAAACAGGCGAAAATCGGCTTTGAAGGCGGGAGCCTGCCCGAGGCAGCGCCGCAGTGCCTTAACTGCTTCATTCATGCTTTCTTTTCTTTCGCGACTGTGCTGTGTCAGCATCTTCTGAGTCAAATAAAGACCTCTTACGAAGTTCAGATCAGGTTGCAGCGCGTTGGTCTTGAACTGGGCATTGCACGATCGCAGCCACTTGTTGGCGATACGCAGGGTTTCTTTGACGTCTTTGGTGTTTACTACAAAAAACGGTTCGGCGCGGTTGGCGACGTATTCGCCCTTCATCAGTGCTGTCTGATAAAGCTTGCGCGCTTTAAGGGTATTGGCCAGAACCAGATACATGCGCGACTTGTCGATGGTATCTGACTTTTTGGCATCTTTTTCGGAGTTTTCGAGAATTCTGATGATCTCGTCAAGATCGCGAATCTCATAATTGCGTTCGTCAATAGTTTCCAGGCTCTCTTTGGCCGAGTAAAAATACTGTTCGGGGGTTATTGTCAGAAGCCCCTTCTGACCGGCAGAACAGCCGGCGAGAACACTTGCAATCCACGCAATAGTACAGACATATGCCAGGGCAGCAAGAAGCCGTCTGGCGGAAGATAAGAATGCCATGATTTTCCTCATTAGAAGTTTTTGAGTTTGATTGAGACGCGGCCTTTGTTGTAAGAAGTGTCGCGCGGTCTGTCAAAGAAGATGATGAAGTTCTGTTCGATAAGCTTGTCAACAAGCTCTTCGATCTTGCTGAACCTGAAACGGTCATCGTCAAACTTCGGGCCGAGTTCGATGAACTTGTTGTCTTCAATGAAGAACAGATACTGAATGGTCGAGAAGATTCCTTCGGGCGCGTCGCGGTTTTTGTCGAGATAGAGGTTCACCACATCGACCTTGGGAATGCGTGTCGAATCTTTGCCAAGTTCTTCGGCCTTGTGCTGCAACTGCTGAAAGAGTTCCTTGGTGTCGCCCCAGTCCTTGGCCTGGATCATCGCGCAGTCAAGGTCATACTCAAGGTCGCCGCTGCCCTTGCAGTGATACATCGTCGGTCTCTCTGAGTCAGAAGTTGCATCTATCATACAACCTTCTTTTGACAGCGAACTGATAGTCATTATCGGGTTGTTCAGTTCGATGCTGAGTCCTTTCAGCTCGGTCGAAATTTCTTCGACCTTGAATTTCTCGTCCATGTAATTGCGTGATAGCGGCATTTTCTGGATATAGTCGATAAAGATCATTATATTATCAGTGTTGAAGTCCTGCATGGCGTTGTAAGCATAAGATCTGATACGATCAACTGTGTCTTCCTTGGTGGCCTCAATGATGTAGAAATGATCCATGTATTCCTGCATTTTTTTCCAGCCACCCATGAACTTGGCGTCAGAAATCATGTCGGACCTAATTTTTTTGCGCTGCAGCGTATCGGGGTTGAGACGGCTTTCTTTGGCAAGCAGGCGATAGGTAAGGTTTTTCTTGGTCTGTTCGTAAGTGAAGAAAAGCACCGGAATCTTGTTGAGTGTCGCCACCCTGGTCGCCAGTTCCAGCGTAAAGGTGGTCTTACCACGCCTCGGCGCGCCGGCGATTGCATACATGAATCCTTTTCTGAAGCCAGATATGGCTGTGTTGAGGTAATGCATCGGTTCGCAAGAGTAGCCGATAATATCGATTTCGCCAACGCGTTCGCGATTTTCTATGTCGCCGATGATATCGCGCATTTCTTCTTTGACGAGATTTATGCGCTTGGTCGTGCGCGCCTTCTGAATGTTGCGTACATCCTGGATGATCTTGTTGGTGAAGGTTTCGATGTTTTCGTTGGCGTGATCAGCTGGTTTTTCGATGAAGTCTGAAATATTGTGTGATACTTCCTTGAGCTTGCGTTTTAGTGCCTGCTCTTTCATGAGTTCGAGAAAATGCAGGGCACGGTCAAGCTCTGGCGGTGGTTCGGCAACAATTTTTTCGATTGTCAACTGAACTGAAGCATCCCATAAATTGAGCTGGCGCAGTTTGTTTTTGAGCACTATGCGGTCGAGACTGCTGAGATCGGGGCTTTCTTCGCGCAGCGAGAGAACGCTCTGATAAATGGCGCGGGAAAAGCGTGTCGAAAACAGACCCGACATCAGCCCTTTGCCTTTGAGACTGTCGAGAATAAACGAATCTTTCATTATACCGGCCAGAATGGCGATTTCGAGTTCTTCATCGCCATAGCCAGTCATGTCTGAGCTGTAGACTTCGCGCTGTATCTGCTGCTGTTCTTCTGACAGACTTGCTGGCGCGTCAGTAGGTTTCTCAACGTTGAGCGAAGGGCGGCGACTGGCTGTGTTGCCTGTGATTGGCCCGGGGAAGGCCGCTGGGCGAGCAACTGCTGGCTGTGGTGGCGGTTGTGTGGGTTGCACCGGTCTGGGCGGAGCCTGTTGTATTACGGGTGCCGGTATTGCCGGTGGCGACTCGATCGGTTGCTCAGGATATTCTGGCAATGATGGCTCCTGCTTGTCGAGGCCGCTGAAGTCTAGCTGTGAAAAATCAAGAGGTTCGCTGATTTCACTGTCTTCCATAGAAGGCAATGGCTGCTCAGGCGCTGTTGGCGGGTTGACCGGCGCTGGGGCCGCGGGCTTGGGCATGGGCCTGGGTGGTGGCAACGGAGATGCCGCTGCCGGTCGAGCAGGAGTGCCTGCTGGCGCTGCCGGGCGCGGCTGCGGGGTGGGCGTCGGGGCTCCGCGTAGACTGTTAAGCGAGAATCCACCGGTGCCTGCCTGTTGTCCGGCCGCCGGTGCTTTTGGCGCGGGCGTCTGGCCTGATTGCTGTCGTTGAATTCTGGCGCAGTCTGAACAAATATACCCTTCTTCAATTTCTTTGTTGCATATATTGCAGTTTGCCACTCGCAGCCTCCGGTATTGCAGTTATTCAATATTACAGGATACCCGCAGGCGGCGGCGAATTCAAGTAACTTGCCGGTAAAACCGAAAAAAAACGCGGTGTCATATTTGTTATGCAGATTTGAAGCTGATTCCTTGACAAGCTCAAGGCAACAAAGTATTATGCCGATACTTTGTAAAGATTATTCCGAGAAGGAGCCTATGAACAGATCCACCTTCAGCCTTATAAAGAGTCTATTTCTGTGTTTTCTCGTTTTGGTAAGCCTCGCGGCGGGCGCTTACGAAAGCAACGTTGTGACTGAAGTCACGGTAGAGGGAAATCGCCTGATCGAAGAAAAGATCATTCTGCTGAACCTTTCAATCAAAGCCGGCGATAAGCTTGAGCCTGACAAAATACAGGAAGACATCGCACGTATCGGGGAAATGGGATATTTCTCTTACGTCGGAGCTGAAGTTCGACCTGGTGAAACTGGCCGTGCAGTTGTTTTCAAGGTAGAAGAAAATGCCATCATTGGCGAAATCGAGATCAAGGGTGTTACCAAAGTCTCCAATGCCGTGCTGACTTCTGCGATGGAAAGTAAGATTGGCTCTGTATTCAACAGCAAACTTCTGACCCAGGATATTCAGCATGTTAACGAGGCTCTCGGTCGCGAAGGCTATCTGTTTTCAAAGGTCTCTGATGCCTATGTCCAGGATCAGGGCCGAAAAATCAATATCGAAATCATCGAAGGCGTACTGTCTGAGATTAAGATCGAAGGCCTCAGAAAAACCAAAGAAAAGGTCGTGCGTCGCGAGCTTACCGTAAAACCGGGCGAAATCTACGATAACAAAAAGATCGTGCGCGATCTGCAGCGTCTTTATAATCTCGGTTTCTTCGAAGAAGTTCGCCGTGACCACCTGCCTGGCAAAACTCCCGAAGAAGTCATTCTGGTCATTCATGTCGTCGAACAGAAAACCGGCCGCGCCGGTGTTGGCGCCGGTTATTCTTCGCTTAACGGCCTGGTTGGCTTCGTTAACCTTTCCCAGAACAACTTTCAGGGTGACGGCAAGCGTGTTTATCTCAAGACCGAATTCGGCGGCATCGAAACCTACGAACTTGGCTATTTTGATCCATGGCTCAACGACAAACCGCAGAGCTTTGGCATAGACCTTTATAACACTGAATATACCCGCAACCTTTATGCAGGCGGCAATGAACTCACTGAATACGACGAGAAGCGCACTGGCGGAGCCATTACGCTTGGCCGCCGGCTCAACGCCGATCTCGATCTGTCGTTCAGATTCCGCGATGAAGACATAAAGCTTACTCCTAAAGATCCGAGTGTCGCTCCAGCTGCTGGCCTTCTCAATGGCCGCATTCAGACACTGGCAGCAATCCTGGCCAAGGACACAAGAGACAATCGTTTCAGACCCACCGCCGGTGTGCATGATACTTTCTGGGCAGAGACTACTGGTGGCTTCCTCAAAGGCGACAATCAGTATACCAAGTATATGCTGGCGTTGCGTCGTTACATGGCTATCAGCAAAAACCGCAAGACCGTTTTCGCTGTGCAGAGCGTTGCCGGCCAAACCCAGATCGGCGAGGGATTTGTTCCGGTCTACGACATGTTCTCTGTTGGTGGCAGCAGCACTATCCGTGGTTACGAAGAGCGCGAATTTCTTGGCACCAAGGTGTTTTATACTAACTTTGAGCTGCGTCAGAATTTTGCCAGAAACTTCGACCTGGTTGCGTTCTATGATATCGGCAGCGCCTGGGGCACTGACTATGACCGTAAAAAACTTGATTATGATCTCAAGGGGGGCTACGGCTTAGGTATCCGCCTGCAGACTCCACTTGGCCCGGTTGCTCTCGATTACGGTAAAGCAAATGACCGTGATTCGGGCAGCACTTATATCAATTTTGGTTCATCGTTCTAATTACATATAAAGCTCCATTACGGAGCGAAGAAAATAAGGAGACTCGATCCCGATGAAAAAACACTTTTTGAAACTTTGCCTTGCAGCAGGTCTTGTTGCCAGCCCGATGGTGGCTTGTGCTTATGAATTTGGCGTTGTCGATGCTGGCCAGATATTCAACAAATACAGCGAAACCCAGAAGACCAAAAAGGTTCTCGAAGGTCAGAAAGAGAAGCTGCAGAAAGACCTGGAGAGCCGCAAAGCCGAAGTGCAGAAGCTTGACGATGATTATTTGAGCACTGCCAAGCGCATGCAGGAACTCAGAGACGGCAAGAAAGAAAAAGAAGCCCAGGCTCTCGAGCCCAAACTCAAAGATATCCGTCAGCAGCTTGCCCAAAAGCAGAGCGAACTACAGAAGTTTTTTGAGGAATCCCAGAAAGCTCTTTATGAAATGGAAGAGAAGGAAATGGGCGCTCTTTCAAAGAACCTTGACGAAAAAGTAGATTCTGTTATCAAGCAGGTCGCTCAGAAAAATAAGATGAAAGCTGTTTTTGAAAAGCGCTTCTTCTACTATGGTGAAGAAGAGACTGTCAAAGACATAACTGAAGAAGTCCTCCAGGCACTCAACAGCTCGTCTCCCAAGGCACCTGGTAAAGCACCCGCCAAGTCTGGCAAAGGCAAATAAGATATTAACGCGGGCGGGCGTTTTTGCCTGCCCGCATAAATATTAGAGCTGCCTCAACTGGCAGCCTGTGAACATGATACCGAAGCAAAGTCGTACAATCAGCCTGCACGAACTTGCCCGCCTTGCTGAAGGCCGGGTGGTCGGTGATGGCAACGTTCTGCTGACAGGTGTGGCGTCGGCTCACGATGCCGGGCCAGGTCAGCTGACTTTTCTTTCGGGCGCCAAAAACTATGCTGCTTACATTGAGTTGCTTAAGAGCTCAAAAGCTGCCGCTGTTATTGCACCAGAAGACGCCCCCGATCTGAGCTTACCGTCGCTGCGTCTTAAAAACCCTTATTATGGGCTGGTTAAGGCTCTCGAGTTCTTTTTCCCGGCCGAAAAGCCCGATTATTCACTGCATCCAGCAGCATTTGTCAGTGAGAACGCTGAAGTCGATGCATCGGCCAGCGTTGGTCCAAATGCCGTAGTTGAAGAGGGTGCCGTTATCGATGCCGGTGCGGTTATCTGTGGTCAGGCATATGTTGGTCGTAATGCCCGTATTGGCAGTAACACCCTCATCCATCCGGGAGTTCGCATATTAGCCGGCTGTGTTGTCGGTAAAAACTGCATAATTCACGCTAATGCGGTTGTCGGCAGTGATGGCTTCGGCTTTACGCTACACCAGGGCCGTCAGTTGAAGGTGCCTCAGGTCGGTAATGTGGTTATTGAAGACGATGTCGAAATTGGCGCCTGTGTTACCATAGATCGCGGCGCACTTGTATCGACCTTGATTGGTGCCGGCACCAAGATTGATAACATGGTGCATATCGCCCACAACGTGCAGATTGGCAGAAACTGCGTTATTGTTGCCCAGGTTGGCATTTCGGGCAGCACAATCCTGGAAGATGAAGTGACTCTTGCCGGCCAGGTCGGCACTGTCGGGCATGTCAGAGTTGGCAAGGGCACGACAGTGGCCGCGCGAGGCGTGGTGACTTCTGACGTCGCGCCGGGCAGTTTTGTTTCGGGCTTTCCGCTCAAGCCACACAGTGAAGAGCGCAAAATACTCGCTTCGTTGCGCAGGCTGCCCGATCTCATCAAAAAAGTGCGCGAACTCGAAAAGATGCTTGAAGGGAATGATAAGAAATGACTTTTTGCAGAACTCTTAAACTGGCGGTAGTGCTTATACTGGTAGTGTTTTTTTCTTCGCCGGTCTCTGCCGCTGACAGCGTCAAGCGTTCCAGATATATGGGCACTGCGATTATTTCAATGCCTACCGGTTATGTGCGATCAGCCAGCAACTATATCAACGATGACAGTCATTCTGCTTTCATGCTTTCGCAGGCGATGTTTGGCGAGCTGGTTGAACTGTCGATTCTGCGGCATCTCAACGGCGATTTCAAAGGCAAAAACCCGATGAGCGTTAAAATAAAGCTTCTCGAAGAAGGCGAAATGTTGCCCAGCATTGTTTATGGCGCTTCTGATCTAGCAGCAACGCTTGGTTCAAAAATCTTTTACTTCGCCGCCTCGAAGTCGATAGAAACTTTCGGAGTTCACCTGCATGGCGGCTTTTACAAGGAACCGGTAACTACCGATCGCAAGTTTTTTTATGGTGTTGAAAAAATGGTTTTCCCGCTTGTCACACTCAGCGCCGAGCGGGCCGATGAGATCAATACCTTTGGTGTTAAGCTCAGTCCTTACCCGGGCGTAAGCCTCGAAATCGGTCAGCGCGATGCCAAAGAAGAGATTTATAATATCAATTACTTTCGCTCTTTTTAATAATGACCCAGCTCAATCGACAATATACCCTGGCAGATAGCTGCAGCTGTGAAGGTCTTGGCCTGCACACCGGCAAGCCGGTAAGCATGCAGTTCGTTCCGGCGCCTGTAGATAGCGGTATTGTCTTTGTCAGAACTGATCTCGAAGGAACTCCCGGCATCAAGCCAGTTCTAGACAACGTTGTTGCCACTAATCGCGGAACCATAATCAGCGAACACGGTGCCTCTGTTCATACCGTTGAGCATGTCCTCGCTGCCCTGCGTGGCATTGGTGTCGATAACCTTGAAATCAGAATTTCCAGCGAAGAACCGCCCGTGCTGGATGGCAGTGCGGCAAATTTTGTCGAAATGATTGAAAAGGTCGGTCTGGTAGCCCAGCAGGCCGAAAGAGATTTCTGCTCGCTTAGCGAAGTTGTCAGCCTGTCTGAAGGCGACAAAGCAATGTCTTATCTGCCTTCTGACCACTTCGAAGTGACCTATCATCTAGCCTACCCCGATAATCTGGTGGCGCCCCGGCACCTGCATATCGATATTGATCACGAAACATTCAGAACTCGCATCTGTCGTGCTCGCACCTTTGGTTTTGAGCGCGAATTCGATATGCTTAAACAGCACAATCTAGCGCGCGGCGGCAGTCTCGAAAACGCCGTAGTCATCGATAACAGCGGAAAAGTCATTAATCCAGAGGGGTTGCGCGACGAAGACGAACTGATTCTTCATAAGATACTCGACCTCGTTGGTGATTTTTCTTTGCTCGGCCGGCCGCTACGCGGGCATATAATTGCTGAACGAACCGGTCACAGTTTTAACGTGAAATTTGCTAAAATGCTGAGGGCAAGATTTGCCGCGTCTCAGCAGAGAAAGGAACATAAGATGATGTATATCGAAGAAATCAAGGAAATTCTGCCGCATCGCTATCCTTTTCTGCTTGTCGACAGAATCATTTCTCTGGTTCCCGGCGAGTCGATTGTTGGCATTAAAAATGTTACCGCCAACGAAGAATTTTTTAACGGGCACTTCCCCCACAAACCGGTTATGCCAGGAGTGCTGATGGTCGAGGCCATGGCTCAGGTTGCCGGTGTTCTGTTTTTGTCGCAGCCCGAACACAAGGGCAAAGTGCCCTTCTTTTGTGGTATAGATAAAGTAAGATTCCGCCGACCTGTTGTTCCTGGAGATCGGCTTGAATTTCATATCAAGGTTCTCAAGGTGCGCGGAAATACCGGCAAAGTTGCCGCCGAAGCCCGCGTTGATGGTGAGCTGGTCACTGGTGGCGAGCTCATGTTCCAGATCGTCTGACCTTGAGCAAGGAGTAGACAAATGACTGTTCATCCAACAGCAATAATTCATCAGAGCGCCAGACTTCATCCAACCGTTACCGTCGGACCATTTGCCAGAATTGGCGAGCATGTCGAGATTGGTGCCAATACAACAATCGGCTCGAGCGTTGTTATCGACGGTCACACGACTATCGGCGAAGATAATGTGATTCACCCCTCGGTCATCATCGGGGCTCCGCCCCAGGACCTCAAATACAAGGGCGAGAAAACTTTCGTTAAAATTGGCAATGGCAACCATTTTCGCGAATTTACCACTGTTCACCTCGCCGAGGGTGAAGGCAATTCAACTATCATTGGCGATGGCAACCTCTTTATGGCCTACGTTCACATCGCCCACAATTGCCATGTTGGCAGCAATAATATCATGTCAAACTGTACAACGCTCGCCGGGCATGTCGAGATTGGTAACCGCGCCGTTCTTGGCGGTTTTACCGGCATTCATCAGTTCTGCAAGGTCGGTAGCATGGTCATGATCGGCGGCATGAGCAAGATTGTCAAAGATGTTCCGCCATTCATCAAAATCGACGGGAACCCCGCCCGCGTAGTTGGCCTTAATGCCGTAGGTCTGCGCCGCAATAATGTCTCAAAAGAGTCTCTGGCCAGCATTAAAGAACTGTACAAAGTCTTTTTCCGTTCTGAAATGAACGTTTCGCAGGTTCTCGCAAAATGGCAGGAACTGTTAGACGCGAATGACGAAAACGTAAAACTCTTTTACGATTTCATCAAAAATTCCAAGCGCGGTGTCTATAAACGCACCCGTCGCAGCAGCGTCAGCGAAGAATAGATCGCAGCAGAGTTGTTCCATCGAGGGCCGGCCCGCAAAGGTTGCCGGCCCCTCTCATTTTCGCGGCAGGGTTGCTTATTGACTTTGCCTGTCGGGCAGGCTAGAATAATTTCTAGAATTTAGCTAAATGAACCTGCCTGTTCGGTCGATATTCACCCATGGAGGCGTCCTCCGCTAGTTAAAGACACACCAGGGGGAAGACGTTCAGGGAGTAGGAGGAACCATGAAGGTTTCCAGTAATGTAAACATAACAAGAATCTATCAGGACCAGGTGAAAAAAGCCAAAGCTGACAAGCCTGACGGCGAATTCCGCAAAATGATGCAGGATTCGACCAGTAAGACCGAAGGCCCGGCCCGCGGTTTTCATCCACCCAGCGGTATCAACCCGAACAATCCGATACTGTCTGGAACACCGGTAGCGCAGGCAGACCCTGTCGATACCATCAAGTTCGCGGCCGAGGTCGTTGCCAGTGAGCCAGAAGTAAGGGCTGACAGGGTAGATCGCATCAAGCAGCTTTTCGATGCCGGGCAGTACAACATCTCGCCTGAAGCAGTTGCCGAAAAGTTATTTGCCAGCGGTGCTGTTACCAAGTCATGGGAAGGCTGACCCTATTTGAAACAATCGCTTGAGGAGCTCAAGGCCGTATTGGGCGAAGAGCTTGCCATCTATCAGAAGCTGCTCAGCTTCGCGCACGACAAGAAAAAGCTGCTGCTCGAAAAGTTTTCGACAGATCTGCAGACAATAGTCACCCAGGAAGAACTACTGGTGCAGAGACTGCTGGATCTTGAGCAGATACGGCGCGAGCATGTTGCGAAAATAGCTGGCAGCGAAGATGCGAATCTCGATGCTGCTGTCGAAAAGATCACCGATGCCGACAGTAAATCTGATCTGTGGCTTCTCGGCAATCAGCTTCGAGATGTGATGGGTGAAATCAAAGGGGTTAACGACGAAAACCAGAAACTGCTCGAACAGGCACTCGAACTGACGCAATACTCGATCAAGCTGATCACCAGAGTGCCAGGCGGAGTGACCTACGGTCCCGGCGGCAAACAGCCGCCCAAAACAACAGGCCCGAAGCTGGTAGACCGCAAAGCCTGAAGTAAAAAGCTAAGATGAGTTCGCCGAGATTCCTTTGCCATTGAATCGTTGAATATGAGTTCAACAAATATTGAAAGGGCGCAGGCAGGGATCTCATAAGCGAAAACTTCGAGCCAGGCAGTATTGACGCAAGGCCACAGCTTTTCATAATTAGCTTTCGCCTGGTGAGAGTTGCAGCGTTGAGACCCTGCCGAGAGCCAGGGTATAAACTGAAACAGTAAAAATCTTCGTAGCGGCAGAACGCATTGAATGCGCTTCTGCTGCTACGAAGATTTTTTGTACTAATATTACTTCAGTAAATCGCCGATAAAGATAATAGGGGAAAATATATATTCCCGATGGCACAGATAAAACCGCCATCAAAACAAGGAGGCCGGCGATGGCTGGAACTTTTTTTGGTCTAAATATCGGTAAAAGTGGCATTTTCACGCAGCGCAAGGCGATGGAAGTCACTTCACACAACATTGCCAACGCCAATACCGAAGGCTATTCACGCCAGAAGGCAGTAATCGAAGCCAGTCGCCCCTATATGATCACCAGCATGTATACTCCGGTTGTTCCGGGACAGGTTGGGACTGGCGCTACTGTCGCTCAGATTCAGCAGTTTCGCGACGAATTCATCGACGCCAAGATTACCAAAGAAACCACGACGCTCGAGTGGAAATCGACCGCCGACAGCCTGATGAAACAAATCGAGGCTATCGTCAACGAGCCCGGCACTGCCACCGTTCGCGATCAGCTTGATAAATACTGGTCAGCCTGGGAAGATCTCGCTAATGACGCTTCGAATACCGCCCTGCGCCGCAATCTGGTCGAAGAGACTGAATCACTGATTTCAATGTTCCAGGAAGTGGACGATCAATTGCGGCGTCTGCAGGGTTCGCCGACCTGGTGCTCACAGGCCAGTATCGAAAGCCAGATTCGTGATACTGTTGGCGAAGTCAATGAGCTGGCAAAAAGAATTGCCGGGCTCAACGAGCAGATCGGCCGTTCTGAATCAAATTTCAACGTCGCCAACGACCTGCGCGACCAGCGCCAGAAATCGCTCGAAGATCTGGCGAAGCTGGTTAACGTAACTTTTCATTACGACGAAAAAGACTTTTTAAACATCAGCTGTGGCACACATGCTCTCGTTCAGAATGTTTACGCACACGATCTCAATATTACCGTTAAGAATGGCGATACCTTCAGCACGGTCAGCGGCAGCGAAAGGTATCCGGAGTTTTCCGACAATACAGAAGTTGCGTCGGCCGTTCTTACTCATACAGACGAACAGCGCAATATAACCATTACGGTAAGCCAGATAGCCGAGGCGCATGAGCAGTATTCTTTTCTCACTTTTCACCCACTCAATGGGCCACTTTCAGATTTTGGCATAACCAGCGGCAGCTTCGTCATCAATGGCCGTGAATTTTTTATCGATGCTGAGAATACCGATATGCAGGGCCTCGCTACGATGCTCGATGAAGCTAACATCAACGTTAATGCCCACATAAATGAAGCCGGACAGATCATTCTCAAGTCGACGCAGACAGGTAAGGATTACGGAATCGAAACAGCTGATGGCACCAGTAACCTGTTCACAGTCCTCAATCTGCAGGATAACAAGGTGGCTCAGGATGCCATGTTCAGTATCAACGGGCAGGCCTATGCCTCTTCGAAAAATTCGGTAAGTGACGCGCTCGATGGCGTTACCATTCTGCTGCGCGGGCATGGCGTCGCGAATATCGACCTGCGCCCGGTAGTTACTTCCGGTAAGCTCAAAGGACTTCTCGAAGTCCGCGATGGGGCACTGCAGGATGCCATCGACGGTCTCAACAAACTTGCTTACACAATCGCCGTCGAAACTAACCAGGTGCATCGCACTGGCTACGGCATAGATGGTGTATCAGGTCGCAACTATTTTAAACCACTCGAGTATCTTGACAGCAATAACCCCTATAAGAACGCCATTCAGAACCTTGCTATCGAAGATTACATAAAGGCAAATCTCAATACAGTCGCTGCCGCCGGTGGAACGATCGAAGATCCGACCGATCGCATTCGCACTTACAACGGTGATGGTGACGGTTCGAACGCTATCAAAATCTCTCAGCTCAAATATACCAACTTTTTCAACGATGGTAAGTCATCGTTCAATGATTTTTACAACCAGCTGGTGACCGATGTTGCTGCCCAGAGCAAGCGCTATGAGACCGAAGCTGATTACAGCAAAAGCTTGCTCACTCAGCTCGATGCCAAGCGTCAGGAACTTTCCGGTGTCTCACTCGACGAGGAACTGGCAAACCTGATTCGTTTTCAGCATGCCTATAACGCGGCAGCCAAGGTCATCACTGTGGTTGATGAGATGCTCGACAAGATTATCAACGGCATGATCTAGGGCCGCTGAAGCTTTTTACAAATAACAGAATGCAGGTAGAAGACAAATAAGGAGACAGGTGATATGCGGATAACCAATCAGTGGATTATCAACTCGTTCGTAAGTCAGGTTAACCGTAACAGCTCGTCGCTGAACGAGATGCAGACAAAAATCAGTTCTGGTCTCAAATACATCAGGGCTTCTGAAAGTCCGGTAGACAACGCCCTGATCATGCAGAACAAGGTTGAGATCAACGAAAACACCCAGTTCATTCGTAACATCGATCATGTTAACGATTGGTACAACAATACTGATGGCGCTCTTTCATCGATCGAAAGTGCTGTGCAGCGTGTGCGCGAACTGGCTGTTCAGGGCGCCAACGACACTCTGGTGCAGTCTGACCGCGATGCGATTGCAACTGAGATTAACGAGCTCATTCTGCACATGGTCGATATAGCCAACACCAATATTGGCGGCGAATACATCTTTGCCGGTCACAAGGTCGATTCTCCGCCATTCAATGCACTTACCGGACATGATGGCGATTTCAACACTGATATGGTCACCTATTCTCTGGGTGATACGCGAGATGACGCTAATCTTAATAACATCCTCAGCGTTCTCTACGGCGGCAGCGACAAGCGTCTGACCTCTGAAATCGAGCGCGGAAGCGTTCTCGAAAAGAGTATTACCGGCCTTGAACTGTTCTTTGGTGACAATCCGGTCAGCCCGACCCCCGGCTTTACCTATACTATGCCACCGCTTGAAGAGAGTTTGCCACTACAGATGATGAACCTGGGAAGCGGGGTGCAGGAAGGTTCTATTCTTGTCACTGACCAGAATGGTGTCGAACACAAGATCGATCTATCGACTGCCCATCGTCTTGATGACGTTATCGGTATGATAAATGCCACCCGTTCATTTGAAGCGGGTATCGAAGAAGTTCCTTCTGATACTGCTGTGGCGCTTGGAATCAACCGAAATGCCGGTTTCTCGAGTCTTCTGGTCGGGCTCTCAGATCCGAAAATGCTGTCTGAGTTTACCAATCTGACTGATCTGAACGAAGGACTTGGGGTCCCCGACGGTTATCTCAACATCAATACTCGCGATGGTAAGAACTATCGTGTCGACATCAGCGGTGCGACCACTGTTGGCGATATAGTCAGTAAACTGAATGCCGTAAACGGTGGAGCTGCGCTTGAAGCCAAATTCGATATGATTCACAAGCGCATCGAGATTGAAGACATAACCGGTGGCGCCGGTGAATTTGCCATTACCTCTACCCGCACCCAGCTTTTTATCAAGGATCTGCCGCCGCATGTGGCCAGTGATCTTGGTATTGCGCGAAGCGTCGGGGCTGGTAATCAGATTGTGTCGACCTATGACCCGGTTATGGAATCAGAAACAACGCCTCTTTCTCTGCTGAACGACGGCAAGGGTGTCGAACCTGGTTATCTGGATATCTTCACCCATGATGGCAGCAACGTTCAGGTTGATTTGACCAAGGTTCAGTCACCGCTCGACATAATCACTGCCATCAATGAGCAGGCGGTCATCGATGGTGTCGATGTAGTGGCCAGTTTCGATGTCGACAGCAATCGCATGATTATTACCGATAATACTTTTGGCCCTGACGATTTCAGGATCGAAGAGGTTTATGGCACCGACCCGATAGCTGTGCGCGAGGTGACCACTCTTACCCGCAATCTGGGTCTGCTCAAATCTTCGCAGGGCAACACCATTGTTGGCAATACATTGATCAGCTCAGGCCCGCCGATAGATGAAACCACTCTGCTGACCGATCTTGTGCCACCACCTGAACGCGGTTTCATGGTGATCCGCGGCGCCGACAAAGAGCCGGTAAAAGTTGATCTGACCGGTGCCAATACCATTCAGGACGTCATCGATGGTATAAACGGTACTGGCAAGTTTGAGGCTGCCTGGGATGCCACAGCGAAACGTCTGGTTGTGACAGATCCGGCGGCAACTGGTGGAAATTTCGGCATAGTTATCGAAGAACTGGTTAATACCGGTCGCGATCTTGGTTTTATCACCGGCACCAGCAATCATGAGTCTGACGTTATCACCGGCGCTCCCATTCATGTAAAATCGCTGCCGACTCTGGTCGGTTCGATCGATCTTGATCCGGCGCTTACGCCTGAGACCGATCTTCAGTCACTGAATTCAACCCGGCTTTCTAACCCGGGGGTTAATCTCGGTTACATTCGAATTACCGACAAGGCCGGGCGCTTTGCCGCCATAGATCTGCGCGGCAGCAAAACCATAGACGACATTCTCACTAAAATCAATAACCCGGCCAATGGCATCTATGTTGAAGCTCGCATCAGTGCTGATGGCAAGGGTCTCGAAATTGTCGATAAGAACCATGGCGCCGCCGGCAAGCTTGAAGTCATAGACATCGATAGTACTTCGGCCTCAGATCTTGGTATTCTCGGCCGCACCGTCGATCATGTTTTGCTTGGCAAAGATGTCGATCCGGCGGTCAGCCTGACAACTCCGGTAAGTGCTCTTAATGGCGGCGCTGGCGTTCCGCTGGGCAAGGTATACGTGCAGAGTGGCAGTTACTCTGGCGAAATCGATCTGACCGGAGTTAAAACAGTCGGTGAGATGCTCGACAAACTTTCTAACACCGACAATAACTTCAATCTGCAGGCCTGGATATCGGAAGACGGCAAACGTATAAATCTCACCAACACTATGGGTGAGCCCTATATCAAAATGCGAGATGCTGGTGGCAAGAGCCCTAATACCGCTTCTTCGCTAGGTCTTGGCAATACACCTTCAATTTTTACTACTCTGATGGATCTGCGCGACAATCTGCTGCGCAATGATGCGAAGGCCATTTCCGAAGAAAGCATTAAAAAAATAGATGAAGACCTCAAAAGGGTGCTGGATCTGCATGCAGAGGTAGGCAGTAAGACCAACCGGGCAACCGCCGCAAAAGAAAAACAAGAAACAATAACATTAAATCTAAAGAATATGCTCTCGTCTGTCGAAAATATAGATATGTCAGAAGCCATCATCAAGATGACCGAGTATGAAACCTCCTATCAGGCAGCTCTACAGGTTGGCTCGCGAATTATGCAGATGTCACTGCTGGATTTCCTCGGATAAGTAAGGAACGACCCAAGGTATGAAGATTTCGACCTCCAGATTCGGAAAAATTGAAATTAGCAAAGATGAGATCATCTCCTTTGAAGAAGGCCTGCTTGGGTTTGGTGAATACCACCAGTATGTCGTTCTCAACGCTGATGATGGCAGTCCATTCCGCTGGTTGCAATGTGTAGATGACGGTAATCTGGCATTTGTAATCATTGAGCCCCTGAGTTTCATGTTTGAATACGACATCGAAATAGCGGACTCAGATGCTGGTTTTATCGGTCTAGAACGCGCTGAAGATGCGGTTCTCTACGTTATTGTAACGATTCCGGTCAATCCGAGTGATATGACAGCTAACCTGCAGGGACCGCTGGTTATAAATGCTGCCAATCGCAAAGGACGCCAGATCATCTCCAGCAATTCAAGGCATTCAGTCAAGGCCCGCATTCTTGATGAAATGGAAAAGCGTGCCGCCAAGCTCAAGGAAGTCCAGGATTCGCTCGACTCCAAACCTGGGGAGGGCGAGAGCTGATGCTTGTACTAACAAGAAAGATAAATGAAAAGATCATCATCGGCGATGACGTCGAGATCGTTCTGGTCGATATTGGCAAGGATCAAGTAAAAATTGGCATCAACGCGCCGCGAAGTGTCAAGGTTCATCGCTGGGAAGTCTACGAAGAGATCCAGAAGGAAAACCGCGAAGCCGCCAAGACAACGTCTCTTGATCAACTTAAGAGCCTGCCTCAGGATATTCTTAAAAGTTTCGGAAAAAAAGATAACAAAGTAAAAAAGCAATAAAATGCGAGAAAAACGGAGAATAAGGAAGAAAAATGGCTTTGATTGTCGGAGACAAGGTTAATGTTTGTTGACTTCAGTTTCCGATGAATAATGTAGATGGGGAAAAAAATAAGCTGCGAAGCTAAAAACGGATTGAAATCCCCTACAGTCATGGAGGCAAACCTATGGCCCTGCGTATTAACTCAAATGTTACGGCTCTGAACGCTCACAGTAACCTGGTAAAGAACGACAACAGGTTATCGAGTTCAATCGAGCGACTGTCCTCAGGCTTGAGAATCAACCGCGCGTCTGACGACGCTGCCGGTCTGACCATCTCTGAGAAATTGCGCACTCAGGTGCGTGGTATCACCCGGGCCAGAATGAATGTCCAGGATGGTATCAGTCTCATTCAGACGGCAGAAGGGGCTCTCAACGAGATTCACAGCATGCTGCAGCGCATGCGTGAGCTGGCTCTTCAGTCGGGTAATGACACTCTTACCAGCACTGACCGCCTGGAAATCCAGAAAGAGATTTCCCAGCTCAAAGAAGACATCAACAGAATTTCTTATGGTACTGAATTCAATACCAGAAAACTGCTTGATGGTTCGGGCACCGCTGTCATTTCTACCAGCGATCCGAAAAATCTCGATGGCGTAGTTGTCGGCGAAGTTCTTACCTTCTCTGACTTTTCAGTCGTAGTGTGGCCGAAATCGGAATATATTCCCGGTATCGGCTATAAAACCTATTCAGGAACTCCTGAACACCAGCGTTCAGCCATTTTCGTAACCACTGATGGCGAGGTCGCGACTGCTTCGACAACTCTGGCCTCACTGGCCAATTTCTACGACAAGAACAACCATTTTATTCTCGATCTGCCACAGGTTCTTCATCTTCAGGGCGACAACAGCCAGGGCGAAATTGTGGTGAGTAAAGACCTTACCCTTGCTCAGTTGACTGAACGAATCCAGTCGGCAATGACTCTTGACCAGCTTGGCAAGGGTCTTGATTTTGAAGGTTCCAAGGCTTTCATGAGCGACAGCGGCGATGACAACGGTCAGATCACTGTTATTTCAGGCCGCAACGGTGAACTTGGCCGCATCAATTTTACCGGCGAAGAATCACTGGTTAAAGCACTCGGCTTCCAGGCTGTCATTCCAGCCGAAGACCCGGTATATTCCATTGCTGTCACCAACCTCGGTGTTCCATTTGGCGAGCGCACTACTTTGACCACGCAGATTGCTGGTCACCGCGCCATGGGGTTGATCGAAGGCATCGACCTGATGTTCGAACCCCCGCAGTCTGCCAACGCGGTTACCAAGGCAGCTGTTCTGGGTATCTCGATTCCCACCGCCATTACTTTTGATATAGACGATTCGGTTTCGTCTACTCTTACAGTTCCGATTAATATCGGCTCCGGCGTTTACAGCATGCAACAGGTTGCTTCGATTATCAACACTGAACTGCGTGTTGCCAGCAGCATGGTGACTGTGCGGGTTAACGATCAATATGCTCTTGAATTCACCACTCTGAATACTGGTTCGGCTGCATATGTGTCTATAACGAATGCAACTACTAATCCGCTGGGAGTGGCAAACGGTCGCTATACCGGCACCGGCGGCAATCCTGGGGTTGCAACTGGCTACGATATAATCGATTCTTTCGACTTTTCTCAGGCTGCCACATCTGTTGAATTCTCAATTGCTGACAGGCACGATGTTCTGGGCAGCGCCACGGTAATAAGACTTACGGGCAATTACACTGCTGGCGGTCTGAATTCACTGGTCGAGGCTATCAATCTTCAGATCGGCGCAAATGGTCTTCTGGTAACAGCAGAAGCCAAAAACGGTGTGCTCACATTCATATCGCTTGAAACAGGTGTTGAATCGAACTTTGACATCTTTGATACGGGCGGTGGTGTTCTGGGTATTGCAGCTGGTTTAAAGGTTCATCAGCAGACTACGATAACCGGGTTTGACGGCAATCCGTCGGTGCAGAATTTCGCTTATGATCAGCCTTCGGCGCAGTTCGGCTATGTTGTGTTTGACCACACTGCTACGGTAGATGTTGATAATCTGTCATTCTATGTTGCCGACCTCGATGGAAACGGCATGTCGATAGCCTTCGCGGCAGGAACCGCGGGCACTTCGTTCCGGTCGATCTCTGAGATTGCCAATCTTATCAACGCTCAGGCCAGCCTGGAAGGTGTCAAGGTTAACGCCGAAATTCAGACAGCAACTCAGACCATCAAGATGTTTTCGACGATACCCGGCAGAGATGGTCGTATTGTATTCGCCGAGCTTGGTAGTCCCGATTCCACTAACACTCTCAAGTCCATATTCAATATTGATCCGGTGGCTTATGAGAATGGCAGTGGCAACTATGCCTATACGATGCATGTTAAAGACACGCAGATTCAGTTTCAGATCGGGCCAAACCAGGGGCATACTGCCGTCTCGAATATTATTCGAACAGACTGCAAGGCTCTTGGTATCGAAGATCTCGACCTGACTACAGTCAAATCTTCTGAAATAGCGATCGGTCTTATCGATAAAGCCTTGCAGCGCATTTCTTCTGAACGTGCCAAGTTGGGTGCCATCGAAAACCGCATGAACTACACCCTCAACAGCTTGAGCGTCGCACTGCAGAACATGACTGCCTCTGAATCTCGTATCAGAGACGTCGATATGGCCGCCGAGGTTATCGAAATGACTTCGTCGCAGATTTTGCAGCAGGCCAGCAACGCCATGGTCGGTCAGGCCAACGTTTCGGCCCAGTCCGTACTCGATCTTCTCAGATAATCACTTAAATTTACATAGGTTTGCACCAGGCTGCCCTTCCGGGCAGCCTTTTCTTTTACAATCGTAATCGTGCTCGTAATCGTAATCGTAATCGTAATCGGTATCGCTCTTCCTTGTCGATTCAGCAAAAGCCATCGCAGATAACGCAGATGCCCGCAGATTTTTTATATGGTGTTATTCTGCGCGAAGCCGCAGAAACCATCTTTCTCTGTCTGTTCGTAGGGGTTTCAATATGTTGAACCCCGGCATATGCTTAATTTATCAAGCTCGCAAAAAAGAATCTGCGGCAATTCTTGAAATCCGCGGTTTCTGCTGTTACATCCCGGGTTTCATTGGGTTGCGAATAGTTTCGTAATAACGAAAAGTTGCGGTGTAACTTGCGAGGGTGTTTCGGTTGAGATGCTCATTAATAGGGGTTTTTAAGTTTTGGCACACAGTTTGCTCTATAGTAGTTAACTATTTCACAAGGAGATAACAACATGAGTACATCTGTAGAAAAACTTGATTCGAAAAACTTTTCAGGATTCGTAGAAAAAGGCACTGCCCTGGTCGATTTCTGGGCGCCCTGGTGTGGTCCTTGCCAGATGCAGCTGCCGATTCTCGATAACGTCGCCAAAAAAGTTGGTGAAACTGTGAAGGTTGGCAAGCTCAATGTTGAAGAGTCTGGCGATATCGCAGCTAAATTCAGTATTTTCAGTATACCGACGTTGATCGTCTTCAAAGAAGGGCAGCCGGTTAAGGTGTTTCAGGGTGTTCAGCGCGAAGAGACTCTTGTCGCGGCCGTATCATAACGGAGCAATATTATGAAAATACTAATAGTAGGTGGTGTGGCAGGCGGTGCCAGCGCGGCTGCCCGTGCTCGCCGCCTCGATGAAAAAGCTGAAATTATTCTATTTGAGCGCGGTGAGCATATATCCTTTGCCAACTGCGGATTGCCGTATCATATCGGCGGTGTCATACCTGAGCGTGAAAGCCTGCTGGTAACTACTCCAGAAGAAATGACCGAAAAGTTCGCGCTAGATGTGCGAACTCGCAATGAGGTCTTAAAAATCGATCGCAGCAAAAAAGAGGCGTTGATCAAAGACCTGAATTCCGGGCAGGAATACAGTGAGTCCTATGACTACATTATTCTCAGTCCGGGTGCTTCTGCCATCAAGCCTCCTATCCCAGGTATTGACCTGCCTGGGATCTTTTCTCTGCGAAATCTTGAAGACATGGATCGAATCAAAGAGGCTGTTGCGGGAAAGACGTCGGCAGTGGTAGTGGGTGGGGGCTACATCGGCCTTGAAATGACTGAGTCTCTGAGGCACATTGGTCTTGAAGTGACCCTGGTAGAACTGGCAGAACAGGTGATGGGCCCCGCTGATCCCGAAATGGCTACAATGTTGCATACCGAGATCAAGATGAACTCGGTTGATCTTAGACTTGGCCAGTCTGTTACCGGCTTCGAAGCGGCCAATAAAAGGCTTCGTGTCATACTGAGTTCTGGCGACAGGATTGAAACTGACGCAGTCATCATGGCGATCGGAGTCAAACCAGAGAACAAACTGGCGAAAGATGCCGGGCTCGATATCGGAGTTACGGGCGGTATCAAGGTCAACTCTTACATGCAGACGAATGATGAATATGTCTATGCGGTAGGTGACGCAGTAGAAGTCAAAGATCTGATGACCGGAAAACCGGCTCTGATTCCTCTTGCCGGTCCCGCTAACCGCCAGGGACGCATTGCTGTGGATAATATCTATGGACTTAAGCGCGAATACCGCGATACCCAGGGCTCGGCTGTCTGTAAGGTGTTCGATCTGACATTTGCCATGACTGGCTTGAGCGAAAAGCAGGCGGTGAAAAACGCTATCCGCTACGACAAGGTTTACGTTCATCCGGCCAATCATGCCTCTTATTATCCGGGAGCGACTTCCATCAGTCTCAAGATGATTTACGACCCTGACACCGGAAGAGTTCTTGGTGCTCAGGCTATAGGACTCAATGGTGTTGAGAAGCGAATAGATGTTCTGGCAGTCGCTGTTCGTGGTGGTATGACGGTTTATGATCTTGAAGAGACGGAACTCTGTTACGCGCCACCTTATGGCTCGGCTAAAGATCCGGTAAACTATGCTGGAATAGTAGCTTCGAACCTTTTGCGTAATCAGAGTGAGCACTGCCATGCTGCAAAGGTCAAAGAGCTAAAGCCCGATCAGAAGTTGATCGATGTGAGAACTCTTGAAGAAGCGCAGGCTGGCATGATCCCTGGCTCGATTCATATTCCGTTACATGAACTGCGCCAGAAGATCGGTGAGTTGTCGAAGGACAGGGAATACATAGTATACTGTCAGACCGGTTTGCGTAGTTATCTTGCATATCGTATTCTCAAGCAGCGCGGTCTGCGAGTGGTCAATCTTGATGGCGGTTATAAGACCTACTGTATGGTCAATCAGACCGCTGTTTACGACAAATCGCTGATGACTGATGACGCTGGCGGTGCGGTTGAGATTCGCCAGGAGGTTGCAGTCGCTGGCGATGTTAAGGTGGTTAAAACTCTCGATGTCTCAGGTCTACAATGTCCCGGGCCGATCTCTCAGCTGCGCAAGGCAATTGATACGATCGAAAAGGGGCAGGCAATCGAAGTGTTCTCTACCGACCCTGGTTTTGCTGCAGATGTGCCGGCCTGGTGTCGATCTACCGGGCATCAGTCTCTGAGTGTTGAAAAAGTCGAGGGTGGCAAATACCGCGCGATTGTGCGCAAACTTGGCCAGCAGAGCTGCGCTCCGCTGACAACCTGCCAGAAGCAGATGTCGAATGTCATCTTCAGTAACGACTTCGATAAGGCGATGGCGGCTCTCATCATCGCAAATGGCGCAGTGGCGGCCGGCTACAAGGTTACTCTTTTCTTCACCTTCTGGGGTCTCAGCCTGTTACGCAAAGAGTCTGACAAGCCAGTCAAGAAGGATATGATGGAAAAGATGTTCGGTATGATGCTGCCTAAGAGCATCGATGGCCTCAAGCTCTCGAAGATGAACATGGGTGGCATGGGCACTGCCATGATGCATAAAGTCATGGCCAGTAAAAACGTCGCTTCTCTCAGGGACCTCCTGCAACAGGCTATAGACAATGGTGTCAAAATGGTGGCCTGCTCGATGAGCATGGATGTCATGGGTATCAAAGAAAGCGAACTCATCGACGGTGTCGAACTTGGTGGTGTCGCCATGTATATCGATGAATTGTCAAAGAGCAATGCCGGCTTGTTCATCTGACCTGGCAGCGGTCTGAATAAAATAGATCACAGGAGACGCCATGTGTGTTCCCTGTGATTTTTTATTTATAAAATTGTTTAAAAAAAGTGCAAATCAGGCATTTTGGCTTAAAAATCGCAGAAAATAAAAGTATGCTGCTGTTAAATGAGTTTAATCGGTTCAAATCGCGCAAAAGAATGTGGAGCAGATTGTCGATAATCCTAATAGATAGGCAATAGTGTGCCTTGTCGAAAACAAAGAGAAAGGAGGCTAAAGATTTTCAAGAACAAAAGATAGGGCCTGAAATTTAAGGAGTTCGGCACAAGGACGTGCTGAAGACGAAAATTCAAGGAGGAATTTTATGTCGCTTAGAATCAACCAAAACGTACTGTCAATCAAGACCTACGCAAATCTTTCTCAGACCAGCAACCGACTCGAAAAGTCAATTCAGAAGCTCAGTTCCGGACTGAGGATCAACTCAGCCGCCGATGACGCAGCCGGCCTCGCTATCAGCGAAAAGATGCGCCGCCAGATCAGAGGCCTCAACCGCGCTGCCCTCAATGCCCAGGATGGTATTTCGATGATCCAGACGGCAGAAGGCGCGCTCAATGAATCGCAGAGTATTCTTCAGAGAATGCGCGAACTGGCGATCCAGGCTTCAAATGATACCCTGACTTCCAACGACCGCCTCGAAATTCAGAAAGAGGTCAATCAGCTGCGCAGTGAAATCGATCGCATTTCACAGGGTACTGAATTCAATACCAAGAAACTTCTCGATGGTAGTCAGTCTTCTCTGATCAGCTCAAGCTCAAAAGCTGTCAACGGTATCGTTGTTGGCAATGCTGCCAGCGGTGGCGATTACAATGTCAGCATAGCACTGCTTAACGGTGGTATCTCTCAGATGCAGAGAAGCCAGATGTTCACCGACAAGAACACCGGCGATCTGGCTGATGGTACGACCAAGCTCGAAGACATAGCTGAATTCTATGATGCCAATGGTCAGTTTCTGCTTGATTCTCCTCAGCAGCTTACTATTACCGGTAATTCAAAAGACTCTTCGGTAATGGTTGACGGTCAGATGACTCTGAACGAACTGTCTGGAGCGATTCAGCAGGCGATCAACAGCAGCAACGGCCTTGGTATGAAAAACTCAACCGCCGAAGTAGTGACCACAGCAGCCACCAACGTTTCTGGTCTTGGCGGATACATGCAGGTTGTTTCGGGTTCAGTGGGTGAACAGGGCAATTTCTCGATTGCCGGTCCGCAGGGCGTTGTCGATGCTCTCGGCTTTTCGGTTACACGCGAATCCAAGAACAATCTGGTTCAGATAATGATCGAAGATACTCAGGGCAATAAGACTACGGTTCGCACCAGCAATGACCGAGCCAGCGGACTGCTCGAAGGTATCGATCTGCAGTTTGACTCACAGGCAGCTCAGGTTGCAGGTACTGGCGGAATACAGTCAGGCCTCAGGCTCGATACCGATCAGGTATTTGATGTTGAGGTGGGTACGAGCGTTGCCAGTATAACTGTTGTAGCAGGTGACTGGTCAATGGAAGGTATCAAGCGCAGCATCCAGGATCAGATTGATACGGCCATTGGTATCGATGGCAATCTCCAGGGACTTGAAGCTTCAATAGTCGAAGGCGAAGTGCGCCTGAGCTTTGATCCTGCTATCGCCACTGTCGGTACAACTTTTACTATCACTGGTGCCGCCGCCGAAACCATAGGTATTCGCAATGTCGGTCCTACCAGCGGGTCTGTTGATGGTGACAAAGATGACAGTCAGGCAATTTCGGGTTTCAGTCGGTATCATACTACCGGCGGCACTCTGGTTACATTTACCTTGACTGATGCAGATGCTGACGGGTCGGTAATTACTGCTTATACAACCACTGCCGCTCCACTGGCCGAAGATATGGTAGAAATTAACGACTGGCTGGCAGCAGCCAACAATCAGCTGGATACCGATGACGTTCAGATACGTGCCGATGCCGTGAATGGTTCTCTGGCATTCACTGCAACCCGCGTCGGTCAGGAAAACCTCGCTGCCGGGCCTGCGAAGAGCCAGGTAACTCTTGCCGTGAGTGACGCTGATGCCATGAATACCTTTGGTCTCAAGAACGGCACTGCCATGGGTTCTGGTGATACCAACTTCAGAATTCATGTCGTCGACAACAAGCCGCAGTTCCAGATCGGCGCCGATGCCGGTCAGAGAATGCAGATTTCGATGGGCAATATGTCTTCAGAGGCCCTTGGTGTCGACAAGCTTGATATGACTAGTGTCGAAGGCTCTCAGAAAGCACTGTCGAAGATCAATAAGGCCCTTGATACAGTTTCAGCCGAAAGGTCAAAACTGGGTGCCTATCAGAACCGCCTCGAATACGCAATCAACAATATACAGAATACTTCAAGCAATCTGACATCGGCTGAATCGCGCATCAGGGATGCCGATATCGCCATGGAAATGATCGAGTTCACAAGAAATCAGATCATCTCTCAGTCGGGCACTGCCATGCTGGCTCAGGCCAATATGGTTCCGCAGAGCGTTCTCTCACTGCTCGGCCAGTAACCTGACTCAGTTCTAGTTTAAAACAGCTTTTCTGCTGTTGCGAAGCTTGTCTTCGCAACAGCAGATTTTTTTTTGCAAAAAAATAAAAATAGTCCTTGACGCAAATGCTGATCTTTATACTTTATCGCCCTATCGCAAGGATGCGAAATTTTCAAGGACTGATTCACGGAGGAATCAACGATGTCTCTACGTATTAATCAAAATGTAGTCGCACTTTCTACTTACGGCAACCTTACTCAGACTTCCAATCGACTAGAAAAATCCATCGAGAAACTCAGCAGTGGCATGCGCATCAATCGTGCTGCCGACGACGCGGCCGGCCTTTCCATAAGTGAAAAGATGCGGCGCCAGATCAGAGGCCTCAACCGGGCGGTTTTAAATGCTCAGGATGGCGTGTCAATGCTGCAGACAGCAGAAGGAGCACTCAACGAAACCCACAGTATTCTGCATCGTATGCGCGAACTGGCGATTCAATCGTCGAACGACACTCTTACCAGCGGTGATCGCCTTGAAATTCAGAAAGAGGTCGTGCAGTTGCGTGATGACCTCGATCGAATCTCGCGCAATACCGAGTTCAATACCAAGAAACTGCTAGATGGCAGCCAGACGGCTCTTATCAGCACCAGTTCGAGCTATTCTAATGGAATCGTAACCGGGAACGCGCATAGCACCGGCGGTGATTATGAGATCAATCTCGATCTTCTCAATGCCGGCATTTCGCAGATGCAACGCTCGCAGATTTTTGCGGTAAAAGATGCGGCAGGCGTTCTTGCTACAGGTAACACCGAGTTGCAGAGTATCGCGCAGTTTTATAATGCGAATGGTGTCTTTATCCTCGAAACGCCACTTTCAGTAACCCTTAACGGTAATTCCAAAAGTGCCTCGGTCATTCTCGATGCCCAGATGACACTCGATGACGTCGCATCTGCCTTTCAGAATGCACTTAACAGTTCAAACGCGCTTGGCATAAAGAACAGTCGGGTAGCTACCATTAATACCGTGCAGACAAATGTTGCCGGGCTTGGCGGTTATCTGGAGGTAATCTCAGGCAACGTTGGCGAAATGGGAGAGTTCTCTTTAAGTGGCGATCAGTCGGTGATTGACGCCCTGGGCATGAATGTCAGCCGCGCATCGGCCAACAGTCGGGTTGAGCTGACCCTGCGAGACAGTTTTGGTAACGTCAAAAATGTCAAAACCGAGACAAGTCGAGCTGTCGGCCTGTTGAATGGCATAGACGTTATCTTTGACTCGCAGCCGGCACAGATTGCCGGCACTTCCGGGTTGGAATCCGGTCTTTTGATATCCGCGGCTGGCGGCGAGACTTTTAATCTTACAATTGGCGCCAGTACGGTGGAAATTACTCTGGCAACCGGCTTCTGGACAATGGAAGGTCTTACCAGAAGTATCAATCACCAGATTGCCACAGCAACTGAGACAGGTTTGCCTGAACTTCTCGGCTTAAAAGCGACGGTAGTAGAGGGTGAAATACGACTCGCTTACGACAAGCCGGCTACGGCAGCCAATACACTGCCAACCAGTATCGTTATCACGAGTGCGACACAGTCAACTATCGGCTTGGTGAATGGAATTTATAGCGGTTTTGTCGATGGCGTAAAACGTCAGTCCGCAGTTGAGTGGGGTTTCAGCCGGTTTGTGGCGAGTTCAAAATACGATATATTAGCTAACACCGATGTAATCATAAGCATTTCTGATGGTGTCGGTACAGTTCCGCCGGCGGAAATTGTTCTCATGCAGACGCTTGGCACAGCAGGCGCGGATCTTCTTGAAGCTGATATGGTCGCGTTCAAGTATTTCCAGGCATCAGCCAACCAGGCACTTTTAGACGCCAGCGTGGCAGTGAGAATCGATCAGCATGGCGGTGCCATGGCTTTCACTTCCCTGCGGGTCGGTGATTATCACAAAGATGGCGGCCCGACCTATACCAGCCTGGTTTCGCTGAATATGGCTGATGATTTGCAGTCAGTATTCATGCAGAGCAAATTTGGGGTTAAAGAAGGTACTGCGATCGGCACAGGCGACGCCAACTATCGCATGCATGTTGTCGATAGCGCGCCGCAGTTCCATATCGGCGCAGATCAGGGTCAGACCATGCGTATTGGTATCGCTGACATGAGCTCAAAAGCGCTGGGTGTCGAAAATATTGACCTCACGACAGTCACCGCCTCGCAAAAGGCGCTTGGAAAAATAAACAAGGCTATAGATCTGGTGTCTTCCGAACGCTCTAAAATGGGTGCTTTCCAGAACCGGCTTGAATACGCAATCAATAACCTGCGCAATACCCATGCCAATCTGACCGCTTCCGAGTCCCGCATCAGAGATGTTGATGTCGCGCATGAAATGATTGAGTTTACACGCAATCAGATCGTTTCACAGTCTGGCACTGCCATGCTGGCGCAGGCCAATCTTATTCCACAGGGGGTGTTGCAGCTGCTTCAATAAGTAAATTTTTCAGCCTGATGTAATTGAATAGCTGGTTTAAGACCTGGAGGTTCACCAAGCCCTTCTGTCGGAATGCCCGTGACAGAATGCAGAAGTTCTGATTCTACAGCGCAATGTCTGGTGCTGAGCTGGTCTAGCATTTCGGCCGGTTCAGTCCGGGCAGGGTAGCAAGGTAAACTGGCTTCAACGGTTCTGGTGTGGTGTTCTGGTTTTGCATACTGTTGTTACCAGCGCAGGGATGCGCTGGAATAAATCTGGTTCATGGAGGAATCATAAATATGTCATTGAGGATTAATCAAAATGTTCTGGCGGTAAGTACGTATGGATCAGTAGCCAAAACTGCTTCGCGACTTGAAAAGTCGATTCAGAAGCTCAGTTCTGGAATGCGCATCAATGGCGCGGCCGATGATGCGGCCGGCCTGGCGATCAGTGAAAAGATGCGCCGGCAGATACGCGGTCTGAGCCGTGCCGTGCTCAACGCCCAGGATGGCATCTCGATGCTGCAGACAGCAGAAGGCGCGCTCGGAGAGTCGCACAGCATATTGCAGAGAATGCGTGAACTGGCCATTCAGTCATCAAATGATACTATGACCAGTAATGACCGGCTTGAAATACAAAAAGAAGTGACTCAGCTCAAGCAGGATCTGGACAGAATTTCGCGCAATACTGAATTCAACACGAAAAAACTGCTCGACGGCAGTCAGTCGGCTTTGGTAAGCGCCAGCTCCAACTCGGTGAAGGGCCTTGTTAATGGTTCTGTCAGCGGAGGTGGCGACTACAATGTCGAACTTGAGTTGCTGCGGGCCGGCATCTCAGAAATGCAGCGCTCGCAGATTCTTACGGTAAAAGACGCCAGTGGCAAACTGGCAGATGGTGGAACCCAGTTACAGAGCATAGCGCAATTTTATGATGCAAATGGTGTGTTCGTTCTCAACACCCCGCAGATTCTCAACATAAATGGCAATGGCCGGACTATTGGCATTACTATCGATGGTCAGATGAGCCTCGACAATCTGGCCGGGGAGTTGCAGAATGCTATTGTCAGCAAGAGCGGTCTTGAAATTCAGAATTCCCGGGTTGCCACTATAAACACAGTGCAGACTGAGATCGCCGGTCTGGGAGGATACATCGAGATAATTTCTGGCTATGTCGGTGGTAATGGTGAAGTCTCATTTTCTGGTGACCAGAAGGTTATCGATGCCCTGGGTCTTTCCATAAGTCGTGAGGGGGTTAACAACCGTGTTGAAATGACTACCCGTGACGGGTTTGGCAATGTTAAGGCAGTCAAAACCGAATCTGATCTGGCGACTGGCCTGTTGAACGGGGTGGACGTCAAATTTACTTCACAGGCTGCGCAGATAGCCGGAACATCCGGTCTTGAAGCAGGTCTTAAAATTTCGCCCAAAGAAAATCTTACTGTGGGAATTGGCGCAGATGCAGTGATTGTAACCATTAATGAAGGTTTCTGGACCATGGAAGGTCTGGCCAGAAGT